>NZ_DAOOUJ010000011.1:0-58206 GCF_035390745.1 Methanosarcina sp. | reverse complement strand
CAAAAAGAAATTATGGAAAAATTGAATTTATGCGCTTAAAAAAGCGGAAGTTAGGGTAGTATTTGATTTTTTACGAAAATCAAATCAAAAAACAATCGCATCTTTCTTTAAGATCTTTCTTCAGGGTTTCAAAAAAGCAGGAAAAATGGGGGAAGCTTAAGAGCAAACCCCATACCTTGGTTTTACCTGTGAGTCCTGTTTTCCAGATATTTGGTGATCTCCATCACTATAAGTGTGGTAGAAGCCAGAGGAATGATCATTCCCCAATCCGAAAGCGAGAGAGGCACAGTCCTGAAAGCCGTCTGCATAAAGGGGACATAAATTGCCACAAGCTGCAGAAGCACTGTGCTCAGGACGGCATAGATCAGGGACCTGTTTGTGAAAATTCCCAGGGAAAAGACCGATATTTTGTCCGAACGCCAGTTAAACGCATTGAACATACAGGACATAACCACCAGGGTAAAGATCAGAGTCTGGATCTTTGCAAGAGGCAGTCCTTCTTCAAGAGCCCAGTAAAGGACTCCAAGAGACTGGACTGCAATCAAAGCCCCCAGCCCAAGGCTTGCTATGAGCATTCTTCTGGAAACAAGCCCCTCCGTTGATTTTCTGGGTTTCTGCTTCATAAGCCCCCTGTCCGGAGCTTCCAGAGAGAGCGCCATCGGAGGCAGGCCGTCTGTAATCAGGTTGATCCAGAGAATCTGGACTGCAATTACAGGCAGGATCTGCCAGGCAAGCACCCCGACAAGGACGATCAGGACAACTCCTATGTGGCAGGTAAGACCGTACGCAATGAAGTTTTTAATGTTCTTCAATATATTTCTGCCCTCTTCGACTGCAGAAACAATAGAAGCAAAATTGTCGTCTGTCAGGATCATGCTGGAAGCTTCCTTGCTGACCTCAGTTCCGGTAATTCCCATGGCAATGCCCATATCTGCGGCTTTCAGAGCAGGAGCATCATTTACTCCGTCCCCGGTCATTGCGACGATGTAACCTTTATTTTTAAGAGCATTAACAACCTTCAGCTTGTGCTCGGGATAAACCCTCGCATAGACTGAAACCTTCTCCACTATATCTTCAAACTCTTTATCTCCCAGAGCATCAAGTTCAGTGCCTGTAAGTACAAGGTCTCCTTCCCGGTAGATCCCTATTTCTCTTGCAATTGCAAAGGCGGTTGTTTTGTGGTCTCCCGTGATCATTACAGTCCTGACCCCTGCGTTCGTACAGGTGGCAATAGCAACCTTAACCTCTTCTCTGGGAGGGTCACGCATGCCCATAAGTCCTGCAAAGACCATGTCTCTTTCAGAGTCTTCAGGAACGATTTTCTCCGGAACCTGGCGGAAAGCAAAACCCATTACTCGAAGCGTCTGGTTTGCCATCTCGTTCACGGTATCCAGAATTTCCTGCCTTATCTCTGGAGTTAACTCTCTCTCCTCTCCTCCAAGGAAGATTTTCGTACAGCAGCCAAGAATGACTTCCGGAGCTCCTTTTGAATATGCATACAGACCCTCTTCCGACGTGTTAAGAGTGGTCATCATCTTTCTCTCGGAAGAGAAAGGAACCTCTCCGATACGCCTGTGCTTCAGCTCAAGATCAGGTCTCCAGATTCCTTTTTTGGCTGCCACAACCACAAGAGCACCCTCGGTTGGATCTCCAATAATATCCCCTATTCCTTCCTTCTGGACCAAACCTGCATCATTACAGAGAGCTCCTGTAACCAGCAGCCTGTGAAGGTGAATATCCTCGGAAACAGGCTGTCCGTCCTTGAAAAAGTCTCCTGCAGGCTCATATCCGTTGCCTGTAACACTTAACATGGTCCCGTTTACATACACCTTTTCAACAGTCATCTTGTTCTGGGTGAGTGTTCCGGTTTTGTCCGTGCAGATAATATTGGTGGAGCCAAGCGTCTCGACAGAAGGCAGCTTTCTTACAAGAGCATGCCTTTTGACCATTCTTCTGACCCCAAGGGCAAGCCCTACAGTCACAACCGCGGGAAGGGCTTCGGGAATTGCTGCAACTGCAAGGGCAACACCCCAGAGAAACATCTCAAAAGGATCAAAACCCTTAAGGATTCCGAGTACTGCTACAAAGGCCACAACAATAAGAGTTGCAGCTCCTAGCCAGCGCCCGAACTGGTCAAGCTTTTCCTGCAGAGGGGTTCTTTCCCTTTCAATTTCCCCCAGAAGCCCCGCAAGTTTTCCAAAAGCAGTGCTCATTCCCGTTGCCGTAATTACTGCTTTTCCTCTGCCATAGGTAACCGAAGTCCCGGTATAAGCCATGTTTTTCCGGTCGGGCTGCGGGGTTTCAGAAGGAAAAACTTTAGTGCTTTTTTCTACAGGAACGGATTCTCCTGTGAGAGAAGCTTCGTCAATCTTCAGAGACTGAGCTTCAAGCAGTCTGGCATCTGCAGGTATCATGTCCCCTGCCTGCAAAATCAGGATATCGCCAGGGACAAGCAGGGAGGAAGGGATTTTTACTTCCTTCCCATCCCTGACCACAAGAGCTTCAGGGCTGGTCAGTGATTTTAAAAGTTTGATAGATTCTTCTGCCCTGTATTCCTGGACAAAGCCAAGGACTCCTGCAAGAAATACCGTGAATAGGATTACAAAGGCATCAACAAGCTCTCCAAGGAAGGCAGAAACCAGTGCGGCAGCCATCAAAATTATAATAAGGAAACTCTTGAACTGGGAAAGAAAAAGTTTTACTACAGAAGTTTTTTCTTCTTCTTTGAGTTCGTTTTTTCCGTATTGTTTAAGTCTGTTTTCTGCTTCTCCCGAACTAAGTCCGGTTTGGGATGTGTTCAGGTTTTTTAGAACCGCTTCTGCGGCTTCATCGTAATACATCCAGTATTTATCTCCAGTTAATAAGGCAAACGCCTTTGATTGAAAGCATTCACAATCTGTCAATCTTAAATGTAATATTCAAGAGGATGATAAGTACACTAATTAGATATAGAGTTTTGTATAAAGAATCAGAACATTATATGGAGAATTTCTGAAATATTTAAGGTTTTAGAAAAAATCTGGAGCTTTAGTTAAAAAATAGACAGAAAAAATATATTCCAGAAAACAGATTTTGAAACTTAAATAAGTTTCCCTCTTACAACCATTAACTCTTCAAAAGAAACCTTTTTTCTCCCAACAACATCAACTTCAAAGCCTGATCTCATCATTTTTTCTTTTACAGCTTCGAGCCCGGTAATCGAAGAGATCAGGACCAGAACCTTTCCCCCGGGCTTCAGGTAGTCTCGAACCTCTTCCAGAAACCGGTCAAGGGTCTCCCGCCCGCTGGCTCCGCCGTCAAAAGCATAGTTAAGCCATCCTGGAACTTTTTCGTCCTCGGAAGTTGGAAGATAAGGTGGGTTAAAAAGGATAAGGTCAAAAGAAACTCCCCTGAAGCCGGATTTCAGCCCATTGAAAAGGTCGGTACGGATTACTTCGACCCCGTTTTCTTTTGCACACCTGGCGGCATGAGGATTGATTTCGGTTGCAAATACGCGGGCTCCTTTAACATTTGCCCTGATCACGGCAGATACGAAACCCGAACCTGCTCCTATTTCAAGGATACGCATTCCCGGCTCTGCCTCTCCAAGGGCAGCATCGGCGAGCAAAAAGGAATCCTCTGCCGGCTCGTAAACAAGGTCTGAGGGTCCAAGTTTGACCCTGGTGTTTTTATATTCGATTTCAACCATGGTTTATCGGGATTTAAGGTCATATATCATGTTTGCAACGCAGGCAAGCTCTTCAGGGGTAAGGTTTTCAGCCCTTTTGCTCATGAATTCTTCAGGGAGATGGCTTACAACTTCTTTAACGTTCGGGATTTTGAGCATATAACTGGTGTTAAGGATCGAGTTCCTCAGCTTTTTTCGGCGCTGGCTGAAGACTGCAGCTACAAACTCGAGGAAGAAATCCTCGTCGCGGACCTTAAAAGGGGCAGGACGCGGAACAAGTTTGACAACTGCAGAATCAACTTCAGGTGCCGGCTGAAAGGCGCCTTTCGGGACTTTCATAAGGATGGACGCATCGGCAAAATAATAAGTATCAACCGTGAGGCGGGAATAATCCTTACAGCCTGGAGGAGAGACCATGCGGGCTGCAAACTCGAACTGGTACATAAGAACCCCGAGCTTGAATTTGTGGCGCAGGAGCTTGAAGGTGATTTCCGAGGAGATAGAATAGGGGAGGTTTGAGACGACCTTATCAAACTCGGGGAAATCGACTTTCAGGGCGTCGCCTGCGATGATTTCTATATTCTCGACAGAATCGAAGCGGTCGTGCAGGACAGAAACAAGAGCAGGATCAAGCTCGACAGCAATTACCTTTTTTGCCCTTCTCGAAAGCCTTTCTGTAAGGTTTCCGATTCCTGCACCGATCTCAAGAACCGTGTCCTGAGGGCTCAGATCAGCGGCAGTGACTATCCTGTCCAGATAGCATGTGTCAATGAGGAAATGCTGGTCAAAGGTGCCTCCTTTGATATTATATTTTTTAAGAATAGAACGAACCAGAAACGAAACCTCCTGAATAGATTAAATGTTTAAATAAACAAAGTATGTCGAAATATGAATCCAGAAGCCGAGTGCACAGAAGCCAGACAGGCAAAAATAATATTAAAAAATAGAAAAAAGGTTTCCCGCTCACTCGGGTTTCTGGCGGCGGGGCGGAGTGGTAAACAGCCTGTACTTGATGAAGTCATCCTTGAGTTCTTCTTCAATCCTGTGGGAAATAACTTTGGCAGGGTCGTGAAGACTTGGAATCCTTTCGCGGATATCCTGAAAACTTTTATAGTCACCTTTCTTGCGCTCGTCAATTATAGACCACATAAGTTTTTTGCCTATTCCGGGAAGGAGTTCAAGCATGTGAAGGCGGGTTGTAATGGAATGGGCATCGTTGAAGAACTTTACAAACCTTTCTTCTTTGTGCCTGACGATGGCTTCAAGGATGAAGGGCAGTTCCAGGTTTGCTCCGGTTGTAAGGTCAGCATAGCTTATCCTCTGTTTTACGTGGTCTATTTCATTCCTGTCTCCCGGACCGATATAGACCCTTGACTGGATTTCAGGAACTACTCCAATTTTGGGGACAAGCTCCATAAGGGTGAACTTTTTATCCCCGATAGCCTGCACAAGAGGTTTTTTCTGATAAGCTGACTTGCCGTCAACGGACTTTCCGTAGGGAAGATAATCGAGCACCCATACGTATTCCTCTCTGTCCTGTGAATTCTCCATGGCTTTTCCGGATGAGCGCGGAGCTCTTTCTGACTGTCTTTCAAATTGCGGTTTGCCTGCCGGACGCCTGCCGCCAGAAGAAGGTCTTTCGGCAGAGGACCTGCCAGTGTACGGTCTACCTGATTGCGACTTCTCTACTTTCATCAGCACCCATCCTTTCAGTTAATATGAAAACCCATTAAATATGAAACCCGGGTTTATTTATTTTTCAGGGTTTGCTCAAACCTCGATATGCCCAAGCTCTTATACTGGTTAAGGGTCTTTCCCTACTCCCCGAACCAGTTCTGAAAACTGGAAAATGGCCGGTAATTCTCAGGTTCAGATATTTAAAGAACCGGAGAACTCTCTGTTACTAAATTTTTCAGGTCAGGGTACTTACATACTTTAAAGTACTCTAACCGGATTTCGGATACTTCCCTCATAAATAACAAGTAAACTGCTATATAGCTTATTCTCTTTACCTTTTAATTATTCCATAGCTGCGAATACATAATCCAGAATTTGATCCAGCTCTTCATTGCTCAGTGTGTACTTTTCTTTTGCATATATTGACCTGAGTTCATCTCTGGATTGGGGCAGAATGTCCGCTATCCTGATCGCAATCGCGGGCTTCATTTTCTCAAGCTCAAGAAGCTTATTAACAAGTTCTCTTGACTTTGCCCCGCTTATTTTGGAGAACTGTTCCGCATGGTGCAGGGCTTTTCTGAAATTGTATGAAACCTCGAGCCCCTGCTCTCTGCGCTCTTCAGCGATCCCGGAAAGTATATCCTTGACCTCGGCCAGTGTCAATAATTCTTCGTTGAGGACTTCCTTAACTATCATTGAAATACACTCTTTTGAATTAAAAATTTCAGGTATCTGTACTTCCTTACAGAGCGACCTGCTCCAATGCTTAATTGTGAGCTCTGATTCCTGCTGCCAGCATTTCTTTCCTGGTATTCATCCGATTAGCCGGAACTATTTCAAATAACGTCATCCTGAACTATCTCTGCTATGTTCACAAATGATATGTCTCAACCATATGTTTTGCAAATGATATATAATTATAGATGTTCCGTTACCGGAGAAGAGATTAATTTTAAAAAGCAGTTATTCCAGATCCCTATTATGCACGCTTGTTTTAAGGGAGATCAGTTGTATATAATGGCCATTATTCAGCCTGTTATTTGCTGGAATTTCTGGCAGGATTTTAAACCTCCGGCTGGAGGCCTGCATGCCTTAAACCCGGAATGAGAGGGAGATTAGGTTGTAAAACCTAACTGCCGTACTCGAAATCAGTATTTCTGGGGTTTCAGGTGCTGCGGAAGAGAAAAGACTTCCTTCATTGCGTTTCCTTCGCGGACTGCCAGAATATATGAGCGGCCGCGCTGTCCTATGACTTTTCCTGTGGAGCCCTGGAATTTCGGGTTTGGCATCCCTTTCTGGACGCTGGGGTCGATGTCAATGTGAACCATCTGTCCTTCTTCGAATTCCTGAATTGCCCTGCTTACAGGGGAAATTCCTCTTTCACGAACCGTCTTCTGTAATTTGTACCTTGTGCAGCGTTTTTCACCGTGGGAATTTGTCATCGCATGTTCCTCCGTTAGAATGCTCGATTAATTTCTCTTAAATAAAGCTTCTGTTAAATATTGGTTTTCGTCTAAATAAGATGGATATTATTTAAATGAACCGTTCATAAAGCCACTCATTCCCTGTGACTCGACCGGCAAGTGAAACCGATTAGATGGATCAGATTCATTTAGTTCAGATAGATCAGGATAATTCAGATCAGATCTATCCAAATTATTTAGATTAATCTGGTTTTCAGGGAAGATTCAGATGTCAGGCTTAAATTTCAACGTTAACCACATCAAGATCTTCCACGAGTGCAGGGATTCCTAAAAGCCCTGTCAGGCTCGGGTTTGTCCTGCCATCATCTCCGGAAATCAGCTCTTTGACGTACAGCCCGCCTTCACAGTTTACTGTGATATAAGCGTAACCGTCATCTGTCAGTTCGTCAAGCGTAATGCTGTGCACGTATCTCTTCCGGACAAGATCCGCCCTCCTGTGAACCACACGCTTTGGGGTCTGCTGGGCGATCTCTGTGCCACTCAAAGACTCAAGGCAGGATTTAAGCTTTTCCTCTGAAACAGGCTCTTTAAATGTAACTTTAAGCTTATAAGTTTTATCCGCCTTTGAGCTTTTCAGGGTTTCGATCATTCCTTTTTCAACGAAGCGAAGATCCTTTACCTCAACTTTTCCGGCAGCGCTTTCATTAATTTTTGCAGTAAGTGCCTCAAGGTCAGCCGTACGTTTTACAGGAGACTTTGCTTCCACCACAAAGGGCCTGCCGCTCCCGAGCATGAGTGCATCGATATCTTCCCTTCCCGAACCATGGAAAGCTGTGTCAACCGCTTCAAACGCTTCGATAACGGGCCCCTTAATCAGTTCATCTACGGATTCAGGATACTGTTTTCCTGTAAACCCGCATCTTTCACATCCTTTACCCTTGCATTTCCTGCAGGGCCAGCGGGTCTGAGGGATTCCGCGGACCTTTTTCAGGTAGCGCCCGTAAATATACACTGAGCGGACCTGAAGCTCGAATCTGTTTGTTGCAAGATCAAGGGTGATCACGATATCAGGGTTTTCAAAATCCACGTCCTTGTTGACCCTTTCCGCAATCCGCTTCCCCACTTCCCTGTTAAGCTCAGTTTTCAACTGCTCAGCATATGCAGTTCCTGCCTCAGCCCACAGGATCTCCTCGTTTTCACTGAGAAGCCCGCTGACCTTTGTGCCGACAAGGAAGGTGGAGTACTCAAGCCCTTCCAGAGCTTTTGCAGCTTCCTCTGCCCAGAAATCCAGCTTTTTAAACTGGTCAAGGCAGACCCAGCACTGCTCGTCTTCGCCCTCGATTCTGAGAGTCTTCCTTGCAAGAGCACTGCATGGAACAAGCTCCTTTAAAAGTGAGTCATCATTTTCACTCTTGTAAATTCGGTCCCCTTCAAGAACAAGGGCGAGTTTCATCGCCTGCCCGCGTTCCTTGTTGCTGAGGCCTGTGGATAATTTTGCAAACTGACGGCCCATGCAATGATCGCAGATAGGACCTTCGTGCAGAATCTTTTTTGAAATTTCGAGTACATCCATTTTATTTCACATTCTCTAGCTTTGTTCGGGAAATAGATCTGAAGCGGATTATTGAGAGGTAATATTGAAAGATCAGGTTTAATTGAAAGACTAAGTTAACCGGATTATATTAAGCTATTACCGGTAAATTATCTGAGGGTTGATACCGGAGAATACGCAAATCAAGGCGTCTGCCCTGAAAAGCGCATACGGGTAAGTTTCTGTCCTGATACAGGGAAATAGGATATAACTTTTAGGATAAAAAACCGACAAATATTGGATCTCAGTCTTCAGACACGGGAGTATTTCCCCCTGGAATTTCCCCTCTTTCTGCTTCAGCCCTGTCAAGTTCGTTATGGATAAGGGTTATGCAGTGGTTGGAGTGAAGGGAAATGGGACCAACGGAAATAATCTGTGCTCCTGCATCAAGAAGCTGCTTTTCCTCTTCTTCCGTAACGCCTGTGTGGTCGCCCAGAATAAAAACCGGGTCCCGGATCTCACGGGCAATTTCTCTGATATCCTTTCCGTCTTCCCTGAGGTAGAGAAGAGTCCTGCCCTCAAAAGAAGCCAGCAGGGATTTCAAATCTCCAGTGCGGATCCAGACGCCGGGCGTGGACCTTACATCCTTTTCGCTCGCCTCCTTCTGGAGGGCTTTCTGGATAAGCGAACCGCTGCTTCTTTCGTCCGGATTGAGGTATCTCAGGTGGAGCCCTTCAAACCTGATTATTTTTCCGGGCTCGGGCTCTCCCAGAAGGAGCAGGTGCACATTTACATCCCTGCGCATTCCGAAAGAGAGAAAAAGGGCAGAGCTTACGCAGCGGCAGAGAATATCCATTCTTCCTGCAGATCCCGGAAGGTCGTTTAAAGAGAAGTCGCCGCTCGTTTTTGCTTTATGCCCTATGATAACGATATCACGCATGGGGCAGTAATATTACGTAAGGGATATAAAAGATGTATGCATGTTCACAGAAGAACACACGGCATAAAGTGTAAAAGAGATAGTATTTAAGAATTTGATTGAAATAAAACCTGAATCCAAAAACATGATAAACGATCAGTGAATTGAAAAAATAATAAAGGATGGGATAAGGATGAAAATACTCGCTATTTCCGACCCTCATGGGGATTATTCGAAAATAAAAAAGATGATAGAAAAAGCCGGGGACTTTGACCTGGCTGTGGTGGTCGGAGACATAACCAACTTCGGGCCCGATGAAAAAGTAAATGAGCTGGCTGAAATGTTTGATAAGCCCTTACTTGCGATTCCCGGGAACTGCGACTATAAGAGTATCCTGAAAGCCCTTGACAGTTCAAAAGCCGTAAACCTTCACGGAAAAGCCGAACAGATTGGAAATATCCGGTTTATCGGGCTTGGAGGCTCAAATCCCACCCCGTTCAATACTCCTTTTGAGCTTTCCGAAGAAGAGATAGAAAATGCCCTTGAAGGAATGGTCTGCTCAGCCGAAAACTCCGGAGAATGCGGGAAAATAGTGCTCCTTACACACGCGCCTCCTCATGGAGCCAGAGATGAACTCCCCTTCGGGCACGTGGGAAGCAAAGCCATCCAGAAATTCCTGGACAGGGCAGACCTTATCATCTGCGGGCACATTCATGAAGCAAAAGGCGTGGAAAAAGCCGGAAAAACAGTTGTTTTGAACCCCGGGGAAGCCTGCAAAGGTTCCTGTGCTCTTGTAACCATAGAAGAAAACGAAAACAAAACCATTGATGTCGAGTTCGTGGAAGTGTAAAATCCCATTAAATACATAGCAGATTTCTGCTTCACAAATTACCTCAGGAGCCTTCATTAAATGGATTTTTTCCATATACTCAAGATTTCTCTCCTGAGGAGTACATTCATTAGTAAGAACATACTTACTATATAATTATATTTTGTTTGACTCTTCATATTCTTCATATAATACTCTTCACATGTATTGCAGAATCCATTTTAATGATGCTATTTTACTTGAATTCAGAAACAGATAAAACAGCTGAGAGGGTGAACTACGGACGTAATTAGCGAGTTCGGTTTGGATCCTGTTTTTGTGGATTTTCTTACAAAACTTGCCATTGCCTTTTTGATAGGGATTATGGTAGGTGTGGAAAGGGAACATAGAGGACTTGAGCACGAGATTTTTGCAGGCGTCAGAAGTTACAGCATAACCTCCATAACAGGTATGCTCGTTGCTCTTGTAAGTGGATCAGCAGGTGTGGGCTTTGTTTACGTAGCCACGCTTTTTTTTGCAGCTATCTGTTCCATAATCACCTATTCCAAGATATTCCTTTTCAAGCGGATAGGAGTTACAAGCCCGATATCTCTCTTCTTTATATTCGTGATGGGAGTCCTTGTAGGCTATGATTACGGCCTCTTTGCCATTGTCTCTTCAATAGTTGTATCCATCCTCCTTATTCAGAAACAGCCCCTTCATAAGTTTGCAGGAAGCCTGACAAAAGAAGAGCTTTATAATGCCATACAGTTTCTGGCTATCGCTTTCATACTCTACCCGGTTATGCCGGAAAAAAAGTTCTTCGGGCTTGTAAACCTCAGATATGCAATTCTTATTGTAATTCTTGTCTCCTTAATCAGCTTTTCAAGCTATGTTCTTCTAAGAAAATACGGAACAAAACGAGGACTTTACTACTCGGGTTTTGTTGGGGGCTTTATTAACAGCGAAGCAACTACAGGGGCACTTGCAGGGCTTTCAAAAAGAGCGGAAGAAATGGCTGATCCGGTTCTTACCGGGATTCTGCTCAGCAACATTTCCATGCTTATCCGAAACCTTGTGCTGGCATTTATAGTTGACCCGAAAGGACAGACAACTCTGCTCATGCTTCCTCCCCAATTTGTACTTATCATAGTTTCCACAGCGATGGCTTTCAGGCACAGTAAAAAGTTCTGCCCGATAGTAGGAGGGGATCTTAAGATTCAGTCTCCTTTCTCACTGGGTCAGGCATTTAAGTTTGGCATTGCTTTTACTCTTATTCTTGTCATAGGAAACTTTGCCTATAGCGCTGCAGGAACTACTGGAATATATCTAACTGCTCTTGGAGCTCTTGTTAGCAGCTCTGGAGTGATAGTCTCTGTAACCCTCCTTGCCGTAAGCGGAAACATCTCCTATGAAGTAGCAGCAAATACTGCAATACTTGCAAGCCTCATAAGTACTGTAAATAAGATCCTGCTTTCAAAGATTTCAGGTTCAGCAAGCCTTTTCTCCCTTGCAAAAAAAGATTTTGGGATTACTGCAATACTCGGAACCGTTGCTTTGCTTTTATGGAATATCCTGTAAGAAAAAACAATAGTGAGAAGTACTTCGAGCGAAGCGCATTTTCATAAAACAGGAATGCTGGTTTTACTTTTTCTCTTTGCAAAATAAAATATTTCCAATAATACAATATATATAAAAAGCTAGGCATATCTAATGATTAAACGGATGCGTATCCGTCAGCATGATAGCTTTGGAGGGGGAAATGGTAGTTAATAGAATATTTAAACTCGGGATAGTGGTAGTTTTCATTTTTATTCTGCTTACGGGTCTGGCAGCTTCAGCCCAAACTAAGGAGAAAACTACCAGAACCACAGAAAAGAATCAGACTATGATTGTGACGATGAATCATACGACGAATCAGACCAGAATTTCCGAAGAAACGAGAGAGACATCTCAGACGTATACTATTGTATTAATCAATAATGCCTTTGATCCTGAAACAACGGAAATAAACCAGTATGATACAGTTGTATGGCGCAACCTGAACAAGCCGAAAAGAACCTTTGTTCTTGAAAGCAAGAACGGGCTCTGGGAAGATTTTACTCTTGGCTATGGTCGAGTTTTTGAGTATACATTTAATGAAACCGGTACATTTGGTTTCGGCGCTGAAGGGGAAAGCGACCTGGAAGGCACTGTTGTGGTGAGAGAATCAAGGGAAACTGCAGGAGCTCCACTCACTGAAAAAGAAACCCGCCAGATACAGCAGGAAGAAACCGGACTGGAGGAAGAAGAGGCAACTCCTACTCCAACTGAGAAAGTAACTCCCAAACCAACTGAGAAAGTAATCAAACCAACCAAATTAATGCAGGTTTCCGAAAAATCGGTAGTGATACGTGGATCTGTCTTTTACCCGGATACTCTTGAGCTTAACAAAGGAGATACTCTGGTCTTTAAAAACCTGAACAAGCCCAAACGCTCATTTAAGCTGGTAAGCGAAGAGAAACTTTTCGAGGATCAGCTCATGGGTTATGGGAGGAGCTTCTCATATACCTTTGATAAAGCTGGAGACTATACTTTTACGCTGGAGGAAATTCCGGATATAGAACTCACCATAACTGTGAAATAAGAAATGAAATTCAATGAAACAAAAAAAATAGTAACTCAGATCCCTCACTGGAAAGACAGCTGAAAAGAAACTAATTCAGGTGAACAAAAATGAAAAGAAGCTTTTCCAGAAGGGAATAATTTTTTAACCAGCTTACTTTTTTATTAATCCCGTTAAAAACTCCTCAACAAAAAACTAAAATATCTTTATATGCAAGCAAAGAGCTTAAATCTCATAAAGAATTTTGCTTTGAGGATAGACAAATAAAAAGGAAAATCACAAAAATATATTAATATGTGCTAAGCGTATAAGGAGAGCTAACAGCTAAAAAAAGAAAAAGTCTATTAAAGCAAGAACTTAAGATTAAATAACATTAGCTGTTAAATAAACAAGAATTATTAATTAATATTTGAAAAAATTTTGAATTATTAAAGTCAAAAATCAAAGCAAACTATTGAAACCCGGAATTGTTTCTATAGATTTCCTGACCAAAAAAGATGTGGGGAATAAAATGAAAACAAAACTCATTATTTTGCTTTTAGTTTTAAGTGTGGTTTTGTTCTCGGGATGCGCTGGAAAAGAACAGACCTCCCCGGAAGAAAACGCCACACCTGAAGAAACAGTAACCCCGGAAGAAGTTGCAACTCCGGAAGAAACTGTAACGCCGGAAGAGACGGAAACCGAAGAAGAAGTTGAGACTCCTGCAGTAACAGAGACAGAAGAAGAAAATGTAACTGCGGAAGAAAATGAAACCGAAGAAGGAGTGGTAGTTAACAACTCCAATGCAAGGGTCTATACCATAAGACTGGATAACTACAGGGCATCTTCCTCAAGTCTTGATATCAATAAAGGAGAAACAGTTGCCTGGCTGAACTACCAGGACAGCCCGAGAAGAGTCTTTACCCTTGTAAGTGAACAGGGACTCTTTAATAATACGAGCCTTTCGTACAGGCGTTCCTTTGCCTATACTTTCAATGAAACAGGGGAATACAACTTTACTGTTGTCGGGCAGCCAAAGATGAATGTCAGTGTGACTGTGAGTTAACCCTGAATAATTATCTCAGAACTCTGAGTAGATTCCCGGGAAATGCAAAAGAAACTTCAAAAACATTTAGTAACCTTTCTGGAAAGGAAGCAAAACTTTCCAGCAAATTTACTTTTTTGGATTAAACTTTTTTTGATCAATTCTTTCTGACAGCTGTTGCTGTCTCAGCCAGAGAAAGCGTTTCTGAGGCAAACAGCCAGCGAACAGGGAAAAACTCAGCCCCAGAAATCAGTTCTAATGGGCTACAAACAAACTATTTTTAAAAATAAGATTTATTATATGAAAGTATCATTATTTAATAGGATTATATTGAATTGGGAGTAAAAAAGCAAACAATTCAGGAGGGAAGCAATGGGAATAAAAAAATGATCCTGCTTCTTATCGGAAACACCTTTAATTACACATTCAATGAAACCGGAAGCTATAATTTCAGCGTGGATGGATACCCGAACATGAGGACAACCATCACTGTAAAATAATATCCCAAAGTATAGCAACTTTAGATGATCTGTAGAACTATAGTGGAAGGGACAACAAAGGTATCGGTTCCGGTCCCGCCCCCTGATGCGAATTTCCCTCCCTCAGCAGCGCCGGTGTTCTATAACCCGGAAATGGAGCTGAACCGTGATACCAATGTTGCAGCGACTGCGGCATTTGTGGAGAGGCTGCTTTCAAAAAAAGAGATACAGAGAGAGGAGATCCGTTACGTGGATGCTTTTTCAGCATCAGGGATCCGTGGGCTCAGGGTCGCGGGGGAAGTAGGGATACACGCAACCATGAATGATTGGAGCCCTGAAGCCTTTGAACTGATAAAGGAAAATATAAAAATCAACGGGCTTGAAGAAAAAGCCCAGGCTACACGTAAGAATGCAAATGTCCTGCTTCATGAGCAGAAGTTCCATATTGTTGACGTTGACCCCTTCGGGACTCCTTCACCTTACCTGGATGCTGCTGCAAGTTCGGCATACAGTATGCTTTCGGTAACCGCAACGGATACGGCGCCCCTGTGTGGAGCCCACCTTAACTCAGGGATCAGAAAGTATGCATCCGTACCCCTGAACACCGAATACCACAGCGAAATGGGATTGAGGGTCCTGCTTGGAGCCTGTGCAAGAGAACTCGCAAAACACGAAAAAGGCATGCTGCCCCTGCTTTCCCATGTTACGCGCCATTATGTCCGTACTTACCTCGAAATCCTCCCCGGGTCAAAGAATGCTGACAGGACTCTGAAGTCCATGGGATTCAATATACACTGTCCCAGGTGCGGATACAGGGAACCTGTTTACGGGCTTGCAGTCCATATTGAAAAGGAATGCCCTGAATGCGGGGGACTTACAAAAATTGCGGGTCCTTTATGGCTTGGACCTTACAGAGAACCCGAATTCTGCAATGAAGTGATTTCCGAGCTTGAAGCACACCCTCTGAATACAAAAGATAAAGTCAGAAAAATAATTACATTCTGCAGGGATGAACTCGATATTCCCATGTTCTATGACCAGCATGTAATCTGCAAAGAACTGGGGGCGTCTGCAACAGCTATTGAGAGTCTTATAGAGGCACTTAGAGCCGGCGGGTTTGAAGCTTCAAGGACTCATTTCAGCGGAACGTCATTTAAAACAGATGCTCCTGTAGCCGAAATAAAGAAGATAATCCTGGCACTTTCAGGATGACTTTACACTCCTTTGAAAACAATAGAAAGAAAGAATGTTACAATATTATATAAACTATTAAAGAATAATAAACGCCTGAGCTCAGATCCGGAAAATAATCCGCTAAAAAACTCTATGTGATATTCATGTCTGACGAAGATGCAGAAAAGTTGTTTTTGCAGGAAAAACCCACGCGTGCACTGCTATTCATAGGTTCTACGGGAAAAACCTATGCTTCAGTCATTTCAAAGGAGATAGACTCGACGTTTGCCCATACTACGAGAATTCTTTCGAAAATGGAACAGTCCGGACTTATAAGATTCACATTCGAAGGCCGGATAAAATTTGTTGAACTTACGGAGTATGGAAAGGAAGTAGAATCAGCACTTGAAGAGTTCCGCAATATAATTGCAGAAGAATCTCCTTTCAGGAAAGAAAAACCGGCAGAAGAAGGAGAAGCAGAAAAAAGCGGGGAAGGAGAAGGAACGGAAGACAAAGAGCCCGAAGAATGGGAAGAGGAAACCGAAAGTGTAAACGCAAAAGAACTTGACCCTCTCAGTGAAGAAATCCTGGAGAAGGTCAGGAATCTGAGAAACAAAATCGAGAGTATCTACAGAGAAGCGGTTGAGAAAGGGCAGAGTAAGGAAATGGTTTCAAGAAAACTTGGCCCCAACAGCCGGGACGTCAAAAAGCTGTATAATCAAATTGAAAAAGCAGAGACTCCTGTTGACGAAACGGTGGTTTCAGCCCTTGAAGAAACAGAAAGACTCCTTGAATCTTACCTGAAGGGCTCAAAGCCAGATAGTACGTGATAAGGCAAAGAAGAATAAATCGGCAGGAAGAAAATGAGAAAAGTTGTAACCCTCCAGCATATTTATGGAAAAAACCGGGAAAGAATGGCTGAACTCCTGAAAAAACTGGTTGAGAATGAGTTGAAAGACCTCGAAGTAAAGATTGAGGTTTCTATCACCCCGGAAAACTGGGCAGAATTTTCCCTTGAAGGGGAAGACGAAGAGGTGTCAGCAAACCTCCTGGCATCCAGGTATGGAACCCCTGCAAAGAAAGCTGAACCTGGAAAGGTATACATGGGTTTTCTTCAGGCTTTTCCGGAAGATGCTTTTACGGTCAATATAGGGATCCCTGTGCAGGTTGAAGCTGAGGAACTCAAAGCCCTGGGCAGTGGAAAGCCAAAACAGATTGCTTCAAGATTCGGCCTGATCCCTCACCTGCCGGTTGAGATTGAAATACTGGAAGCAGACAAAAAAATAAAAGCCCGCTTCACCAAAAAACAGCTTGACCTGTGGTGGAGCTGGAAAAAAGCAAGTACTGACAGAGTTGTCATTAATGCTGCTACCCGCTCGGAAATAAAAAGTGCAATTAAAAGGACAGGGCACGGCAGGGATATTTACGAAATAGAACGCCTTGGCCTTCTTGAACATGCAGTCGTATGCCGCGAAACAACAGACGGGCCGGGAATTGTGGCAGCAATAGGACCCCGCCTGAAATCAGAGATGGGAGTCGTAATAGGGGATTCCCGTTAACTTTCATCGTTTTTCGGTTATGTCAGAAGAACTGTTTCTTAAAGAGCAGTTCCTGACAAAATGATTTATGTAAAACTGTAGATTTTAAAAAAGAATTTAGATTGTAATCTCGAAAAGGCAGTGGGGGTGTCCGGTTCCATAACACTCAATTTCCAGAACACCGCACTCTTTTCCCAGCTTTTCTTTGAGGATCCCTTCAATAATTCCTTCCCTTAAGGCACAGAAGGGCTTTCCTGTTACAGGCATGGACATAGCCTTGAATTCATCTTCAACCCGAAGAACAGGAGAGTTCCCCATAATCACTGAGGCACGGCAGTCTCCATGAAATTCCAGAAAAACTGCAATCTCATTTAGCAGGTCTTCAGGAGTACTGGATTCAAAATTACAGGAGAGATGCTTCCCGATATCGACCCCGATCATCCTTACAACAGGGGAATTATCAATCCCGTAAGCTTCAAAACCGTACCGAAGCGCATGAATAAGGGCTTCCATAAAGCGGAACCTGTCGTTTCCGCTTGCAGCTACTGTATCAAGCAGACTCCTGTAATGACCTAAAAATGGCTCCTGAGAGCAGCCCATATAATAGGAAGTCAGGGAATAGATTTTTTTACGCCGGTCTTCAGGATCAAACTTTTCTTCAACCAGTTCGCATGATCTCAGGTCATTAAGATGAACTGAAATGGTTGATTTGGCTTTTGCCGTATATTTTACGATTTCATCAAAAGACTTTGGCTCTCCCCTGAGAAGATTCAGGATCTGGAGTTTAACAGGGCTGTCTACGGCTACAAGCCCTTTTTCGGTATAAAAGAATTCAGTCTTGGTCTCAGGTTTTGCCATAATATCTTTAGGTAAGTTGTATTTTGAATATATAAAACGTTCGCGTGACTACGAATAATCAAATATAATATATAATAATACAGAGATAAAAAGATATTAAAAAAGAGCGGTGGAGCGAGGAGTATTGAACAAAATTAAGCAGACAGGAATGAGCGGAAAAGCAAATGAGAAGCAGAATGAAATAGAGTACTGATAAACTAAAAATAGAACTCCAGCCAAAATACACAGGATGAAAAGGGTGCTGCGAGAAATAGTGTAGAAGGTTTTCTGAAACCCTTACCCAATAAAAGCAAGAAAAATAAATCCAGCCCGTAGACGAATAATTTTTGAAAAAAAATCAAAGGGGAAAACACATGGGATTGATCTCAAGGATGGAAACGGTGTTCAAGTCCAAAATGAACAAAGTGCTTAACAGAATGGAAGACCCAAGGGAAACGCTTGATTATTCCTATGAGAAGCAGCTGGAACTGCTTCAGAATGTAAAAAGGGGCGTTGCAGAGGTAACGACGTCTAAAAAGCGCCTCCAGCTCCAGAGGGCAAAACTGATCCAGAGCAATGAGAAGCTTGAAAAACAGGCGCGTGAAGCAGTTGCAGCCGACCGTGAAGACCTTGCAAGGCTTGCCCTTGAAAGGAAGGCTGCCCTCCAGCAGCAGGTAGACGGGATTGACAGGGAAATTGCCGAGCTCGAAAAGCAGGAAGAAAAGCTCATTGCAGCAGAAAAGCGCCTTTCAACAAAGGTCGAGATCTTCAGGACAAAAAAGGAATCTATTAAAGCCCAGTACTCTGCTGCTGAAGCCCAGGTGAAAATTAACGAGTCAGTTACAGGAATCAGCGAGGAAATGGCAGATGTAGGCCTTGCCCTTGAAAGGGCTGAAAATAAAACCGAAGAGATGAAAGCCCGCGCTGAAGCTATTGACGAATTGATGGAAGCCGGCACACTCGAAGACCTTACAGGCGGCAGGGACGATATAGAACGTGAGCTGGCAAAAATCAGCACCCAGACCAGTGTAGAATCTGAACTTGCTAAACTCAAAGCCGAAGCAGGCGGAAAGACAAAAACTTCTGAAGAAGTTAAAGGCCCGGAAGGGGGAAAGGAGGTCTGAAAATGATTATAAGGATTATGGGGGAAGGCCAGTACAGGGCGCCTGAAGCTCTTTGCGAAGAATTAAACGAGATAGACAACAGAATAGTAGCCCTTGTTACGGAAGGAAAAAATGAAGAATTCCGTACAGAACTTGCAAAACTGATTTCCAGAATAAAGGAAAAAGGAGAAGCAATCGGGACAGAAGAGATAATGGAGTCAGACATTATCGTGCCTCCGGAAGACCTGAGCCTTGAGGAAGCAAGAGACATATTTAAGGGATCAGGGATATTTGAAGATTAAAAACCGAAGGTTAAAGAACTTTAATTTCTGAAAAGAAAGCCGGAATTTGTAATAAGAGCAGAAGCAACTATTTTTTCTGTTCTCTTCTTTTTATCATTTTTAAAAGGCAGCTCTTGTTTGTCTAGAGGGACAAGTCTGCTCACTTCTTGAGATGCCTGTTCAATTTTATGCCTGCTCATTTTTCAGAGCATCCATCCGAATTATGTCTCTGAATTTAATTGTAAATTTCGTACCGTTTTCTCTTTTCAGCTCAAGGCTTCCTTCTATCTGGTCCACAAGAGCATTCACCAGCTGTAAACCGAGAGTTCCCGGAGTTTTGATATCCACTTCTTCAGGAATGCCTTTTCCGTTATCTGCAAAAACGAGAGTAAACTGCTCATAAATACTCTGTTTTTCACCGGAACCTTTCTTGAAAGCTGTTTTATCCGAAATTTCTTTTTCGTCTGCAGCTTCACCGGTTTTTTCCCTGAAAAGTTCGATTTTTATTTCCCCTCCCCCGTCCTGGGAAAAAGCATATTTGATGGAGTTGGTGAAAAGTTCATTTATTATAATACCCAGAGAAACTGCTGTGTCAACCCCGAGAAAAACATTATCCACATTAAGGTGTACCCGGATATCCGAACTCTCGGTACTGTAGGATCTGCGGAGGTCAGTTATTAACTTGCAGACATAAGAAGAGAAATCGAGAATGTCAAGATTTCCTGATTCATAAAGTTCTTCGTGTATAAGCGACATTGACACAATGCGGTTTTCACTCTCTTTGAAAGCCTCGGTAATCTGTTTATCACTGAACTTCTCAGCCTGAAGGTCCAGAAGGGATGAGACAATCTGAAGGTTATTCTTGATTCTGTGGTTGATCTCTTTTTTCCGGAGCTTTTCGGCTTTCCCAAGGGCTTCTTCTGCAAGCTTCCTTTCAGTAATGTCAATGACAACACCCTGGAAATAAATAGCTCTGCCCTCTTCATCCCTCTGAATGAAAGTTCTCTCATCGACCCAGCGCAGTTCTCCGTTTTTTGTGAAAATACGGTAGTCCATTTTGAAGCCGTCACAGTTATCCGCTACACAGCGGTCAAGCCGTTCAGTTACGTTTTTTATATCATCCTCGTGGACTATATCTCCGTAGAGGATTCTTCCAGAAGTGAAGTCCTCAACCTCATACCCTAACTGGGAGATATTTTCAGATACGAAATCGGCAGGCCATTTATCCTCATTACGCCATAGAAAGACGATTGCAGGACTGTTATTGATTACTGTCCAGAGCACTTTTTGCACTTCAAGGGCTATTTTCAGTGCTTCTTCACTTTCCCTGAAAACACATATTCCTGGAATCATCCCTGTAAGCTCCCCGGATACTCTCGAAGATCTTCCTGTTTTTCTTTTGTAAATAGATGTCAGTCCCTTTGGGATTACCTCTTCCAGATCATGCATGGAATGTCCTGCAGTTTTTTTGTTTAAAAAATTAGTGGATTTTCCGGGAGTAAATTCTTCACTGTAGTTTTGAATAGACGGGAGCATGTCTTTAAAATAAGAGGGATCCGGGATATTCTCGAGAAGGGATTCTAAAAGAAGTATCCGGTCCTGAATTCTGGTGTTAATTTTCGTACATTCCTGAATTTTAAAGACAAGAGACAGGATATACCTTAAAAAACGTACCTCTTCAGGGGAAAATTCACCCAGCATGGTCCTGTAAAGTGTTATAACCATACTGGTTTTTCCCTTTTTTCGTGTAAGAACACTTATCCCGCCCGCAAGTTCGTCAAACTTCTCAGGCCGTCCTATACATCCAATTTCCTGAACAGAGAGTGGATTTTCCAGAAGATCAGCGCAGCCGTGAGAGAGCCTGAAAATTCTGCAGAATTCGGCTTTGAGGGCAGAAGCTACCTTCTCTGCAGTTCGGTTCATCAGGATTTGAAGAGATGCTTCTTGCTGTTCTTCCTCCATAAATAATGTTTTCTTACTTGCTGTCATTGAGATAGACCCATCCAGTGAATGTGTAGATATCCGTTTTCTGCCTTTCGAGAGTGAGCGAATATTCTTTATATACCATTTACTTCAATGTTTAAACTTCTTTCTTCCGTGTCTTTATGGAATAAATAAAGAATTCAAAACTGAAACTGAAAGCCTGTGGAGAAGAATCAAAAATCGTGAGGTCTCCTCTCTCCATTTATTGCTGCAGTAGTAATTATACAAGACTCCCCCATGTGTTAATAACATATTATGGTGCATAGATATTGAACAATCTGTATAAAAAAGATCTCATTTCATACATATTTATTAATAAGGTAAATAATTAAATTCCCAGATAATGTGAAGGAATTATTGAAAACCATAATCAAGAGAATCTCTCAAAGAAGGAGTTTTTTTCTGCAAACAGCCATTTTAGACGGGTATAATCGAATAATTTTTATGGGCTGCCTCAGATCTTAAGTTAGAAATGAAACTTGCATGAGATAAATTCCTTGAATAAAAAGAAAACGCCAGGTGAAAACAGAAACTCAGGTGATAAATTTGTCAAAAAAACAGATACTGCTCATATTCCTTCTAGCGTCCTCTCTTATGGTTTCAGGCTGTATGGATGAAGAAGGAAAAAACCTGTCAATTTCGGGGAATAATACCGAAATAAATATCAATTTATCCAAGCAAGCCGAAGGAAGCTGGTGCCCTGCAGGATCCCATATCCAGGTGAAAAATCCAACCACAGGAAAGGTTCTGAATATGACAGTTACCGGCACTGAAGAGTTCGAAAACGAAACCTTTTGCAAAGCCATGATAGAGACTGGAAGTGAAGGAAATACCACCAGATTCGAGTACATGTGGTCACAGGACAAAAACACTACAGTCTGGACAAAGTACGATGAAGAAGGAAAGATATCGTTGAGATATGTGCACAGATAAACATATCACCGCATTTTTTCTATGATTTCAAGCCACAACTTGAAGATATGTTTTTAGCAAAAAATGTTCTCTTTTCTCTGGAACTTTCTTTCTCTCAGTACTTCTCCAAACCTTCTTTTCCTGCTTGGAGCAGGGATGACATTCAATGAAATAACTGGGTGTCTGTAACATGTTTGGTTTTATGAGGGAATTCCTTTTCGAAATTCTCAAGTTCTTCCTCAGCGACCTCAAAAGAACCTGAGGCGAAAAATTTTCCGGATACCTGCTTCAGACTTCCGCTGTAGAGTTCCAATGCCATAAAAGCATCGAAGTTTTCACCGGAAGATGTTTGAATGTCATATTCTCTGGTATTTCTGAAACCGAACCTCTTATAATATTCCGGATTGCCAAAAAGAAATATGGCTTTATATCCCAGCTGCCTTGCTTTTTCAATAGAACAGTTCATCAGTAAAGAGCCAATCCCTTTTTTTTGATATGAAGGCAGTACTCCAAGCGGACCCATGCACAGTACTTCGAATTCATCGTTTTCATCATTGACCACTTTTGCTCTGGAATAGATTATATTGCCCACGATTATGTCACCGTCACATGCAACATAATCCAGTTCCTTTACAAAATCAGGTGATTTTCTCATATTGTGGGCAATAAGATGTTCGTCACATCCCGGTTTATACAGATCCCAGAATGCTTCTCTTATCAGAAATTCCACATTTCTAAAATCGCTCTCATCTTCCGGGCGGATTAAAATATCCATTATTATCTCCCTCTTTTTCAAAATGAGAATGCAAATGTTTCTAAAAAATTTAATCTTTAAGCTTTAATCCAGCTTTTCTCCTTCCACATAGCACCCGAAATAGGTATTTTGCTCCACTTTTTTAAGTATACTGTTTATGCTTTCCAGTGCAGCTTCCATCTTTTCCATCCTCTTCTCGATCTCACCCAGTCTGGCAAGAATTTCCTGGTCTGCAGTCATATTTTCATCTCCTTATTATATACGATAGCTAGGGAAAAATTCTAACGTATATTCAAGTATGCTCTGCAATGTTCATATAATCAACGCGAAGATTCACTTCTGAGCCAGTTTAAATAAAATCAGGACTATATTTTCAGGGAGACAGAGAAACATGGGGGGAAGATTATTACGCTGAGAATTGCAGTAACTGGCAGTCCTGGAGTGGGAAAATCGACAGTAGTGGCAAAAGTCACCGAAAAGCTTGCAGGACATCCGGGCTTCAAAATTGGCGGTATCCAGACTGCTGAAATACGAAAGGAAGGGCATAGAGAAGGTTTTTCAATCCAAAACCTTGCAACTGGAGAGACAGGGATGCTCAGCCACATCAAAGGCAAAGGACCCGGATTTGGGAAGTATCGCGTAAATCTGGAAGATCTTGAAAGGATAGGGGCAAATGCCATCAGGAATGCCCTTTCCTGTGATCTTGTCGTAATCGATGAGATAGGACCTATGGAACTTATATCAGGAGCTTTTGCAGCTGCTGTGGGAGAGATTCTGGAATCTGATAAACCCATTCTGGCTGTACTCCATCATTCAAGCAGACACCCGCTTGCACAGAGGATCAGGAAAGAGTTTGAAGTTTTGACAGTTGACGAGAAAAACCGGAACGAGTTGCCTGAAACAATCTTTAACTGCTTTGCCAGCCAGCTTTTCTGAATCGAGTCGCAGGTATACCCTACCCGCAGGTATAGCCTACCCGCAGACAGATCTTTTTCTCTGAAACAATATGCCATATAGTTGCAAAAAAGCCTCTACAAGCTTCTGGAATTCCTTTTCAGAAAAAAGAATAAAGAAGATGTTTGGAAATTAGTTAAGATAGTTTTAACTCATTTCAGCTGCGGGTTTCTTAAACAAGAAGCAGCCCATTCTGCCAGTCACAAATTATTCTGGTAGCTGTCCTCATTTCATCGATCTCGCCTTTTTTCTGCAGGAAATTGCACTTTCTGCCTATCTGTTCCAGGACTGGGTAAGAGTCCTGGGTTTCAAGGGTAATACTGTAAAAGGACTCAAGAGCTGCTTTATTTTCTACAAGTATTTTTTCTATTATTTTAAGGGCAACTCCGATAGGGTCCCGCAGGTGGGTTGCATCCTTCATCCCGAGAAGTCCCTGCACATATTCATCATTCTCATCGAAGGGAATGACTCCGGGCGTATCCATAAACATAATATGCGAACCTGCATTCACATGCTGCACTGCTTTTGTGTGGCCGGATATGGGAGATGTGCTCGCCCTGTGCCTGCCTGTAACTCCATTGATAACTGAGGATTTGCCCACATTGGGATAGCCGAGTGTACCTACAAGGATATCACGCCCTTTTATGCAGGCGGATGCAAGGATCTGGTGTCTTAACATGGTTGTTCCGGATCTGTCTTTGCTGGATATGAATACCGTGGGAGCAATTCTGGACAGGCGTGCTTTGGCTTTATCAAGTTTTTCTTTTGAGACAAGGTCGCACTTGTTGATGACTATTATAAACGGCTTATTTAAGCGAATAATCTCTTTTTCAACCTCACTGTTTCGGGTCTCGTCCGGAAACCGGGCGTCTACGACCTCAAGAAGGACATCAGCTTTATTTATGACATCCCTTACCAGAACTTTGTAGCTTGTCATCGGCAGTGCTATGACAGAATAGAGATATAAGGGTATCTTTGAATACAGAGAAAAAGAACCTGTCTCAGCTTCAGGCTATATCTCTGCAGGTTTTCAGCTTTCGACGGTCTGCTTTTCCAATCTCTGCAGAACAGGTTCAATTTTTTTCTTTCTGTTTACTGGCAGTTCAATTCTAAAAGATGATCCTTTCCCTTCCTTACTCTCTACAGATATGCTGCCACCGTGCATTTCAACATACCTTTTTACAAGGGTCAGCCCCAGTCCCGTACCTTCGAAGATGCGGCTTAAAGAAGGATCAAGCTGGACAAAAGGCTTAAAAATGTTATCAAGGTCATCCTCAGGGATACCTATTCCCGTGTCTTTAACCGTAATAATTGCAAGATTCCCTTCCTGCCTGGAGGATATTTCAATCGAACCTTCTGCAGGAGTAAACTTTACAGCATTACTTAATAAACTGGATATAATTTTTCTGAACTTATTTTCATCGGCAGAGATCCATAAGTCCCTATTTTCAGAATTGTAATTGAATTTAATGTTTTTCTTCTGAATCTGCGGAAGGGAATTTGAGATAACCTTATTTATGGAATCATCGACCGAAAACTCCTCTAAATTGAGATCAGCCTCACCTGCTTCAGCTTTTGATAACTCCAATATGTCATTGATAATATTAAGGAGGTTTTTACCGCTTGTAGAAATGAACTGAGCATACCTGGACTGCTTTTCGTTCAGAGGACCTGCAATTCCTTCCTTCAGCAGATCCGAAAAACCGATTATAGAATTCAAAGGAGTCTTCAATTCATGACTCATGTTAGTCAAGAATTCACTTTTAGTGCGGTTTGCCGCTTCAGCAGCAGTCTTTGCACATATCAGAGCATCCTCTGCTTCTTTTCTGGCGGTTATATCCCTTATAACCACAATATTTGCGGGCTGATTCTGGTAGATTATTTTCGTACCCAGCCCTTCAATCCAGAAAGGCTCTCCACTGGCAGAGATTGCTCTGTAAACGCTGAGATAGCCTCCCTTATCATTGAGCACATTTATCTGGTCTGCAATTGCCTTGGGTACGGATTCAGGAGCCAGGTATTTTGTAATGCTCTTACCGGCTACATTTTTGAGATCAAGACCAAACATTTTTCCAACAGCAGCGTTTGCTGTTATAACCTCCCCTTCGAAATTAAGTATCAGTATGCCGTCGAGAGTATTATTAACAAGGGTACGGAAGTTCTCTTCACTTTCCTTCAATGCCTTTTCAGCTTTTTTACGTTCCGTAATGTCCCGGATGTACACTATCAGCCTTTCTTCATTCCCCAGTTTGAATTTTCGGGTTGCAACTTCAGAGGAAAAAAGCGTACCGTCTTTTCTTTTAAATAATCTCTCGACTATCTTATCGCCGGTAATTTCGCTGCCGTTTGCAGCATCAGGAATGATTCTATGAAAATCCTCAAGAAGAAGATCAATTAATTTCAATTCCAGGATCTCTTTTTTATCGTACCCGAAGATCCTGCAGGCTGCCCCATTACAATCAACAATTTTTCCGTTATTTGCCCCTATAATTATACCGTCAACTGATAATTCTACAACCTGTTTGAATTTTTCTTCCGATTCAGCCAGTTTTCTTTCTGCTTTCTTACTGGCAGTTATATCGTAGACATTAGTAAAAAAAAGTTCTTTGTCTCTGATAGAAATTGCATTAATATAAACCTCTACATGCCTTATTTCCCCACAGGCAAGCTTATGGCAGGAATAGAAATTGCCTTTTTTTTCGGAAAACACCTGCTGGCAAATTTCTCTGTTTCTTTCTGGAGATAATACATTAATATCAAATATTTTTTTTGCAGTAATTTCCTCGTAAGTATACCCATAGTAAGCGCATGCAGGCTCGTTTGCATCTACAATAAAATAACTGGAAGGATCTATCAGGAGGGTGACAGCCGGGCTATTGTTGAAAAGCTGCTTATACCTGTTTTCGCTTTCCTGCAGAGCCTCATAATTCTTTTTTATCCTGATTAAAGACTTGATCCTTGTTTTAAGCTCAAACCTGTCTATTGGCTTATGGATGAAGTCATCAGCCCCGCATTGAGTTGCTTTCACTTTGTTCGGCTTCTCAAAGAAACCGGAAATAATGATTATAGGTATGAACCTGAATTCAGAATCATTTTTGAGTATGCTGCATATCTCATAACCATCACATTCAGGCAGCATCAGGTCTAATAAAATCAGGTCCGGAAGTTCAGCTTTCACAAGTTCAATGGCTTCTTTCCCGGCATATGCAGGAATTGGAAGATATTCATCTTCAAGCTGCAGGCATAGTAATTCTACCTGATCCCTATCGTCATCAACGATGAGAACTTTTGGTTTATCTAAAACGTTCAATTCCATCATCTTGAATTCCATTTTTCATGATTTGAGGTGCAGCCACAAAAATCATGTAGTAACTATCTATGGTTCCAAACTTATTTAATATATTTGCCCAATTAAGATTAAATAATTAAAATTTTAGAGTATCAATTACTAAGAAATTTTTAGAAAATTCAGGATTAAACTGCAAAAAACACATTGCTATAACCTGTAATAAATATTAGAATATTTTAGTTAATTCAATATATAATTATTAAGACATATATCTGTTTTTGCGCAAAACAATAAAATAAAAAACTAAAAGTTTAAGAAAATCAGGTTGAATCTCAGTTCAGGTATTCCTTAATCAATTGTGGGCTGGGCTGCAGCCCGGAGTTACACCGTTAAACAGTATTGTACAAAACCTCTAAACAGAGCTTTAAAATTTACTCTGACAAACAGAGTAAACAAAGAACTTATGCTAGGTTTGAAATATTTAATCTCAACAATTTTTTTGCTTAGAGACAATTTTCCACTTAAGTAATTTAATATAGTTAGAAAAAATATTTAATTTCAGCATCAGCTACACACATTTTAACATTATCTCTGAATTGATGTCAGTAAATCGAATATCAAGTCTTAACTGCAAGGAGAACCCCCATGAAAGTATTGATTGTAGACGACGACCCCTCATTTTTAGAGATATCAAAGACGTTTTTAGAAGTCTTCCACAATATAGACTCCGATACTGTTGACTCTGCAGGAGAAGCTCTCAATATGTTAGAGAAAGATTCCTATGATGTGATAGTCTCGGACTATGATATGCCTGTTATGAACGGTATTTCATTCCTGAAGACTATCCGTGACAAGAGAATAAACATTCCTTTCATTCTGTTTACGGGAGTCGGAGAAGAACTTATGCATCAGGCAATACAAAATGGTGCAAATTCTTTCATTCTGAAAACAAGTGACCCGAAAACTCAGTATACAGAGTTATCAAAACAAATCTGGCAGGTTGCAAATAACAGTGCAATAATTAATCCAAATGCCTGAACCTTTTTATTAACGTTTCCAGGCACAGGAACCAATATTCTTCTCTTTAGCATGAAAGTGCTCTCAAGTACTTCCATTTTGGGCATGTTATTCGAAGAATATCATGCGCGTATTTTTGACCGGACATTAGCTCCACATAAACTGATATAGTACAGAAGGAGATATAACGACTGACATTAAGCGTATACGACAGACAAATCTGAAAGCCGAAAAAGGGCTTTAATCTGCTATTGATAAAAAGTAAAGAGAGATAATAAGAACATGCAGGGTGCTTTCACAAACAGTATGGATAAAGAAGCTGCAAGACAGACGAATGTTGTTATAGTCCGGTACGGGGAGCTTGCTCTCAAAAGTCCTGGAGTCAGGAACTGGTATGAGAAAATACTTATGAAAAACATTGCCGCAATGCTGGACTCAAAAAATATTCCATACTCCCTCATGCGGAGAGAATGGGGCAGGATATTTATTGAGACGACAGATCCGCGTGCTGCTCAGGCGGCTGCAGATGTTTTCGGGGTCGTCTCGACATCCTCTGCATTGATAACAGAACCAAACCTTGAGAACACAGCTAAAACCTGTGCCCTTGTTGGAAAAGACCTTATCCAGGAAGGTGAATCTTTTGCCATCCGTGCCAGAAGAAGTGGAAAGCATTCATTCTCATCGGCGGATATTGGGAGAGCATGCGGAGATGCTGTCTGGGATATGCTTGAAAAAGAAGGAAAACATCCCAGGGTTGACCTGAGTTCTCCGGATAAGGAAATTTTTGTAGAGATGAGGCAGGACCTGGCTTACGTTTACCTGGAAACAGTTAAAGGAGTGGGAGGGCTGCCCCTGGGCACGCAGGGCAATATGGTAGTGCTGATGTCAGGAGGCATCGATTCTCCGGTTGCTGCATGGCTTATGATGAAGCGGGGCGTGATGATCACCCCTGTTTACTGCAATACCTCTCCTTATTCAGGAGATGCTGCCAGGGAGCGGGCTTTTGACTGCATCCGGCAGCTTCAGGCATGGGCTCCCGGTCACCAGTTCACTACCTACGAGATTCCCCATGGTCCCAATCTCAGGTCCTTCATAAACGCCTGCGATCGAAAAAATACCTGCCTTCTCTGCAAGCGTATGATGTACAGGGAAGCCTACGAGGTCATGAAAAAAGAAGGTGCAAGCGGAATCATTACCGGCTCTTCCCTGGGGCAGGTAGCCTCCCAGACTGCTGCCAACATGCACGCCGAGATTTACCAGCTTGCGATCCCGATTTATCACCCTTTAATTGCCTTTGACAAGAGCGAGGTCATGGATATTGCCCGCAAAATCGGAACCTATGACATCTCTACAAGGTCGGCAGGAAACTGCACTGCAGTCCCTGAGCGTCCCGAAGTAAAGGCAAACTATGACCTTATAGTACTTGAAGAGAAAAGACTTGACATCGAAACTATGGTCAGCGAAGCTTTGAAAGCAGCAAAGGTCCTCAAGCTCTGAACAAAACCCACTTGAATAGAGAATTTTAGCATTAATAAAGCCTGAATTCTCTCATATTTTATAGAAAAGGATTTGAGATATACCCAAATGGGTATATCCGCTTTAAACTGCCACAGGATTTATCCATCGCTGCTTAAAGTTTCAATCTCTTTTTTTTCTGCCCTGTGTTTATGGAGGGCCATCTCAATATTGCTGTGCAGGTCTTCTTCTTTGAAAGGTTTGGAAATGTATCCTGCAGGCTCTGTCATTTTAGCCCTTTCAAGAGTTTCGTCATCAGTGTAAGCAGTCAGATATAGCACGGGAATTTTAAGGCGGGATTTTATTTCACGGGCAGCTTCAATACCGTCCATGTCCCCTTTCAGCATGATATCCATCAAAACAAGATCTGCGTTCGTCAGCTCTGCTTTTCTTATCGCTTCCTCTCCTGTGGATGCAGTACCGGGTACAGTGTAACCCAAATTTTTGAGTTTGTTTCTGATATTTAGAGCGACGATGTTCTGGTCTTCAACAACCAGAATTTTTGCCTTTTTCATCATATCTCCCCTTTAATGCTGGATAAATTTTCAGATGACTGTCAGGGATCCTTAAACCAGATTTTGAACGTGGTTCCTGAACCGTTTTCAAGTTCAATTGTACCCTCCAGCTGCTCGACGAGTATATTTACAAGTTGCAGACCCAGAGAATCCGTGCTCCTGAAATCAATGTTTTCCGGAAAACCCAACCCATTGTCCGAAACTACCAGCGTATACTGAATATTTTTCTCAACTGAACTCTTAGAACCAATATTATTAGTGATATTACTTATACTTTTATTCCCGGCATTCCCTTCTGTCCTGCTGAGCTTGATGCAAATATTTCCTCTCCTGCCTGCTGGAAACGCATGCTTCAGAGAATTGGATACGAGCTCATTGATAATAATCCCAAGAGGAACTGCAGTATCCATTCCCAGAAAAATCTCTTCGATGTCGAGCTGCATATCAACATCTCCTTTTCGGACAATGTATGAGTGGAACAGTTCCTCTGTCAGTTTCTGGAGGTATGCCGAGAAATCCAGAGTATCATTATTTCTTGACCTGTACAGTTCTTCGTGGATTATTGCCATTGTAGCAACGCGGTTCTGGCTCTCACGGAAGGCTTCCAGAACATCCATATCTTTAAATTTCTCTGCCTGAAGTTCAAGAAGGCTTGAGATTACCTGAAGATTATTCTTTATCCTGTGATGTATTTCCTTTTTACGGAGTTCCTCAACTTTTGCGAGAGATTCTTCAGCTTCTTTTTGCCTGCTTATGTCATAGACTGCACCCTGAAGAATTCTCTTTTTGCCCATGGAGTCCGAAATATTCTGAAAAATTTCATGTACCCACCTTGTACTTCCGTTTTTATGCACTATTCTGTAGTCGTGTTCTATGAAAAGAAGGGGATCTTCTACCAGTTTCTTCCTGTTCTCGAAAAGTTTTTCTCTGTCATCGGGGTAAACAAGCTGGTACCAGTCAATTATTCCGGAGATCAGGTCTTCCTTTCTGTACCCCGTAATTTCTTCTACATTGCCGTCTACAAGAATCGGAGCAAAGTCAAGTCCCATCTGAAAAGCTATTCCTCTAAAGTTTTTCATGAAGGAGACGTAACGCGCTTCACTTTCCTTCAGTTTTTCCGAAGCCAGTTTTATGCCCGTAATATCTTTCATTACGCCTAAAGACTTTATAATGCTTCCGTCTTCGTTTCTCAGATAAACCCCGCTGTCTTCCACATGGATATAGTTCCCGTCCTTCTTCCTGAATCTGTACTCAATACGAAACTTATTCTCGTTTCCGTGGCAGGCTCTGAGCTCATTCAGAGCTCTTTCCCTATCTTCAGGATGAATATGGTCTGCCCATGCAGAATAATCGAATTTTATAAATTCTTCTACTGTATATCCTGTAACATCCTGAATAGCTCCTGCCCACTTGATATTCCTGTCCCCATGGTCATGTTCAAACACTATCTGCCCTGTTTGTTCTGCAGCTATTCTGAATCTTTCTTCGCTCTCCTGAAGTTTTTCCCGGGCAGATCTTTTCTCTGTGATATCTTTTATCACTCCGGCTGTCATATACACACAGCCATTTTCATCTTTCAGGTAAACTCCCTCATCCTCAACATAGAAGTAAGTCCCATTCTTTCTCCTGAACCTGTAGTTCTGATGGAATTCACCTCCATGCTGCATGCAATATTCGTGAGCATCCCTGACTCTCGGGAGGTCTTCAGGATGAATCATATTCATCCAGCCGTCAGTCCTGACTTTCTGGAATTCCTCATTACTATACCCTGTAATTTGAGGAATTGCTCCTGCCCAGTCAATTCTGTCTTCCCTGTAGTTATCGTAATACAGAAGCATTTTAGTCATTTCTGCAATTAGACGATAGCGGCTTTCACTATTTTTCAGTTCAGCATGGGCGAGTTTCCTCTCAGTGATATCTTTTATAACCCCAAGAACCCGATATATACCTCTGTCCCTGGCTTTCAGGTAAATCCCGCCGTCTTCAACGCAGATATATCTCCCATCTTTTCTTCTGAATCTGTATTCTTCAAAATATTTGCCCCCGTTTTTAATGCACTCTTCATGCGTTTTTACTGCTTTATCCCGGTCATCAGGATGAACATGCTGAACCCATACCTCAGGAGTGAATCCCTGAAACTCTTCAAAACTATATCCTGTAAGTTCTTCAATTGCCCCTGCCCAGGAACTATGGCCATTTTCAACATCATAATCATAAACAAGCTGTCCTGTCTGTTCAGCAATTATACGGAACCTTTCCTCACTTCTTTCAAGAATCTCACGGGAGAGTTTTCTTTCAGTAATGTCTTTTATTACCCCCACAATCCGGTAAACCTTATTAAAGTTATCCAGAAGGTACATACCACTGTCCTCTGCATAGAAGTAGCTTCCGTCTTTCCTTCGGAATTTATATTCTTCAAAGTATTTGCCCCCGTCTTTCATGCATTTTTCATGTACTTTCCATACCCTTTCGCGGTCTTCAGGATGAACATGTTCGATCCAGCCTTTCAGGTTTACCTGCCTGAACTCTTCAGGGGTATAGCCGGTAAGCTGCGGGATTGCTCCTGCCCAGTCAATTAGATCTGATTCTGTCTCATAATAATAAACCAGCTGTCCGGTTTGCTCGGCAGCAAGCCTGTATTTCTCTTCGGTTTTTCGGAAAAATTTCTCAGCCTCTTTCCGCTGAGTAATATCCAGCATTACACCCACAATTCCAGCAATCTCTCCGGTACTGTCTTCGTAAGTAGCTTTATGGAAAAGAAAATCCCGAACAACACCATCAGCACAGATGACTTTGGTCTCAAAATAGTGACTGCCCCCCTTTTCGAGAAGTATTCTGTCATGTTTGTAATAAATGTCAGCAAGCTCCTTTGGAACTTTTTTATGGAACTCAGAGAAAGAGCCTCCTATGACTATCTCCTTGGGAAGCCCCATTATTTGCCTGGCAAAGTTTTCGTTACAGTTTACGTAAATTTCATTAAGATCTCTCTGAAATACAGGGCTTGGAATGCTGTCAAGAAGTACCTCAAGAAACTGGAGATTGTTCCTGAGGATTTCTTCAACCCTCTTTCTCCCCGCTATTTCATTTTTAAGTTTTTCATTTAGTTCAGAATACTCAATGGTCTTCAGTTTGACCAGTTCCTCATGCTGGAACCTGAATTTTTCTTCAGCCCGTACCCTGTAACTGATATCAAATCCATAAATATCTACATAATCGCCATCCGGACTGGCGTGAAGCATCAGAGAATACGTAACTTTTCCTGCATTGATTTCAAGGTGTTCGGGACCTTTCTGAGAAAGAGTTCTTTTAATATCGTTCCTGAGGAATTGAGGGAGCTCTTCTCCTTCCTTTATGCCCCAGTATTCAAGAAGAAAGAAGGCTGCTTTATTTGCATAAAGGACCTTCCCGTTTGGATCTGCTCTGAGAACGGGGTTAGGGTTCTCCGCAGGAGAATGATTTATCATGTTTTCCTGCATTCCTATAGAGATTTCCTTTTCTATTTCCCCAGTTTCTTCTTTTCTTTCGGGCAACCTGTTACTTTTAATGAATACCAGTCCCCCATTTCATTCTTTGCCTGGACTGCAGGTTTCAGGTGAGAATCAATTTTTTTTCGCTCAAAAAAAGGGTTAAAAATAGCCATTGCGGATTTTCCATTTTTTTTCCGCTATTTATTCCCTTAAATCCCATACATCCGGAACATTATCGTAAAAAGATATAAGCTGGTCTATAATGAACCCCATTATTTAAAAACTATATGATGTGTTTCCACTTTTTGAAAAGTTCGGATTCATGTTTTTCAAGTTCAGGTTCCACAAGTATTTTTCGGGACGAAAAGATCCAGTGAACTTTGAAAAATATAAAAATATTTGTTTATTATTTTTCTGCAGAGAACCTGATCAAAAAGGGAAAACAAAAGAAATCAAATTCCACTGGCAGAATCACAAAAGATCGCATAAAAAGGGAGTTGAATTGAGATCTTCTGTAAAGAATTGCCCTGGAAAGAATATTTGTTAATATAGTGGCCAGGGGGAGCTTCAACTTTCCCTGGCCATCTGAGGGGGTTATTCTAGCGTGGGATGCCCACACCAATATTTAAAAAGAGTTATTTGTATTTAATTCTTTGCTATTTTTATGAAGTTATATAATAAATAACTCTCAAAATACGCATCTATTGAATGAAATACTCCATGATAACAAATCAAATTTTTTTGGAAATCAGGAAACTAAAGATATTAAATTGACAAAACAGTAAAGAAAGAGAAGAATTTGAGGGAGAATCCACAAGTCAGCCGCCAGACAAAGATCTGGCTGTATTCTCACCGCAAAAACCAGCAAGCTTAATATACCTGTCTCCTCTATTTTATTTCAATCCAGTTATTTATTGGGTTTCAGCTCTTGCTGTGGAAAAATCATTTGAATTAGAACCCAATATTTCCAGAATAACGGGTTCTAAACAGCACAAAAAAGACGTCATAAGACAAATCTTCCAGGATTAGCCTTCCAGTAAGCTTTTGAGAAGATTTGAGCAAATATGAGTTTCCTGGAAACTTTTAGGGAATGAAATCAGGTCTAAATGGATATTATAGGTGAAGAAGAAATAGAACACCCTGATGCAAAAAAAATCTTGTCCTGGTGTCCTCAAAAAACGGAGACAATATTGATGAGAAAAAATACTAGAGACTCTGGAATTGATATTATTGGCGAGGTACCCTGGGGAACACACTTCTGCCAGTTCTACCAGACAAAAGAAGACCTGATGGATATACTTATCCCTTATTTTAAAGCCGGGCTGGAAAATAACGAATTTTGCATCTGGATTACCTCACCGCCGCTGGAAGTAGAAGAAGCAAAGGAAGCTTTGAGAAAGTCCGTTCCTGATTTAAACACCTATCAGGAAAGAGGGCAAATAGAAATTATTCCCCACAGTCACTGGTATGTAGATATATTAAACTCTGAAAAAGCAATGAATAGATGGCTTGAAAAACTTGACAGGGCTTTGACCAGTGGTTATAAAGGCTTGAGGCTGGCAGAGGATACTTCAGAGATTAAAAAGAATTGGAGTGGTTTCACCGGCTTTGAGGAAAATCTGGATAATTCGCTGAAAAACCGCCCGATAATGGCTCTATACACCTATTCTCTCGACAGGTGCAGTTCAGCTGAAATAATAAACGCGGCTTTTAATCATCAATTAACCCTTATCAAAGAGAAAGGAAAATGGGAAAAAATAGAGGGTTCCAACCGGCAAAATATCAATAATCGCAAACGTGCCGAGGAGGAGCCACAGAAGAGTGAACAGCATGCCAGGGTAAATCTGGAAGGAATTATTTCGCCTGAGAGGGAAATGGAGAATATTGGGCTTGCTGATATCGTTGATACCAGGGCGATACAGTCCCTTATGGATGATTTCTATAATTTTGCTCACATTGCCATGGCCCTGGTAGATCTCAAAGGCAATGTTCTGGTAAGCGCCGGATGGCAGGATATCTGCACGCGGTTCCACAGGGTTCACCCTGAAACCTGCAGGCACTGCGTAGAAAGCGATACGAAGCTGTCTTCAGGAATTCTTCCAGGAGAGTTTAAGCTGTACAGGTGCAGGAACAATATGTGGGATATCGCTACTCCTGTTATCGCGGGCGGCCAGCACGCAGGAAATATTTTCTCAGGGCAGTTCTTTTTTGAGGACGAACCTCTGGACTATGAGCTTTTCCGATCCCAGGCCAGAAAATACGGCTTCAATGAAGAGGAATACATAGCAGCGCTTGAAAAAGTCCCGAGATTGAGCTCGACGGTTGTGGATACCTGTATGGCCTTCTTCATGACGCTTGCCAACATGATCTCGCAGCTAAGCTACAGCAATTTTAAACTGACCAGGTTGCTGGCAGAACGCGATGTACTTGTAGAAGCACTGCGGGCGAGTGAGGAGCGCTACCGATCTCTATATGAGAACAGCCTCGACGGAATTTTGCTTACAAGACCAGACGGCACTATTCTCTGTGCAAACCCTCAAGCATGCCAGATGTTCGGCATGACCGAAGATGAAATTATACAGGCTGGAAGAGAAGGTATAGTAGTCAATGATGAGAAGCTTGCGGCTGCACTTGAGGAAAGAAGGCTGACAGGCCGGATGAGGGTTGAACTGATACATAGAAGAAAAGATGGGTCAACTTTCATCTGCGATACAAGCTCTAAACTCTTTGTAGATGCTGATGGCAGTATAAAAACGAGCCTGATCATTAGAGATATCTCAGAACGCAAGCGAGTAGAGGAGGCGCTCCAGAAGAGTGAGATGGAGCTTGCGAGAGCACAGAAAGTCGCTCAGGTCGGCAGCTGGACCTGGGACCTTATTACTGACGAGGTAACATGGTCTGAACAATCGTACCGGAACTACGGGCTGGCGCCGGGAGAGGTTAAGCCCTCTTATGAGCTGTTCTTAAGTTTCATCGTGCCCGAAGACCGTGAAAGGGTCGACAGGGAGATCCAGAAGGCTGTAGAGAGCGGCCATAAGTATAACATCACCTACAATATCATCCGCATTGATGGTACGCCGAAAATCTTATTGAGCGAAAACGAAATCGTCACGGATGAATCTGGCAAGATAGTTTTGATGTATGGAACCAACCAGGATATCACCGAGCGCAAAAAAGCAGAAGAAGCCCTAAAAAAAGCATATGACAATTTAGAAAAATTGGTTGAAGAAAGAACGAACCAGCTTGAGAAGGCTTACAATTCATTGAAAATAAGTGAAAAAAGTCTTTCTGAAGCTCAAAAGATGGCTCATATTGGAAACTGGGAATGGGATATTATAAACGGGGAGCTGCACTGGTCTGAGGAGATGTATCGTATTTTCAGCCGCGATCCTCAGGAATCAGTACCATCTTACAGTGAACTTTTAAATTATGTGCACCCGGACGATCGAAACTATATGGAGAATGCCATTAAAAAAGCTTTAAAGGGAGAGCCGTACAGCATTGATTACAGAATTATCACAGCCGGTGGAGAAGAGCGCACAGTCCATGCACAGAGCGAAGTCATTTTTGATGAGAAAAATATTCCTGTAAGAGAGAAGGGAATAGTTCAGGACATTACTGAGCGTATAAGGGCTGAGAAAGCTCTGCGTGAGAGTGAAGCGCGCATGCGCCTATTTTACGAATCGGATATGCTTGGCGTTTGTTACTATAATGTGGACGGTTCGGTCACAGATGCCAACGACAGGTTTCTGGAAATAGTCGGTTACACGCGCGAAGATTTGCAGGCAGGAAAGGTAAACTGGAACAAAATGACACCGCCTGAGTACCGTTCCCTAGATGAGCAAATCATCGCGGAACTGAAAAGCACCGGTCTAAAAGGACCTAGAGAGAAGGAATACATCCGCAAAGATGGCTCACGTGTGCCTGTGATTGTGGGGGCAGCTACTTTCGATAAGGTGCGTAATGGAGGCACAGCTTTCGTTCTCGACATTACCGAGAATAAAAAGACACAGAAAGCTCTTGCAAATATTGAGATTACCCGTAAGAAAGAAATTCATCACAGAATTAAGAATAACCTGCAGGTTATCTCTTCCCTTCTTGACCTTCAGGCTGATAAGTTTGATAACCCGAAAGTAATTGAAGCTTTCAGAGAAAGCCAGAATAGGGTTGTATCTATGGCTCTTATCCATGAAGAACTTTATAAAGGAGAAGGGACCGATACACTGGACTTTTGTGAGTACATTAAAGAACTAACTGAAAATCTTTTTCGGACATACAGCCTTAGTAGCAAAAATATTGACCTGAAAATGGATCTGGAAGAAAATGCATTATTTAATATGGATGTTGCTGTCCCATTAGGAATAATTGTAAATGAACTCGTTTCCAATTCCCTTAAACATGCATTTCCGGATAGAGACAGAGGAGAGATCCGGATCGAACTCCGTAGAGAAGAAAATGGCGGACACAAAAAGAAAGGCAATAAGGCTACCAGTTTTATTCTGAGCGTTTCAGATAATGGAATAGGCATTCCTGAAAATCTCAGTATCCAGAATCTTGACAGTCTGGGCATACAGTTGATAACCGCTCTTGTAGATCAGATAGACGGGAAATTTGAACTAAAAAGAAATAATGGAACAGAATTTACTATAAGGTTCACACTGGCAGAAGAAAATAATCAGATATCAGCACCAGTTCTGCAATAACTGATTGATCAGGACCTGTATTCGTACTTGTTAGATACGGATCCTCACAAAAATTAGTATCAATAAGGACTGACAAAACTTAAAATGGACCCGGCGGGATTTGAACCCGCGGCCTTTACGTTGCGAACGTAACGATCTTCCCCTGATCTACGAGCCCTTTTGCGAAAAAGAGAATGATGAAAAAAGTTTTCCGGAAACGTTATCCGGTTCTTTTTTCCTTCTCAGATACGGTAGGCTTCAATGACCTGAACATTCTCGACGCCGGAAACTTTTGCAAAGGCTTCTTCTGCAGGTTCAGTTCCGCCTTCTTCGTCGTTAACGATCAGTGTAACAATCAGAGCCTTTAATCCGAAAGCTATTGGCTCTTCGACTATGTCCCCGTGAAGCTCGGCTCCTGCTGGAATTACGGCTTTGAGCTTCTCTTTCAGCCCTACAAGGTCGGTGTCAACACTTTCTGGCATGATTTTTATTTTTGCTGCAACATCACCCATTTCAATTCCTCTTATATTTTATGATATCTGCAAACCAGTTTTAAGCTGAGTTTACAATTTGCGTCTGGATTTTCTTGAACTCTGTCCGAAATCACGGAGCTTTGAATCCGCACTTCGGGCAGGTGTATACGTTACCCTGCTGCCTGCAGCTTGTACATCTTCCGATCTCTTCTCCGCACTGGGGGCAGGGGAACTTCACATAGCCTTTTTCCACAAGGCGGATTCCGCACGAGGTACAGTATTCAACTTTCTCTGATGACATTTTTCTTCTCCTTAATCGTTCCTTATAGTAAAACGCAATGAATTAACCGGTGAATCAGGCACCTTCCTTAAGCTTCAGTATCCTGCTCTTATTCGGCACCTGTATTAACATCAACAAATCTGGTGAACTGAATGTAATGATGCTTTTTGGACACGGTTTGCTTCTCTCCCTAGTCATATACGATATACAATTTAAATATTCCCCTTTACCACCGTACAGGGCACAGGCTTCCCGTACACTGCCTGAATCACTCTTTCCGGGAATTTTCCATTTAGAATTAAGCATTCCATTCTGTTTTTTTGAAGGAATCCTGGAAGAGAAAGATCAATGCAGCTTTCAAAATTTTCAGATAACTCCGAAGTAAAGATTTCTCTGCTAATTTTTCCTTCCCTGAATATCCCGTCAACATCCGTAGCCTTAATAAACAGGGCTCCTGTCTGCCTGGCTACCCATGCAGCAATCGTATCAGAGGTTACGTCCCATGAGTGGGGCAGAGGGTCTTCTGCCTTCAGCAGCCTGTAAGGAAAAAGAATTGAAACTCCCGGAGGCAGTTCTTTTATTGAATCCGTGCCTGCTGCACAGCTTTTGTCCTGCAGATAACAGGCATACTGCTCCATTCCAAGTATCGCCATCCAGTGAGCTGCATCGTCTCCGAGCCCAAAGCTCTCGTCAGCTTTTCTGACGGCATCAGCGAATATCCCTCCACCGGGAACTATAAGGATGAAAAAAGGTATTTTCTCTGAACCAGGCCTGTTGGGAGCAGTTTTACCACTCCCCATACCAAATTCTTTTACGAGCCTGTTTACAAGTTCAGGAGCTTCCCGGATCAGGCTTCCTCCTACCTTAATAACCACTCTTACAGGTTCCATATGCATTTCTTATCCTGCATTTCTTATCCGTTGCAGTTTGTTCAAAGCAGCTTTCAATTTCTTCTATTTCCTCGATTTCTTCTTATTTCCTTAAAAATACAGGGTATACAGGCTATTCAAGCCTCAGTTTTTTGAGGTCTCAGCTTCCAGCAAACAAGCGGCAGCATATGCAGGAAATACCTTTGAGATATCTTCTCCCCAGTGCCCGGCAACAGAAATACATTCAAATCCGAGCCTTTCTGTGGCTTCAGCTATAAGAAATTCCCCAAGGCCTGCTGCTGCAATCTTTGTAAGTCCGTTCCTTTTCGCAACTTCAGAAATAGCTTCAGCAAGCACAGAAACCTGTTTCTCCATTACCTGTTCTGCGATATCGTGTATCTCCTGCTCCCCTACCTCTGAAAGATCCGCACAGACCAGCCTTGCGATCCTGCGCATGGAATCTGTTCTGCTCCTGCCAGCCCCATCAGCAGTTTCACATGTATACATCCCTTCATCAATGTTCCCGAGAATTAAATAAGCATCTGCTGTCGTTGCAAAAAGTTCCGAAGATGTTCGGCATATGCCTTTCTTGAGAGTTACCTTTTCAAGAAGTGCCGCAAGGTTTGTCCTGAGAGTGCCTGCATATACGAGTTCACTCCTGAGAAGCCTTTCGAAGTCCGTATGCCCTGCCCTGTGCTCCCCTGAAATAATAGGAATAATATCACTTGTGGTACTGCCAACATCAACAAAAATACAGTCTCCGATCTCTTTTCCTATCAGCCTGGCTGAGGCTGCCCAGTTTGCGGCAGCAAGCTCTCTGAGGGAATCGGTTTCACTCTGGAACTTTCCCTGGCTGTTTATATACGAGACTTTTTCGGAGCCAAAAGCAGAATCAACAGTTTCTTTTATGAAGCGGATGCCCTGGTCTTTATCTTCAAAGCAATCCGCGAGTTCTCCTGTCATCACAACAGCGACTTTTTCAGGTTTCAGCCTTTGAGAGATCTCTTTTAAGACTTCCGGAAGCCTGGTGTTTTTCCAGAGCGGCAGGTAATGAAGTTCCACAGCAGTTCCGTCCGAGGAAGCAAGTTTTGTGTTCGCCCCTCCAATGTCAAGCCCTATGATTTTTGAATGCATTTCAATTCCTTTCCGTGTATTTTCCAGGTCCGTAATTCTCCAGATAGATAAAACCGCAATTTACCAGTGTCAGTTCTTTCCAAAAAGCTCGCCCAGCATGTCTTTTGAAAAATGATATTCTCCCTCGATATGCACGGAATCGGGGAGTGTTCCGAATCTATTCATGAGAAGGAGTTCACCTATTTCCTCCCGCATGACCCTGCTGATCCCGAATATTGAAGCTGTAGGCCTTGGATTTACATCCACGACATAAGGGAAATCAGAAAGAACAATATCCACGCCCACGTATCCAGAGCAGCCCAGGCATTTTACTGTGAATATTGCAGTCTCATAAAGTTCATTCTTTCTGGGAGTCTGGTAAGGGGTCAGGCTCCCGTTATATTTTATGCCCGATGCTCCGGTTTTCTCTGGATTTTTTCCTTCCACGCCCCTGTTCTCATAAAATTCGATAAACTGCCGGTTTACCGCAAGTGGAAGCGTCTTTTTTCCTGCAATAAGGCTTACGCTCAGGTGTTCTCCTTCGACGTATTCGCTTGCAATGAACTCGCCGGTGTTTTCAAAATCCGTAACCAGATACGTTTCCTCTGCCCCGCATCCGAACCTTGGCTTTATAACATACTTTTTGCCTTTTTCTGCTTTCTGTGCAATTTCAGGGGCATTAATTCCCGCTTTTTTCAGGATTTCCGTGCACAGGAGTTTGTCTGCACAGCAGGCTGCAGCGTCGGGAGAGCACCCGAGGTTTACGGTATTCTCTTCAAGAATCCTGTTCAGCTCCGGAAGCATTCCGTCTGGAGCAATAAGCAGTCCGGCGTCACACTTCTTTGCTTCCCGTTCAATTACCTGCCTGAAGCTTTCAGCAGTTGACTTCAATGCTGTGCCTGCACCGATTTCAGTTCCTGCAGCAGGGTAATATACCTCATGCCCTGCGCGGACAAAGCTTTCTGCAAGCGTTTTCAGCATAGCTGCTCCTTCAGGAATAAGAGACTTTTCAATATCAGTGCCCACAGCAAATTCTGCAATCAGGATTTTCATCGGAAAAGAAAAACCCGGTCATTTTATATTACTTTTTGTCTCCCGAGTTTCGCTTCGGGAGCACGAGGTCCTTCCCGAATTGCGCCTCGGGAGTACGCGGTCCTTTTCGCTTCGCTCAAGAGGACTACTTTGGAAGTTATAAAGTGAACTGAGTTCGAGAGGACTGCTCAATTCTTTTCGTTCAACTTTTTGCTCAGCTTCGTTCTCTTTTTGTGGAAAAGACGCCAGACAGGCTGGGGAAGGTCCGGGAAATATGATTTAAAAAATTCCTTTTTGGGGAGGAGAGGAAAATTTTCCTCTACTTCTGGCGGGCTGCCAGAGAAGCAGGAGAGGCGTTTTAAGTTGAAATTTGAAATCAAACAGGATAGTGGGGGGAGTTTTTTAGTTAGAAGGGACAGGGCAGGACAATAGAAAGTTACGCTAACAAAATTATGAAGGGATGTGAAGGAAAAAAGAAAGTTAAGCAACTGAGCTGGAGATTTAAGTAAAAGTTTATATAATTTATATAGTTTATAGCTTAAAAAATAAACACATAATATTAACGGTGGCTGGTAAAATCAACAGCAGAAACCCAAATTCTCAGTCTTTGTTTGAAAATCCTTTTGTCAAGACCCTTGCTGTCGCGTTGCTTATGGGTATATTTCTGGTTGACATGGGGCTCGGGTTATTTGATATATTCTCATCTAAATCGAGTCCCCTGCCTACGGCGTTTGTGCTCATGATTTTTGCAGTGATGTTTATTGGTGGGATGGTTTTTTATGAGAAACAGGGCCTTAATACTGTGAGTTCCCTTGTTGCAGGAGCTTTTGCAGGTTTCGGGCTTTCCTTCGTGTTTGTCACTCTCGTGGGAGGCGTTCAGTTTGCTCTGGGAGGAGGCATTTCCGCTCTCGGATGGGAACAGGTTATCTCGGCAGTTGCGGCCTGCATGATTGCAGGTATAATAATGATCAAAGCACTATCTCATAAACTTGAGAACCACTCTTACTGATTTTTCTTTTTTTCTTCTTTCTAAAGAGGATTTACCACCCAGCCGATAGAAAAGTATTTATAGAATTACAAACAATCACAGATCAGGACGAGCGAGACCGTTAGAATAATTTCATGGGGATTGATACATGAAAAAGTCCAGGAAAAAGGAAAACATGGATTCTAAAGAAGGAAACCAGAAAGAGGCTGAAAGTTCCGAAACCCGGAATTCAGAATCTTCGGCTGAAAGAACCGGTGAAACAACAGTAAGCCCTGAAAAAGAACCTGTAAGTCCCGGGGCTGAGAAAAGCCCTGAAGCTGCCTGCAGGGAGGAAAACGAAATTCTCAAGGACCAGCTTATCCGGCTTGCAGCAGATTTTGATAACTTCAGAAAACGGACCGCACGTCAGATGGAAGAAAACCGGAAAGCTGTACTTGAACAGGTACTTCTTGACTTTGTAGAAGTAACAGATAACTTTGACCGTGCCCTGAAATCTGCACGTACTGCAGAAGACATGGGTTCAATCGTAAGCGGAATAGAGCAGCTTTCAAAGCAGTTTTTCTCTATCCTGGAGAAGTACGGGCTTGAAAGGATAAAATGCGAAAAAGCAGGCGAGTTTGATCCTCACAGGCATGAAGCTATCCAGCACATAGAAACCTCAGAAGTTCCGGATAACACCATTGTTGATGTTTACAAACACGGATATGCTTTGAACGACAAGATCGTCAGGCCAGCTCTTGTTTCAGTGGCGAGAAACCCTGACGAGACAGAGAAATAAAGTTAGTCAAAGTCAGTTACCTGGAATTTAGACTTAAACCAGATTTAAGTTAGATGAAGACTAAAAATTCAAGATTCAACTCAATTGCCAAAAGCGAAATCAAAGCTTCTAACCTCTGAGTAACAGAAGGACTTTATTAAATAACTTAACTCAGTAGTTTAGAAGGAAGTAATCTTTAAATCTCTCAGGCTGAGTAATTTGGCAAAATCAACTGAGCAATTTACTGAATTCGAGTAATTTAACTGAATTAATGGGGCTAATTGCTCCGATCAGGTAAAATTATTAATTATTCAAATCAGGCAACTTAACCTGAAATTTAACTATAATCTATCAGACAAATCAGGCAATATAATTTAAGAATTAATATAATTTAAGAATTAATATAATTTAAGAATTAACTATGAGGACATAATATGGCAAAGATACTGGGTATTGACCTTGGTACTACCAACTCATGTGTGGCAGTGATGGAAGGTGGAGAAGCTGTCGTGATCCCCAATGCCGAAGGCAGCAGAACAACTCCTTCAGTTGTCGGGTTTTCCAAGAAAGGAGAGAAACTAGTGGGCCAGGTCGCAAAGCGGCAGGCGATTTCAAACCCGGAGAATACGGTTTATTCTATTAAAAGGCACATGGGAGAAGCCAATTACAAAGTTACGCTTAACGGAAAAGCATACACCCCACAGGAAATTTCTGCAATGATCCTCCAGAAGCTCAAAACAGATGCAGAAGCTTACCTTGGAGAAACACTCAAACAGGCTGTCATTACAGTTCCCGCTTACTTCAACGATGCACAGAGGCAGGCTACAAAAGACGCAGGAGCAATTGCAGGGCTCGACGTCCTGAGAATCATAAATGAGCCCACAGCTGCAGCCCTCGCTTACGGGCTTGACAAAGGAGATATAGACCAGAAGATCCTCGTCTATGACCTTGGAGGCGGAACCTTTGATGTATCCATTCTGGAACTCGGAGGCGGAGTCTTTGAAGTGAAGTCCACAAGCGGAGATACCCACCTCGGAGGCGACGACTTCGACCAGCGCATTATGGATTACCTTCTTGCAGAATTCAAGAAATCAGAAGGAATTGACCTCTCCAAAGACAGGGCTGTACTCCAGCGCCTGAAAGATGCTGCTGAAAAAGCAAAAATTGAGCTTTCAGGTGTCGCAAGCACCAACATCAACCTTCCCTTCCTGACAGTAGGCACTGACGGGGAACCAAAGCACATGGACATCGACCTGACCAGAGCCCAGTTCCAGAAAATGACTGAAGACCTCCTGGAAAAGACCCTTGTATCCATGCGCCGCGCACTCAGCGATGCAAAGCTTACACCAAACGACATTGACAAAGTGATCCTTGTCGGAGGAGCTACAAGGATGCCTGCAGTAGTTGAACTTGTAGAAAACTTCACAGGTAAGAAGCCCTACAAAAACATCAACCCTGACGAGGCAGTTGCAATCGGTGCAGCAATTCAGGCAGGAGTCCTGGGCGGAGAGGTAAAAGATGTCCTTCTTCTCGATGTCACTCCCCTTACCCTGGGTATCGAAACCCTCGGAGGCATTGCAACCCCGCTCATCCAGAGGAACACCACCATTCCTACCAAAAAGAGCCAGATCTTCTCAACTGCAGCTGACAACCAGCCCTCAGTCGAGATCCATGTACTTCAGGGAGAGCGTGGAATCGCTTCCGAAAACAAGACCCTTGGAAGGTTCACTCTTGACGGCATACCCCCGGCTCCGAGAGGTATCCCGCAGATCGAGGTTACTTTCGACATTGACGCAAACGGTATCCTTCACGTGAGCGCAAAGGACCTCGGAACAGGCAAGCAGCAGTCCATTTCCATCCAGAAACCGGGCGGACTTTCCGATGCCGAAATCGAGCGCATGATCAAGGACGCAGAACTGCACGCAGAAGAAGACCGGAAGAGGAAAGAGGAAGTCGAGATCAGAAACAACGCCGAAGCCCTCATCAATGCTGCAGAAAAGACCCTCAAAGAAGCAGGGGATGCAGCCACCGAGGACCAGAAGTCAAAAGTCAATGCCGCAATTGAAGACCTGAAGAAGGCACTTGAAGGCAAGGACGCAGGAGATATTAAGGCAAAGACCGAGGCACTTCAGGAAGCCGTGTACCCGATCTCAACAGCCATGTACCAGAAAGCCCAGCAGGCTCAGCAGGCTGCAGGCGGAGCTGGGGGCCCTGATGCAAGAGGCCCTGACGAGAACGTTGTTGACGCCGACTACGAAGTGGTTGACGACGAAAAGCGTAAGTAATTAAAGAAGAATTAACACTAACAAAAAACGCCTGGGAATTCTCAGGCATGACCGGAAACCTGTTCACAGGTTCCGTCCCTTTATTTTTTTAAAACAACAGGGAATCCTGATGGCTACCACACGTGACTATTACGAAATTCTCGGATTATCCAAAGACGCTTCAGTCGAAGATATAAAGAAGACATACCGGAAGCTTGCCCTTAAGTACCATCCTGACAGGAACAAGGATCCTGGGGCTGAGGAGAAATTCAAGGAAATATCCGAGGCTTACGCCGTTCTTTCAGATACCGAAAAAAGGGCTCAGTACGACCGCTTCGGACATGCCGGAATCGATAACCAGTACAGTGCAGAGGACATCTTCCGGGGCGCGGACTTCGGCGGTTTTGGAGATATATTTGAAATGTTTTTCGGAGGCGGCAGAAGAGGAGGTCCTATGAGCCCGAGAAGAGGCTCAGATCTCCAGTACGACCTCTACATAACCTTTGAAGAAGCTGCTTTTGGAGTCCGTAAGGATGTCGATATTCCAAGGACAGAAAAGTGTTCTGCCTGTTCAGGCACAGGGGCAAAAGCAGGCACAAGCCCGAAACGCTGCCCTGGCTGCGGCGGCACAGGGCAGGTCCGTACCACCCGCTCAACTCTTGGAATGCAGTTCGTGAGCACAACAACCTGCAGTACCTGTCACGGCAGAGGCCAGATAATTGAGTCTCCATGCCCTGCCTGCAGCGGCGCAGGCAGAGTCCGAAACAAGAGAACAATAACAGTCAACGTGCCTGCAGGAGCGGACTCGGGCATGACCCTAAGGCTCAGCGGGGAAGGAGATGCAGGAGAACCGGGAGCATCTTCAGGAGATCTTTATATTGTCGTCCATGTAATGGAACACAAATATTTCAAGAGGGTTGACTACGATGTAATCTCCGAACTGCCAATATCCTTCACTCAGGCTGCACTCGGAGCGGATGTTATGGTAGATACCCTTTATGGCCAGGTCAAAATGAACATTCCCCCCGGAACTCAAACACACTCCGTATTCAGGCTTAAAGAGAAAGGTATACAGCGCATCCACGGGCACGGCAAAGGAGACCAGCTCGTAAGGGTTATAGTCAAGACCCCCACAAAGCTCACTCAGGAGCAGAAAGAACTTCTTCGCCAGTTAGAATATCTGAGCAATGGAAAGAGGTCCGAAGCAGAGGAAAAGGGAAGAGCTGAAAGGCAAAAAAACGAGAAACCCAGGAAAAGCAAAGGACTGTTTGAAAAGGTAAAAGATGCCTTTGAAAGTTGAATATAAGGCATTTTGCTTAAATATTACCTTTTTACCTCCTTTTCTCAGATTTATATCTCTTTTCCCTTTTTTAACCTTTTTTTTTGATTATAATTTTTCATGCAGGATTCTTTTTTAGTAAGATTTTGTCCTGTAACGAAAATTTGAAAAACTTTTATATACACCTGTTAAATTCTATGCTTAAGAATATAGCTATTTCGCAAAAGCATAAGTTTGAGAAATTCCGGTTTTGTAAAACGTTTAATTTCCAGAGATGGTCAACACGCTGAGAAACTTTACTTCAACTCATCACATATCGGGCAGCGAATTAAATATCAATATTATGCCCGGGATCTTACTTACGCTTACATTAGTGTTAATTAATATAGTTTTAATCAGTTTTATTCTGGCTGCTTTTACTCCACTTACTTTTACTTTAATTCTTTTGATTTTAATTAATGTTTATACCTGTCAAGCCTGTATTCATTTCTTCTTGTTCAAGAATTTCTGCAGTGGCAGACTCATTAAAAACAGTTTTTTTGAAGGTGTTCTATGAAGGCTGTAATTATTGGTGCAGGGGAAGTAGGCTATCATATTGCAAAGGCTCTCTCTCCTAAAAATGATGTGGTAATTATAGAGAAAGACGAGGACGCTGCAAGAAGGGCAGATGAACTTGACGTGCTCGTAATTGAAGGAAACGGCGCAAACGCAGAGATCCTTTCAAGAATCCTGCAAAATGCAGACCTCCTTGTAGCTGTTACTGGCGTTGATGAAGTTAATATCGTTGCCTGCATGACTGCAAAACTGATTACAAAAAACAAAACCGGCTGGAAGGATACAAAAACCATAGCAAGAGTCAGTAATCCCGATTACATAGATTCTCCGGTTACATCACGAGCTCAGGTTGGAGTTGACCTGATGATCTGCCCTGAACTTGCACTCGCTTCTGAAGTGGCTGATATACTCTCAAGCCCTTCAGCAATAGATGCTGAAATGTTTGCCGAAGGAAAAGTAAAGATGACGGAATTTGCAATAAGTCCAGGAAGCAAACTCGTTGGAAAGCAGATCCAGGACCTCAGGCTTGCTGATTCCTGCATTGTCAGTGCTGTTTTCAGGGAAGACGAAATAATTATCCCTCACGGAGACGATTTAATCAAAGCAAATGACCACATGGTAGTTGTGGGAAAGCCGGAAGCTATGGAGGATCTTGAGAGTGTTTTTGGGAGTGAAGTGCCTCACAGGACAAGAATTCTCCTTATCGGCTGCGGAATTGTAGGCTTATATCTGGCAAAACTGATCGACAGAGAGGAGAACGCTGATCTGAGAATTATTGAGCAAAGCAAGAGCCGCTGCATAGAAGTGGCTGATATACTTGAAAATGCCCTTGTGCTTAATGGAGACGGCACTGATGTCAGCCTTCTCAGAGAAGAGAACATTGAGGATATGGACGTTGTTGTTGCGATTACAGACAGCGATGAAAAGAACCTTCTCTGTGCCCTGCTCGCAAAACAGCTGGGGGCAAAAAAGGTAATTGCAAGGGCGGACCGCTCGGACTACCTGCCTCTTTTTGAGATGGTTGGAATAGATATGGCTGTAAGTCCAAGAGAAGCAACAGTAAACGAAGTCCTCAAACTTACCATGGGAAGAGGCATACAGACACTTACAACCATCGAAGGCGAGAGAGCCGAAATTATAGAATATACGGCATCCGAGAAATCAAAGATTGTAGGCAAGCCTTTGAACAAAGTGAAGTTCCCGAAAGGGTCCCTTATCAACATGGTAGTACGCGGACAGGAAACTATAATTCCAAGAGGAGATTTTATTGTCAATGAAGGAGACCGTGTAGTTATTTTTGCTATGGCTTCAGCAGTTTCTGAGGTAGAAAAGTTTTTCAAGTAAATATTAATGGGAGAGGGGTTTTCCATGAATAATAAAGCTGTTTTTAATGCTTTGGGTAGAATTCTGGTACTTCTGGCTTTTACAATGCTTGTTCCTCTTTTAGTGGCTTTATACTATCATGAGCCACTGAAGCCTTTTATTGTTTCTATTCTCATAACCCTTCTTGCAGGTTTGCTCCTTACACGCATTAAAAGCAGTGTTGAATGGCAGCAGAAAGAAGCTCTCGCTATTGTGGCTCTAACATGGCTTTCAGCAGCTATTTTTGGTGCGATTCCTTTCCTTTTTGAGGGAATCTCTTTTATTGATGCAGTTTTTGAGACAATGTCGGGTTTTACTTCAACCGGATCTTCAATTCTTGTGGATATTGAGGCTCTTTCAAGGAGTCTTCTTTTCTGGCGATCCTTTAACTCATGGCTTGGAGGCATGGGAATTATCGTGCTCTTCATTGCCATCCTGCCCAAACTCGGAGTTGCAGGGCGACAGCTCTTCAGGGCTGAGGCTCCAGGACCTACCGAAGATAAGCTCAAACCAAGGATAAAAGATACTGCAAAAATCCTGTGGGCACTATATATTGTGATTTCTGCTTTTGAAATTGTTGCGCTGGATCTTGCAGGAATGTCACTGTATGATGCCGTCACACATACTTTTGCCTGTATGGCCTGCGGAGGTTTTTCGACTTACAACGCCGGGATAGAAGCTTTTCACAGCCCTCTTATCGAGTTTATTCTTACCTTTTTTATGTTTGCAGCAGGAGCAAACTTTGCACTATATTACAGGGCGATTTTTATTGACAAGAACTTTCTTCTCAAAGATGAGGAATTCAGGACATATACCTTTATTCTCCTGGGATTTGCAGGCCTGCTAACCCTGGTTCTTTATAAAGATATGGAATTTTCCCTTTTCAATTCTTTCCGCTATGCCATATTCCAGATTACTTCTATCATGACAGCAACTGGTTTTGCTTCAACTGATTTTAACCAGTGGACAGACTCAGCAAAGGTTCTGGTTTTTGCAGTCATGTTCATAGGAGGCTGTGCAGGTTCTACGGGTGGAGGCCCGAAGGTTGTGCGTTTTCTTCTGGTGCTAAAGTATGCGAGGAGAGAATTGTTTAAAGTTATTCATCCAAGGCTTATCAAGCCTATCAAATTCAATAACAAAGCAGTGCCGGATGATGTATTACAATCCATACTTTCTTTTATTGTGATTTACATATTAGTTTTTATCTTCAGTGCGATGCTCCTTACTTTACTTGGAGTTGATATGGTCAGTTCTGCCACCGCTTCGATTGCAACTCTTGGGAATATAGGACCTGGTTTTAATGTAGTCGGGCCTATGGCAAACTTTGCATCACTCCCTCCCCTGGGAAAAATCATACTGATAAACAATATGTGGGTCGGGAGACTTGAGGTTTATACTGTACTTGTGCTTTTTACAAGTGACTTCTGGCATTCCTGAACGGATTTTCACAGGTGCTAAAAAACATTGATGTGCCTGATTTTTCAGGCTTATTTTTTTGATATGTACATTTCGTAAAAACATAAGCCTCTAACTTCTTCCATCCGTAAATTTGGCTTAATATCCATCATTCTTAATTTTTTACTCTTTGATTCTTTTTCATTTTTTTCACATCACATGATTCCTTAGAAACCCGCCCAATTACGGTTCACATTTCCAAAGACTACTTAAGCAAATAAGAGCAATTTATCTGGAAGTAGTCTTTTCTTCAAGGGAGTCTTATGAAAGCGGTGGTTATCGGCGCAGGTGAAGTCGGGTATCATATAGCAAAGTTTCTTTCCCTCACGCACGATGTGGTTGTCATAGAGAAGGATGAGGATGCACTGAAAAGGGCAGATGAACTGGATGTTCAGGTTGTGGAAGGAAACGGTGCAAATGCGGATATTCTTGCAAGTATCCTTCCTGATGTGGATATTCTCGTTGCTGTCACAGGGGTTGATGAAATCAATATAGTTGCCTGTATGACTGCAAAGCTTATCATAAGGTCCCATCCTGGCTGGAAAGAAACAAAAACCATTGCCAGAGTCAGCAACCCTGACTACATTGATGTGCCTGTTACTTCCAGAGCTCAGGTGGGGGTGGATGTTATGATATGTCCCGAGCTTGCTCTTGCCTCGGAAGTTGCAGAGGTGCTTTCAAACCCCTCTGCAATAGATGCGGAAATGTTTGCAGGGGGCAAAGTCCAGATGATGGAATTTGCCATCCACCCTGACAACAGGCTTGCAGGAAAGCATATGCAGGACCTCGAACTTGACGACTGCTGCATTGTCAGTGCGATATTCAGGGAAAACGAAATAATCATCCCTCACGGAGACGACCTGATCAAGGCAAATGACCACATAGTAGTTGTAGGCAAACCAAGAGGCATGGAAAACCTTGAGAAATTTTTTGGAAATGAAGAGCCTCACAGAAATAAAATTCTCCTTATTGGCTGCGGAATTGTAGGCTTTTACATTGCCAAGATTATAGACAGGGATGAGAATACAGACCTTAAAATTATTGAATACAGGAAAAGCCGCTGTATAGAAGTTGCCGAGATTCTTGAAAATGCCCTTATACTCAACGGGGACGGCACTGATGTCAGCCTTCTCAAAGAAGAAAATATAGAGGAGATGGACGTTGTTATAGCGGTTACTGACAATGATGAAAAAAACCTCCTCTGTTCCCTGCTTGCAAAGCAAATGGGCGCAAAAAAAGTGATTGCTAGAGCTGACCGCTCGGACTATGTTCCTCTTTTTGAGATGGTTGGAATCGATATTGCGGTAAGCCCCAGAGAAGCGACAGTAAATGAAGTCCTCAAGCTTACCATGGGAAAAGGCATAGAAGCCCTTGCGACGCTTGAGGGTGAAAAAGCAGAAATTATCGAATACACTATATCAGGGCAATCAAAAATCGCAGGAAAGCCTCTCAACAAGATTAAATTCCCTAAAGGTTCAATTGTTACCATGATAGTTCACGGCGACGATGTCATTATCCCGAGAGGAGATTCCATCATCCTGGAAGGGGATAGAGTTATTGTCTTTGCTCTTTCTTCTGCAGTCAGATCTGTTGAGAAATTATTTAAATAAGGAATGAGCACAGATCTCTTTTCACTGCCCCTCATGAAGATAAGTTGTTAAATAAGGAATAAATACAAATACATCCAAAAAGTCATAAGTTTCAAAAAAAGAGGGTCCATGAATATAAAGATTGTTTTTTATGTGCTTGGAGGTTTACTCAGGCTTCTCGGGATACTCATGGTGGTTCCCCTCGGAGTTGCGTACTACTATGGAGAAAATCTGACGCCTTTTCTTGTATCTATAGTAATAACCGTCCTTACCGGCTTAATCCTGCTCTCCTATAAAACCGACGAAGAATGGATGCGCAAAGAAGGATTTGCAATCGTTGGCCTTGGCTGGTTTGCTGCTGCAGTTTTCGGAGCAATTCCTTTTATGCTTGACGGGATTTCTCCCCTTAACGCCCTTTTTGAATCCATGTCGGCCTTTACCACCACAGGTTCGACAATTCTTACCGATATAGAAAGCCATCCCAAAGGCATCCTTTTCTGGAGGGGGATGATGCAGTGGCTCGGAGGCATGGGAATTATAGTGCTTTTCGTGGCGATTCTGCCCAAACTCGGAGTCGCTGGCCGACAGCTCTTCCGGGCTGAAGCTCCTGGACCAACCGAGGATAAGCTGAAACCAAGAATAAGGGAAACCGCAAAGATCCTGTGGATGGCCTACTTTGTAATCTCGCTCGCCCAGGTTATCTCTCTCCTTCTTGCAGGACTTTCTCTATACGATGCAGTAAATCATACTTTTACCACAATGGCTTGCGGAGGTTTCTCAAATTATGGGCTGAGTATTGGAGCTTTTAAAAGCCCTCTCGTTGAGTACATAATAACTTTTTTTACTTTTGTTGCAGGTGCAAACTTTGCTCTCCATTACAGAGCGATTTATATTGACAAGGACTTCCTTCTTAAAGACGAAGAATTCAGGTTTTATACCGCTATTGTCCTTTCAGCAAGCGGACTCCTTACCCTTTTGCTCTGGAGGGACATGGGTACAGGCCTTTTTGATTCATTCAGATTTGCAATTTTCCATGTTGTCACTATTATGACAAGTACAGGGTTTGCGACAACAGATTTTAATCTCTGGTCAGAATCTGCGAAAATGGTGCTTCTTGTAGTTATGTTCATAGGCGCCTGCGCCGGTTCTACAGGAGGAGGAATCAAGGTTGTGCGCATTCTTATTTTACTCAAGCACAGCAGGGCAGAATTATTCAAGGCCCTTCATCCAAGAGCCATAAAAAGTGTCAAATTCAACAATAAAGCCGTGCCTGATGAGATTATCGGCTCTATTGTCTCATTTGTTGTTATATATCTCCTCGTCTTTCTCACAAGTGCACTCATTCTCTCAGTTCTGGGAATGGACATCATAACCTCGATTACCGCTTCCATAGCTACCCTTGGCAATATAGGTCCGGGTCTGAATGTGGTAGGGCCTATGGGCTCTTTTGACCCCATTCCTCCTCTAGGAAAATTAATTCTGATAGCGAATATGTGGATTGGAAGGCTTGAAATATACACTGTAATCGTTCTCTTTACGCCGGAGTTCTGGAATAAATGATTAAATGAAAAAATTCAAATGACCCGAGAAAAGCAAAGTTTCAGAGAAACAGGGCTTGTAGAGAAGCTATTTAAAAGATGTGAATAAACAAAAAAACAGAATAAAGATGCCTGAAAAAACAGGCATTATGTCTTATTTTTTATTACTTCTTTTGCTGCATCCTTGAAAAGTACACGAAGGTCCCAGAGAAGTTTTTTATTGGCCCTAAAGAGGGCATGAAGCAGGTCAAGGAGGCGCATACTCTCGAATTTAACATCTTTTAAGGAATATGCAAGCGAGTCAAGGTCGGCATCGGTAAGGTTGATAAAGCAGTTCTTTACGATAAGGCTCATATCGATATCATGACCTACAGTAGCTCTCCACCTTTTCTCATATACCTCTTCAAGCTTTTCCAGAGAGACATCTCCTGCAGATATGGCTTCGTAAGCAGCTTCTCCTGCCAGTTTGCCTGCATCCATGGCATTCAGTATCCCGCCGCCTGTGATCGGGTCGGACTGACGTGCAGCATCTCCCACAAGCATCAGCCCGTTAGCTGAGGTTTTCTCAATGCTGCCTGACACCGGAACTCCGCCAAAAACCATCTCAACTACGCGGGCACCAGGAAACCTTTTTTGCAGGAATTTGTCCAGATAATCAACAGGTCTCGGCTTGAATTTTCCCATTTTGCTTCCAAGGATACCTATCCCGACATTGGCTTTGCCTTCTCCTTTGGGAAAAACCCAGACATAGCCTCCGGGAGCGATCTCGCTTCCTATGTAGAACTCGCAGTATTCCTGGTTTACATCCGCACCTGCTATCAGGTACTGGGCACAGGTCTCAATATCTACGGGCTTCAGTGAGGTATCGATTCCTGCCCATCTTCCTACTTTTGATTCGACTCCGTCAGCTCCTATTACTATTCTGGAACGCACCTCGTATTCTTTTCCGAGATGCATGAGCCTGGCTCCTTTTACAAAGCCGTCTTCAATGATAAGACCTGTAGCCCTTGTTTTTACCCTTACTTCAGCCCCGGCTGTAGCAGCCTGTTCTGCAAGGGCGCGGTCAAAAACCTTTCTCTCAAGAACGTAACCTACCTCTCCTCCGGAGATTTCTTCGGCCATCTCTATTCTTGTGCCGTCAGGGGAGAAAATATAGGAACCTTTCAGGTCAGCACAGATCCAGCGTTTGTCAATTTCGACATGTTTTTTAAGGTACTCTTTGTTCACACCTTCAGCACAGCGTACAGGATCACCTATTTCCTGACGTTTTTCAATTAAAAGTACATCAAGCCCTTTTTCAGCGGCTGTTTTTGCAGCGATGGAACCTGCAGGACCGGCTCCTATAACCAGAACATCGTACTTGTCCTTCATTTCATTACCTCGATTGCTCCCACAGGGCATATGCGATCACATATCCCGCATACGATACAGACACTTTCATCTACTTCAATCCAGGTTTCTACAAGTTCAAGTGCTCCTTTAGGACAAACTCCCACACAGGCCCCACAATATCCACATTTATATCTATTTATGTTGATGCTCACCAGCTCACCTGTCAAATTTAAAGGTAAATCATGATCTTTAACCAGTAGATACTGTCTTTTTTGAGAAAGATTCAGCGTAAATGGAAATGCATGGTAATGCAGTCCCACATTATTTAAATTGATAAATGTAACGGAATTCCCGAGAGTATCTTTTCAAATTATATTTATCAATCTTATGATTTATTAATAAACCTTTTTCCAGCTTTCTGGAATCTTCTTTTGTTACATAAACTTCCTTTTCAGGAAGATAAGACTCGAATTCAGACTAATTATTTCGGGAGAATTACTCTTTTGAATAGTTTCCACAATTAATGTATTTATTTAGTTTAAAGTTATTGGCTCTATTAAACCCAGTTTTCTGAAGTCCTCTCCTTCTCAGAGGACTTTCTTTTATTCCTTCAACTGAAGCCTGAAATTCTAATTGCTCTTTTTTACAATATTCTCTGTCAGGAGATCAACAAAAATATCCATTATTTCAGAAAAATCCTCATCTTCAATTTCATTCCTGAAATGGATAAGAGAAAGAACCGCCTGCGTTGTTTCGGCAAGAATCCTGGCTGGTTTATCAATCAGGAGACCGGCTGCTTCCCATTCTTCAAAGAAAGGCAGAATTGTAGCCACATTATCCCTGCAAATCTTTTTAATTTCTTCCTCTGAAGACCGGAAAATTTTCAGTTCAAGATGCTCTTTCTCGATGAAAACTTTTCTCCAGATCGGGTGGTTATTAACGATATTAAGCACATACTGAAGATAAGCTCTGATAGCCTTGTCGGGTTCAGCCCTGTATTTCAGGAAGGAATTTTCGAGTATGCTGTCCTTTAAAGCCTCCCGTTCTTCCTTAAAGATCTGCAGAAAGAGGTCCTCTTTGCTGTCAAAAAAGGAGTAAAAAGAACTCTTGGAAATTCCCAATCCCTCAGTAAGATCCTCAATACTGGTTTTCTTAACGCCGTATCTGGCAAAGCAGTCCTTCCCGCGGCTCATAATATTTCTTTTTATGATCTCCCTTTCTTCATCTGTAAAAGATCTCAGTGGCTCACCTCTTCTGGGAACAGCCTCCCGGGTTTTGTTGAGTAAATAAAATCTGAACTTATGAATTCAAGAATAAAAAACCAGTAAGATCAATGAATTATTGATTTTTTTGGTCATAGCTTAATGTATATATTAGTTATTTAAAATTTTTGGCAACTATCCAGCCTGTCAAAAAATGTTATTGATATTGCTTTTAATGATAATTATGAATATGATGAAAATCGATGAATATGAAAACAGGTTTATGAACATCATAATCACAAGATTTATATCACGATTCCGACCAGTTAAAATTCTCCAGTTTTCGAGGTAGTGGAACTGACTCAAAGCCAATTTGGCATCGTAATCAAGCTGCATTTGTGCTTTCGATAACAATTCACGAATTCATTTTGGAACTGAGTCGTTAAAAAGCAACTTACATCATATGGGTGAAATAATGAAAAAAACACTGATTGTATTGTTAGTATTGTTTGGCGTATTCCTCGCAACAGGATGCGTGGAAGATAAATCTGTAACTCCAGCTGAAGAAGAGGCAGCTGAAACACCGACTGTTACTGAAACGCAGAATGTGACAGAGTCAACAGGACTGAAAGAATTCACACTTGAAGAACTTGCAGAATACGACGGAAATAATGAGGATGGGACTATATACGTTGCTTATCAGGGCCAGGTCTATGACGTCTCTTCTGATAGTAAGCTCTGGAGAAATGGCGATCACGAGGGATGCCCTGCCGGGATAGACGTTACAGGAATGATAGAAAACACACCACATGGAGCTGAAATAATGAATAAATATCCTGTTGTCGGGACTTTAAAAGAATAACATCTCTGTAACCTGCAGTCAGCATTTTAAATAATGCGACATCTATTTGAAGAACCGCCAGAAAAACTGGCGGAGACATTTTTTCGTATCCTCTTCAAATTGTATGGATAAAAGTAAATTTCACATATTTGCTGGAAATTTTAAAAAAGTCCCATGAAAATAATTCATGGGAACGAACATTTCACAAGATCACATTTTTCAGCTTATTGTCAGATACCCCGTATCAAACCCTGTAATCGAAGACGTTTCAGAGTTCGCATTTGCCCTGAAAAGCTTGCGCCCGGATGCAGCTCCATCAGGAACAGTTACTTTCACCGGGATCAGAACTTCTTCTCCTGCTTTGAGAGTTATAGTTTTCTCAGTCCAATTAAACCAGGACAGATCTACCTGATAGGAAGCAGGAAGTTCACTGACACTGATCCTAACTTTAAAAGTGTCGTCGATGTTCTGAGTATTTTTCACTTTGAGATTCAGGGAAACAGTATTTCCTGCTGTAACACTGCTGGCTCTGGGCGAAACAGCAATATTAGCTCCACCTGACAGTTTGACTACACTATAAGGTACTGAAGTTTCAGCAGTGTTTCCAGCTGCGTCAGTTGCATTTATTGACAGAGAATAGTTCCCGACTGAAGAAGGAGCGGTTATGCTGCCCTGCCAGATGCCATCCGTTTTTGTGAGCTGGAGATCTCCTGCCGTAACCGCAGTTACTCCAGTGTCATCAGTTGCATTTACACTGATGTTGATTGTGGAACCTGCGGTTGTGTTGGCAGGGAATAGAACTACCGACTCAATCACAGGGTTTGTCGTATCTGGAGTTTCCGGAGTTGAGACTACGATGTAATCTGTTTTGATCTCACTGTCACTTCCATCGTCATTTGAAACCGTGAGGCTCACAGAATAAGTACCGGTTGATGTGTAAATATGCGAAGGGTTCTGCTCGGTAGTATTGGTACCGTCTCCGAAATCCCAAAGCCATGAGGTTGGCGTACCTGTGGACTGATCAGTGAAATTTACAGTAAGAGGAGCATTACCACTCGTTACATCCGCAGCAAAAGCAGCATCAGGCAATGATGGTGAAGCTGACGGATATCTTACACTCATG
>NZ_DAOOUJ010000010.1:45897-59675 GCF_035390745.1 Methanosarcina sp. | reverse complement strand
ACCAATAAAGGTTTGGTGACAAGAATAGATAAACAAGTGGTCAAATGGGAGTATTATCTCAATGAAAACAAAGACTTTCTGAAACAGAACTTTGCGGAACAGGATTATATTCAGAGACAAACAGAATCATATTCAGAGACAACAGGATCATGTTTTAGACCAGATCCTCAATCCTGCTCATCTCCTTAAAGGAGATTAACCTCGACATAGCGCTTGTGTCTATTGGAATACCGTATTCCTGCACAACAGCCATGGGGTTTGTTCCTCCAATAACGACTATTCCGAGATGGTCCCTCTCAATGGGAACGTCGAGAACCCTGGTATTTGGCTCTCCCACTTCCAGAATTCCGCTGAAACCTGCATCCAGAAGATCAGAAAGGCTGCTCTCAATTTCGTCTCTTGCAACCATGGGAGCTTCCCTGAGATTTGCAAGAACTTTTCCGGAACCGGTTCTGAGCATTTCGGATACTGAAGTAATTCCCTGAGACATAAGGATTTCAAGGGGGTCTACAGTTGTACTTACGTATGTAAGCACATCAGTGAAGCGCACAGGAATTCCATTTCTGATCTGAACAACCCCTCCAAGCTTGGGATTTATCGGGATCCCTGCTTTTAGCAGCACACCATCGATAGTTATACTGCATACAGTCCCTATTCCTACCTTTCCTTTCTCAATGGTCATGTCTCCGATAGACTCCCCTTCTGAGATCACTTTCACATAGGGGGTCACGGAAAGGCCGCTTGAAATGACCATCTTAAAGATGCCGAGCACATCGTCCAGATCTTTTTTATCAATAAGCGAGAGATTAAGAATGACATCTCCATCCATTTTCTTAGGATCAAATGTGGTTCTGTACATGAGATCCCGGATTCTGGATGATGTAAATTGAATGCGGTATCCATTTTTTTGCATATCTACCCTCCAGTAATTGAAGGTATTTATACCTCTTATAAGTTGTGTATTATCATTGAGGAAAATACCCTTTAAGCCGGTATTGAAACTATCTCCATACCTTTCCTTCAAAAACTGTAAAAAATGAAAACTAAAGTTTCTTAAAGGAGATTTTGGGAATAGATGCCGGTATGAAGTCCTTATCCCCTATAAACTAAGGAGTCCTCTTTCAGAGAACCCCTGCCAGAAAACCCATAAAATCCTGAGGAGCTGTCAGGAATCTAAGCCTGTCCGCATCATGTATAAGTTCATACATATTCTCTCTGGAGTCAAGCCCGAATTCCTCAGAGCTCAGAGGTTCAGTGTAACGAATAGGCGGGATATCCCGGTAAAGAGGGTTTTTGGCAAAACCATCCTTAAGAAGGAAATAGGAAGCTCCGGCAAGTCTTTTCACAGGCTCATAGACCGAAGAGAAATCCCGGCAAACCCAGTTTGCCATCTCAAGGGTTTTTTCCGAAGCATTTATTGTTACATGCCCATACCCGGGAGGAACAAGCACCAGGTCTCCCTTTTCAGCTTTGATAACTGCCACATCCAGAACAATGTCCTCTTCTCCGGGCTCTGCCTTTTGCAACAGATATGTAGCAGAACCTTCAAGCACCTGGTAAATTTCAGGATAGAACACATCTGTCCCCGGAACCTTAGGATGGTAGTGACCTACGGTTTTAATATATTCCGACCCGAGCATTCCAGGAGGGATTCTTGTAATGTCATACCTGAGGTGGCGAGATTTGATAATCTCAAGATCAGAATCACTTTTGGCAAGATCCCTGAACATATAATACATATCTTTGTTCATTTCATCTGTCTTTTCGAACCATTCTCTATCAAACACCACGTCTTCCATATCGTGGAGTTTTCTTACATCTGCCACAGTGACTTTGTCCCCGAACTTCAGTGTTACTGCCATTGAATTCCCCTTTATTTTAAAATATACAAATAACCTTCAATACCATAGAGAGCCTGTTCAACTACGTACACGATCCTGCCATAAAAGCTGACAGGAATCAGTAAGACTAAAATCCAGAACAGCAATATAATTTAGTTATCAAACGACAATATATACCTATTACTGACATTTCTACTTTTTGGCGGAGCACTCAAAGGAATAATTCACTTTTCACATCTGTAGAGCTTTTTCAACCATTTTAGGGTAAGTAAGTTCGATAATGGTTTTCAGGTTTACTATATCCTCCCTGTTATATTTAACAAGCAGGTCAAGAGCTTCGCGGTCTCCTTTTTCATACTGCTTCCATAGCCTGACGGCATCAAATCCATCCATACCATCCGTATCCTCGCTTCTGCAGATCCCGAGAATTTTTTCAATTTTTTTCAGACCTCCGCCATACCCTATACGCCTTAGAGGATACATCAGGTCTATATGGAGCTGCTTGAAATCTATTTCGGGAAACTCGGATTTTATGAAAGGGATATCAAAACGAGCCCCATTAAAGGATACGAGAAGCCTGTATTTTGAGAATTCCTCTACCAGATCTTCAAGGTTAATTCCCCTTACATACGTTTTGGTCTCATTTCCATTATAAATTCCAACAACAGTTATTTTGTCCCTGACCGGGGAAAGACCTGTGGTTTCGATGTCAAAGAAAGCGACAGAGTCGGAGAATAGAGAATAAGTCCTCCAGTGTTCTGCAGAAGGAAGACGTTGTGAAAAAAAGAAGCAATCCTTTGCAGCCAGATGGCTGGAAGATACCTTTATTCCTTCACATATTATGGCTCTCTTGGCAGGAGGAATTAAAATCCTGTCTTCCATTTCCAGGAACTCGTCCCATGTACGTATCCCTGAAGCCCAGATTTTCTGCTCAAGCGATTTTCCTACGCCCGGAATATGGATATATGTGTTCTTCAGCATTTTTCCCCTGGACAATTGGAAGTGATCTTTAATAAAAATACTGCATGAGGGCTGAAAGTAATATAGAACGGATAACGACATTCAGCAACAGAAAATCATGGCAGCAAAAAATCCGAAATTAGAAAGGCTGAAACAGAGAATTCAGGAGTTAAAAACCCTGACCCTGACCAGTTTATCATTTATTTTCAGTTATAAGGATTGAATTTTCAGTTATCAGGGGAGACCTGAAAATTTGTCCAGAACCACACTAACAAAGTTAATATACTTAGCTAGTAATAATATGAAGTACTCTTTATTTCTGCGGGGGCAGAACACAAAATGAAGGCTGGGGAGTTCGACCTTATAAGAGAGGGAAAAAGGAAATTTAAGGACTTCTAGAAAGCCAAAAAAATAAATATTAAGATATAGTTACCACCGACCTATTAAGAAGGATCGATTTTTAGAGGCAGGAATTTAGAAAGACTCCTGCAAATAAATATTGATACAGGTGTACAAGTGATGGCTAAAATTTCCGTAATTGGTGCAGGAAATGTAGGTGCGACCACAGTCCAGCGGCTAGCCGAACTGGAACCTGGCGAAATTGTCATGACAGATATTGTGGAAGGCTTACCTCAGGGAAAAGCTCTCGACCTTATGCAGGCAGGAGCAATTAATGGTTATGACACCAGGGTGACAGGTACTAACGATTATGCAGACATTGCAGATTCGGACCTGGTAATAATTACAGCAGGGATTGCCAGAAAGCCCGGAATGAGCAGGGAAGACCTTATTAAAACTAACTCAAAAATTATAGGAGATGTCGCAAGAAACATAGCGAAATACGCTCCGAAATCTATTGTTATAAATGTCACAAATCCGCTTGATATTATAACATACGTAGCTTTGAAGTCGACTGGCTTTGAGCCTGAAAAGGTCTTCGGGATGAGTGGAATTCTTGATGCAGGCCGTTTTGCAAGCTTCATAGCAGAGGAACTGAAGTGTTCAAAGAGGGATGTTGAGGCAATGGTCATAGGAGGGCATGGAGATCTTATGGTTCCCCTTCCCCAGTATACCACAGTCTCGGGAATTCCGCTCCCAGAACTGCTTCCGGAAAAGACAATTGCCAGGCTTGTGGAAAGGACGGTAAACGGAGGGGCTGAAATAGTGGAGCTTCTCAAACAGGGAAGTGCTTTTTATGCACCTTCTGCAGCTATCGTACGCATGGCAGAAGCTGTGCTCAAGGATTCGAAGCGTATTCTTCCTGCAGCTGCATATCTTGAAGGACAGTATGGTCAGAAAGGAATTTACTTCGGAGTGCCGGTAAAACTGGGAGCAAACGGCGTAGAGGAAATCCTTGAGCTTAAACTTGAGGAAAGCCAGTGTGAGATACTCAGAAAATCTGCAGAAACCATCCGGAAGGGAATTTCACAGCTTGAGATATAAAAGAAGCTGTGAAGCAGACAGATAAGGACTTGAAAGCAAGTATTAACAAAAGAAAGGTTTCTGTTAACGGAAAAAAAATCAGAATATTTTTCCGGCAGGTTAGAATAAATCTCAGAAGCCTGCCAAACTTTCTGTTTTGTTTTAACCTGCTTGTGAAAAGTAAAGACTAAAACTATCTCTTTTGATCAATTCACAAAAAAGCAGGTTAATGAATCTAAAGTTTCTATCTCCCATGTGAACTTTCGAAAAGAATTTAATGAATAAAAACATTTTCATTTCTAATTAAAACATTTTTATGTCTATTATTTAAACACGGAGTTTTATCAATATAAAGTGGCCTGAAAAGCTTTTCTCAGAAAAGAGAATAAAAGGTTAGTATCTGAAACATAAGATTAAAATAGGAGATAAAATCTGAAAATCATATTTTCAATAGAGGTAAGAACCCGGTAAAACTGTAAGATATATAAGTATGTTTTTCATATAAGGTAGATGAAGAAATTTAAATAAATTTAGAATGCATAGATAACTTAAATTAATAATAGAGCAGGGATATAATGCGCGCAGAACTCACATCACTCTTTGGCCTAAACATATACACAAATAATGGTGTTTATGTAGGGAAGTTGCAGGACCTCGTAATTGATGTAGAGGAACAGAAAGTAACAGGGCTTGCTGTTTCTGACATCAACAGGGAGCTTTTTGATATTAGCAGCAGAGGTATTATCATTCCCTACCGGTGGGTTATAACCGCAGCGGATATTATTATAATTAGAGATGTTATCCAGAGATACAAAAAGAGGAAAGAAGACTGAATGGTCTTTAGAAAAGGTATATGAAAAACCGGGAAATCTATGCTGAAATGCGCTGTATCCCGCCAGTGGTCTTGCGCGCTGACGGCAGGAATTTCAAAAACACACTTTCAGGCCTGGGCTTTGAAAAACCATATGATATAACCTTCGCCAGAGCAATGGCGGATACTGCTGAACTTTTCATAAAAAAAAGCGGTTTAAGCCCTCTTTTTGCCTATACTTTTTCAGATGAGATCAGCTTTCTGTTTACAGACCTTCCTTTTGACGGCAGGGTGGAGAAAATCGACTCTGTCGTGGCAAGTTTTCTTGGAAGTGCTCTTACAATAAAACTGCGGCTTGAAGCACCCATAGCTTTTGATTCCAGGCTTGTGGCTCTTCAGAAAGAGGAAATTTCTGAGTACTTTCACTGGAGGCAACTGGAAGCCTGGAGAAATTTTGTATCGTCCTGGGGATATTATGCTCTCAGAAACGAAGGCGTGGGGAAAGATGAAGCTGCAAGATACCTGAAAGGAAAAAAAGAATGGGAAATCCATGAAATGCTTTTTGAGAGAGGAATAAACCTTGCGGCACTTCCATCCTGGCAGAGGAGAGGGATTATAATCTCTAAAGACGAATGTGAAATCTCAGGCTTTAATCCGATATATGGCAGAGAAGTAAAATCTATGCGAAGAAAAATAACCCAGAATTGGGAAATTCCTAAATTCAAATCCGAAGAAGGAATTACGTTATTAGAGAAACTTATTAATAGAAACTAAGTTTTTCAGAGTAAGAAAAGAAAAGGAATGTAGATGCAATGGACAGACTTGAGCTTATAAAAAGGAATGTTCAGGAAATTGTAACAGAAGAAGAACTGGAAGGACTCCTCAATAAAAAAGAAGCTCCCCGCGCTTATGTAGGATACGAGCCAAGCGGAAAAATCCATATGGGGCATGTCCTTACCGTAAATAAGTTAATAGATTTGCAGAAGGCAGGGTTCAAGATCACTGTCCTGCTTGCAGATGTACACGCTTATCTGAACAGAAAAGGCACTCTGGAAGAGGTCAGGAAGATTGCAGACTACAACCGGCGCTGCTTTATTGCTCTCGGGCTTGACGAAGAACAGACCAATTTCGTTTACGGTTCAGACTTCCAGCTCGGAGCCGAATATATGTTGAATGTGCTCAAACTCTCAAGAGCCGTCACCCTTAACAGGGCTAAGAGGAGTATGGACGAAGTAGGGCGTGCAATGGAGGACCCTACAGTTTCCCAGATGGTCTATCCCCTGATGCAGGCTATTGATATTGCCATGCTTGAAGTGGATGTGGCAGTAGGAGGGATTGACCAGAGGAAAATCCATATGCTTGCCCGTGAAAACTTAAAGAACCTTGGATTTGAGACACCGATCTGTATTCACACTCCCATTCTCCTCGGGCTTGACGGGACCAAGATGGCTTCTTCAAAGGACAATTTTATATCGGTAGACGATACGGAAGAAGAGATCAAGAGGAAGTTCAAGAAAGCTTTCTGCAAGATGGGAGACGTAGAAGAAAATCCGATCCTTGCTCTTTTCCGTTACCATATCTTCCCAAGATATGAGACTATTACTATCGAAAGACCTGAAAAATTCGGCGGGAACCTTGTCTACCACAGTTATGCTGAGATGGAAAGCAGCTTTGCAGAAGAAAAAGTCCACCCAATGGACCTGAAAAATTCAGCTGCAAAATATATAAATGAAATTCTGGATCCTGTACGGAAAGTTCTTCTGTAAATTCATGAAGGAGCTCCCCCTTCTAAAAAATTTTTTATCTTTTTTGAGCAAAGGTATATCCTGGGAACACCGCAAAAGAGTGCCTTAATATCCTGGATAAAATGTTATATATCTATAAGGCATAGAATATTTGGAGAGTTAGTTCAGAATTCCAGGGTGCTTTTTATGAAATATATTTACCAGGACTCTACGGAACTGCCTGTACAGAGGGATTTCATTGAGGATCTGAAAGCATTCATAGATATAACCGCTCGAGTAATTCCTCTGGAAAATTCTATTATAGAACTAAAGTGCAAACACAAAGAAGAGCTCCATAAATTAAATAACAGAATTATGGGAATGAACCTTTTTGAGGAAAAACTCAGTATACTGGTCAATAAACTGGCAAATGATATAGGTACTGAAGATTTAACATCCTGCATTGATGCAATCCTGACCACCTGCAGTGAAAATCTCGGGAGAAAGCGGGAAGTTCTCGAAACTGAGTCCAGAAAAGTTGAAAATGGAGCCGCTCAGGAATACCAGAAAATAGAAAGCAAAGTCCTTGAGGTTCTCACGCCGTTTTTGATTTCGGGAATATATGGAGCGGAAAAGAGATTTGAACTTTCCAGCAGTACAAACGAAGTTTCAGGGTTGATGGAAGGTTCGATTTCAGGCCTTCAGTACTATTATAAACTATGGTTTACGGAAGAGCCTTTAACAGTAGAGAAACTTATTGGTAGTTTTAGCCTGCCGGGCTGGACAAAAACAGGAATTCTGAGAAAAGAAGAGAAAATAAAGATGCAGGACCTCTCCGAATTCCTGGTAAGCTCTCTGGAATATGACAGCGAAAAAAACATTCGTTTAATTATTGAAAATAAAAAATCAAACCGGAAGTTCAGGATAGAAGGCGGAGGGCTCAATTACTTTGTATACGAAGACGACAGGGAAATAACTGCCGACAGGGAGCTTGGAGCTTGTATTGACATGATGGCTCTCGCCAGGATTCCGGAAAAGGTTCAGGACTATCTGAGGACAAACGTCCGAACCTATGCCCTTTCAAAAGTTCTGCTTGATGAAGAGGATGCAATCTCTACAAACCAGGTTTTCGATTGCCTGAAAGTGGTTGCGGAACAGTACGGTGTGATCGTTCATGAGTGTCTGGCAAAAGGGCACAATAAAGAAGAAATAACCATCAAAATGGAAGAAGCCGATGGAACAAGAACCGAAAAATATATCTCAAAATCTGAAATGTATGCGCAGCTTTCCGATATCGGCAGCGAAGGCATAGAAATTGCCGAGATACTCGGCGTTAACAGCAGAACTCAGATTAAAGACAGCAAATACCTGATAGTCTAATAATTCTTAATCTCATATCATAATATTTTTTAAATTTTACTTTTTATATTTATGAGATGTCTTTCTTTATTACATTTCTTTGCACATCACTTTTTTGAGCCTTTTTTCTTTTCTCATCCTTAAAGCTACTGAAAGGCAAAATAAGTATTTTTATTTAATATAGAAGCATAAGAAAAAAATGAACTTTTCAGGAGAAAGTGCTTGTAACAGTTTATTCTCTGAAAAACAATGAATGGGAGAAAAGAATTGAGAGTGTAGAGCCTTAAATACAAGGCATGAGAAGTAATGTATCATACGAAGTAATCTTCGTGCGGGCTACAAATCTTTTGGAAATAGAGTTCAGCAAGTTTACGGAAATAGAGTTCAGCAAGTTTACTTGAGATGAAATCAGAAACTTAATTTCGATGAATCATATAGCTACTCAAACTACTGAGGTACCGGAAATTTAGATGTAGACTTGGGGGGGCGGAGGCTAATAAAAATGAGAGTAAATTTTTTTCATTATGTGGTCTATTTATTGACAATAACACTTATAATTCCCGGAAGCGTGGCCGTTGCGGCTGCTGCAGATGAAAATACACCTTCAGAGGGTGACGGAAATTCAACAGCTTTACTACCGGACCTGATAATAGATTCCCTTGATTGTCCTGATCATCTCTCACCAGGAGAATCTAAGACTATAGGAATAAGTGTGAAGAACCAGGGAACTGCGAGTTCAGAAAAAACAAAGCTGGTGCTTTACATTGATGGAGGTTCTGTAAAAGAATGGGACCTGCACAAATTATCTGCGGGAGAGAGCAAATACGATTCATACCCATGGATTCCGACATCAGAAGGATCTGTAGAAATAAAGGTCGTAGTTGATGAAGGTAACCTGATTGCTGAAAGCGACGAAACAAACAATGAAAAAACCGTCACAACAATAGTGGCAGAAGATTTCCTTCCTGACCTGATAATTGAAGATATTGTGCCTGAATCCGAAGGAGTAGTTGGAAAGCCCCTTAACCTCACTCTGAAAGTAAAGAACAAGGGAACTTATGCCTCAGAGGAAGCCAGAGCAGAATATTATATAAACGGAACAGCCCCCAGTCAGGATGGAATTAGTATTCCAGCCCTTTCAGCAGGAGAGGAAAAAGATGTTACTTTTTCTCTAATACCGGAAAAGGAAGGGGATATGGAAGTAAAAGTGGTTATTGACTCAGGAACTTCCATTTACGAAGGCGATGAAGGCGAAGGAAACAATCAATTCATAAAAATTGTACATGTCCGGGCCATACTGCCAGACCTTATAATTGAATCACTTTCTTTAAGCCCGGAAGCCCCAATGATAGGAGATACCGTTACTTTCACGGCAACAATAAAGAACAAAGGGCTTGGCGATTCAGAAACCAGCGAATTAAAATATTATATCGACGGAGCCAATACGACTTACAGCAATACAGTATCTGTACCTGCAATTGTTGCAGGGGAAACAGCAGAAAGTACTTTTTCCTGGGTTCCTGAAGAAGAAGGAAACCTGAAAGTGAAACTTGTAGCAGATTCCAGTAGCGCTATACCTGAAGATGACGAGACAAACAATGAACTTGTTAAGACTACCAGTGTCTCCAAACAGAGTACTCCCACAAATAGTGGAAGCTCAGGTTCCAGTTCCGATTCCAGCTCAGAAAGCAGTGGCAGTAGCAGTAGTAAAAGCAGCGGCATGGGAGGCAGCGCGTCCAAAGAGCCAGCCAGGAATGTAGAAATAAAAGAGCTTGCTACAAGGAACATTATTACCGGCTACCATGTCAGATATGATTTTACTAGAAATGTCACATGCATCACATATATCGAATTTGACCCAACGAAGACCTATAAGAAAACTACAGCTACAGTAGAAGTTCTTAAAAATAAGTCCACTTTTGTTAAGAGTAATCCTCCAGGCAGAATATACAAGCAGGTAAACATATGGGTAGGAAATAAAGTGACAGGTCTTCCTGATTCCCATGAGAATGCTTACACGGGATTCAAAGTCGATAAGGAATGGATAAAAAACAACAGTGTTGAAGAATCCAATATAACCCTCCTGTGGTACGATAATAAATGGAAGCCTCTGAACACCGAGAAAACAGGTGAAGATGATGACTATGTTTATTTCAGGGCAGAAACCTCAGGCTACTCTTGCTTCGCAATAAGCGAATATACAGGAGAAGATGGAACTGTAGAAAAATCCAGCGATGAAGACGGAATACAGGAAACCCTGAGAAGCTGGGAAGGCGAAGGAAAAGCAATCCTTAACAGCAGTGCAGAAAGGGAAGGCGGCATAGTAAAGAAGCCAATGGGAATAGCAAAAATACTTCTTGCTGTTTCTCTGCCTCTGTTTATGATTCTAGTACAGTATTTCGTTCTGAAGAAAAAGATCTGAAAAGATTTTTTTCTTCGCCTTTATTTCTTCGCCTTTATTATTTTATTTTTGCAGTCAACCTGCATTATCAGGCACAGGTTTTCAGCTTCTGGGCAGATTACACTCAGAGAACTTTTCTTCCAGCCAGAAGAGACCCCTCCAGAGAGTCAATGATACCTGGTTTCAGCAACAATTGACAAAATATAGTTGAACCATCACAATTTACTTCCTTATAGAAGCACTTTTATTTTCAAATCCTTTCTCCTTTCCGCCGAAGTTCAAAAAAGAGTCAGCACAGTCATTTTTAATTTTGAGCCCGAGAAGAGAAGAAGCAAGTAAAACAGAAACACTGTTTGCAGCAACTATTGCAGTATCATTTACCTGGAGTCCGTGAATCAGCCAGAGAACCATTCCAGACGTTGAGCAGAACAGCATTAGAAGAGATACATCTTTTGTTGATTTCGTTTTCAGGGCTTTAATCAGCTGAGGGGCGAAGGCTATGGTTGTCAGAGCACCTGCAATATAACCAATCATATAAATTTCACTCTCGGGGTTTTGAATCGATGCTAAAAAAGAGCATCAAAAGTTAACTTTATAATACATTATATAGAGTGAATATCGGGATAGTAGTTAAAATTTATTAAGGAAACAGAACCCTGATATAAGTGAGTATCCTAAACCTTTATGGGGTACTTTATGACAGAGAATTGCCTTTTTTGCAAGATAATATCAGGAGAGATTCCTTCAAAGCTGGTATACGAAGATGATTATGTATACGCATTTCTTGATATTTACCCGGCAAGCGAAGGACATACACTTGTGGCTCCCAGAAAGCACTTCAGCAGTTTTACGGATATGGGACCAGAAGATGTTGCCAGACTATTTGAAGCTGCAAGAAAGATTACTGCCGCAGTTGAGAAAGCGTTTTCAGCAGATGGATCGAATATTGGAATCAATAACGGAGAGGCTGCAGGGCAGGAAGTCCCCCATGTACATGTACATGTTATTCCCAGAAAGAAAGGGGACGGGGGAAGAGGAATAAAATCAATCGTATGGGCCGAACCGGATAGGAGCAATCTGGAAGACATCGCGGAAAAGATCAGGAAAAAACTGAGGGAAAATGAAAGGCTCCAGGCAACTATATCCGAGGAAAATAGGCAAATAGCCAGATGAAAAGAAGCTTCAGGATAATATTTTCTATATGAAACGATAATATATTTTTTAAAATAGGGGGAAAGAAGGGACAGCCGTAACCAGGAACCTTTCATTTCTTTTACCTGGGGGAAAGAACAGTGGCAGAACTGGAAGTAGATGTAAGAGGGCAGACCTGTCCGGTCCCGCTGGTAGAGTGCAGAAAAGCGTTTAAAAAAGCCTCTCCAGGAGATATTGTGATTGTAAAAGGTACGCATCCGGCATCAAAAAAAGAAATTCCCATGGCATGTGAGGCTCTGGGGCTTACGGTGCTGGAAATTGAAGACAAAAAAGAAGGAAAAGAGTGGGAAATTAAGATCCGGAGGTAAAACCGGAAAAGGAGTGGAAATGGGGGAAAAGGCAGTCATTATCCTGCACAGCGGGGATATGGATAAGGTATACAGTGCACTTATAATTGCAAACGGAGCCCTGGCAATGGGTATGGAAGCCTCCATATACTTCACGTTCTGGGGGCTTATGAGGCTCAAAAAGGGAGAACTTGAAAAAGGGCCGCTTTCCAAAATGAACATGATGGGCGCCGGCAGGCAGATGATCAAACAGAGGATGGAGAAAGCCCATGTTGCATCGCTTGAAAAGCTGATGAGTGATTTTAAAGAGCTAGGGGGAAAGATCATAGCCTGTGAAATGACCATGGAGATAATGGGCATAGATAAGGACGAAATTCAAACTGACTGGGTGGATGAATGGGGAGCCGTTGGGACTTACATCCATGAAGCGAGGGATGCGAGCATAACTCTCTTTATTTGACCAGGGGAGCTGGAGATTTAGATTTTCGCAATATGGGTTTCTTTAAGGCTTCACTGAATATTAACTATAAAACAGAGGTTAAATTACGGGATTAGATTCTGTTACACGGTCTGAGGAGGGGAAAGAATATTTGAAAATATGATTTATCTTGACAATGCTGCATGCACAAGGCTTGACGAGAGAGTGCTTGAAGCGATGAAGCCCTACTTTTTTGATACTTATGCTGTAGCGACATCTGAGTTTGGCTATTCCATGGGCATTGATGCAAAAGAAGCTCTTGAAAGCTCCAGAGAAAGTATAGCCTCCAGGCTTGGTGCAGATTCCGAGGAAATAGTCTTTACGTCAGGGGATACAGAATCAAGCAATATGGCATTGAAAGGAACAGCCTGGGCCCTTAAAGAAAAGAAAGGCAGGCGTATTATTGTCTCGAGGATAGAAGACTTTCCCGTATTGAATACGGCAAAAACCCTCCAGAAGCAGGGGTTTGATGCTACTTTTTTAAATGTTGACGGGGAGGGGTTTGTGGATCTTGAGGAACTTAGAAAATCAATTACAAAAGAAACCTTCCTTGTGTCAATCCAGTACGCCAATCAGGAAATAGGCACTGCTCAGGACCTGAAGGCTATTTCTGAGATCTGCGAAGAAAAAGACGTGCTTCTGCATACCGATGCCACACACAGCTTTACCCGGCTTCCCCTCAACGTGAAGGAACTTCCTGTTGACCTGGTGACATTATCAGCCCACACGATTCACGGTCCCAGAGGGATAGGTGCACTCTATATCAGAAAAGATACTCCTATGTCCAAATTCATGGACGGAGGCTTTCAGGAGTTTAATTTGAGGGCAGGAGTGGAGAATATCCCGGGAGCTGCAGGATTTGCAACGGCTGCTGAGCTCGTTACTGAAGATGAAAACCGACAGCTTGAGGCTATGAGGAACAGGGTAATTGAGAGAGCCCTTTCCGAGATCCCGGAAGTCACTCTTAACGGAAGCCGTGAAAAACGCCTGCCTCAGAATGCAAACATCACTTTCCATTATGTGGAGGGGGAATCCATAACCCTGCATATGGACATGAGGAGATTTGCAGTGAGTACGGGTTCAGCCTGTTTTTCCCGTTCCCTTGAAGCCAGCCATGTCATAATGGGAATCGGTGGCGACCATGAGAGAGCACACGGCTCAGTACGCTTCACTTTCGGGCGCTACAACCGCATGGAGGATGCAGACGCAGCAATTGATGCCATGAGTGAAGTGGTGGCAAGGCTCAGGGAAATCAGCCCGCTTGCAAAGAAATGAATCCAGAG
>NZ_DAOOUJ010000010.1:0-45797 GCF_035390745.1 Methanosarcina sp. | reverse complement strand
AAGTGGTGGCAAGGCTCAGGGAAATCAGCCCGCTTGCAAAGAAATGAATCCAGAGAAAAGGAATGGAGAAAAAGCAACGGAAGGAAAGAAAAGGGGAGAGAAGGAATGAAAATAGAAAAGAAAAGTGAGATAAGATTTCCTTACAGCGAAAAAGTTCTGGAGCATTTCAGGAACCCGCATAACGTAGGGAAGATAGAGAACCCTGATGGGAAAGGCCTGGAAGGAAGCCCGGCATGCGGAGACATGGTTGCCGTATACATTAAGGTCGAACCCGAGACAAAGGTTATTGAGGATATAAAATTCGAATCCTACGGCTGTGCGTCTAACATTGCCACCGGGTCCGTAATTACAGACCTCGCACGTGGAAAAACCCTGAATGAAGCAAAAAAGATAACCTGGAAGCAGGCTTCAGAAGAACTTGGAGGGCTCCCCCCGATTAAAGCCCACTGCTCCGTTCTTGCGGTTGAAGGCTTGCGTGCCGCAATCCGGGACTACGAGGAAAAGCACGGGCTTGTGACCGAGAAAGAACCTACAACGGAAGATGTTGTCCAGAGAAGACTAAAACACGTTATGAACCCATTGACCGGACTTGATATTATCCGCACGAACCTTGTCCTTAAAACGAGTGTTGAAGCAGGAGTTGTCAGGGTAGTGGTTGACCTGCCTGCAGACCACCAGTTTGCCCCGGCAATAAAAGAAGACATAATGGAAAAACTGGGTGCACTGTGGGATGTGGAAAGAGTGGACGTGGTATTTACAGCCTGAATAAGTTGAGGGAGCGAGGCATAAAGAAGATCAGAATTAAACTCGGTTTATGTATCCTTAATTCTATAACACATTTTTTTCAGGTTGATTCGAGGAAAAGCATAAACCTGAGCCTCCGGAGAGGATTCTGAGACAAACAGGAGTGTCTTAAAGGATTGCCTTCCGGAGCTGTTCAAAAGAATCACAAATGCCAGCTTCAGCCGGGATTGAAATTCAAAATATGTTTTTGTTTTCCCTTTTTCTTCTCAAGATTTTCAGGCACACAGTGGCAGCACTCACCTGAAGCTGTAAGGGGATCTACGTGGATGGTGGTCCCGGAAAGATAGGAGAAATTATCCAGAAGCTTTTCTCTTACAGCATTGGCAATTTCATGCCCTTCCTCCACAGAAAGCGAAGGGTCAACGGAAGCATTGATCTCTGCATGGAGCCTGTGCCCGATCCAGCGGACCCTGAGGTCAGTAACTTCGCAGACACCCTCAACACTTTCAGCAATATCTTTGACCTTATCGAGAACTTCAGGCTCAACGCCGTCAAGCAGGCGGGTAAATACGAGTTTGCCTGAGTCAAGGACTATTTTGAGGATGGCAATTGTGATAAGCATGCCTATAAGAGGGTCAAGGATCGGATAACCCAGCCAGACACCGACAGCCCCCAGCAGGACAGCAAGACTGGTAAAACCATCAACTCTAGCATGGTATCCGTCAGCGATAAGGGCTGCACTCCCGATTTCTTTTCCGACCTTCATGCGGAACTGTGCAACGACCTCGTTTCCGATACAGCCTATGACTGCGGCAAGGGCTACAGCCTGCAGGTGATCTACAGGCTGAGGGTTTAAGAAACGGGTTACGGACTCATATCCTGCAACAGCTGCGCTGAAAAGGATCAGAACAACAACAACCACACCAGCAAGGTCTTCTACTCTTCCGTATCCGTAAGAGAAGCATTTGCTCGGCTTTTTTCTTGCCAGGGAAAAGGCAATTGCAAGGGGTATTGCTGTTGATGCATCCCCGAAGTTGTGAATGGTATCGGCAAGAAGGGCGACACTGCCCGAAACATAAACAATGAAAATCTGCAGGACGGCTGTGAACATCAGCCCTATAAAGGACCATTTGACAGCCCAGAGTCCTTTGCTGGTAGTTGTTAATGAAGGATCGACCCTCCCATGCGTATGGCTGTGCCCATGGGAATGCCCGTGGGGCTCATGAGAATGTGCATGTAAATGAACATGGGAGAGTTTATGAGAGAGAAAATGAGGGGAAAGACAGGTATTGAAAAGCCCCTCATGCTTATGACTTTGCTCACTGGACTCTTCAGAAGTATTCTCTTTATCATGCAGGTGATTGATGGAATTATTACTGGACATTTTATTTCCCCTCATTTTGATTCAGTTCTCATATTAAACTTGGAAATTGCTTTATATATAGGTATTTATCTTTAAAAAAGAATTTATTATGCATCCGATCACACATTTTTTTGGAAAAATAGCATAAAAAGAAGCTCTTTAATTCAGGCCTTTAACTTCCATTCCAGTGTAAAATAAGAAAAAATTGAGTATTTATTACTCGAAACAGTGATAAGGCATGTACATAAGGCATTTACATCGAATAAACGCCTGATGCTGGCACTGATTTTTCTCCGGGTAACAGCTTTTTTAGAGTTTCATCTATTTATGTTTGGGCTCCGGGTTTGAATTTTAAACAATATTTTTGTTCTTAATTTTACAGCTTGGCACATATGAGCGAAAAAATGTTAATTCTTCAAAAAATTTAGATAAAGATGAAAGACGATAAATTATGGATTAACTCCATGATATGAGCAAATAAGAAAAAGAGAGTTTGAAAAAGAAAAGTAAAGGCATTTGAAAGGGATAAGACAAAGTTACTTTAAAGTCAGGCTCTACCCGGAAAACAAAAAAATTATCCCTTTCCGGCTCAAAAAATGAATGTATGTAAAGCCAGAATCATTCCCTGCCCTGACATTACATGTAAATTAATGATGTTACAAAAAACAGATGGTCTGAATTCATTATCTTTAGAACTAAGACATATTACCCAAATCCGTATCCTTACTTAGTTTTCGAGTTTTTATGAAAAGGGATAGTAAACCAATCCCCTATCCTGCAAAGCGAACAAACATGTAATCAGCTGGCACCTATCCCGGGAACTGTGCAGCCCCGGGAGAAATCCAGCAGGATAGATAAAAGACAAATTCATAAAACCGAGAGGTGAAACAGGGAGGAAAAGATGATTCAAAACAAAGTAGTACCTAAAGAACCTGAGGTTGTATGGAATCTCAATGTCAGTGAAGATGGGAAGTATTACCTGGAAAATTATACGCTCTTGTTTCCCAGGTATGTCAGTGCCATCGATGAAGAGTGAGAAACTTCACCTTTAAAAAGAACTCAAAACAAGACAACCCAGTTTTCAAATCTAACAAAAAAAGCTCGGGGGATTCTCCCGGGCAAACCTCCATGTTATCCATTTAATAGGGAGGGACAGACTTATCATGAAAAAAATAACGATTCAGCTTTTTTTAGAGAATTGAGGAAATTAAGGAAAGATATACCCTCGAACTTAACGGCGTTCCCGATAATGTCTGAAGGTAAGGCTATATTGATTGAGAACAGTTAATAAGGCTTTGAAGACAAAAAACAGGGAGCTGTTGAACTCATGACCGAATACGTCCATGGTTATTCCGAAAGGGAAGCTCTTCGACTATCAGAGCAGGCAGAAACTCTTGAGAAACTTCTCCATCACGATACCGTATTTCCGCAAGGAGCAAAAGTGCTCGAAGCCGGATGCGGTATAGGGGCTCAGACTGTAATCCTGGCAAAAAACAATCCAGATGCAGAAATTACGTCAATTGACATTTCCCAGGAATCACTTGAGAAAGCCAGGGAAAATGTTGAGGAAAAAGGAATTAAAAACGTTAGATTCCTGCAGGCAGACGTTTTCTCTCTCCCTTTTGAGGAAAATAGTTTTGACCATATTTTTGTCTGTTTTGTGCTTGAACATTTGAAAAAACCGGAAGAAGCCCTGAGAAGCCTGAAAAAAGTCCTGAGACCCGGAGGTACGATTACCGTAATTGAAGGTGATCACGGGTCATGCTACTTCCACCCGGAAGGAAAAAAAGCCCTTGAAGCCTGGAACTGCCTCATCCGGGTTCAGGCTCACATGAAAGGAAACTCCTTAATCGGGCGCCAGATTTATCCCCTTCTTCAGGAAGCGGGGTTTGGGGAAGTAAAGGTAGACCCGAGAATGGTCTACATAGATTCGAGCAAACCTGAGCTTGTGGACGGCTTTATCCTGAAAACTATCATCCCCATGGTAGAAGGCGTAAAAGAACAGGCTCTCGAGATGCAAATGGTTACAGAAAAAGAGTGGAAAAAAGGTATAGAAGAGCTCCATGAAACTGCCGAAACAGGAGGAACATTCTGCTATACCTTCTTTAAAGGCTGGGGAACAAAATAAAGGATAAAGTTTCAGAAAATTCCAGCCTCAGAAAGATGTGATGGGGAGACCCAGTGCAGTAAGCTCGAGTGACAGGGGGTTTGGATAATGGATTCAGAACATTGAAACATTAGAGAGAATTAATTGAACTGGAATTCTTTTTGTAATATCCAAAAAGTTCTTCTCCCCATTTTAGAGCTCCGGGTTCAAAGCTTACAATATAGTTGCGGTCAACTCTGCCATGTTTATCAAGAAGGGAGAGAGCAAAGATTTTATCAGTTACTATCAGCATCATTGGTTTTTTCTCCCCGCCAGACACAAAGAAATGTGAGTTTTCGCAGTCCAGAAGAAGCTGAATTTCTTTTTTATACTCCGGAAGGTCCAGTTTGAGAACCGAGATATCACTGAAAACGCTGTCTGATTCAGGGAGACACTCGGCTTTGATGCCCTCAAAAACCGATTCTGTCAGGATAATTGTGACGTCAATCTTCTTTTCAATAAACTCAAGACAGGCAAGATGGTAAGCAGGATGGATAGCCGAAACAAGTACCATAATGCGGGAAGAAGCCAGCATGCATTTTATGATATCTTCCTGGACTTTGAATATATGAGAGAGGTCGGGTTTGAGAACCCTGCACTGTCCCAGCTCTCCGATTCTTGTAAGAAGGTTAAAAGGAATTGAACTCAAATCATGTTCGGACCAGAAATCTCTATTTTCATCATATATTTGCAGGGTATTTAACAAAAACTGCATGTTTGTAGCTATTACTGTCCCCATTTCAGAAAGAGAATAAACCCCGTCCGCCTGAATAACCAGGTCCAGATCAATCAGCTTTTTTATCTGAGGGATCATTGACTTCCACGGGAAATCGAATGCATTTTTGAGTTCGTCACTGCTTTTAGGCCCTTCTTTTAACAGCAGAAGAAGGTTCTTTCGTTTTTCAGAAAGGAAGATTGCATCAAGCAGCGAAGAACTGGCACCAGAAACTTGGCTCATGTTTTTGTCTCGCTTGAGATTTGTCTCGCTTGAGATATATGATAACAAAAAGTTATAAGTTAACTGGAAGTCCTTAAAATACTCAGACAAATCCTGCTTATTCGAAATTCATAAAGATATGGAAAAGATCCAGAGAGCGTTGCCAGATCCAGAGCCGTTGGAATATTCCAATTGCAGAGTAAAAATCATTATCGTTTTGGCTATATATGAATAGAAATTATATAGGCTCGATAGATAGAACCACCATTCTACTATCATTTCGATTGGGTGAAAAAAAGATGTGGTAGATGCGCTGTGGTTTTCTTCAAGAGCTGTCGAGAAGCGTATATACCTTCCAGGTAGACGCTGTTGATGAAGAAATCTGTCATCAATGAATCTCTTGAAGCTCTGAGGAAAAACCTGCAGCTTAAAGTCTACAGATCAATAAAACCATAATTTTTGCCCTTCTGATGGTGGCAATCCTTGTTATGTCAACGAGTATGACAGGGGTAAAAGAGTCAAAACTGGCTGTAAAAAGTGCTGATACCTCTTCTAACAAAGTAGTTATTTACGGCACATTTGCTCCCGAAACAATCGAGATAAACGCCGGGGAGGAGGTAACCTGGTTCAATTTCAAGAAACCAAAAGCTCCACTGGTGCTGGTAAGTGAAGACAGGCTATGGGAAGACATGACCCTGTACTATGGGAAAGCTTTTTCATATACTTTTGAAGAGCCTGGAACTTACACATTCCGCCTGACAGACCGAATTTTGTGTTGCAGAGTAAAGACTTGATCTACCCTGAAAATAACGGTTGTGGGAGCAAGTTATCGAAATATGTGAACATTCAAAACCTCTCAAAGCCTCTCCCTCAATATTCTAAAAAACATATGCATGCGATCATGTTTAGACAGGGATAATGGATTGCTCCCACAACCGTTTTCATTACCCGGAAAATTTTTTTACCTGAAAGAGACAAGGGACCCGATCATTGAATCCTGCATGCTGTTTTCTATGTGCACTTTTCTACACATCCTGGTTACAAGGGACTTTTTCCGGCAGCTGTCCTCAAATCCGTTTCAAAAGAATGGTTTCAAAAGATTTTGAACTAATACTTAAATATAAAAAATCTCATTATATGTTTATCGATTTAACAGCGTGAACCTGCGATTTGCAGATAAAAAGGAGCCATATAAATGAGAATGCTGGAAGAGTTTTTCCCCGAATTCACCCAGAAGCTGGACGAGATTGACCAGCTCTATGCAGAAAAGAGGATGATTGACGAAAAGACCTATCAGTTCATCTGCTTTGCCCTCTCGATTAAAGCCAGGTCAAAACCCTGTGTCCTGAAGCACTTCAAGGGCGCCCTCGAAGCAGGAGCTACAGTCAAGGAACTCTCATATATCTTTGCCCTGGTCATGAGAGAAGCAGCAGGAGCTGACGACTGCTGGACCCATGACGTAATTGGAGACTGGAGAGAGATCCTGAAAGGCAATATTTCCTGCAGCTGCCAGAAATAAAAGATTCCATTACTTTATATTTTTTCTCCTTTTTTAGTAACCTACTTTAAACGGCTTCTGTTTTTGAAACAAATAACTTCTGCCCCTTACGCGTATTCGCCAGAAATCCAGTGACTAAAACAACAGCTCAAATCTCCTCTCTACCCTCCTTAAAAATCCGTCAACCTTAACTGCTTTGGGCTTGAAGATTTTGTTTCCAGAGGTTTCATGTAATCAGCTGAGAGATGGTACTTTTCCATAAGATTCCCGAGCACTCTGTAAAGTTCGGCTTTATAAGCTCTGTCAGCCCCGCCTTTTTCGTACAATTTGCGGTAAGGATCTACAAGTTCAGGAAAATTGCGCGCAAGGAAATTGAAAAAATGCTTTCTGGTCTCGCTCCTGAGGTTAAGAAGACCCGGGAGAGCGTAATCCACTTCACATTCGGCTGCACGGGAAAGGATTAGTTCAGGATTTTCGGGGCTGTCAGTAAGAAATGGAAGAATTGGCATCATATGGAGCCCGGTTGTAGCAGCCGTATCTTTAAAAACCCGAAGGACTGAAAAACGTTTTTCGGGAGGAGAAGCCAGAGGTTCCAGCAAGGAGCTCAGCTTTTCATCCATGGTTGTAACCGTCACCGCAATGTTTACCTGAGTCAATTCAGCAAGTTCTTCAAACAGGTCGTAGTCTCGAAGGATAAGGTCGGATTTTGTGGATATTGTAACCGGATTTTTATATTCGATCATCAGAGCCAGAACTTTACGCATCAAGCCGTACTTTGCTTCTGCGGGCTGGTAGCTGTCACAAACCCCGCCTATATTGATTAGCTCTTTTTTCCAGGAACGTGCTCCAAGCTGTTTTTCAAGGGCTTCTGCAATGTTTGTTTTTACATAGATCTTCCGAAAAAAACCAGATCCTTCTTCCCTTTCGGACGAGGATTTTTCCTCATTTTCAAGATAGCTGTGGGAATACATTGCGTAACAGTAATTGCAGCCGTGTTCGCATCCTCTGTAGATATTCAGATCCCAGTGGAAAGGAAGTTCGAGCCTGCTTGTTTCCTTTATTTTATTAAGGGCTTTTTTAACCTGGATTTCTTCAAACATCCCGGGATAAGATAAGGTTAAAAGCTATAAGAAACTTGACAAAAACAGGTCTTGCGGCACAAAATTAGTTTCGTAAAAATGAAAGAGGAGAGGGGTGAAGATAAGAGTTAATCTTTGTAAATTCCATCCCCTGTAGTAAGTTTTCCTTCTGCCTGAACCCAGCCCTCCTGCGGACCTGTTAGTTGAATGGAGATCCTATCAATGTATTCGTTATATTGCCAGCCGTAAATCCACCACTCGTTTCTGCCTTCCAGCTCGATAAAAATCTGGACATCTGAATAAGGAGACGAATCATAACGCGCGTAAACCAGGCTCCCATAATCGAAATATTCGGGATTAATATGTTCAGGTAACGGAACAGTCGATCCTTCTTCTGATTCTCGAAGATTATTTTTGGGCAGAAGCAAGGGTTCGTTGCCAGCAGGGTATTTAGTATTAATCACATGGTCAGCTTCTACAGAAGTTCCGAAATCAAATGAGACCAGAACAGGGGTTTCTTCGGAGTATTCGTGAGATTCCACAATCTGCTCTTCGTCATAAGTTTCATTTTCAATATCATCGGAACCGGGTTCTGGTTCGGGCACAGCAACAGGAAGAGAATGATAAACCGGCTGAATTTCAGCAGCCTCTATTTTGAGCATTAACCCGTGCCCGGTATCTTCAAGACTGAGATTCCAGTCCGAAGGCTTATTGTAATAATCTCCATTCACCATTTCCAGTCCGACCCCGGATTCATTTTCAAAAACCGGAACAGGCAAATATAGAGTTACATTTTGCAGAGTACTGTTACTTGTTATGATAATATCATACTCATAATTACTCATAAGACTGTCATTATACATCTCATCTTTTCGGTTCCCCAGACACATGGAACTCATCACAAACAAGAGGAGAACAAATAAGACAAGTCCTCTAAAACGGAATATTTTACTATTCATTTCAGACCCTCTTCTCTAAAGACTTAAAACAGATAGAAAAAGAAAATAATTAAACCTTGCTAATTGAACCGAAAAAGAAACCGAATTTGCTGTACTGCTCTAGAGAATTAGAAAACCGGAATGAGGTAACTGGCTAGCATCAATTCTATTAATTTCATCGGTTCTTTCATTTCTGGTAAGCATTAGACCCAAAAAAGCACTTAGTTTCTTCCAATTTGATAAAGATATATTTTCTAGTATTTTATGAGTAAAATTTGTTGTTTAAGATAATAAACAAATTAAGAATTAATTTAGAGATTTTAAATGTTTGGGGGAGTGAACCTATTAATCCAGACTTAAAAACCCTGTTTTCGCCGCCTCCGGTACTGAAAGGGTACATGTATGGAGCGCAGGAAGCCCATGATGCCCGGAACTCAAACAGGCTTTTAGCCATAAGGCTTGAAACAAACACATCATGTAACCTTCGCTGCCGCTACTGTTATGCCCGGAGCGGAGAGGATACCGTAAAAATAGCCGACTTCAATGCCCTTAAACGCATAATATCCGAAGCAAAAGGACTGGGGATCAGGTCTGTGGTTGTGATAGGGGGAGGGGAGCCCACCCTTTACCCGAATTTTAGAGAATTGATTGCTTACATTGATTCCCTTGAAATTGTTCCAATGGTGTTTTCAAACACGGTTTTAATGACAGAAGAGCTTGCAGAATTCCTGCACGAACACAACGCCTCTGTTATGGGAAAACTTGATTCTCTCAATCCCGAAGTTCAGGACTACCTGGCAGGAAAGGAAGGAGCCTTTGAAAATATAAAAGCCGGGCTTGCAAATCTGATAAAAGCAGGCTTTTCAAACCCTGAAGAACCTGAAAAACTCCGCCTTGGAATTTCTTTTGTGAGTAATAAAATGAACCTGAAAGAAATCAAGGAAATATGGCACTTCTGCAGGCAGAACAATATTTTTCCCAATATGGAAATCCTCACTCCGACAGGAAGGGCGAATAATCAACTTGAAGATAAACTGCTTACAGCCGATGAGATAAAAGAATATAAATTGAAACTTCTGGAGATAGACCGAAAATATTACGGGTATAACTGGCTGCCATATACCCCGATTACTGCAAGCGGCTGCCTGCAGCACCTTTACAGCCTGTATATCAACATAGAGGGGGATGTAAGACCCTGTGCCCCTACAAAACTGGATGAACATCCTGCACTCAGGGTTAATGGGAAATATCCCTATAATGTAAACAGGATGAGCCTCAAGGAGATTTATAATTCCGAGCTATTCACATATGTCAGAAATATCGACAGGGTGCTTGAAGGAAGGTGCTGGAACTGTGAATATATTGAGGAATGTATAGGCTGCCGCGGATATGCTTACAGTACAGGCATAAATAATGGAATTGACCCTCTCAAAGCCCTGAGAATGGAATGCCAGCAGTGCTTCAAAGAAAAATAATAATTTATAAGTGCCATGAGTTATAAAATAATAGAGAATTAATGCATAATTATAATAAAAAGATAGGATCTCAGTTACAAAAGCAGGACACTGGCTAAAAACCAGAAAAAATTCAGGCAATCTTGCTGGTGCAGGTCTGCTTTTATGCGTAATTCAGGGGAAGGTGGGAAGTTGGAGAGAGCGGAAGACGCACTTTTGGGTCAATTTCCAGAGAATAAAGAAAAAATCATATCTTCCATAGAGAAAAGCATGGAGGAAAAGCTTTGCGAAAGCCTGAAAAATCGTGAGCTGCCTGATTATCTCCTTTATATGGGAACGGGAGGAGCAAAAAACTGGCTGAAATTGAACGGGTCAGAAACATTCCCCGTAGCCAGACGACTCAAAGACCTGCTTGAAAAAAACATTGAATCAATAGCAAGGTTCATTCCTGCATGTATGAGCCTTGTAAGCGTCGGGGTGGGGAGCGGGGAGAAGGAGAAAATTCTTCTTGAAGCACTGATAAAGAAAAGCCTGGCTGAAAAACCTGCTTCCGGAAAAGTACCCATACGCTATTATCCCATTGACATTAACAGCCAGCTTTTAGATCTCGCCCTTGAGAAGGTAAAAGACCTGCCTGTGGAAAAGAAAGGAATAGTCGGCTTTATTGAAGACATGCCGCTTCTTAAAGAGCACTGGCGGCTTCCGGTCCTTTTTTGCATTCTGGGAAATACCTTCTGTAATTATGAGCCGGAATTCTTTCTTCAGCTTGTTTACGAAAACCTTGAACAGGGAGACCTTTTTTTCTTTGATGCCAGTCTTCTGCCCGAGTCAGGTTCAGGAGAGGAAGCACACGCTGCAAGAAAGTCTGTACTTGGCACATATGCCTCAAGAGAGAATGCCCTCTTCAATATGTATCCCCTGCTTCAATATGGAATGGCTCCCGAAGATTTCGATTTTGAACTATCGCTCTCGCATGTGGATTCAAAGATAGGAGCCCTGTGCAGGACAAGAAAAAGCCTGAATATTCTGAAAGACACCGAGATAAAGATAGGCTCTGAAACCGTAAGTTTCAGGGAGGGAGAGGTAATACGCATGGGTTTTACTTATAAGTACACATATGATCAGATTACCGCTCTCCTTGATATTAACAGATTTGATATTCTGAAGGCTTTCCGGAGTAAAGACGGAGAGAATGCAATATTCCTTGCAAAAAAACGCATCTGAAGAAATCTGATGAAAAACGCCGTCCAGATAAAGACTTTTCAAGACAAAAAGGGATTTATGAAGAATATTCAGATGTTTTCAGACCATGATATTTAAAGGGGGGATTCAAGCATGGGATGCCAGATAGATGAACTGAACGAAATAAAAAAACCAGGGTCAGGTATCGCTTATGGCTGTGACGAACTGGGGAAATTGAAAAGTGTACTTGTGCACACTCCGGGAGACGAGCTTTTTCTGGTTAGTGAGTCAAATTATAAGTACTGGCTCTATGATAGAGTCCCTGAAATTACAGAATATGTAAAAGAACATATAATGTATCAGGAACTGCTGGAATCAAATGGGGTAAAAGTCTATGAGCTTGCAGATTATGTTGAAGAAAACCTGGACCTTATAAGCAGAATGCCAAATCTAACCTTCCTTCACGATACTGCAGTGATTTCCAGAAAAGGAGCAATACTTTCAAAAATGCGCCCTCCTGCAAGGGAAAATGAAGAGGTTGTTGTAAAGGAAGCCCTGAATAAGCTGGGAATTCCCATATTCAATGAATTCAATGGAAGCGAAGGATTTTTCGAAGGCTGTCTCCTTCTCTCAAAAGATACCATTTTTGTTGCTGATACGGAGAGGCATACATATTCTTATATCCAGGAATTTATTTCAAATGTCCTTAATGAATTTAATGAAGTAATTTATGCCCGCGTTCCGAAAGCCAGGCGATATATGCATCCCGATACAGTTTTCAATAGAGTAAGAGAAGACCTTGCCCTTGCTTACCTTCCTGCTTTTGAAGAGACCTGCCTGTATACTGAAGGTTCCAGAGAGAAGATAGATTTTGAAGGATTTATGCTGGAGGAAAAAGGAATGAAGATAATTTCTGTTTCGGACCCGGAGCAAAGCCGCCTTGCCTGTTCTTTTGTTCCTCTGGAGAGCGGAACTATTTTTCATTACGATATTGCACTTGACATGGAAACAAGAAGAAAGCTTTCACAGGAAGGTGTTGAGATTATCCCATTTCACCCTGAAGCCCTGCTCGCGGGCGGAGGAAGCCTGCGCTGTCATACATTGAAGCTATGCAGAAGAAAAAATTGAAAGCCTGGAGACCTGAGCTCCGAAAAACTGAAAGTTTGGGGTTAGAGGAAAAAGTCCAGAATAATCGACAATGAATAGATTATCAGAGTTAAGTGGTAAATAGGCAGTATCTTCATACCCGCAGAAGGACTTTTTTCTTTCCAGAGATAGAGGTTTGAGCCTGCAAGAAGTACAAAAGCTACAAAAAAGCCGTATAGAGCAATATTACCGAGCTCCCTGAGGAAGAAAATAGCTGTAAAGAAATGCAGGAGTGTAAACCCTGTGACCCAGTACATGGACCCCTTTGCGCCGTAAAGGACAGCTATAGACTTCATGCCTCTTGCCCTATCATTTTTCAGGTCAATAAAGTCATTCAGCCCGAGGTGTGCCATAGTCCAGGGGTAGAAGAAAATCATATAGAGCAGTATGGTCATATCCGGCTGCCCGTAGCAGAGATAGCCTGCTGCCGGAAAAAGGGTAAAATCCGTTCTTCCGAGAAGCTGGGCAATCGGATACTTCTGGTCTCTTTTTTTCACCTGGTAAAAAGCTTCAATGCCGTAAGAGTACAGCATGATTACAAAGACATAGAGAGAATTTGGGTAGGGAAGGGTAAAAATCAGGGTTGAAGTAATCCCCGCAAGCAGAATAAACAGCCATAAGGCATTTTTTGAAGATATCCTGCCTGATGGGAGAGGTCTCTCTTTAAAAGGCCTCCAGTACCCTGTCATGGTATTTTCCACATCAAGCTTATCCCTGTTCCTGTCCACATAGTCATTGAGCACAAAGCCGGCTTCAAACCCGATCAGGCCAATCAGTGCAGCTTTGATGATTAATGCCCAGGAAAAAACGCCGTAATTGGCAAAAGCAAGCACCAGCCCCGAACAGAAAAAAAGGGGCCAGGCAGGGAGAAAATGAGCGCGAGTGAGATCAAGGTAAGCTTTCAGGGTTTCTTTCATTCTTTGGCCTCAGTAACAATTGTGAGATTAAGGGAAGCCATTCCATAAAAATATGAGGAAAGGGAAAGGGCTTTCGACTTAATAACAGTGAGTTAGAGGATCTTACTCAAAAATGACTTTGTCCTCTCATTCTGAGCATTAAAGAAGATTTCCTGAGGCGTGCCTTTTTCGACTATGATACCGTCATCCATAAAGAGTACACGGTCCCCGACTTCTCTGGCAAAGCCCATTTCGTGTGTCACGACAATCATTGTCATGCCTTCTTTTGCCAGGTCTTTCATGACGTTCAACACTTCTCCTACCATTTCAGGGTCAAGTGCTGACGTGGGCTCGTCAAAGAGCATTACTTTCGGGCGCATGGCAAGGGCTCTTGCGATTGCAACCCTCTGCTGCTGCCCCCCGGAAAGGGAACTCGGGTACACATCGGCTTTGTCTTCAAGCCCTACTTTTTTAAGAAGATCATAAGCCCGGTCGTAAGCCTCTTTTTCAGGAAGCCCGCGTACCTTTATGGGAGCAAGGGCAACGTTTTTGAGGGCAGTCATGTGGGGGAAGAGGTTGAAGCGCTGAAAAACCATCCCGACTTCTTCGCGGATTTTGTTGATATTCACGCCGGGGGCCGTAATCTTTTCCCTGTTGATCCAGATTTCTCCCGAGGTAGGGGTTTCAAGAAGGTTGAGGCAGCGGAGGAAAGTACTTTTTCCGGAACCTGAGGGGCCGATAATGCAGACGACTTCGCTTTCGTCAATCTTTTCGGTTATTCCTTTAAGGACTTTCAGGTTTCCAAAACTTTTGTGGAGGTTATTCACTTCTATCACTTACACCAAGCCTCCTCTCAATATGATTAAGTACATGCGAAATGCCCATGGTCAATGCAAGGTATACAAAGGCAACTGAAATGTATGTAGGGAAAGCTGCAAAAGTTTTTGAAACGTAGAGCATTCCGTTCTTTGAGAGCTCATGCACGCTGATAATTGCAAGCAGGGACGAGTCTTTTAAAAGAGCAATGAACTCGTTTCCCAGGGGAGGAATAATCAGTCTTACAGCCTGAGGCATGATAACTTCCTTCATAGCCTGCCCTTCGGTCATACCCAGGGAACGGGCGGCTTCCATCTGACCCCTGTCAACGGATTTGATGCCTGCGCGTACGATCTCTGCATTGTAGGCTCCGCTGTTAATACTGCACACAGCAATCCCCGCAAGAATCGGATCGACCCTGAAAGGAACTCCTGTGATCCCTGTAATAAGGCCAGGAATTCCGTAGTAAAAAAGCAGGATCTGAACAAAAAGAGGGGTGCCCCTGATGAAGTCAACATACATGGAACCGGGAATTCTGAAGACAGACCTTTTAGAAAGCTTTCCAAAAGCTGCGATTGTCCCCAGGATCAGCCCGAAGAATATCGCAAAGGTAGTGACCTCTATGGTGATTACCGCTCCCCGTAACAAGCTGGGGAATACATTAATAGCGTGTTGAATATAGGACGCTAAGAGAGACAAGCTCTAACCTCAGTGATTTATAAATAAAATAATATAATACATTCGGAGAATATTACCTCTGTGATTATTACCCGCCTGATACCGTGAATCTATCAAGATATACACACCATTAAGTTCCTTTTCGGAACATGTCTCCGCAATAGCTTTCAGCGGCGTGTTTCAGATAGAGAATTCAAAGGAATATCAGTGGAAATACGCGTTTTACAGAAATATATAATGGAAAACACTTTTCCATTATATAAACTCAATCATTTGAAATTACCACATCAGGAGATATATTTTGAGCCTGAGATCCACTGGATTCAGTCAATAACAGAACAGGAATTAATCTAATTTAGATGACACCAGAAAAAAGAGAAGATAAGAAGAAAAGAGACTGAGAGCGGCATAATTATGCAGCTCTCGAGGTAAATTAAGTTAAGTTTATTCTTCCATGTACTTGGGCAGGTTTGCCTTAAGCTCATCATACTTGCCGCTTGCTTTGACATTCTCAAGGCCAGCATTGAGCTTCTGAAGGAGCTCTGTGTTGCCTGTGCGGACAGCAAACCCATAGGACTCACTGTTGAGAGGCTCGCCCACGATCTTGATCACATCGGGCTGGGCTGCAATGAAAGCTTCCGTGACTGGCAGGTCATTGATCATCGCGTCTGCGCCGCCGATTTTGAGTTCTTCAATGGCTTCATTGACGTGGGGGAAGTCTTTAATCTCAGCAATGACTCCGGCTTTCTTAAGTTCTTCTGCTTTCATGAAACCCGTGGAGCCAGTCTGAACAGCTACGGTTTTGCCCTTCAGGTCATCAACACTCTGGATCTCTTCATTGTCAGTGGTTACGGCAATAGCCAGACCTGCGGTGATATAGGGCTCACTGAAGTCAACCTCTCCTTCACGTTCTTCGGTAATAGTCATGCCTGAAGCAATAATGTCAATGTTTCCGGTCTGAAGGGCAGGGATCAGACCTGCAAAGTCCTGGTCGAGATATTCAACCTTAAAGCCCTGGTCTTCAGCAATTGCGTTCAGGAGATCAACGTCAAAACCAACAACATTCCCGCTGGAATCCACGATCTCAAAAGGCGGGAACTGGGCTTCAGTACCTACAATATAAGTGGGCATATCTCCAGCGGAAGCATCCCCTTCAGAACTGGATGTCTCTTCAACGGGGGCACTTTCACCGGTAGCCCCTTCTGCTGTTCCTTCTCCGCCCTTCTCGGCACAGCCGGCTGCAAAGACAACAGTAGTAATGACAAGGAGCAGTGCCATCATTTTTAACATTTTTTTCATATCAATACCTCTGAAAACTCTTCCTTAATATTGACTATGTAAGATAATTAAACTTCTATAAATAGTCGGGCAACAGATTAATAGCTTTGGAGTTGAAAATATTTTCTTGATAAAATAGAATAAGAACTTACGAAGTGTGGGTTGAAATTAAAATAGCAGATCTTTGAAACTCCCCAGCAGAATTAGCTTTTTTGAGAAAAAACAATAACAGAAAAGAGCATAGTGAAGCAGTGACCAGAGAGCTTCAGAGTGCAGTACCCGTAAGAAAATGAGATCTTTTTTGAACCATTTGAGGTATGTATGGTATTTTGTTGCCCACTGATAATGATAGAACAGAGTAACATCTGGCACTTATCTGGCACTTAGCATTTTAAAAATTAATTATCACAGAGTACAGAAACTATAACTAATCAAGTCAATTTCAAAAAGAGAAAGTTGTAGCCTGTGAAAGGCTACGCGGATTGTGACTTAGAACAAACTGCTTATGCAGTTGTGTTTTCTTCAGCAGCGGCGTCGTCAGCAGCGTCATCAGCGGTGGCGTCATCAGCGGTGGCGTCATCAGCGGTGGCGTCGTCAGCGGCTGCATCAACATCTTCAGCGTCAGCGGCTTCAGTGGTGTCGGCAGTGACTTCTTCAGTGTCAGTGACTTCAGTCTCAAGGGCTTCATCAGCAGGAGCTGCTTCTTCAGCAGGAGCTGCTGCTTCTTCTACTCCTTCTTCAACAGGTGCTTCTTCAGCTACGGGGGTTTCTTCTACAGCTTCTTCAGTAGCTCCTTCCTCTGTCTTTTCAGCACAGCCGGCTGCAAAGACAACAGTAGCAATAACAAGGAGCATTGCCATAATCTTTAACATTTTTTTCATTAGTTTTACCTCTAAAAGTTCTCTTCCTTTTTTACACCCATCTCATACAAATTCATGAGACTTTCATATGAGATATTTATGCATGACCAATCAATCAGATTAAAACCTTTCGATTTGGTAAAAAAATAAGAGAACGAAGGGGTCACGAATATTCATATAAATAGCCGATTAGAGAGATATACATTAATTGTTTGACAATATAAAAGCCTATTTTTGAAATTAAAGAGAGAATACGTTATTAAACAGCCTGACGAGGAGTAATAAAAGCAGAAATTGAAAGGAGGAAGATTACAGATCGGCAGAAAAGCACTTAAAAATATAAAAGTGTTACCATGTCGCGGCGGCTGTTAAACATAAAAACCTTAAGTACAAAGGTAATTAAACAAGAAATGTTGAGGGCAAGATTCTGAATAACTACAAAACCCTGAGAAGCTCTGGAAAAGCACAAAAAGAAATCAAAAACTCTATATTTATCGGGTATGCCAGGCTCGTGAAAAACGAAAACGAAGCAAAAGCTTTTATAAATGAAATAAAAAGGTTGCATGAAGACGCAGATCATAATGTTTCAGCTTATCTTGTAAAAGAAGAAGGTTCTTTTGCCCTCAAATACGATGATGACGGAGAGCCTGCCGGCAGCTCCGGAAAACCTGTTTTTAAGGTTATAGAATCTAAAGGGCTCTGCAATACTGCTGTTGTCGTGACCCGGTACTTCGGAGGAACAAAGCTGGGCTTTGGGGGACTTTCCAGGGCTTACAGGGAAACCGCAGTTTCAGCTATTGAAGACGCAGGTATTGTCGAGGTCTTTGAAGAGCTAAGGTTCACGGCACGTTTCGGATATCCGGAGCTTCAGAAGGTAAAGAAGCTGGTAGAGGAATACGGAAGAATAGAGCAGGAAAAATACACCGATATGATCGAACTTTGTTTTCTCATAAAAAAGGATTTTGAAGAAGAATTTCGTGAAAAACTGACAGAACTCACACGAAACAAAATTGAGCTTAGAAAGGCTTAATCAGAGAATTCAGTCCTTTACCCGGATGAAGCTCAGAGGAATATTCTCTAAAAAAGAAAACACTGAAATTCAGGAAATCGCTAAAAAGTATGGAAGACATATATTAGCAGGGGATTCTCAAGAAGCTCTCCAGCTATTGAGCAATTCTGCGCTGGAAACGTCTTAAGCAAAGAAAACAGGTTAAACCTGAAACTTAGTCCTCAGGTGAAAGCACATTATATCAAATAACCCGTACTGAAACTCGAGAGGGAATATTGGAAGTGTAACTTTGAAGCGTAACATATTTTCAATTACATTTATTTCAGTTGTTTTATTCATTGTACTGGGCGCATGTGCAGGATCTGCTGCCAGCGAGGCCTTGAAAGGAACCGAGCAGGAAATTAACTCGGCATTTAGCAACCAGATTACACCTGTAATCTCAGGGGACTATATTGTCTGGCAGGACGAACGGGATGGAAACTGGGACATTTATCTGTATGATATGTCCGTCGGAAGAACCGAATCCGCCCTGTTCTCAGGGTCAAAAGATGAAATAGAGCCCGCAATAGACGGCAGCCGTGTTGTTGTGGCGGACAACAGGAGAGGCAACTATGATATTTATATGTACGATATTGCCTCCAAAAAGGAAACCCGGATTACTTCTGACAAAACTGAGCAGAAGGAACCCGCAATCTCAGGAGACATAATTGTCTGGACAGACCGCAGGAACCAGAATACGGATATTTACATGTTTGATCTTACTTCCAGCAAGGAAACCCAGGTAACAGCAGATAAAGCTGACCAGAGCCAGCCTGCGATTTCGGGAAATATCATAGTCTGGAAGGATATGCGCAACGGGAATGAAGATATTTACATGTACGATATCAGTACAGGAAAAGAAACCCCTGTAGTCACAGACCCTGCAGCACAGACAAACCCTGTTGTAGAAGGAGACTATATTATCTGGGAAGACAGGCGTGCAGGAAACCTTGACATTTATATGTACGAAATTTCCACCGGGAAAATAACACCTGTTTGCATTGATCCTGACCCGCAGAAAACCCCTGCTATCTCAAACGGAAGAATAGTCTGGGCTGACGGGAGGACTAAGGGAACAAATATCTATATATACGACATAGCTTCAGGGCAGGAGAAAACAGTTTCTACCGCATCTGAATATGAAAGCAACCCTTCAATTGACGACAGCAGGATAGTCTGGCAGGACAAGCGCAAAGGAACCATGGACATTTTTATGTTCACGGAAGACGCTTCTGAAACTGGAGCAGCTGCAGGGGAAGAGACCGGGGCTGAAGCCGGAGCAGAGGCAAAAGCATCTCTCGGAATATATCCAGTATCAGCTGCGGTTATAGCTGCTTATCTTATAATAACTTCAGGTAAAGACCGAAGAAGAAAAATCTGAACCTGCAAAAATCCGAAAAATGAGCCGGGAAGAAGCCTGATTTGCAATATACATGACTGCTGCCAAAGGCTGGAATCCCGGCATCCATGATGGAGAACTTTTTTACGAAGCTGACCCTGCCTGAAACATCTGGGAGACAGAAATATCGGGCTTGAAGGCGTTGTTGAAAACGAAAAGAAATACCAGAAAGCCATGAAATTTAATGGGATTACAGTTCAATATCCCTTATGTGCCGCTCGTATTTCTCTTCCCATGCCGGAGCCGTTATGCAGATCTGCCTGAGGTTTCCTCGGAACCAGAACCTCTTTCCTGCAGGCACAACCACCACATCCCCTGCCCTGACTTGAAACTCCCTGTCCTCAACTACCCATGTGCCGGAGCCTGCAAGAATATAATAGAGAAAATCGCTTTTTTCATGAACAAATTCTTCTGCATGCCCGGTCTCAGTTTCCTGATAGAGAACGGCTGCATTTGAGGAGTCTTTTTTCGTGGTATAAATTCTCATGCGAACTCTGTGCTTCTCGATGATTTCCGATTTATCCGGTCTGAAAACCACGCAGGGAAATTCTTCCGAAACAGCAGAAGACTCAGAAAAACACTTTTCATCAGACGTATTAAACAAAAATAGATTCTTTTCAAACCCTCCCCGCTCCTGCCTTTTTTTCAGCCTTAGCGATTCAAGGGCCTCTTTTGAAAAGCCTCTGAGCTCTGCAATCCTGTAGATGACTTCAAGGAGGTCGGCAAGCTCTTCAAGCTCTTTGCTCTCAAGGTACTCAGCCAGTTCTTCTTCGAGCTTGCGCTCCAGCTCAACAAGAAATTCGGGATCTGAAAGTTCTTTTACAGCACAATCTTTGTCTGAATTCCGCAGGATTTCCGGAATTCTGTCCCTGATAGCTTTATTACCACTTTCTGCAGAAGATTTCATGAATCAGCCACCCTGAGTCAGGGAAATAGAATACATTTATTTAAAAAGATATAGATCCAATAAATATATATGTGCTATATGTATATCCATGCAGGATGTTTCTGGAGAGCAAAAAAGCGCATATGGAAGTAATAATCGGCTGCGTATTTTACAGCATGAATGGGCTTTTTATTTCCCGTATACATGATATGGATATTTCTCCAGTAATATTTTACAGATTGCTTTTCGGGCTTCTGTTCCTTTTTATGTATATAGTCGCAAGAGGAAAAACGCCGGACCTCAGGTTAAAGAAAAAGAAAGGAAGCCTGTTTCTGCAGGGAGTGCTCGTGGTTACATGCATGCTACTTTATTTTACCTGCCTTAAGATTACCTGCGTATCCATAGCAATATTACTCCAGTATACAGCTCCAATCTATGTAATGCTGGCATCTCCTATTCTCCTGAAAGAGAAGATAGGAAAGGAAAGTATAGCTGCCCTTTTCATTGCAATTACAGGAGTATTTCTTATAGTCAGGCCGGATGGCGGGCTTTCCGGCATTGAACTTACAGGCAGCTATATGCTGGGCATGACGGCAGGACTGCTTTCAGGAGTTGTTTTTGCGGCTCTGATCCTGAACGTAAAAATATTAAAAAAAGAGTATCCTGAGCTTGCGATTGTTTTCTGGCCTATGGGGATAGCGCTTTTGCTGCTCAGCCCTTCTGCATTTGATGTTTCTATAGATGTACTTTACAGCAACCTGACAGTGCTTGCAGCTTTCGGAATAGTCTCAATAGGTTTCGGAGAAATATTTACGATCCTCGGACTTGCCAACCTTAAAGCCCAGACAGGAAGCCTTCTCGCCCTGATAGAACCCGTCAGCGGAGTCTTTTTTGATATAGCCGTGCTAGGAATCGCACTGTCATCTGAAACTCTTGCAGGCTGCGCCTTAATTATAGGTTCTGCGTTGATTATAAGCCTTAAGGACCAGGAAAAGATTTCCGAAAAAAATGTCGAAGGACTTCCCGGAGGCATTTAAAAGGGCTTCCTCCCCGGATTCCTCCTGAAGGTTTACAGTGAAGAATACTCGTCCCTTGCCCTGAAAAGAGCTTTTATGTTCTCGAGCGGAGTATGAGGGGCAAGGCCGCAGCCCGGTGCTAGAATATCGATTCCGTCTTCAAGACATGCCCGGGCTTCGATAATAACCTCTTCAGTGCCTTTCATCAATAAGGTATCAGAAGGAGAAACATTCCCTATAAGGCGCACCCGGTCTCCCACAATCTCCTTTGCAAAACTGACCTGTACTTTCTCTTCAATGCTTATCCCTTCAAATCCGGCACCTGCCAGAGGGTCAAGGACAGCCGTGGCATCCCCGCACATATGGAGGATTTTTAAGCCTTTGACCTCTTTGCAGAATTTCCTGTAGAGTGGAAAAACCGAGGTCTCAAACATCTCAGGGGCAATAATATCAGGCCCGGCTTCAGAGTCAATCAGAGTTACCGCATCTGCCCCTCTTTCCAGCAAACCATTGGCGTATTCTATACAGGCTTCCATTACAGTTCCCATCAGTTCTTCAACGACTTCAGGGTTTGTGACAAACCACATGAGATAGTTTTTCATGCCCGCAAGCATGGAGGCAAGTCCGGCAGGTCCTACGACTCCGGCGACAACAGGAACGCCATCACCCACATGCTCTTTGAGTATCCCGACCGCATCCAGCACTACCGATGTCCGCCTGCTTTCGAGAAGGGAATCAGGAACTGAAATATTTTTTACATCGCTCTTTTTCTTGCACGGGAAATCAGTCACATAAGGCTGTATATCAACACTGCCTTCAGCTACCTTACATCCCAGAGTTTCTGCAAGCACTGTAGTGCAGAAAGGACAGCGCACGTTTTCAAACCCTGCAATCTCATATCCTCCCAGGGCAAGTGCCGCCATTTTACCTGCATCATAATTAGCCTGAGGCCAGTATGATCCTGTCATTTCCATAAGTTCAACAGTGCCGGTCTGAGTCACGGAACAGACAGGGACCATGTCAGGGGATTCACCTTTCAGCGCCTTTTTAAATCTCGTGTTCAGGGTAAATTCACTCATTATTTCACCAGATATAATCCAGAGGTTCATGATTGTTGAAAACGGCATCAGCTCAACTAATGATGTTCTGAGGATATTTATTTTATAATATACAGAGGAGCAGGTATAAAAAAATATAAATCAAATACTCAACAGATGTTAGGTAGAATTGACGGGGTGAGAGAAAAAAATGGAAAAATAGGAAACTAATAAGCAAAAGAAACAGTGGATGGTTCTTGCCTTTGCTACAGGTGCAGCTCTTGGAAGCCTGTATGGAGCTTTTATTCTCGGACCTGCACTCGAGAGTATTGTGGAAGGAACGGCAATAGGCATCGCAATAGGAATCGGGGCTGGGGTGAGCCTGGGGGCTTTCTATGAAGTAGGGACCAGACACGAAAAAATGAACAAAAAAGAAACTCAGCTGCTTATCGCTGTGCTAGTTGCAACTTTGCTTCTGGTGATGTCAACTGCATTTATGGCTTATTCGGGTACTGCTTAATTAAGGATCAGGACATGTAAACATTTTACAGGCAGGTTTAATCTCAGTAAAGGTTTAACTGCTTGTTTTTGATGCTCGAATCAGCATATATACAGATGATTAATCGTTAATCAGATTGAATCTCCTCACCCATGAAACCAGCTTTATTCTCTGCTGAAACTATTCTCCAGTTTCCAGGCGGCACCTTAATTTCAAACCTGGCGCCTTCTCCTTCAATTCCAGTTTCAATAATTTCCATGCCTGTAATGGAAAGTATGCCTCTGACAAGGAAAAGCCCAAGACCGGTGTTTCTGCCTACGGATTTTTCGAAAATAAGGTCTTTCATAACAGAAGAGACCCCTATGCCGTTGTCCTTTACTTCAATTACAATACTTTCCCCATCTATACGAGAGCTTACATCAATCTCACTGACATGCTCACCGTGAGCTCTTGCATTGTCAAAAAGATTGTAAAAAGCTTTTTTGAGCAGGGGGTCAGCATAGATTTCAAGACCTTTGTCCTCTATAGAAAACTTTATTCCCTGCCCTGAGAAGGCGAAAGCTGCCTCTTTTGCAATGCTGCTTATGGACTGCCATGCAGGAGAAACGACTCCGAGCTCCTGATAGTCTTTGGTGAAAATAATCTGGCTATGGATTGTTTCAATTCCTTTGTTAAGATTTCGCAGGTACTTCGAGATCCTGGGATCTCCCCTTACATTCGGAGGAAGCATTTCAGAAATCAGCTCGGTATACCCTGAAAGTACATTCACCTGATTGAGGATATCGTGCCTGGTAATATTACTCATGAGGTTAATCTTTTTATTTGCCTGTTTCAATGCATCCTGGTATCGGTATATCTCCGTGATATCATGTATCATTACCAGCTTGCCTTCCGCATCATCTCTTGTCATAAGAGGGCTGATACTGACAGTAAAGAACCTTGTTTCCGAACCGATCTGAAGTGAGATTTCCCTGCCAAAATTTCCTTCAGGCGTACGGCCTAAAATATCCACCTCCTCTCCAAAAAGACAGCCCAGGTCTTTTCCTATAACCTCTTTTCTTGCTTTTCCTGCAAGTTCAAGTGCTGCCTTGTTAATGTCTGCTATTGAGTTTGAAGTGTCCACAACGATATATCCATCGTTCATGGATTCTATAACGCTTTCTCTGGCAACTGGAACAATATTAAGGAATTCATGCTGGATTGTGCCCCAGAAGAGAATCAAACCTGTTATTGCAAGGGAAAATGGAGTTGGGTCAAGGAATTCGAAGGGCCCTATATCTGCCAGGTGAAGTACGTTACCAAGAACTGGAACACAGGCAGCAGTAAGGGCTATCCCTGCCTGGGAACCATAAGGTGCTGTAAGCTGGATAAATTGCTTGAAAAAGAGGAAGATTCCAAGTATGAGTAAAACAAAAGAATAGAGATAAAATATCCAGAAAAATGGTCCATGCGTAATTATAAGGAGAGGAAAGCCTTCGCTGGAGTATCCAAGATTTAAACCTTCGAAGAACAGTCCATGGACATTGTTTGTGATCATCAATAGAATTGCAAGGCAGGGAAAAAGATAAAGCAGTTTCTCATACTTCCGTGCAAAAGACCTGTATACTCCGGAATATTCGGCTGCAAATAAAAACCACGCTACAGGAGTAAAGCCAATCCCAAGGTACTGGAGGCGGGCAAATAAATATTTGTATTCAATATCCAGGAATCCGATTTCAAAAGCATAATTTACGGACCAGAGCGCCATACAGAGCATAACTACTGTAAAATGTTTTGCATAAGGCGATCTGCGGTAATTAAAGACTTTGTATGCCCTGATCGCAAGTAAGGTGGATATGAGCCCTGAAAAAATCAATAATCCCATAAAGGGAACCGCATCTATGTGGATTTGCAGGCTGATAAGATGACCTTCCTTGTTTCAATTATTATTATGCGAATTTGGAGAGTCAGGAAATAAAAGTAAAAAAAACCCAGACGTTTTATTCATTACATAAAGACTTACTATATAAAGTTATGTACCAGCATGAGGAAAGGATAACCTGCGGATAGTGTATTTACTGCATATATCCAGAAAATGAGAGATTAAAATGAATAAGTACTCTCAGTAAAAGGGAACAATTTTTTGCTAAGATCTAATATTCAATACAATATAATGAGTTTTCAGACCACTGTTCAAAACAATCCGGATATATTTACAGACACCTCCCCAATAAGAGGTCAGCCCACCATTGAACCTTGAGTATTCCAGAGTTTCCTTACTTTTCATTACCTCAGGATTATTGTTTTTGAATAGTCTCCAGCTCTATTAATGCTCTATGAATTTTCTTCTATACTTAATAACCTTTCCTCTTATTATAGCATGTGTCTTTCATTATAGTATGTATATTTTATTATAGTATGTATCTTCCATCTGGAATCGCGTACCTCAGACCTTAAAGATGGAGATCCATAAAGGAGAGATCCAGAAAAATTGATGTTTATGTGCTTACCAGACCCCATTGTTTTTAAGAGTTGCAAGGATATTGTTAAATTCGCTGTTAAACCTGCACTTTCCAAAATCTGGTGTGTCCAGAATTTTTTGTTTTATATCCTGAAGCCTGCCCATAGAGCATCCTGCCCCTTCAGGATCTGAGAATCCGGATTTTCCGTAATTCCCGAGAGGCACAACATTCTCTTCCAGAATTTCCAGAAACCTGGGATCAAGATCATTTGTAAAATAAAACTGTAATAAGCCGATTATTCCATCCAGTTCAAAATTATTAAGAGCCGATTCCAGAAACCAGAATGAAAATGGGAAATAATGTTCCTTTAGAGAAAAATAATCCGAAACAGTAAGGATCTTACCTGTTAACTCTAATGAAGGACTCCTTTAATCTGCTCCTTAAAGGCTAAAAATTCTCTCAGGGATATAGTTTTTCATAAAGATGTTCAAGCATTAAGGAGGATAATAACCTGATCCTGCTCCCGCAGCATAGGAGTCAGGGGATTGATCCTTTTACACAGCAAAGATCTATACCTTCAAGGTCTCAGTAATTCCGACAGGAAAAACTGGAATTCTACCCTGAGAGCACTTTTACCTCATGGTTAGAAAATGTTAAAATATATAAACTTGTTCATAAAAATCTAAATGTAAAATAATGACGAATCAGGTACTTAAAAAACCGTAGCGAAAGAAAAAAGATAAAAATTAAAAAACAGATTGAAATTTAAATTCGAAGCCAAAACTCAATAAGTAACAGATGAAGTAACAGATCAGAAATGAAAGAATCTCATGAAAAGAAAAGTAAAGTTTCTGAATAAATCCCGGATAAGGGTTATTCAGAGAATCTCATGTTAAAGCAGGCTTAGAATCCCGGAGACTTCTTCATCAAACCCGTATTTTTTAAAGTTAGAGCTTTCCAGAATCCTTTGCTTGATATAATAGAGTACGCTCAGAAGGCTTTCATCACTTTCAGACTCCATGTCTCCTGCATATGGGTGAATATTTTCCTCAAGTGCGTCCAGAAGCCTGGGGTCAATGCCATCTCCAAAGTAAGCATCTACAACCAGAAGATCTGAAATCTGCTCATAGAAGCCTGTAAGCTCATCGAGCCAGTTCGCAGTACTGTATCCTGCCGCATATTTCTGCTGGTGAAGGAACATGAGATAGCCGGAAATATCGGTGATCAGGTCCTCAGTCAGCCGATCTTCTGGAAACACAATCGGGAAACGTTTAATTACTGCAGGGGTTACAGAGTTTGAATAAATCATCTCAGACTCACAGACCGAAGGGAAAAGCCTGGAAATCTGGCTGTTAAGCACTGCAGTCACATAAGGATACTTTTCCGGGTCTTTGAGCACAATGCCGCAGCCGTCCTCAAATACATGGTTTCCGGAAGTATCGTATGCTGCCTGCAAACGGTAACCTTCGGTAGCAATGATCTTGGGAGTATTGAGGTACTCCAGAAGTTTTCTGCCTCTTACACTGTAGTCTGCAGACTCAAGAGGTGAACTGTCGTGATCGAATAGATTTTTGAATTCCAGAATTCTCCCGTATGTAAGAGGGAACCTGACTTTCAGTTCTTCTGGAGGAATTATTCTGCACTCTTTCCTGCTGCCTTTTTCTGACAGATCATATGGAAGCATAAAACGATAAGGTGAAGAGTTAAATGCAAATTTTTCGGAAAAGGCGCCTGAGACATAGGGATAGATAAGCTCGGACTCTAAAATTATGGGTTTACAGAGACCTTCACAAAGGTAAAGCGACTCAGAATCGCTTCCTTCCGGGACGGTAAGCCTGTGCAGCAAACCGTTTTTTGTGCTGATTCCTCCGAAGATGCTTTCGGAGAGATCTCCAAGCGTGATAGGGAATTCACAGATCTTTTCTACAATTTTGTTTTCGTTCAGGAACATCTATTTTTCACTTCTGTAGAAGTATATTGAGAAAATTCATTTTCTCCTGTTTTTTATTCTCAGAGTCGGATCTAGCCTGAGTTTTCGAAAAATAATACTATCTCAGCCTTTCTAGACTCGATGCCCCATTAAATCATCAAAGTCCTGACTGAACTGCAGGGTTAGATTTGGGTAATTATCTGCAGGAGATAGTAGAAGAGCATAAGTATATAAATATATTCGCACTGAAAATTAATTATAAATATAAATCATGATAAATAGTCAGAAAAATACAGGGAGAAATATAAAAAACGGGATGCTAGAACTTACAGGAGTAAAAGGAAAAAAGAAGAGACAACCAAAAATCTAGAACGAAGTCAAGAAAGAAAAATCAAAACAGAAAAGATACTAATTAAAAAAATTTAAATATTAATCTTCAGACTACCTATATATGCAGGGAAGTAGAAGTTCCGGAAAATATTTAATAAGAGAAGCCTCAACCGAAGACATACCCGGAATGCTTGAGGTCTTTAACTATTATATAGAAAATAGCTTTGCCTCTTATATTGAAACTTCGGTGGGTCCCGAGTTTTTCCAGGTTATTCAAAATGAAAAAGAGCAGGAAAAAGATGATCGTTTTCCTTTTTACGTGATTGAAGAAAATGGAAAAATAATAGGTCTCGGAGCCCTCAGACCATATTTTCCATTCCCTAATTTTCGGCATACAGGTGTGGTTTCCTATTTTATCCTTCCCGGACATACAAGAAAAGGGCTTGGATCGAGAATGCTGGAAAAACTCTTTGCGGAAGCCAGAGAAAAAAAGATGAAAAGCCTCCTTGCAAACGTGTCATCAAAAAATGAAGCCAGCCTTAACTTTCACCTGAAACACGGTTTTATTGAATGCGGAAGATTCAGAGACGCAGGGACCAAATTCGGGAAATATTTTGATATCATATGGTTTCAAAAGTTTCTTGATCAGGAACAGAAATAAAAAAAGAATTGGATAGAGAAAATTAGAAAGAACCCGCAAGAGGCAGGTAATCAATATTCCCTTTACCCATATTGTAAGCCGTATCACAGATCCCGTCATAATCGGCGTCCTGATTAGTCTGACTGAATCCATTTCCTTTTGGTGATGCCCAGTAATTCCCACCCAGGAAAGACCCTCCAACAATGTTGGTTCCCGGATTTTTGCTCACATTCCAGACATTCGCGGAATTTCCGTCAAAATACAGATTTTTTGTATTACTGAGGTAGTTATCATAGACCGTGTTAGAACTGGAGTTCACGAAATACATGCCGTATCCTGAGTTAGAAATTACTCTATTAGCATTAAGCGTATTACCGCTGGAAGAGCTCAGAAGGATGCCGTACAATGTATTCAGGTTTACACTATTAGCTGTTAAAACATTGTTCCCGGAAACCTTTATGTCTATGCCGATTTTATTGTTTTGTGCTTCACTCCCGGTCAAAGTATTATTATTGCTGAGGGAATCAAACCACATCCCATAATTACTGCTAGACGCCATATTGCCAGCAATCGAATTCATGCTGGCGTTATGCAAAAGAACAGACACATCGCTGTAAGACGCCGTGTTGTTTATCAATTCGTTTTCAATGGAATCCCACAAACAAATGCCGTACTTACTGTTGTTTAATGCTGTATTATTTTCAAGTGTATCTTCGTTTGAAGCTTTGAGGTAGATACCGACATTATTGTATAATGCCCTGTTGCCATTCAGGCTGTTGTTATTGCTTGAGTAAGCCAGCCAGATGCCATAGCTGCTGTAAGATGCAGTGTTACTGCTTAATTCGTTTCCGCTGGAATTATGCAGAATAATACAGACATTGCTGCTGTTTGAAGCTATATTGTTTTTTAATGTATTTTCGCTGGAATTCCACAGATTGATGCAGGAATCGGAGTTATTTATTGCCATGCTGCTGACTACTGAATTTTTGCTGGAAGCTTTGAGATAGATTCCAATCTTATTATCCAGTGCAGTATTATTATCCAGTACATTTCCTGTGGAAGAATTCACCCATACACCATAACTGCTGTTAGAAACCCTGTTCTTAAGAAGTGCATTTTCACCGGAGTTGTTTAGGAGGATGCAGGCATTGCAATACGATATCGTGTTGTTGTCAAGAGTATTATTACCTGACAAATCCAGACGAATGCCGAATCCTGGATTCAATTTAGAATTATTTCCAGCCTGTAAAGTATAATTACCTGAAGAATCCTTGAAAGCCTCCTGGAAGACAAATAATTCATTGTTTTCAATATGGCAGTCTTCCACTTCATAAAGGTGGATTCCAGAATAGGGGAAACTTATACTTCCGTTTATACAAAATCCGTTAACTCCAACTCCGTCTGCTGTGATAGAGAAAACATCATCCGAACTGCTGGCAGCCTGAATAATAGTATCTGAAGGAATGCCTGAAGCAGAAATTACAGCGAGGTCCTCCACATCTATTTCAATATTTTCCACATAAACTCCCGGATAAACAATAATTGTGTCACCTGGATATGAATTGTCTACTGCAGCCTGGATTGAGGAGAAATCGGCAGCATGATCTGTGCCATTACTGACAGTAATTACCGTGGAGTTAGATTCTTTGAGAGGAAGAGAATCAAAAATTCCGCTGCCTTCAATATTATATTCAGAGTCAAAAATACCGTCAAGGTCAATATCTCTGACTCCTCTGGGATAGACTGTCCCATCAGGTCTTCCCCAGAAGTTACCACCAAGATAAGAGCCTCCTACAATATTGGTTCCTTCGGATTTTGTTGTGTTCCAGAGATTTTCCCCTACAACCATTTCGGAGTTGACATTTACAGTGTTATTGAGATAGTTATTGTAAATCATATTGCCGGAAGTCTCGTAGATGTGAAGGCCCGCCTGGCTGTTAAATTTGAGAGTATTGCCGGTCAGAAGGTTTCCGTTTGACTCACCTGTAAGAGAAATGCCCTTTTCATTTTCAGAAATCGTGTTATTTTTCAGGGTGTTATTAGGGGAGTCAAAAAGTGAAATCCCATCATTACAGTACAAAAGAGAATTATTTTCCAGTGTATTATTAAGACTGTCACTGAGGCTGATTCCTATTAAGCCATATGAGATATCGTTATCCATCAACATGTTACCTGAACTGAACATGTAAAGGTCGATACCACAACTATTATTTGAGAGAACATTGTGCTCAATAAGGCAGCCAGTAACGCCAACTAAGTGAACCCCTGAAGCTGATTCTGGTCCTGTTATGCTAAATCCTTTAATGATCACATCATTTGCCCAGATGCCGAATACGTCTTTCGAATTATCAGCTGCCTGAATTATGGTATCTGAAGGGCGGCCGGATTCCGAAAGGATGGACAGGGATTTGTTAATCTCAAGGTTTTCGATATAAATGCCTGGTTTGACAATTATTTCATCGCCTGGATTTGCAGCATTTACTGCAGCTTGAATGGATGTAAAATCCGCAGCCAGGTCCGTACCGTTACTTACTGTAATTGCAGTAGCTACTGCATTTCCCGCATTCGCAAAAGCGAACGTGAGAAATGCAATAAGAACGATTATGCCGCTTCTTTTTATAGGATGCATGGTAAACTCCGTAACAAAATTTGTGAATTTTCTAAAGAAACTTCTTCTAATCATCTGAATTAATGGCCGGATGTACAGAAATTCAGGTGAGAAAACTTATCTAAAGCGCTGCAGGAAAGATCAAAACTGCCGGAAAAACTGCCCAGTCAGGATTTGTACGGTTGATTTACCTGTGAACTTCAGACTTTGGAAAGATCTTGGAGTTAAGATCTGAAAAAAAACCAAATACTCACTGAAAATTTCCAATTCTGCTATTATCCGATTTTTAGCACAATTACCTCGCTAATCTCAGAAAGATGAGACAACATTTTTAAGTCTGGACATATCAAATCTAAAATTTAATTAATATGTAAAAAAATGGTACAGTTATATAAAATTAACTCAGAAGTGAGGAAGAAGTTCATTTGAAGACCCAGTTTTCCATTAATTTCCATCTATTTTTTGCTAAGTTTGAATAAATAATGGTGTATTTAGTAAAAATAATATCTTATTTACCACCTCAATCCTTGAAACAAGACAATAAATAGAAATAAATAAAGGACAGAGAGCCATACTTAAATGCATGGAATCGGAAGACTACCTTCATGCACTTGAAACAACAGGGAGAATCCTGCTGTTCACACCTTTCCTCGTATCTATTATACTTTTCATATGAGGGGTGTCAGACATAGAACCTTTCAAGGGTCCAGGGGCTTTTGAAACTCAAAAATAGTTGCTGACAAAAACTCCTTATTCAATAAAAAACGGGGAAAATTAAAATAGAATAATCAGAATATAAATAGATTGTGGGGAGTTAATTTGAAGGGGAAGAGAGCTTTGCTGCCATTAGTATTCATTTCATTTCTTTCACTTCCGGCTGCAAATACAGACTGGGTACTGTATCCGGAGAAAACAGAGCCTTCAGCCGGAGATTTGCTGGTGGATACGACAGAAGGGGAAATAAACCTGGGTAATGATGGAGAATACAGGGACGGCTTAATTGATAATTATGACTATTTCATAAATCCGGGATATCCATCAAGCGACATTCGGACTGCCAGAAACACGAGGAGTGGGTAAGTACGTCCTGTGAAATGATCCCAAGAAAACACGTGAAAAGTAAAATAAAGCAGTTGTGCTGCGGAGAGGAATTCTCTGATTATGCAAAAAGCGGGACTTCAAAACCGCTGCCTTCTACTCAGGCTCTCGCAGTGGGACAAATAAAAAGAGACGCCAGTGACAGGATAGAGTAAACCCTGACTGCGGTTAAAAAGATTTTTTCCGGGAGTGAAAAATATGAAGGCTGTAAGAATTCACGAGTTTGGCGGACCGGAGGTTCTGAAATACGAGGATGTCCCCGAGCCCCATCCGGGCCAGGGAGAGATAAGGATAAGGGTCATTGCAGCCGGGGTCAACCCGATGGATTGGAAGATACGCAAAGGACTGGTTGGGAAAATGCCTTTGCCAATGATTATGGGACTGGATGTTGCAGGTGTTGTAGATTCCCTGGGACAGGGAGAAGTCCCTTTCCGTCCCGGGGAAGAGGTTTATGCAAAAGTCTCTATTGAAGAAGGGGGCTATGCCGAATATACGGTTGTCAACTCCATGCAGGTTGCCAGAAAACCTGAAAGCATCGGGTTCATTGAAAGCGCGGCGATTCCTACGGCAGGACTCGCTGCCTGGCAGGCTCTGTTTGACATTGCCGGACTTGAGAAAGGGCAGTCAGTACTGATCCACGGTGCTGCAGGCGGTGTCGGGACTTTTGCAGTCCAGTTCGCCAGATGGAAAGGCGCTTTTGTTACAGCCACAGCTTCAGGAACTAACTTAGAATTCTTAAAAAGCATAGGAGCAAACGTAGTAATAAACTACACAAACCAGCGATTTGAAGATATAATCAGTAATATGGATGTCGTACTGGATACAGTAGGAGGAGATACTTTCGATAGATCCTGGAGAGTGTTAAAGCCCGGAGGATTCCTTGTAAGCACCGTTGCCAGCATACCCGAAGGAGCTGCAGAAAAGCATGGAGTGCGTGCGCAAACCCTCGTAACCAGAGCTGACGGGAAAGAGCTTGCTCAGATAGCAGAGGTCATTGATGAAATGCAGGTAAAACCAGTTGTAACTACCATACTCTCCCTATCGGACGCACAGAAAGCCCATGAGTTGAGCGAAAGCCGCCATATGCGCGGGAAAATTGTTTTGCTCGTGGGAGAAGGTCCAGAGTAAAGCTTTGATACTCTGTAAACAGGAAGTTTTAACTTTCAATGGAAGCAGTTGTGCAAGTTATCTGTGCACTTAAGCTGCCGACAAGGAGGAGAATGCCAGCAGAGCCGAAAAAGTCCAGAAGTCTTATACCGCTTTACATAATTATTGTGTTTTACTATATAATTGTCGCATTTCAAGGAGACGGGACTGATGTCCTTTCAGAATCCGTATCTCAAGAGTCGGATTTTCAGGTCAACCTCACTGAAGGTGTAAATTATAAACTCTGGATTGAGAACCCTGACGGTCCCGAGAGGATAAATGTGACAATAAGCAAAGGCTCTTACATTGCATTCCAGGACACATTTGTATTGACGCATTCCGGAAAAAGCTACCTTCCTTACCATCCTGAATTTACCGTAAAAGAAAACGGGATTTATCTTGTGCATGCCAAACCGCTTAATCCCGGGACTGTCAATCTGGAGATCAAAAAATCCTGAATTTCGGGGCTGCAGTGGTCAAAGTGTTTCGGGTCAGACAATGACAGTATTTTTTGAGTTTTTCACTGCCTGCCAGAAAAAGTAAAAAAATTAAAAATTCTTTTTTAAGGATCGTTAAATTTTTCAATAATTATCTGTCAAAAACTCATCCGGTCAGGAGAGAGGTACAGGAGAGACAGGTTCTCCTGATACATATTCCATGAACCCGTCAGCGGCATATGAAACTGGTTTCCCGTCTATCACTCCTTCAACCTGATAAGTTCCTATCATTTCCCAGATAATTCTATACTCCACCATTACATTTCCATCTGCATCTGTCACCGGATTTCCGCTGCCATCAATCACTGGTACAGTTACCGGAAGAGGGACAGAATGCTTTAGATCAAACGTGATATCGAGACTGTCAGAACCTGATGAAGCAGAGATATTCGTTTTCATAGGAAGAGGGAACGAGCCTGCAGGTATGATATATTTGCATGCGTCTTCGGTTAAGTGAGGAATCATGACAAATTGCGTCAATTCCCTCAACATTTGTCAAATATTTGATTTTATGTAGGTAGGAGCAAGGCATCGATTTCATGTAAATTTACCAAAATTTAAGATAGGCTTATTATGCAAAATCGATAGCTTTTGAGCAAGAAAATTCCTTAACCGATGACCAATGGATATATTTGTACTCCGGAGGTAGTGGAATAGCCTGGTCAATAATATAAGGTTCAGGGTGATCAATTTCTATTTCATCAGAGGTAAAACTGGCAATCATTTCCCTGTTCTTCCACACGCTCAGAACTGAATTTGTTGATTTCGTATGGTCTGCATCAGTGATGTTTCCAAAGCTGAGAGAATATTCTCCAACATCATTCCCATTCAAACTGCTTTTAGTCTGGGAAACCTGGCCCCAGTCCCATCCTATGTCATCTCCCCAGTACCAGTAGCCCCAGTTATGGTCATGGTAACCTCTTACGTTTTTCAGGAGATATTCATCCTCGCCGACAGAAAGTTTTCCGTCAACCTTCATTTTCGGAGAAGCTACCAGCCAGTTGATAGCACCGCCATAGAGGGAAGAAAAACCATAAGAACCAAATAAAGGAGCTGGATCTGCTTCAGGCTTGAAAAGTGCATCAAATACCCTTGAACCGTCATCAGATTCTATGTGAACACAATACCCCTGCGGGGTTAAGGTTACAGTACAATTTGCTATTCTGACATCTGGCGTTTGAGAGGAATATTCTGCCATATTTAATGGATACATCCCAAAAAAGGCATCCGCATTATTATCTATATAATAACCAAGAAGAACTTCAGAGGCATTAAAAACCCCATTCAATTTGAAATTACATATCATTGACAGGTTCTGTTCTTCATCTATTACATTAAAATAGTGCCATTCGTTGTACAGAGGCACAAAACTGCTATCTGCAGGAGGATGAAAAACATCAACTTCAGAGAGCTCGCCAATCAGACTGCAGTTCTGGTCTGCCAGAGCAATACCTGAAAATACCAGGAGCGAAAGGATTACTAAAAGTATCGGTTTAACTGCCGCTTTTATTTTCATTTATTTCCCCCAATTAATTAAAGAATAAAATGAGTTCTTAATTCAAGATACAGAGGGGGATTTCAAAAATTATTTATCCCCCAGGATATATAGTTCAGAGATTATAAAAAATTACGTATACTTACTTAAATTTTGAAGCATTATTCCGGAAATTTGTGATACAGAAGTAGATACAGAAGTACTTTCATCCTCTATCCTGTTTACATAATTCTATCCATAATTCTATCATAATTCTATCTACAATACTGCTTTGCTGGCTCTCTGAAAAGTAAATCTGCCTTGACCCCTGGATCTGATATATGGGTAAAATGAAATTGAAGAAGAGAAGGAATTTATGAAAGGACAATATAAATATCCATTACTGCACTTTTTATATTCACAGATTATTTTAGAGAAACCTGTATACAGTCCATTAAAAGGCTGGAGGATCATATGGAAAGAATCAATACTATCAGAAGGAAGAAAGTTGGATCAAACCTTGACCAGTTTAAAACCGATCCGAATCAGGCTTCTGATACTGGAGAAAAGTATTCTGAAGAAATTAAAGATACTCCTTACAACCGGGGAGATATCGGGAAAATCTGGGACTATTTAGGGTTATTCTTTTCTATGCTGGCAGATTCCTTTAACAGCAAATACCCGGTTCCAAAGAAAACAGTGCTGGTGATGTCATTCACTCTGCTGTATCTCGTAAGTCCGGTTGACTTTTTACCGGATATAATTCCTTTAATGGGGTTTGTGGATGATATTGCTTTGCTTGCTTTTGCATTCAGCCTCATCAAAGAGGATCTGGAAAACTACAGAGCCTGGAAAATGAGTTACTGATAGAAGCCCCTATCAGGACTGTAGGACAGACTTCCGCCCCCGGACATCCTTCAGATCCTTCGATGGAAAATCCTCCTGTTTCACCGCTTTTTTGAAGATTTTAATTTGAAAACTTACCAGCTTACTATTCTCAAATAGAAAACTAAAGTATATATGCCAGAGAGACTTAATAAATATTAAGATAGTGTGATATAAAATGAGAAGGCAACTTCGTTGACAGAAAATGAAGGAGGATCCAGGACAAAAGGCGGTGGAGGAAAAGATAAAGATTACTCTATGAAGTGTACGCAAGATGTATGTGTAATTAAGTATAAAAGGGAGATAAGATACCGAAGACCCTTTAAATGGGTACCTTTAGTGAATACCTGTGGAGAAACTGCGGTTCGTCTTTTTGGAATACTGAAGATAATCCTGGGAATTACAGGTATACTTATAGCTTTTATTGCATTCGGAAAGATGCCGGAATATCTGGAAGGCTTTAAAAAATATTTACTGGGTACAGTTTTTTTAGTTATATTTTATATATCTTCAACTCTCGTTCTTGAGGGAATTTCCTCACAATCCGGTGCAAAGTTCCTGAGATTTCTCAAATGCAAAAGGTGCGGTAGAAAAAACGCTTATGAAGAGAGGGAAAAACCGGATGTCAGGGAAGATTCAACTGAAAACTTATACTCTGTAACAATAACTCGATACTGGAAGTGTAAGTACTGCGGATATCTTGACAGCAGTGAAAACTCGGAAAACATAAAATGCTTTAAAGTGAGAAAGAAAAAACCCATCAAGATAACATGCGAGGAATGCGGAGAAACATCATTGAGCTCAGAGTTCAGAAATCCCGATATGAAAAGAGAGGATTACCCGGGGGGAAGTAATGTTACAGAAATCAGGTATTATAAATGCGATTACTGCGGACACTTAAATATTGTAGCAAAGAAAAACCGTCTAAATAATATGGAACCTCTTGCCAGCTCGAAAATTAAAGGAAACGATCCAAGAATTTAATCAAAGTGGATGAAGGCGACCCTGGAGAAAAAAGTAAAAAATATAAAAAATCCTTTTTCAAGGATCTTTATAATTTTTCAATTTGTACCTGTTAGAAGCTGATCAGGTCAGGAAAAAAGTACTGGAGAAACAGGCTCTCCAGCAACGTATTCCATGAACCCGTCAGAAGTATATGAAATTGGTTTTCCGTCTATCACCCCGTAAATCTGATAGGTCCCTATCATTTCCCAGATTATTCTGTATTTGATCACAGCTCCGGATTCATTTCCAGATTCACTTCCATCCGGGATCATTACTGTAAGCGGAACTGAGCGCTGAGTGGTGAACTCTATTTTGAGAGTATCAGAACCCGAAGAGGCGTTCAGAAGTGTATTTTGAGGGAATGAGAAAGAACCCTGAGGCAGAATATATTCCGGACTCATTTCTGCGGGAGTAATTTCAATATCTATTGAACTCAGATTGGAATGCTCAATTTGTATTTCTTCCCCGCTGAAGTTACCAATGATATTCCCGCCTTCCCAAACATTAAGAACTGAACTTATTGATTGAGAATGGTTGGCATTGGTGATGTTTCCAAAACTGAGCGAGTACCCTCCAGTCGTCTCGTTGGAATAATTTCCTGCCTGGGAAACCTGACCCCAGTCCCATCCAAGATCTTCTCCCCATGACCAGTAGCCCCAGTTGTGGTCATGGTAAGCTCTTGCGTTATTCAGCGAATAAATTTGTCCGGCAGCAGAGAGGTTTCCGGAAACCTCCATTTTCGGGGAAGCTACCAGCCAGTTGATCCCCATCCCCGGCACAGAAAAATTAGAACTGTTGAAGACAGGAGCAGGCTCAGCTTTCGGTTTGAACAGGGCATCAAAAACGTCTACCCCATTTCCGGATTCGATATGCACACGATATCCTTCATCAGTCAATGTTACCGTATTATTAGCTATCCTGATATCAGGAGATTGAGAAGAGTAATTCACAAACTCCGGAGTTAGAGGATGTTCCTCATAAAAAGAAAACGATGTATCATTCACATAATAGCCCAGAAGAACCGCTGAAGAATTAGTGTCCCCGTTTAATTTGAAAGTGCATATCGCTGACAGGTTCTGCTCTTCGTCGATCATGTTGAAGTAGTGCCATTCGTTGTACAGATTTCCAGGATCACCTTCTGCCGGCGGATGGAAAGCATCACTTACTAAAAGTTCGCTGATATAATCGCTGCTCTCGTCTGCAAGAGCTGCATTCGAAGCTGCTAAAAGCACAACGATTACTGCAAGTATCGGTTTAAGTACCAGTTTAATTTTCATTTATTAACCCCCAATTAAGGAACAAAATCAGTTTTTATTTTCAACATACTGCATAAGTATTCGAAAGTCTCCTGTTCCCCGGTTATAATTGTATGGACAGAGGGTTATAAAAACATGTTTATATTTTAGATACTTACTAATTCTTCGCACAAAATATTCATGCACGGATGGTATGTTTCTGCTTCTTTTAGACATTTTTCCCGCACTCCTGAAAAGCGGGACTGGATAGCTGCCTCTAATTGCACCGCTGCTTTATTAGCCGTCTTCAAGGAATCTTTCCCACGCAGAGACACTATTATAAATCTCAGGAGATGATATTGCAAAAACAATAAAAGATAAGATAGGCAAGAAAGACATCACTCTGAATTGGAATCACGCGATGAAAGTGAGGATATAATTTATGTTTAGAGAAATGAGAAGAGATAAGCAATTATTATCAATTGAAGACACCGTTGCAGTCCTGAGCAGATGCACAAATGGTGTTCTGGCGTGCTCAGGTGATGAGGGTTATCCTTACGCAGTTCCACTTAGTTATGTCTATTTGAACGGCAGAATTTATTTTCATTCAGCAAAAGCCGGTCACAAAATTGATGCTATTACAAGGAACCCCAAGGTGTCTTTTTCGGTAATAGATGAAGATAAGATAGTAAGCGAGAAATATACAACGCATTTCCGCAGCGTTATTGCTTTTGGCAAAGCAAGAATCGTTGAAGGTGACGAACGGCTTGAATCTTTCGCGGCACTGGTTGATAAGTATTCAGGAAATCAGCCTGAGGAAGCAAAGAATAAGGAAATATCTGGATGCACACAGGCTCATATTATAGCAATTGACATCGAGCATATAACTGGTAAGGAAGCTATTGAGTTCGTCAAGGCTAAAGGATAATAACTATTTTCTATATATATCACTTTTTTATTATATTTCCATCAAGCCCCCCCTCAAATCCTTCGATTGGAAATTTGAAGATTGCGCCGCTGTTTTGAAGAAGAGAAGAAAACTTAAGCCTTCAGTTATCATACTTGTTTCCTTAATTCCTCATACATTTCCCGAGAAATCCGGGCCTGCTTAAGGATTTCTTTAATCAGACCAGTACCCAAATCTTCATTTCCATGAACAGGCACCACAGTCTTTCTACCGTCAGGATGAACATATCTTACATGGCTTCCAACCTGATGCACCTTTTGAAAGCCAAGCATCTCAAGTATTTTGCACATTTCCCTCCCATTTATAGGAAGGAGCCTGCTCATACTTTTACCTCTACCTGCTGAATTCCAATAAATTTCAGCGGCAGGACATCTTCAAGTTCCTCAGCTTCAAGACAGACCTGTATTGCTTCTCTTATACGCTCCATAGCCTGTTCAACTGTTTTTCCCTGAGTATAACAACCCGGTATGTCAGGAACTTTTGCAATATATATCCCATCTTCGTCCTGTTCGATAAGAACAGTATAATTCAAGCTCTTGCCTTCCATTTTTACCAGAATAACATTTATTCTGTGAGTATTTAAAGTTGATACCGGCAGAACTGAAGATAAAAATAGCCGAAAACCAGAGGAAGCAGAAGCGATATAACTTTTTAATTATATTTCCGCCCCAGCCCCCTCAAATCTTTTGATTGGGAATTTGAAGATTGCGCCGCGGTTTTGGAGAGATTTAGTTTTTGAATGCATATGAAAGAGAATTAAGAGTTTTCAGCAAAACAACTGAAGAAATACCAGAAGGAATATGGATCATTATGAAGCAATTCCTAAGATTAAGTAGATTCCGGGGCCTCCTTTGAAATAAGCTCTTTTATCAGCTGTTGAGATTTTCCTTGATTAAGACCTTTTGTCAAATGTTGAATTTTTAGACCTTCTTTCTCTTGGATAGCATATTCAAGGGCTTTAAAGTAAAGTTCAGGACCCAAAAAAAGTATTTCATCAGCAATCGAAAATTCAAAATAATAAGGAATTTGTTTTTTAATATTTTCCGCCATCTCAAAACAATCTTTTTTTGATGTAATCGTTTTATTATAGTTAGGATCAATAACTTGTTCAGGTCTAATCAGACCGTACTTGGCTGAAAGAATAAAAAAAGGATTTTTTGAAATTTCAGCGTATTTTCTTTTCAAGAGAAAAGATTTTCCAATGTAGGCATCTTTGGCAAAGCACTCAGAAGACTGAAGTTTTAATTTTCCACACGAAATAATAACTACTTTATTTATCGCTCTCTCTTTTTCTTTATTTTCATTATTTTCAACGACTATTTTTTTATTTAGAGAAGAAACTTGATTCTTGATTTGTTCAGCATCGCAGTTAATGGAAGTATGTGAGATCTCATTCCCACTCATGAGGGAAAGAATATTTTTTTCGATGAAGAATCTTGTTTGATTGATTCTATCAATATGGTGACAAAGAGGATCTTGGAACCTTTTTTTGTATTGAAAAATCCATCCTTTATAATCAGCTGCATTTACACCAAGACCTTCCAAAAACTCATGTCTTTTTGGATTATAAACACCTAGAGTAAAGCATCTATCATCAGGCCACTCAAGATTAATTTTAGAAACAATTTCAGAAATGCGTTCTTTATTTGAAGAAGCAAATCTTACAGTATTTTCTTTTTTAGTTAGCAAACCACCAATAGCAATCTCTTCAAACCCCATATCCTTTAGCTTGTTATAACATTTTAAGTATTCTTCAGGGTTCTTACCCTGAGCAACACCAATTAGCTTAAATCTGTATTCTTCTAGAGAATATGCTTCTAAAGCAAGTTCTGCACTTTCAATAGTTCCATCCATATCACGCAAAACGTCAAGCATAATTCCCCTTTTAACTTTCATTTGATTATAACGCTGAAAAAGCTCTGAATAACTAAGCGTCGCTCCCTCTTTTGTAAAGACTCCGCTATCTGCTATAGTTGTAACATTTTCCCTAAGAGAAAGTCCTTTTTTACATTTAGTAATATTCCCGTCATAAGGGCACTTCCCATTTACTACCCCACAATAATTTTTATCGCCACAGGGGAACTCTGCTGCCATTTTCCGAAAATTATTGGTTGTACACGCTTGAAGCATAATTCCAACTTTTACAGGATGCGTTTCAAAATTCATTCCGGAGAGTATTCTTAAACTCATTGGACGATCTGCAACAAAATGAGGAATTAATTTATTTTCTTTCATTTTAATTTATCCGTTTTTAACTTCCATTAGTGCTAACTTTATTCTCTCATTTGCATCTTTTGTATGCACTGGAATTGGTACTCCTGTCATACCGGTTGCATCATGACTCACTACAACCCAATCTCCAGTTGAAAACTTTAAAGTTTGACGTAGCATTTCATCTGAAAGGCCGAAAGCTTCCTGGACTCTTGATCTGTCAGTCAGTCTTGGAAGCTTACTAACAAAATAAGTATGTGGTTGAGACATAATACTAGTATTTAGATATGTTGCTCTCTGGGTTGCGATACCAATCCCGATTCCATACTTTCTGCCCCTACGTGCCAGCATATGAGCAATATGGTTTGAACGCCCAAAAGAACTATTTTTATCAAAGTTTTGTGGTATAAATTCATCGGCTTCATCAAAGATAAAGCTCACCAAAGGAAAAGTTTTCCCATATTTCCTTCTATTCTCGTAAAGAGAATTACCAAGATCATAAGCAAAATCTCTTATTCTGTCTGCGTCATGTGATTGGATTACTATTAAACTCGAATGGTCTTTGTTATTTAACTCAAGGAGTAAATCCTCCATTGTTTCTAAAGATTCAGGAGGATACGATTTTCTATTGGAAGCATTCTGTAGTTCCAATTGAATAAGCTTTTGAAATTCTTTTAAATTGGTTGTTGCCGTAGAGGTAAGACTTACAGAGAAATCAATATCCTTGAGAAGGTTTATAGTATTTTTAGTCTTTTGAGATCGTTTATTTTCTTCATCCTTTTCAAAAAAATTAAGATTGACAGAGGAATTAGTCTTTTTGCCTGAACCTAGAGGGCACCTTTTAAAAATTTCCTCGATAGATGAGTTAACAATACCCAAGATCGTAGAATCTAATACTTGATTTCCTTCAAGTTGAATATTACTAATAAACTGAGAAATTATTGTCTTTGAAGTACCTGTATTACCTGCTGTCAAGACGCCTTCATTAGCAAGAATAAAACTTCTTAAGGTCTTTTCGGGATCATTAAACAGTCTTATTTTCCTTTCATCAAAAAGAGTGGATAAAAACAGATTGAAATTAGTTTTAATTCTTTCAAGATCTTTAGGATATAAAGATGTTTCAATTAAAGAATTAATTGCTTTCTGTTTTGTTTTATCAATACTCGCATTTTCAGCTAATAGATGTTCAATAACTGCCCCTGGAAAAGTTGCTTCACCTAATGCAATTAGTCTGGAGTACGACATTGAGCTCAATTGATCAATCAACAAAATATTATATTCACTCATTAAATCGAAGATTACAATTTTTACAGGTCTTCCTTTATTCTTTGAGATATCTAAAATATTTGATATTATCATACTTAGAAAATTAGATTTCCCAGATTTTGTAAAACCAAAGACACCAAAGTGAACCCGAAGAAGTTCTTCTATGTCTATATAAATAGGAGTTGATCTGTCAACTAACCATTTCCCAACTTCAAAAGTAAAATCATCGGTAGACATTCCTTTATTTGCAGTCCATTTTGTTGCTGGACCGGTAAGAACTTTTACTTCAGTCCCAATCATGGGAATTGAAGAGTCGTTTCCTAGGACTCTCCCTTCATCATCTTCAATAATCTCGAGTCCAGTAGGAGTGGCGATACATTTTATAATTGTTGTATCCTCAAAAGAGTCCATTTCCTGTGATGTCCAATCGCTAGAAATGTTTTTAGCTGCTTCCATTACAAACCCTGGATATCCATCAACATTGGTTCCAAGTGCATAGTGTATGGGCTTTATAGAAGTTAGTTCAAGAATAGAATAATGAGTTGCAAAGTCAGAAGAGGAGAAATTTTTAGCTGCAAGAAAAGTTCCCTCTTTGAGGTTAATCATACACTGACGTGTATACTCAAACCAGACCTCAAATTGATATCTAGTTTGTTCACTTTCCTCTAATTTCATTAGCCTCCCAATCCGGTTATCCTCAAATAACTTAACAGAGGATTCGTTTTCAGACATATTATCTCCTTGCTTCATCCCTGATATCCCTCAATTTTTTGTTCAATGGGTTTGTTCTGAATGTAATTTCACTGGATTTTATTAATCGATCAACTCTTCTTTTCATACTTTTTGCACCCCAGTCAGCCTTGTGAAGAGGATCTGGATAGCCGATTACTTCTGGAAACAAATTTCTAGTCAAAATACTTAAAAGCCGAACTCCAATTGCCTGACCATAATTTAAAGAAATTAGATCTGTACTACTCTTGTAACCAAAGTATGCAGGTATAATCAGTCCAAGTTCATCAGAGTAAATTTTGGGATTATTCTTGTCAGAAACGAATTTTTTGTCCAAACGAGGGTCAAGAAGACGGTCGATAAATATTACATGCCCCATTAATACTTTTGAATTTGAACTTGTCTTGAAAAATTGCCCTAAAGAGCGAGCAAATAAACATTCTTGATTTACCAAAAAACCTCTGTTCCCACGGATGAATCTGTTGTTGTTTTCTTCCTCTACGTGAAGAGACATAAAAACAGAATCAAATTCTGCAGTTGTCCAAGGAGTTGACAAATCATCGAGTTGATATGCAAGACCTTCTAGCAATGTTCTGTCCGTCCAAGGGAGATATCCAACTGGGATATCCGGAAATATTTTAATTTCCCGCATTACACCTATATAATTCCTTGAAAAATATTTTGTAGAGGAATCTTTGGCGATTCCAATAAGCATTATGCCATTTTCCCAACATTTCTCAACTAATGCTCGAATTCCAATTCCTATTAAAAATGAAACATCCTCAGGAGACATCCATCGATATCTTTCCTTTCCGTTTTCAGTAATAGGATATAAGAGAGCTTCAGATTCACGGTTATGGAACAAACGATTACAAAAGTCTTCAAAAAACCTTACACTGTCAAACCAAGAAGAAGCAAAATCAAACTTTCTAGTTATTTCTCCACTTTGGTAATCCACTAGCTCTCTAGAATAAGATTCCGCTAAGGTTCTCTCCCAATCTTCTTTTTTAATACCCGTTTTATCTAAAAGTTCTATCATACTTATAGATTTATTTTTGTTTAATAACTTTACAAAATATCTCCATCTAGCAAATTTTTTGGTAGTAGGCACACCTAATCCCTCGTTGAAAGGATGTGCAGAGACAACTAATCCATCTTTTTTTGTTAATACTCTTGATCCAATAGGGTGACCAAATAGATGTGTTTGCTCCAAATAACCATCAGTAGACATCAGAACACCGCTAAGGGAGAGATCCATCAAAATTAATTTTGGACATGTTAAAGTGGGAGATCTTGCCATTTCATACGCAAGATAAATCTCAGCTAATTGCATTAATCTGGTATGTATATTCGACAGATTTATTTTATTTGTATCATCTGTAACAAAATTTTCATATCCATAATCAATTACGTCCCCTGCCTCAGCATAGGGAACGGGAACATATGATACGAGACTCACATCTTGATCCATTGACCAGCGTTCATAAGTAAGCCTTGGAGGCTGAGTTTCAATACGAATCTTTCCCCTTACACCATAAGCAGCTGCGAAAAAAACCATGAAATCTTTAAATGGGTCAGCTGAACAAGTTCCATCAATAGCAACAAATTGAATTTCCTCTTTCTGGAAATACTCATGGATTTTATTATCAATTAGACCCATTGAATGGGGTTTTGAAAAAATTTCGTAATAGTTTATAATTAGTCCATTTAAAAATTCTTCATAGAACTTTAAACCATTCATTGTCGTTTGTTCATATGAAAATTGGTATCTGTTTATCGAGCATTTAAGTGATTCTTGATAGCACTTAAAAATTCTAGATAGTGTAGAGGTATTCGTCATAAACACCACTTATGACTTTCGTTTCAAATATTAGATATCATATTTTTTAAAGTTACGATTTATTTTCAGGTCTCTGTTCAAATCGAAAAGATAAAAATACGAAGAAATAAATTAAGTATTTTTGTTTATGAGCTCATTCCAAAATCCAGTTTTTAATCTCAACTATCAGAATTACTCAGAATTGCTTTCATAATAAGAGGCTCGATTGGTCACTTTAAATAAGAGATATATATAAGCAAATTTTGAGTTTTGGGATCGGCTCTATCAAAACAATTATAAAATCGATAAATGGAAAAAATATTAAAATCTTTCGCTAATATTATTATTCTAAGTTAGAAATACTAGATTTAAAAAATCCATACGAGACATACCTTTATTTTTCTCTATCTTGTGTTCAGAAAGAGCAAAGTTTATTTTGTAAACAAAAAAGTAATTACTTCCCTCTAGCAAAACCGAACTCCTTCATTCCCAGAACTTCTTCGTCTTCACATAATTCCTCTCCGCAATCAGAATGTCCCTGTAAAACGCCTCTTCGTCCATCCTCATTTTCTCAATAACCCTTGACGCCGTTTCAGGTCCTATTCCCCTGCTGGCA
>NZ_DAOOUJ010000009.1:5609-66030 GCF_035390745.1 Methanosarcina sp. | reverse complement strand
GGAGTGCAAAAGTGAAAAAGGAGCAGTTAAAGCAGATCAGAGCCCTCACTTTTGGAGAAGCCCTTTTTGATATTATCAAAGGTTCGGCTCACCTGGGAGGAGCTCCGTTAAATCTCGCAGCCCATCTCGCAAAACTGGGGGCAAAACCTGCTGTGCTAACAGCAGCAGGAAAAGACGAGCATGGCAAAATACTCCTTGCCAGGGCTGAAGAGATGGGAGTTGACACTTCATATATCCTTACTGATGAGAACCGACCTACAGGGACTGTTACCGTAGAACTGAAGAATGAAGGAATCCCTGTTTTTTCAATCAATGAGGGTGTAGCCTGGGATGCAATTACTCCGGACGAAAGTAAATTTAAAGCTCTTACCAGAGAAGAATGGGATGTTTTTTGCTTCGGGACTCTTGCACAGAGGTCTGAAGAGAACAGGAAGACTCTTGAAAGGCTGCTTCTGGAAATAAAGGCAAAAAACGTTTTCTACGATGTAAACCTGAGAACAGGTTTCTACAGGAAGGAATGGATTTCCTTTTCACTTGAGCACTGCACAATCCTCAAGATGAATGAAGAAGAAGCTGCAACAATTTCCAGAATGTTTTTTGGCACTGTTCACAGCTTCAGAACCCTCTGCCTTCTGCTTTCGGAAAAGTGCCCTGAAATGTCCGTAATCTGCATAACAAAAGGACCTGAGGGAGCCGCTGTTTACCACGAAGGAATTTATGAGGAAGTTGCGGTCACTCCCGTAGAAGTTGCAGATACTGTAGGAGCTGGAGATGCTTTTTCCGCAGGATTCCTTTATACCTATTTATCAGGATACGGAGTTTCAAAAGCTGCATCAATCGCAAGCATCCTTGGGACGTATGTCGCATCAAAACCCGGATCGGTTCCTGAATATTCTGAAGAATTAATTAAAGTTATGGAAATAAGACCGCTTCTCCTGCTTTCTGGTAAAAACAGAAAAGGAAACTAACGATGTGTTTCCTATCATACATCCTCTGCTCTGGTCTTGCCACCAGATAGACAGCAACACGGCAGAAATGATTATTAATAGTACAAATACGACCTTTATTTTTTCCAGAACTTTCCTCCTCCATACAGACAAATCAAGTTACCTAATAATCCAAAACCTGGAGTAGAATTATTTTTGTTTGATTCATTTCCGCTTGAGTTACTACCATTATCAGAATTATTACTGTTTGAATTATTTAGTTCGACAGCGGTTTTCTCTTCAGATGACAATATGTTAGTTTCTTCTACTCCTGTATATTCAGTTGAATTGGAGGTTGCCTTTATGCTTTGATCTGCAGTCTCATAATCTAAAATAGGTCCGATGGCAACTCCTGTAGGATATTTTCCTACTGTTACTGTGTCTATAACCGTGTTTGTGGTTGTGTCAATTACAGAAACACTGTAGCTCGCATAATTCGCCACATATACCTTTGTTCCGCCTGGAGTGACTTCAATTCCACAAGGTGCCTTTCCGACAGGCACCCTGGCTATAACCTTATTTGTAGCTGTATCAATTACATCAACAGCACCCGTAAGTGAATCGGGATCTGGAAACTGTATCGCTAAATATACATTTTTCCCATCCGGGCTGACCGCAACTCCACGAGGAATGCTTCCTATGTTCACTGTGTCTGTAACCTCGTTTGTGATGGTATCAATTACAGAAATAGTAGCTGTGTAGGAACGATAAATATTGGAGTTCATCACATATGCCTTTGAACCGTCTGGATTGACTGCAACTCCAAGTGAATTGTTTCCTGTAGGTATCGTGGTTACAACAGTGTTTGTGGCTGTGTCAATTACAGATACCGTACCTGTAAAGTTAGTGGAATCACCGCCGGAATTAGTAACATATACTTTTTTTCCATCCGGGCTGACTGCAATCCCAAAAGGAAAGTTTCCTACAGGTACTGTGGCTGTAACCTTGTTTGTTGTTGTGTCAATTACAGAAACAGAGTTGTTGCTGAAACTCGTTACATATGCCTTTGTCCCGTCTGGACTAACTGCAATTTCTTGAGGATAAGTTCCTACTTTCACTGTGGCTGTAACTTTATTTTTTGTGGTATCAATTATAGAAACCGTGTCGTCATATGAGTTTACCACATATGCCTTTGTTCCATCCGGAATGACTGCAATTCCAGCAGGGTGGTATCCTACATCTACTGTGGTTGTAACCTTGTTTGTAGCGGTGTCAATTACAGAGACATTGTTGCTGTCGTAATTTGTAATGTATGCAAATGGAGCTGCACCTGCTACGCCCATCAGTATTAAAATCGCAAGTGCAGTTATTCCTAAAACTTTCATGATGTTAAGCTGCTTATATACCTTATTAGATGTAGCCATAGATGAAGGTAATCTCGAAAAAATGGCAATCTCTGTTGTTGGTATAATTTTAATTTTCATCTATTATCCTCAGATATTTTGTCTTTCATGTTACTATCGAGTCAATCATCAAGTATTGAATAATAATAAACGAATGTAATCAATTTTATACAACATTACTTGGTTGGCAGGACATTAGTGCTGTGATCAGATATTGTGAATAATCTACACGCATGTACTCATATTATAACTACGGATAATGCCATTCAGTGAAAAAAATGCATTTTAGAGATTAAATACGTAGCAAACTACCGAATTGAAATTAATATTCTCTCCGAAAACAACGGAAACGGTAATTCCTTTGTAAACAGTACTCATATCTACATCTAAAAAATGAGGAGTTTAACTCCTCACATATGGTTCATTTTCAACCTCGTTAGTATCCCAAGCTCAGAAAATCACATAAATACGCAGACCTTCTGGACTACCTGATACAGCTTCCCAGTAATCACTGCCACCGTTCGCTGGGTCATTAATTAATAAACAGTCTTCCCCACTATCATAGAAAACCCAATATCCAGCACAAGCTCGGCAATGATTTGAAGTGGAACTAGCAAAAGGTCTATTATAGTCAATTTCACTCATCGCTTTAGTAAAAGATAAAGTAGTAGTTTTGTATGACCTCGTTGCCCCTAATCCTCCATTACTACTAGACAATTTATACCAAGATAATGCCGCAGTAGGACCAATTCCAGTAGTGTTACCATTTGTCCCACCCATTTTTTTGGTATATGTAATCTTGGGTAAAAGAATAGCCATGCCATGCCGCAATCATTTTAGCAGTTGCCGGAACACAGTAAAATCTTTTTTCTTGACCATCTATGGGAACATCAAGTAGTACTTGTGTTGAGGTATCTGTAGCACGAAGTAATGCTTCTGTTGAGGTATTTGTTGTGAGCATTACTGTTGAGTTTTGTGGTGATGATATCACTTTTGAAATGGTGTTTAGTTTGTTACTTAATTTTTTTATATTTTCTTCAGTAATTGGCTCACTGATATCAATTCCTATTTCATTTACTTCCTGTTCTAATTTATTAGTAAACTGTTCACTCTTTTACCAATCTTTTATATTCTCGTTTATTTCATCCTTCGATACATGTTCATACATCGACCAAACTCCAAGTTCGGATTCAGTTGCAGGTTTGTCTTGTATCTCTTCAAGGGTGTATGTATCTATAAATATCCGGTGTTCAACTCCAGTAGTCTTATCTTTTACTAAGGTCATTGCCCCTACGCTAGGATAGTCATATACAACCATATTCGTTGATACGATTTCTCCGGTTGGATATTTTGTTTTGGCGATTTCTATTGACTTCTCCATGGTTTCAGCCATGTTATAGGGTTCAGGATTAATTTCGATTAGTCTGAGTGCACTTCCCAGCGTTTTATTAGCACCAATGTCGATTCTGCTTATCAGGGTATTTTCTTTATACACTGAAAATTCGTAATACAATTTTTGACCGTTTATATCATAAAGCTCCGATGGTTCGGGATCAATAGATGCTCCTTCCCATTTCTCAGAGTCGTTTTCGGTTGCTATTAACACCATCATGCGCGTATTTGCATGTTTAAACGCTTCCTCAGAAGTTACAGAATATTTATCCTCTTCCTCTGCATTCACAGCTGGTATCAACACCATCCCGACCAGCATTACTAAAAGAAGTATACTTATTGTAATTTTGTTTCTACTCATTTGTCTAACTCCTAGTTATTTTTTCCCAGGAGGAAAAATCAGGCAAGCTTAAATACACGCAAAGCTAACATAATCACTGCCTCTTAGGGCGTGTTTATGGAGTTCGGGTGACATTGGGAAACTACATTTGAACTCCATAAATTCCTCTTACCTAACTCCTTATAAGTTTTCTGTCCATTCCATCAAACTATCTGTTTTTCACGCTTGTTATGAATCTAAAATTAATTCTTAATATGTGATTGTTTGATGGTCTGGAGAGAGACTATATATATGAGCATATTGACCCACTCATATTCAAAGGTTTATATAATAGCTCAAGTGTAACACAAGAAAAAAATATAAGTCGATTTTTATGTTAGTCTTATTAAGTTTAGACCTGATTGCTGTAAAAACACTTAATAAAGCACAATTAACATTCAACAAAGCATTATTGAATGAAGAACTCAAAAAACCATTAAGGAATGGTTGAAATATGACTTCAAGTTTTCACTTTGGTAATGGCCCTATAATTGCACTCCCCAATATCGTTAATGGCAATATAGGGCATAAGTGTTTGAAATTAAATTTTCACCATTACTAAATTGTATTCAACAGCGTGCTATTTTTATATTATTTTTAGATGAGAGTTTATCCCATCCTTCTGCTTGAGGCCACTTTTTCGGAGGAATTATGTCTACAGACAGGATCATGTCTTGAAGCATCTCTGGAATTGCAATGCTTACCAGAGATTTCATCGGGCCATGTTCCATTCTAAAGGAAGTGGTCAGCACCCCTATCCCTGAACTGGTTTTGCTCTTCTTAACCAGGTTTTGCCTGATGCCGTCTCTAAAATTGAGGACTGCTCTTCCTTTTTCATGCACCCAGGGCTGGTAATAACCTTTTGCAGGCTCTATATTTATCATGAACGAATAATCTCTGTATTTTTCGGGGACAGAGATTTTTACGATGCAATTCATTCTTTAAACAAGATCCAAAATAAGTTCATAAAAAGATAAGGAATAGCAAAAATTTCTTTTAGTGTGAGACTTCACTTAGTGTGAGACGCAGTTTTTTCATTACTGTAGTATTGTCTCTACTCTTAAACAAAAATCCCATCTCAAAAGTATAAATAGAATCTCGTACAAAAGTTGTATAAAAGGTTAAGACATAATATAATAATACCCAAAGAAATACCTGAAGTGGAGAATAAACTACATAGAGAACAACAGAGGAGAAAATGATGACAAAAAACGCTGAAAAACCAGATACTCTGACAGCCGGACTATACGTACTGGGCTATATAGTAGCCGGATACTTTATTGTAAAAGCCGTTCTGGCATTATAATTTTACTTTTTTAGATACAGATTAATTCTCTGGAGCCCTCTGTGCCTGAGTGTAGAATCCGGAGCAGATTCAAAAATTCAATTATCTGAGGTCCTGGATTTTTACTTAAATCAGGGTTCTTCTTTTACAATTTCGCCTGAGCTCTTCTTTTCCAATCTTTTTTTAGACCAGTATAACACCAGAAAAATTCCTGTTAAGACCCCTGTTACCACTACCATAATTTCTGTAATATGGCTTGAGAAGAACTCAATGTGGAAAGATTTCACAAACATTTTCATTAAATGTTCCATTCCAACGTAATCCCTTGAGCCTCTGGGAAAACTCCATCCAAACAGGGGCCAGAAGAAAATCCGGGGATAAGATGGAATCAGGTCCTCAAAAAGGTGTAAAAAGGAACCCGATGTAAGGGAAAAACCCCGGATATCTCTTTTTCTTTCATACATGTACAAACTTATCGCAAAGAGAAGAAGGGAAAAAATCAGAGTATGAGCTATAATTCGCCCATTTGCAAAAGTTGAAGCAAAGATAACTTCACCTATTGGTTTGTCTATAAAATCAGGCAGAAGAGCTCCAACTGCAAGATATCGTGGATCTATAACTTTCTTTAATCGGGGTACAAAAATCCCAAGCCCAAAAAATATCCCGAGCGTAATGCCCAGATGTCCAAAGAGAAGCATTGAAAACTAAACTGTCCTTTTATATTAAAATATTATCGGATACTATATAAACTTTATTTTAAAGACTCGCAAATATATGCCTCACAAAATAAAAGAAAAATCAGAACTCAAACATATTTCAGTTCCGGATTGATAGGTTGAAACTGTTCAGATTCAGAATATCCCTGACGGAAAATATATCTCAGAGAATGCTGTTTTTGAGTTCAGAAATCCTATTTGAATTCACACGTACATACAGGATGCTCCAGCCGGCCGATTGGATTACTTTTGAAAAATAGAGGGAAAATAAGGCTGAAAGGAAAATGTTGAAGATAAATACTTTTCTAAAAAATTTAGCAGACCGTTTACCCTTTGAATAATTCAACATTTACTTTCTGGTTTTTCAGTGGTATTTCATGTTGCTATATCATCCTTTTCTCTTCATTTTTAGAAAAAGCCACTCTTCTTCGTTTAGCATGAAAAAAAGGTAAAAATAAGAATAAAGGTGAATAGGGGTGTTTATTTAAAAAGGGATTCCCCAGAGAGGATACCATTTTTCTACATTCTTTTCGACAGGCATTTCCTTTTCCATTTCTGCCCTTAACCTGAATTCAAATGGGCTGTCCCTCTGCCTGCCAGAAAGAGGAATAAAGGGATAATAAGTTCCCTGCTTAAAGTTGTAGATCCAGTAAACTGCTACTCCACCAGCCGCCTTCCCCCGGGCTTTCTCTTTGGCTACCCGTGCTTCGGGTTCGCTGTCAAACCTGTAAATGGCACAGAGGATCTGCTCGCCAAAGCCCCTGTCTTCAAGGGTCTGGCTTACAAGATGAATGTTTGCAACGAGATCTTCGAAATTTGGATCTTTAAAAATAGCCCAGAGAAAATTGAATTCGTCTTTTTCCATTCTGAATTCGGTCTCCGTCTCCTTTGAGCTGAATTCCAGAAGCTCTTCTATCTCCTTTTGGGCAGATTCGTAAGATGTTGCCCCTAAAGGCTTAAAACAAATTCCTGCAGATCCTGAAGGTTTCAGGCCAAGGCTGCCTTCCAGAGTAATGCTTGCCGTAGATATTGCAAACAGCCTGTCACTTTTTGCCTTTGGAAGCCTGCTCCTTCCGAGAACTGCGTCCATAAAATTCCGGAAACCCATTCAGCCTATCTCCTTGGTTATCACGTTTTTTAACCTGCCGTTCTTATTAACTCACTTCTTTAACTCATTTCCTGCTGCATCTTCTCAAGTTTGGCTATTCTTTTTTCCACTGACGGATGGGTGGAAAAGATATCCATTATCGAAGAGCCTGAGAGTGCAGGTATAATGAAAAAGGCGTTCATCCCTTCTACTTTTCGGAGGTCATCGCGTGGCACTCTATCCATAATTCCACTTATTTTCATAAGGGCAGATGCAAGATTTGCAGGCTGCCCGGTGATAATGGCCGCTCCCCTGTCCGCAGAGAATTCCCTGTAGCGGGAAAGGGCACGGATCAGCAGAAAGCTGACAATCCATACCACAATGGAAACAAGCCAGACAAGCATAATACCTCCGCCTTCTCTCCTCCGGTCTCCTCCCATATTCCCAAAGTAAAGGCTGTAGCGGACAATGTAGAAAGCCACTGTTGAGAGAAAACTTGCAATCGTCAGGACTGCCATATCTCTGTTCTTGACATGAGTCAGTTCATGGGCAAGTACTGCTTCAAGTTCGGCAGGAGAGAGTTTGTCCATAATCCCTGTCGTAACCGCAACAACAGCTTTATTCTGGCTCCTGCCTGTTGCAAAGGCGTTTGGGACCTGCGTCCTTACAATTGCAACCTGAGGTTTAGGGAGGTCAGCTATTGCACAGAGCCTTGTAACCATACCGTGCAGCTGCGGTGCCTCACTTTCTGAAACAATCTGTGCCCCTGTTGTCCAGAGCACCATTTTATCTGAATAAAAATACTGGACGGCCATGAAAAGACCGATAAACAAAATCATGAAAATCTGAGATGTCCCATAGTACGAAAGGAATGCCAGGAAAGAAAGGTAAACTACTGCCAGAAGAAACATCGTGAAAAGCATTCGTCCTTGAAGTCCCAGGTCTCGTTCCCATTTTCTATTCATATCTTATTGCTCCCGCGTGTAATATATGAAGTTATATTGCAGGTTGATGACAAGTTGGCTTTTTGTTAGTAGACGGTTTTTGACAGATTGAACTGAATACAGAGAAAGAATTGATGAATCAACTAATAGTGTCACAGGTAAGGCATAAGCAATTGAACTCTGGTAAATTCATAAGTGTCCCTGTGATTATAAACACCTGTTATGTCTTATATAGACCATAAACTAAACGATAAATATCTGCTGGATTCCCGAGTAATGTAAACAGGCCCTGAATCAAACAAACAAGTTCAGAGAAATAATATTCAAATATCAATGAATAGCAGTGGAAAGGCTCTGGTCGCGGTCTTTAAAACCTGAAAGCCAGCCTCTATCGTATTCAATAAAACATTTATTCCAGGATTTAAATCCTTTCCTTCTTAAAAAACAAAAGTGAGTTCAGAAAAAGGTATTAAAAACAGAATATAGCAGAAACTATCGAGGTAATGTCAAAAAATTGTATATGAACAGATTATTTGGATAACAGATTGTTTGGATTGCAGGTTATTTATATATATGGCTCGGGAACTGATGTGTTATTAAGATAACAGAGTTTATAAACAATGTCTTCATTTCAGTAGCAGAAAGATATATTCTTTGTAATTATTGTTCTTTATAAATATTCGATTTAGCTGCTCAGTCAATAAGGAGCAGGATATTTTTAACTTGAAATACTTAAACTAATTTTCCCTTATTGAAAAAAAAGAATTTCAGGTCCTCTCATGCAAAACATACTCTCAGTTAAATCTCTAACAAAAAAATTCGAGAATTTTACCGCAGTAAAAGGAATCAGTTTTGATGTAGAAACAGGTTCCATCTTTGCTTTCCTCGGGCCTAATGGGGCAGGCAAGTCCACAACTATCAAAATGCTTACAACAGTCCTGAAACCCACATCGGGAGAAATCTGGATTAATGGCTTCAACGCTCTTAAAGAACAGGACGAAGCAAGGGCTTCTTTTGGAATAGTGTTTCAGGACCCCAGCCTTGATGAAGAGCTTACCGCCTACGAAAATATGGTATACCATGCCGTGATCTATAAGGTTCCCAGAAAGGAAAGGGAGGACAGGATCCGGCAGGCCCTTGAGATTGTGGGGCTCTGGGACAGGCGGAAAGATTACGTAAAGAAGTATTCAGGCGGGATGAAGCGCAGGCTTGAGATTGCAAGGGCTCTTGTCCACTACCCTAAAATCCTTTTCCTGGATGAGCCCACTGTAGGGCTTGACCCACAGACGCGAAAGTCCATCTGGACCCATATAAAGAACCTGAACGAAGAAAGAGGCATGACGATTTTTCTGACGACTCACTACATGGACGAAGCTGAAGAGATAGCAGACGAAATAGCAATTATTGACCACGGAAAAATCATAGAATCCGGCACCCTGGAAAAAATAAAAGCAAATACAGGCACCGATTCCTTAGAAGAAGCCTTCCTCAAACTGACCGGGAGGGATATAAGGGACGAAAATGGTGGAGGAGGCAAATTGAAGTTCATGAGAGGTATGGGAAGGAGGAGAAGGAATTGATAGAAGTAATCTACATCCGCTGGCTCAGGCAGCTCAAACACTACTGGCGTTCAAAATCTCGACTTATAGGGTCTTTAGGGCAGCCGCTTCTTTTCATGGTCGCCTTCGGCTTCGGATTCGGGCCAATGTATACGAAAGCGAGCGGAGGAGCAAACTATATGGACTTTCTCGCACCCGGGATTGTATCGATGTCAATTCTCTTTACAGCCATTTTTTCAGGACTGGAAGTTATCTGGGACAGGCAGTTTGGTTTTCTCAAAGAAACCCTTGTGGCACCTATTTCAAGGACGGAAATAATGGTCGGAAAAACACTTGGAGGAGCAACCATAGCAATGATCCAGGGCCTGATCGTGCTGTGCCTGACCTATCTTCTCGGGTTCAGAGTTCCGGGCCTTGAAAGCCTTGCCCTCGGGCTTGTATTCATGCTCTTGATCGCGATTTTCTTCTCAGGCCTGGGGCTTGCCATAGCCTCAAAGATGAAAGATATGCAGGGTTTCCAGTTGATCATGAACTTCCTTATCATGCCTACCTTCTTCCTCTCAGGAGCCCTTTTCCCTCTGGAAAACCTTCCTCCTGCAATCTATTTCATAAGCAGGATCGACCCTCTCACATATGGTGTGGACGGCATGAGAGGAGCCCTTGCAGGCATGAGCGTGTTTGGAGTTTATAGCGACTTTGCAACACTGTTTACATTATCTGTCCTTGTCTGTTTAATAGGGGCATTTCTATTTTCGAAAGTAGAGGCGTAAATGCCTCATTTTTTTCAAAATTGTATTGTTTACTGCTTTGAAGTAGTGAACTATAGCATTATTGTATAGTTATATACAATTAGTTTCATGTCAATTACGTAAAAAATGAGGCATCATATATGTCAGGTCTTATTGAATATTTAGCTATGGGAGCTTTTCTTGGCCTTGCTGCCGGTACATCTCCGGGTCCTCTCCTTGCTGTAACCATTTCTGAAACCCTGTAGCACGGAAAGTGGGAAGGAATAAAGGTTGCAGTATCTCCTCTTATAACAGACCTCCCGATAATTTTTGTCGTACTGTTTGTTCTGTCACACCTGACAAGTTCCGATCTTTTTGTCGGAATTATTGCTTTTTTGGGAGCCTCATATCTGATATATTCAGGAATCGAATCTTTAAAAATCAAAAAGGATAGCATTGAATTAAATGCAGGAAAGAAAGACGCCCTAAAAAAAGGAGTGATTGTAAATTTCGGAAATCCACACCCATATGTATTCTGGTTATCGATAGGCGGACCAATAATCTTTAAGAGCTTTAGCGTTCATATCTGGGCTACAATACTGTTCATAACAGGTTTCTATCTACTACTTGTGGGGTCAAAGGTAATTGTTGCGTTAATTGTAGAAAAGTCAAAGTATTTCATCAACAGTAAATATTATTTTTCGATCATTCGCACTCTCGGAATTGCCCAGATTTTGTTTGGGTTGACTTTTATTAAGGTGGGTCTGGATTCACTGTACTGAACCTTTCTTGTCCCGCTCGACGAAGAAGTGCCCGAAAATAGTTTTAGATTATATTTTTTAAGTCTTTTTTCTTGATCCTTTCTGCTTTCTGGGCAGGGCCGCCAGAAAAGCTGGCGGAGGCTATGATACAGTGTGAATTTGACATTCCTGCCCGTTATCCGTAAAGGCTGAAGCTACAAAACCACATCAGATGTCACCTGATGGATATGCTTAGCGTAGCCCCAGCTACTTTGAGAAATAGGTAAAAATCAAAGCTATGTCTGTCTTAAAGAGCCAGACACTGGAAATATTCAGATACCTGGAATATTCCGGGCATCATGGCGTAAAGTGAAAAATAAAAGGGACAGAAGAATAAAGCCAATGATTACCAGGGTAAGGAAGCATCCAAAAGCCGCATCCTGAGAGATTTGTTCACTAATTGCTTCAGCGTTACCAACCAGTGAAGACATACTATATTATTAATATTCAAGATATAAATAAATTTCCAAATCATTGGAAAATAAAAATAAAAGCTTTTTCAGGCTTTTTTCAAAACAGACCGGACCCAGAGATAAAGGTAAATGTGAACCTTAATAGAGCCAGAATCCTGTTATATGATCAGGATTAACAAGGATGGACAAAAAAGGTAATATTTCAAACATTAGCTTAGAAGTGATGGCAGAGGCCGAGTCCCTATTCTCAGTCTCTACCTGCGATCCAACCCAAAGATTAAGAGTAAACCCTGTTGCTCTTAATCTGCACATCTATAAAGATCAGGTAATATATATTATATTTGATAGAAAAAATAGTTTATATTTTTAAATATTAATATAATTATTTAAAAATATTTCTTTAAAATTATTAATGTTAATGAAACTAATAAAAACTGTATAATCGAAACAGTGTAATAAAAACTGTATGATAAAAAAGATATAGTAAATTTGAAATATTTTGCGCCAAATTATTTTTCCTTTGAAAACAATTTTTTGTATAAATAATTTAAAATAATTTAGCTTCAAATTATATATAGGAGTTTGGGAGTTAGGCGGGGTAACGTCTACCAAATAAAAAAATCACCTGGGGGCCGCGATCCTTTCTTCGAATCAATTTGTCTGCAGGAGGCATAGACAAGATTTGAAGAAGCTGTATTGGGGGATACAGTACGGATCAAACGCCTCTGAGTTTCTTCTTAACCAATTCTTTCTGATTTTTCCTGTTACTCTCCTTTTTATTTTTCCTTTAACTTTTCGTGCTTTCTTTAACTTTTTTCCCGTTTTTTGGAAAAGACGCCAGACAAGCTGGCGGGATTTCCAATACCAGAGGAATTTAAAAGCTCTTTTTGGACACAGGATATATTTTCTAACTTGCAAAACCTTATTTTTGCTGAATCATCCTCATCAAACTCAATAAAAGAGAGCAGCCTGTCCCTGAATACAAAAGAAGAAAAACAAGAATATGAAAACAAAAATAAGCCGCAAAAAACTGCAAAGTAAATGGGGAAGGCTTAAAAATTTTTCGTTCAAGCCTCAAGGTTCTTTTTAAAGCTTTTATGAAAATTATCACTTCAAATGGCATATTATGTCTGCTAATTATGGAGTTAATTATATATATTTTAAGGATTCTAAAAACTGCGGGGGGAAGACCGATTATCTTTCTTCCTTAATAAACATGGGGATGAGACATGGAATTAATACTCTGAATAAAATGACAGAAATCTCAGAGAAGTTGAATTTCATAAATTTCATAAGTTTCATAAATAATAGTCTTACATATCATAAATGTAAGTTTTCAAATCTGCTTTTGATAATTGGAGAAGGGTGGAATGGGAAAAATATTGAGAAATTCTGGTATTGATATTATTGGAAAGGTTCCATGGGGAGCTCACTTCTGCCAATTTTACCGGACAAAAGAAGACTTGATGGGTATTCTTGTCCCTTATTTTAAAGCAGGGCTGGAAAATAACGAATTTTGCATATGGGTTACTTCACAGACTCTGGAAGTAGAGGAAGCAAAAGAAGGCCTGAAAAAGGCTGTTCCTGGTTTTGAGACTTATCTGGAGAGAGGACAGATAGAAATTGTTCCTGAAACCCACTGCTGCATAAATGAGGGTATTTTAGACTCTGAAATCGCTGGATGGGGGGAAAAACTAAATCGGGCTCTTGAAAGTGGCTATGAAGGTCTGAGGATAACAGGAAATACCGGCTGGCTGGATAAAGAAGGCTTGAATGGATTTGTTACTTATGAGAATAAAATAGATTCTTTTATTGAAAAACGCCAGATAATGGCTCTGTGCCCGTATAATCTTGAGATATGCAGTGCAGCTGAAATTCTTGAAATAGCTTTTAGCCATCAGTTTTCCCTTATCAAAAAGGCAGGAAACTGGGAGCTAATAGAAAATTCCGGGAGGAAAAAAGTAGAAAATGCTGTTTTTAAGGCTGTAAATGATTGGAAACAAGCTTTTAACAGTTTGCCAGACCTCGTAGCCATAATTGACAATGAATACAGGATTGTTCATGCAAACAGAGCCATGGCAGCAAAGCTGGGAACAACACCAGAAGAGTGCGCGGGATTAAAATGTTATAATGTTATGCACGGGACGAATGAACCGCACTCATCCTGCCCTCACAGGCATGCGATTGAGAATAGACATGAATACATTACAGAAGTTCACGAAGATATTCTGGGTGAGGATTTCGAATTAAGTATCTCACCGGTATACGATTCGGATGGAAAAGTTGCCGGGTGCGTACACGTTGCCCGCGACATCACAGAACGCAAAAAAGTTGAAGAGGCATTGCAGGAGAGTGAAGAAAAGTACCGTACTATTGTAGAGACTGCAAATGAAGGAATCTGCGTTGTAGACTCCGAAGCCAGAATTACTTACGTTAATAAAAAAATTGCTGAGATGTTAGGATATGAAAGAGAAGAATTTGCTGGCAGATTTGCATGGGACTTCGCTGATGAAGAAAATAAAGACATCTTAAAAAAGAATATAATAAAGAGACCGCTGAGCACCAGTGAAAGCTACGAAATGAAGCTGAAATGTAAGGACGGATCACCGTTATGGGCATTCATAAGTGCTAAAGCATTTTTTAATAAGGAAAAAAGGTTTACGGGCTCCATAAGCATGCTCACTGATATCACCAGGCGCAAAGAAGCAGAAGAAGCACTTATCAGGAGCGAAAATGAATTCCGTACACTGGCTGAAAATTCTCCAGATTTGATTTCCCGCTTTGATAGGCAGGATCGCCATATATACGTTAATCCTGCAACTGCGGAAATTTACGGTTATTCTTATAAAGAAATCATTGGCAAAACTCATGCCGAACTTGGTCTGGACCCTGAAAAGGCAAAGTTCTGGAACGAATACGGCCAGAAAGTTTTTAACACAGGAAAACCCGAAACAATAGAATTCAGTTATGTAATACCTCAGGGAAAAAAACACTATTTTAACACACGAATTGTACCGGAGTTCGTAAATGGCAAAGTTGTCTCTGTTCTTGCCATTTCCCGTGATATTACGGATATAAAAGAAACAGAATTCAAGCTTAAAGAAATACTCGATAATTTAGAAGAACTGGTTGAAGAACGCACTGCAGAACTTGAAAACGCCTATAAATCTTTGAAAGAAAGCGAAAGAAAACTTTCCGAAGCTCAAAGTATGGCCCACATTGGAAACTGGGAGTGGGATCTTGCTACCAAAAAAACATACCTGTCTGATGAAATGTATCATATTTTCGGACTTGATCCTCAAAAATCCAATGTACCTTACGATGAAATTCTAAACTATATACACCCAGATGATAGAGACTATGTTAAAAATGCCGTTAAAAAAGCTTTAAAGGAGGGGTCTGGCAGCATTGGCGGCAGGATTATCTCAGCTAATGGAGAAGAGCGAGCGTTCCATGCGCAAACTGAAATTGTTTATGATGTAAAGAATAATCCTGTTCGAATGAGAGGAACATTTCAGGACATTACTGATCTTAAGAGGGCTGAAGAAAAAATCCTGACCCTGGCAAATGCTGTAGAATCATCTAATGATGCTATTGTAACCGAATCTCTTGACGGTATTATTACCAGCTGGAATAAGGCAGCAGAGCAGATTTACGGTTATTCAGCTGAGGAAATTGTGGGAAAAAACGTATCGATACTTGAACCGGATAACATTAAAGGGGAAATAAAATATTTTTCTGAAATGATCAAAAAGGGAAAAAAGGTCCATCATTATGAAACTTTGCGGCTAAAAAAAGATGGCAGTATTATAAATATTTCAGTAACTCTTTCCCCGATACTTAACTCATATGGAGAGCTTGTAGCGATCTCAGCTATTGTAAGGGATGTTACTGAGCGTAAACGCGAGGAGAAAACATTAAGGGAAAGCGAGGCGCGCCTGCGCCGTTTTTATGAGTCAGATATGTTCGGCGTTATTTATTACAATCTGGACGGTTCGATTACCGACGCCAATGATAAGTTTCTGGAAATAGTCGGTTACACGCGCGAAGACCTGCAGGCCGGACAGGTTAACTGGGACAGGATTACTCCACCTGAGTACCGTTTTCTGGACGAGCAAAGCATCAAGGAACTGAAAACCACAGGAGGTTTGACTGAACCCCGTGAGAAGGAATACATACGCAAAGATGGTTCACGAGTACCTGTCATGATTGGAGCAGCTACCTTCGACCGCGATCGCTGTGAAGGCATAGCTTTTGCAATAGATATTACTGAAAGAAAAAAAGCAGAAAAAGCCCTGGCTGAAATTGAAAAGATCCGCATAAAAGAAATTCACCACAGAATAAAAAACAATCTGCAGGTAATATATTCTCTGCTGGATCTGCAGGCTGAAAAGTTCAGGGATAAAGATGTACTTGAAGCTTTCAAAGAAAGCCAGAACCGCGTAATCTCAATGTCTCTTATCCATGAAGAACTCTATAAAGGAGGTGGAGCAGATACCCTGAACTTTTCTGCATACCTTCAAAAGCTAGCTGAGAGACTTTTTAAGACTTACAGTCTGAGTAGAAGAAATATACGTCTGTCTATGGATCTGGAAAAAAGTGCATTTTTTGATATGGACACTGCAGTTCCGCTTGGTATAATTGTCAATGAGCTTGTTTCCAATTCTCTCAAACACGCATTTCCTGACCTGGAAGGAGAAATTAGAATCCAGCTTCGAAAGGAAAAGGAGCAAAATGAAGCAAATACATCCCTTTTCAGCCTGATAGTTTCAGATAATGGAATAGGAATTCCGAAAGACGTAGAATTAAGAAATTTTGAATCGCTGGGAATGAACCTGGTAAACACTCTTGTTGATCAGCTTAATGGAAAAATAGAGCTTATACGGGAGCATGGAACGGAATTCAGAATCACCTTCAGCGTAGAAGAAAGGTTACAAATCTCAAGGGTCGAGTAAAGGAAGTTAAAAAACAAAATTTTGACTCCTAAAACGATATTAACCTCTTAAGAGGTATGTTTAGATGCACTCCGAGGATGAAACGTGATAAAAGCGGAAACAATTATCATAAAATGCCCTGCCATATAAAGAAAAAGAAAAATAACAGTATTATGATCAAAAAAGCAAAATTAAAAGTTATTAAACAGATACGGATCTTTCAGTTACCTTTTAGCCACCTTTTCCTCTTTCAGTACCTTTTTGGCGATCAAAAAGACCACAAATGCAATAATGATGAAATTTATCAGTTCACCAAGAAAAGCACCCCATCCGAGTACAATCGGCCCTATTTCAAGCGTCGCTGTCTTCCATGCCCCTCCAGGAATAAAAGGTGTTATGATAGGCATAACGATATTGTCCACAAAAGATTTTATGAAAGCTGTGGATGCGATACCCATAATCAAAGCAATTGCCAGTGGAATTACCTTGTATTCATAAAGAAATTCTTTAAATTCGCCAATAAGACCCAATATAATTCCTCCCATACTTTTTAAGACTTAAATTTACAAAGATCAATTAATTAGTTTATTATGTAGATTAAATTAATTACATTATTATCTTATTAAGATAAATACTCTTTGTACATCTCTTTTAACCCTCAAAACCTTATTTTAACAAGGGATTATACTCTGAAAACCTGTTATTGGAGTTTAAATCTTAAATATAGAATATTAATGCCTTAAAAATAAAAATAGAGAGAAATTATCCCGAGATCTCTCATAAAAATTTAGATAAATAGCTTATTTTATTTCCGGAAAAAATCATGTTAAAGCCGTGGGAAAAAGAATACTCACAATAATAATCAAAAGTTGAAGATTTAAGCTCATATGAAACTTTAATCCGAAAAAAGAAAAAAAACTGAGAAGGAATCACGAGTTCCGAAAGACCTGATTGTCTATATTTTTTAAGAGCTTTAGAAGGAAAGAAACAGGGCAAAAGCTCAGGGAGTGTGAGGAAGTTCAGGCATAAAAAGACATCGATCGGGGCGCATCCAAAGATGACAAGTAATAGGGGTGAGAATAATAATTAATGGGGGAATTGATACAGATGCAGACCAGAGTTCTTGTGGCTTATGCTTCCAAATATGGTTCAACGCAGGAAGTAGCGGAGGCAATTGCAGATACTTTGCGCGAAAATGGGCTTTCGGCAGATCTTGAGCCCATGAGGGAATTAAAATCCCTGGAAGAATACACCGCTGTTGTTCTTGGTGCACCACTCTACATGGTCCACTGGCACAAAGACGCACATAAATTTCTTTCCTGGCACCGTGAAGCCCTTACAAATCTGCCAGTTGCAGTTTTTGCTCTCGGCCCGCTGGATGATAAAGAAGAAGAATGGAAGGAGGTACGCTCCCAGCTTGAGAAAGAGCTTGCGAAGTTTTCCTGGCTCAAACCTGTTCTGCGATGAAAAATAGAGAGACGAAAGAGAGCGGCCTGTCTCGAAAAAAAGAAGATACAGGTCCTGACCCTCTTCCGACTTACCCATGGAATTCATTACTGCTCCTTTTTGCAGCAGGACCCGGCACAGGATGTCCGTCCTCTTTGCTTTTTCCGCCATTCTTTCGGCTTTATCAAGTTTTTCGAGGGTTTTTTGTACCTCTCCTTTTCAAATAGAGAAGATGCATCCTTTAAAGTCCTAACCAGTAAATCCTCAGCTTGTCTGGACATGGAAACAAATTGGAACTCAGACTATTTGGAATTAAGTGATAATGGAAAAACAGGCTCTCGATTTACTCTAATTACTCGAATTACCTGATAGTAACTTTGCACAACATTTAACTGTAAGCGGCTTAACTTTGTCGCTGAAAATCAGATTCTTGTGTCTAGAAAATTTAGTTCTGAGTCCTCAGAATTAAGAAAGAGACTACGGATGAAGTATTGTATAAGTATTAACGCCCATTAATTAAATTTTCATGACACTAGCTATATATTTATTTTTTTACCTGGAAATTGTAAGTAAGCAATTGTTTTCATCCCACTCGAAACAGCGACGAGCCGTCTTCTTCATTTATATCGCCGGTATATTCGCGGTATACTACGTATTTGCCGTTTGCTTTCTTTACGCATCTGGCTCCTAGCCCGCTCTTTTTTATCATGGCTTTTCTTTTCTCGGCATCTGGTTTATCAAGCCCGAAATAGCTCATCTCGTCGAGCATATACATTTTGCCGTTAAATTCTCTGAAGGTTTTGTGCATGACATCACAGTTTATTGTGTTCTAAAATCTCATTTTTTATTTATGGGGTAATTTGAAGGATTTGTTAAACAGTGAACTTAAAATTCAAGCTCAAGCCCTACCGGACAGTGGTCCGAACCCATAATGTCAGGATAAATAAGGGCAGACTTCAAGTTTTCCCTGAGGTTTTCGCTGACGAAGAAGTAATCCAGACGCCAGCCAACATTTCTTTCTCGAGCCCGGGTTCGCATCGACCACCACGAATAATTTCCGCCTTCCTGATTGAACATGCGGAAAGTATCAAGGTATCCGGCTGCAAGGAATTTGTCCATCCACGCCCTCTCTTCAGGGAGAAATCCGGATATTGTTTCATTTTGCTTTGGGTGGGCAAGGTCAATCTCTTTATGGGCAGTATTCACATCCCCGCAGATGACAAGCTTTTTGCCTTCGGCTTTCAGGGCGTTTGCGTAATCCAGAAAAGCGTCATAAAAAGCCATTTTATATTCCAGGCGTTCCTGCGAGGCTTTGCCGTTAGGGAAGTAGATGTTCATCAGGATGAAATCTTCGAAGTCGGCTCTGAGAAAGCGGCCTTCTCTGTCAAAGGTCTCGATACCCATACCTTTTTCGAGGTTCAGGGGTTTTTTCTTTGAGAATGTTCCGACCCCGCTGTAGCCATTCCGCTCTGCAGAAACAAAATAATTATAGTAACCCTGAATATTCTTGACTTCACGCGGGAGCTTATCCTGAGAAGCTTTTGTCTCCTGCACACAAACGATATCAAAATCATACCCAAGCAAAAGGTCAAGAAAGCCTTTTTTGACAGCAGCCCTGAGGCCGTTTACGTTCCAGGAAATAAGGTTATAATGCTCCGGCATTTTTACCCCTTTTTGCATCCTTTGTTTCTTATTTACTTTATCCAGTTTTCCCGGGATTTTCAGGACAAAATCGATATAAAGTTATTCAGGTTCGAATATAGGGTTTAGAGTTTAAAAAGTAATGGATTTATAAAGAAGTTATTGGTTCGTAAACCATACGTATACAAGACATCCGAATTCAAAAAAACATCAGGAGTTTGGGAAATATAAGTTTCTTAAAACAACTTCCGGCATGAACATAGTGAAAAAATAAAATAATACTTCGCATAATTATTACAACTATATATTTCAGGATATTCTGACAATAGCTCTTCAAACATCGAATAATAATCCAATAAAATAAGGAAGTCATATGGATTTAATAAAAATTATATGTGGAATGCTTGCAGTTGCCCTTTTTCTGGGCATCCTTACCTGCGGAGCCCAGGACGACAGGGCACCCCTTGCAGAAGAACCCGATGATAAAACAGTAAGGGACTCTGCTTCAGGAGTTACCGGAGAAGCTATGGCTGAAGTAGAAAATGAAGAAGCTATGGCTGAAGTAGAAAATGAAGAAGCTATGGCTGAAGTAGAAAATGAAGAAGCTATGGCGGAAGTAAAAAATACAACCACAGAACAGGTTGCCCTGAAACCTGCACCTCCGAACTCCACGGTTCTTGCAAAAGGGGGGAGTGAAATGGCAACTGAAAGGAGAGAGATCGAAAATAAGGTAAGAGCTACAGTCAGGCTGCTTGAAGCACAGGGAGAAGGGTATTTTCCCAAATTAGTAGAACCGGAATCTCCCTGGAATAGCAGTGACTTCAATGTTTTTGTCTGGACAATAAACGGGACTCAACTGGTCTGCCCTCAGGACAGGAAGAATGAGGGAAAGGACATGAAAGGACTTCTGGACGCTGACGGCAAACCCATAGGGGAGCTCTTCATAGAAGCAGCTAAAAGTGTAAGCGGAGAGGGCTGGATAGACTACAACTGGCAGGAATCAGGAAGTTCCGAACCCTCCCGCATGCTTACTTTCGTCAGGAAAGCCACTTATGGAGAAAAGTCTTACATCGTAGGGTCAAGCTTCTATGTGGATGATCACATAATATGCAGGAAGCTCAGCGACTGTACTTCTTCCGAAGAATCTGGAAATATCCTTGTTGCGGAACTGCTGAATCCTGAGAACATTGATAGAGGCATTGACCTGAACTACAGTGTAACCCACTCAATTATAGAGCCCGGAGAAAATATTGCCCCTCACATGATGAAAAACCCCGAAGTGCAATATATCCTTGAAGGGGAAGGTATCCTATATATCGACGGGATCCCGGTCGAACTGCGTCAGGACCAGATAGTATACATCCCTGCAGGCGCTATTCAAACCACATACAACACCGGAAACAGGACCCTCAAATTCCTTGCCATAAACCAGCCTGGATGGTCAAAGGAAAATACTGAAGTCTTTGAATAAAAGGCAGGAAACATCTGAATAAAAATTATGGATTATAGAAGTGAGCTGGGCTCAAGAGTACTCACTTTACTGAGTCTATCCTTAAAGAAATTCCGGATCGCTCTCGTATATAATACCTAGCCCCCAGCTGTTCAGGCTTCCTTCATCACCTTCTTCCAGGTCTGCAACCTTCAGGGTCCAGATCCCTCTCATTTCTTTGTTTAAAACAGGATGCAGGAGTTCGTCAGATTCGGTGCTGAACGTTTTTATGAGATCCTGCGTATCATAGCCACCCCTGTCATGAAGTACCAGTTCTTCTCCGGAAGGAATTATGAGTGTAACTTTCAGGTCACCTGTTGAAGGGTGGGAAATCTCCACGGATAAGCTTAAACCTGCGATTTTTCCGCATCTTTCGATATCTATCTGGCTTTCTAAGCCTGAAGGATTGTTATCCGGAATTGCAAGCAAGGGAAAAAGCTCCCTTTTAATTTCCTCTTTTTCGGCAGCCTGTACCAGAAACTTAACTCCCCAGCTGAGAAGAGAACCCACATTCTCCTTTGAAAGATCGAAAACTGCAAGAGTCCATTTTCCCCATACTCTTTCTCCAATGCAGTCTTTGAGGTCCGGAACGGAACCGGGGTTATATGTCCTGATAAGGCTCCTGTCTTTTCGGCCAAGCCGGTCATGCAAAACTACACTCTTTCCCGCAGGTGTAAACAGGATAACCCTGAGATCCCTTAGATAGGAGTGCTCAATATTTACACTTACCCTGATGTTCTTTATAAGCCCGTCTTCCTCGACATAAATGGAACTCAGGACTCCTTCAGGATATATATCAGGGATAAGGATTTCGGGAGAGACTTTCTTTTCAACCAGAAACAGGCCTTCCGGGCTTTCTGCCGGTTTTCCGAGGCCTACTGAAGCCCAGGCATTTTTGATTGCAGTGTACTCAGGTCCTATATCTCCATACAGCTGGCGGCAGGCGTTCAGGAGGGCATATCTGGCTTCCCGAAAAGTCCACCTGCAAAGGGTTGCACTGTAGAGGTATGCTGTAAGGGCAAGGTAATAGATCTTTTCAGCTTTTGTTCTGGAAATCCCTCTGACCTTTATTCCATAATGGGTCCCGCCCTCAACGGTCAGGTAAGCAGCCTTGTTAGGGATTCCGCTGTTCTGATGGATATACCCTGCCTGATTTTTTTGCAGGTCAGGGAGCTCTCCTGGAGCAAGCCGAATGTAATTGTCGATGTGGTCAGGCTGCCCGAACCTGGGAGGGTCGGAAAGGTCTCGCAGGGCGTCACCAGCATGGTAGGGGGTGTAAACTCCTTCTCCTATTTCCCAGCTTGTTATCCTTTCTTTATTTGAGATAAAAATAGAGAAAATATCGGCAAAGGACTCATCAAGAGCTCCTGCTTCTTCGCTGTAAACAAACCTGGCTGTATGGGCTGCAATTGCATGGGTCAGTTCATGAGCTACAATATCGAGCGCAAAAGCCATTGGTTTCCAGCGATAACCGTCTCCGTCCCCGAAAACAAGCTGTTTGTGGTAGTCGCTCCAGAAGGAATTGTTATAGTTCTGCAGAAAGTGAACCGTAGATACGAGAGGAGCACCCCTGTTGTCATAGCTATCCCTCCCAAAATTGTTTTTGAAATAGTCGTACACTATGCCCATATTCTCATGGGCTGCCAGAGCTACCTTATCCTCAGAAGTCTGATTGTTTTCAAGCACAAGTTCCCCTGGAAGGATGGATTTGGTTTTAGCAGTGTATGTCCTTCTGGAAAGTATGGACCTGATCTGGTAAAATTTGTAAAGCTGCTCGCCTGTATGGGCATCAATGAAACTGAATTTTCCTGCAAAACCCTCGGAATATACAGACTCAATCTGCCAGACAAGGCGAATTCTTTTCCTTCTGTCTCGATAAAGCATTAATTGTGATCCAGGAATTGTAACAGCCTGATCTGGACCTATGTCCTGAAGGACAATTTCAATAGCTTCTTCCTTTTTAATTTTTGGTTCAGGGGAAACAGAAAGCTCTGCTATGCGGAAGTCCCTGTATGCGACAACCTCCCCGGCAGGGTTTATATGGATCTGGACAGAACCTTCAAACACCGGGATGCCTTTTATGTGCTGGAGAAAAATAACGTGGTGAAACCCGGAAAAATCGGTTTCTGCAGTGCAAAGCTCAAGGTCTTCATCAAGCCTTGGCTGCATGTCCAGAAGTTCCCTGCAGTCTTCCAGAAATTTTCTTGCTATTGCCTCAGGGCCCTCAGTTGAGGGCTTCGAAAGGATGCCTTTGATGAATTCGGGAATCCTCATCCCGGAATCCCAGAAAATTTCAGATTCAGGATCTATTTCCTTTAATCTCTGGACAGCTTTTGCCTGCTTTTCACTGAGTCCCCTCATTTTTGCCACATATCTTAATTTTCCTTCTCAATATATTTTCTTTTCATCCTGAACTTATTCGTAAGCTAATCCCGAAATTCACAAAAAGTGTTGAGGAAGATTAACAAATTATGACCGCAGCATTTCAGATATTTTATAAATGTTGGGCACATAAAGGTTACAAATGGAATTGATGAACTGCGATAAAAACGATTTTGATCAGATAGTTACAAACATCAAGGAATTCTGGGGCAGTGACCGAACCTTACACCTGCATCATCCCATCCTGATAAATGAATTTGGCAATACGGCTTTTGTTTTTAAAGAAACTGATACGGTTTGCGCTTATCTATTCGGTTTTTACTCCCAGACCGAGCCCGCAGCTTATGTGCATTTGATTGCAGTAAGGAATAATTACAGGAGGCTTGGACTCGGCAGAAAGCTGTACGAGCATTTCATTAACTGTGCCAGGGAAAAAAATTGCTCAAAGGTAAAAGCCATAACAAAACCAGTAAACCTTGAATCTATAGCATTTCATAAAAGCATAGGCATGGAATTGATTGGAAACGGCATCATTGACGGAATACCTGTTGTTTTCGATTACAGCGGGCCGGGAGAGCACAGGGTTGTTTTTATGAAAGAGATTTGAGGGCTCTGCGGTATTTTACAAATTCAATAATATATTTTAAAAGTTAGACAGCAAAAAAGTAACTTATTATGCCCCAGGAGGTTATATCCCTCAATTTCATCTGATGATCTGAGCTTGCTATGGAGATGGATTTTTCAGCAACTCCTCCAGTATCAAGGAGCTTAGAATCAAAACATAAAGCAAAAACTAGAAGTGGCAGTTTTTAGAATTTTTTAAAGATGTAGCTTTTAGAATTTTTTAAGGATTTTCTTTCTTACAGCTCAACATTTAAACGCTGTCGGGTATTTCAAATTCTGCAATCACAGGTGCATGGTCAGATTCCGGAAATTTGTCCTCTGTCGCAAAGGCAATCGATTCGTCGTGTATTAATTCATTGTGCACCTCAGAACTCTTATAGTGTGCCAGCATATTCCTGCACACAAGCAGGTGATCCAGCATATTTCCTTTTCCCTGATGGTAAAGAGAAAAACGTGCAGATTCAGGGATGCTAATCTCACAGGGCTGCATGACATATTTTGCCAGTCCGCCGAATAATCCACAGTAAAGATAATAATCAGGCTAATCAGGAATATGAAAAATTCAGCTATATTTTACACCCTGCAGTTTATTTTTCTGCAGAACTTAAAAAATACAGGGCAACTATTCAAAGAATAAAAATATGCTTTAAGATCCACAGCCTAAACTGGTCATAGGAGTTTTCATCGCCCTGTTGCTCGCTCCAGACAGCCAGATATTCTATGTCCCCATAAAGGATACTTCACAGACTGAATTATGTGCACACTCTGACTATTTATGTTTTATTATTTGTTTTTATTTTTAATATGTAAATGGCACTTTGTTCCAGATATTTTTATTTTAGCCGGCAGATAAGCTACAGAAGATTTCAACGCAAAACATTAATCCCATGCACGCTATCCATCATTCCAATGTATAGAGCAATCCGGATTCCGCCTGAAAAAGGAGAAGAAATCAGAGAAAAAGCAATTGTTGGTAAATTTCTGGACACTACAAGAAAAATCAGAAAAGTTCAGACAAAAAAAGGTGCTTTTCTCGAAATCCCAGTAACCTGGGATGCAGGCGAAACGATTGAAGGGTTTCCTGTAATTGAACAGGAAGATATCGAATTCTTGAAGCCTCCACAGCCTCTCAAAGAATACCTGAAAGGCTCGCTCTCCGAAACCGAACTTGCCCTGGTCCCTTCGGGCTGGCATGTACTCGGAGACATAATAATAGTTAGAATCCCTGATGAACTGGATAAGAAAAAAAACCTGATAGCCAGAGCTCTCCTTTCCATGTACCCTAAGTGCAGAAGCATTGTCCGGGACTTCGGAATCGAAGGGCAGTTCCGTCAGCCAAAAAGGGAGCTCCTTCTGGGCAGCGGTACCGAAACCATCCATAAAGAGCACGGCTGCCTTTTCAAGCAGGACGTAACCAAAGTGATGTATTCCAGGGGCAACCTTGAAGAGAGGAAAAGAATGAGCAGGCTCGGGAAAGGGGAAGTCGTGGTGGATATGTTTGCGGGAATAGGATACTTTTCAATTCCCATGGCTGCCCATGGAAAGCCGGAAAAAATAATCTCGATCGAAATAAATCCTGAATCCTTTGCCTACCTGAAGGAAAATATCAGGCTGAACCATGTGGAGGATATTGTTACCCCGGTTCTGGGAGACTGCTCACAGTCTGCTCCTGAAGGCGAGGCAGACAGGGTTATTATGGGCTATGTGGGAACAACACACCATTATCTGAAACCGGCTATAAAAGCTCTGAAAAAAAGCGGAGGAATCCTGCATTACCACGAAACAGTGCCCGAAAGTCTCGCAAAAACGAGGCCTGAAGAAAGAATAAAGAAAGCTGCCGGATCCCTTGGAAAAAAAGTTGAGGTTCTGGAAACCCGAAGGATTAAGAAGTATTCTCCTGGTGTCCTTCATGTCGTTGTGGATGCGCGGATCTTCGAATGAAAGGCTACTGGAAAAATTCCGGATCATCAGTCCTCAGCTGGCTTTTTTTCGGCAGGAAACGGGGGTCTGTCAGTTTTACCTTGCTGGGGGAGCCGGCTATGATATTTATGTCCATGCTGAGAATTTTCCTGTAAATCTTTCTTTTTTGCACAATAGGCCACCAGCCATAGAGGAAAACGTTAATAGGTTCCCACATAGCAACCCAGCCAATGATAGTAAACCCTTCGGAAAGCATGGTATTTATCAGCCCTCCTTTAAGGGTTGATAGAAGCTGGATTATCAGCAGGCAGAAAAAAAGGAAGACGGTTGCAATAGTCATATTTCTTCTTCCGCGCTGAAGAAGCCTTCTCAGCTCTATGTCCATGAGAACTTTTTTGTAAGAAAAATGATTCCTGATTGCTTCTTTAAGAGTGCGTTCCGTTTCGCTATCAACTTCGGAAGGAGGAATGTATATAATAATTCCAAGCGGCTTTTTTAGAGGGAACTCTCCAACGGTATTATAAATATACTCTTCCGCTTCTGGATCAAGTTCTTTTTCATGAAAAGGGGCGGGGTCAAAGGAATTGAAAATCTGCATTGCAGTGCGCAGCTCAAGTTCAATCATGAGTTTTCCATTCAGTTTCCTGTAAAGACCATCTGTGCCCTTAGGGAAAATATCTATCCCCCAGACCATTTTTTATCTACCTTCTCTGGAACTGTTTTTAAGATCATTATTACATACTTTAAACTGTTAGTATGTTCTATATAAGGCTTTACTTCAGGTTTGGAATATCGTCCTATTCAGGGCTCTTCTGGCGTAAAGCGGTGTTCTGAAGCTTTTTCCCCTGCTGGAGTCACGATCCCGATGCACACATCCATCTTTACAATTTTTTCGTAAATATTGCGTTTGTGGACAATCGGCCACCAGCCGTAAAGGAAAATATGTACAGGCTCCCACATAGCGACCCAGCCGATAATAAGGAGCCCCTCAGAAAGGAGAGTGTTCAGGAGGCTTTCTTCAAAAGTCGAAAGCAGCCGGATCATGAGCAGGCAGAGAAAAAGGAAGGTAAGGGCTATTATAAAGTTTCTTCTTCCCTGGTGAAGCAGCCTTTTAAGTTCTATATCGGTAAGAAGCTTTTTGTAAGAAAAGTGGTTCTTTATAGCTTCTTTAAGGTCAGCTTCGATTTCTGCACTGACCTCGGAAGGAGGAAGATGTATCATAATTTCAAGGGGCTTTCTAAGAGGGAATTCATCTACAGCGTTATAGAGGTATTCTTCTGCATCCAGATTAAGCTCTTTTTCGTGAAAAGGGGCAGGGTCAAAAGAGTCAAAGAGCTGCAGCAGGCTTTTGAGTTCGAGTTCGATCACAGGCTTTCCTGCGTGCTCTCTGTAAAGAGCTTCCGTACCTTCACCTGCAATACTTTTCTTTATGCCTGCCCTGGCGCCTGCTTTGATGCACTTCCCCCCATATCGATATTGCGAAGCATGTATTTTCTTGAAAAAAAGCATGTATTTTCATTGAAAAAAAAACAGCATCTTCCTGAAAGCTTCCCCTTATTATCTGCCCGAAATTACAGATTAATATAGAGCTGGCAGGATATAAACCCTGAGATATTCAGGAGAAAATTTTTGGAAAAAATTGTTATGATAAAGAAATCAGGAGCCTGCTACGGCAGACATAATTGCCTGATGCAGTTCATCAGGATTCTTAGAGCTGATTACCACTTTTTTCCCTGTTATGAGCTTCAGGATTACAACGAAATTCGCTCTCCTTGACGGAGGCTTATCCAGATAATCCTTCCCGGTGAAGGGTTCATAAGCTTGAATTTTGCATTCTTCAACAACATAAATAGGGATTTTCTTGAATGAAGGATTCAGAGGTACCAGGCGTATATAGATACCATCTTTTCGAACTTCTGTGATATGTTTGGTACAGTAGAATAAAAGGGGAAAAAATACTCCGAAAACAAACCAGAGAGCGAGTAAATAAAGGTCAGGAACGTTTTGAACTCCTGCGGGTTTTCCTAAAACAAGGCTGTGGATTTCTACGTACCAGAGCAGAAGGGCAGGATAAAGGATCGAGACAAGAAAAACATTGCTGTGCAGATCCTGTACTTCTCTAAAAATCAAACCGGTTTCCGGGTGTTCCGTTATAATCTCTCCCTTATCAAATGGTCTGGACATTCACCCTGATCAACAGATCTTTACAATCCTTATCAGGCAAATGCCTTTATTACTCAAGGCACTTATATTTCCCTGAAAGGCTTCACAATAAGTGCGTGTTATGCCTCATTTATAATGCCTTTTAAAGAAAATGATGAATAAGTTAGTGCCTGCTTCTGAAAACGACTTAACTTGAAAGGTAAGTTAGTTGAAAATCTGTCTATTTTTCTCTATTAGAACAGGGTAGATAAATATTCCGAAAAAAAATGAAAATTATATATTACATTTAATTTAAAAATCCAGGTGTATTCTGGAAAATGAACTGTAGTAATTAAAACAGATACGAAAATACAGAAAAAAATATAGAGCATAAATCAGGCATGGATCATTGTAGAAAAATTAATAAATAAGAAAAATTAGGCAGTTTTGCTGCAGACTGAACTTGAGGAAAATATATTGAAAATAAATATAAAAATAGATGTTTGAAAATCAGGCAGAATAAAAAATTATCTTCAACAAGTAGCTGCATATAGGCGCCATACCATAAGAATACCACCGGAACCCCGATAACGAGCCTGAACCACAGATGATCCTTCTTCTGGAATTATAAAAAATAGCTGATTTAAACAAATATTACAAAAAGGTAGAGAGGAAAGGCTTTTTAATAGCCCATTCTCTCCATTTCTTTCAGTACTGCTGCACTGAAATCCGTAAAATTCTGAATACCTCCAGTCCATGCAGCCATCATCATTGCGTCTGAAATTTCGGCTTTTGTGGCTCCGAATTTATGAAGCCTTTCCAGGATCTTGACTGCACTTTCTATATTGTTGTTGGAGCAGGCAATAGCAAAAACCATCAGGTGCTTGTGCTTCATGGAAAGCCCGCCTTCCCTTTCAGCCCAGATGGACTTATAAAAACCTGCAAGCCCTTCGCCAAAATCCTCATTAATCTTTTCAGCGTACACAACAGACCTGGGCAAAAAGCCCTTAACTTCTTTAATTTCTTGGATATTCTTCCCCATAATTATCGATATGTTATAGGCAAGGATCAAATATAACAGTATCTCTTGACATTATCCCTTAAGTCGATGAAATCAATGAGGCAAAAAGATGCTATACCGCAAATTGGGAAAGACGGGCGAGAAGGTTTCCATCCTTGGTTACGGCTGCATGAGGCTTCCGACTCTTGAAGGGGCACCCGAAAAGATAGACGAAAAAAAAGCAATAGAGCTGCTTCGCTATGCCATTGACCACGGGATAAATTATGTTGACTCGGCATATTCCTATCACGGCGGAATGGGCGAAATTTTTCTGGGAAAAGCCCTTTCAGACGGCTACCGGAAAAAAGTCCTTCTGGCAACAAAGCTTTCCTGCAAGCGAGTAAACTGCAAAGAAGACATGGACCGCTTCTTAAACGAACAGCTAGAAAAACTCCGGACGGACTGCATAGACTTCTACCTCCTGCACGCCGTTAAAAAAAGTTACTGGGAGAAAATGAAGAAATTTGGGGTTATAGACTTTCTGGATAGAGCTCGAGCAGCCGGAAAAATAAGATACACAGGTTTTTCTTTCCACGACGAACCTGACGTTTTTAAGGAAGTCATTGACGCCTACCCCTGGGACCTCTGCCAGATCCAGTTCAATTATCTGGACGAAAACTTCCAGGCAGGAATCGAAGGTCTGAAATACGCGGCTGAAAAGGGGCTTGCAGTCGTTATCATGGAGCCGCTGCGCGGTGGAAACCTGGCAAAGGTCCCGGAAGAAGCCGGGAAGGTATGGGACCGAGCGAATATTAAAAGAACCCCTGCAGAATGGGCTTTCCGCTACCTCTGGAACTATCCCGAAATCAGTGTTGTCCTGAGCGGCATGTCAGAAATGGTGCACCTGAAAGAAAACCTGAGATTTGCAGAAGAAGGGCAACCCAATTCACTTTCAGCCGACGAAAAAAGCCTGATCTTTGAAGTGAGTGAAATCTACAGGTCCAGGATAAAAGTCAACTGCACAAACTGCAAGTACTGTATGCCCTGCCCAATGGGTGTAAATATTCCTCGTAATCTCAGTTATCTGAATGATGTTTTTATGCTTGACGACGTGGAGAATGCAAAGTTCCAGTATGGGGTTCTTCTGTTGCCGGAAGAAAAGGCAGGGAACTGTGTTGAGTGCGGGAAGTGTGAGGATGTCTGCCCGCAGAATATTAAGATAAGGGAGATGCTGAAAGAAGTAAGGGAAAACTTCGAGTGACTTTGACGTTTAGGAGTTTATGTTGTATCCTGAAATGATTCCGCAGATTCAAAACCATTCGAAAGTTCGATGCCCAATAAAACAGCATGCGACTCAAAAGGTGAAAAGTATCACAGCAGGACAAATTTTCAAAGAATACCCTGAGATAAAGAAACAGTTATGGGGTGGTGAATTCTGGATTGATGGGGGTTACACTGGAACTGTAGGAGATGGAACAACTTCTGATGTTATAAAAAATCATGTTTAAAATCAGGGAAACAAGGAAGAAATAGAAGAATATAAGCAAATGAAATATTCGATTTTTAATAACCATTAAAACGATTTTAAGTCCAAAGTGAAGAGAATTATCGAGTAAAATCCAAAAAGCAAAAACGTCCGATGAAACCAGGATAAACTAATAGAAAAAGAGAAAAACAGAAACCGTAAAATAAAGATTTTAAGAATGAAAAGAGCGCAAATAAAAAAAGTGTCCTGCCTGAAAAATACTCTTTCATCTTCTTTAAGTTCTTTTTCAGCTCATTTTTTGAATAACCAGTTTTCTCACAACTTTTTTCTTTTCTCCTTCCTCAGAAGTTCCTTTTTCCATAGTTTCGAAAAGCTCAGTCCATACCTTGAAACAGTAATCGTTTCCAGCTCCAAGATCCCTGATCCTTATCTCAAAGGGCTTTTCTCTCGTAGCTTCTTTATTCCCAGCGAATTTCTGATGAAATGTTTTTGCTGCAGCTTTTTCCGGGGACGGGGCTGAGACAATTCCGATCATTCCCCCATTTTCATTTGTGGCAATGAAGGTTTTTTCCTTCTTCTCCTGCCCTGCCTGAGATTCCTGTTTTATGGTTTCCCGCCTGAGCTGCCTTCTGACCCTGTCAAGGGCACTTCTCTCATCCTTTTTTTGTTGCGGACACGGCTGGAGAGCTCTGGCTTCAGAAAGATGCTTTTCTTTCTTTTCGGGAGGGATGTAAGGATCCTTTCCCAGAAGTTCATGCAGGAGCATGATTGCCGCATGTTTGTCAAGAGGCTCGTTGTTGTTCCCGCACTTGGGGGACTGGATGCAGCCAGGGCAGCCGCTTTCGCAGGGGCAGCTTTCGATAGCTTTCAGGGTGCCTTCCAGGACTTCTTCTATCAGGTCATAGCCTTTTTCGGCATACCCAACTCCTCCCCTGTGCCCGTCGTAGATGAAAATCCCGCTTTTGCCCCCAAGGTCGGGATGGGATGGAGTTGAAACCCCCCCCACATCACTCCTGTCCACAAGCAGGTGCAGAGGATACATGGAAATCATTGCATGCTCAACAGCATGGATCCCGCCTGCAAAATCCAGCTTATGGTCCCCGATCAGCTCCTGCAGCCTGTCAGGAAGTTTAAGCCAGAGCGCAACCGTCTGGAGGGTTATAGGAGGCATTTCAATATCATGAGCACTCATTGTCTCGTCGCTGTGTGTCCGGATTTTTCTGTAGCCTACTATCCTGTCCGTCACCTCTACTTCCCCAAGCCCCACCTCCACCTCTGGAGCATGAAGCAGGGGTTTCACTGCATAAGACTCCTGCACCACGACTGACGAATCTATCATGGGTTTTGTGTAATAGCTGTCATGTGTTTTTATAGCATGTATTTCTCTTTTCTCATGGTCGATCCTGTTTATGTAAAAAGGCTCTCCCCGGTGTATGTATACTGCACCCGGATGGCACTCACGGAAAGCCAGAGTCTCTTCAATATCTTTTTCGATAGGAAAGCTCTTTTCCCCTTCAAAAGCAAGAAGAGAGTAAGTATTGTTATCTATCCCCCGAAGAGATACCTGCTTATAGGGAAATGGATCTGTGGAATATTTCAGGTCGCTTCCAGCAAGCAGCCCTTCTTCTTCAAGGAGCTCCACAACTCTTGAATACCCTTTGCCAAAGTATTTTTCATCCGATTCTCTGAGAGGGATTTCTTTTGCTGCGCAGAGCAGGTGCCCTGCAAGGATATAGGGATTTTTGGGGTTAAGTACCGCGTTTTCGCTGCTTCTTGTAAAGAAATCGGCAGGGTTTCTCATATAATACTGATCAAGAGCATTTGTCCCGGCTACCATAAGGACAAGGCTTTCATTCCCGCTCCTGCCTGCCCTTCCTGCCTGCTGCCTTGCACTCATAACCGTGCCTGGATAGCCGTCAAGGATACAGGCATCAAGTCCTCCTATATCTATCCCGAGTTCGAGGGCATTTGTGGAAATTACACCCCTGAGCTCTCCAGAATTCATTTTCTTTTCGATTTCTTCTCTTTCCCTGTCAAAATAGCCGCTCCTGTACGGGCAGACTGCAGAAGAGAGCCCGCATTCCCTTAAAAGGTCCCTGCAGCTCCTGTACATCCTCTCCACCCCCTGCCTTGACCGTGTAAAAACAAGGGTCTGGAGCCCGGCCTTGACTGCCCTGGTAAAAAGAGCCGAGGTTTCGGAAAAGCTGCTTTTCCTGACAGTGTTCCCTCTTCCGTTCAGGTAAAGAGGCGGATTCCAGAACACAAATTTCTGGGGCCCCTGAGAGGACCCATTATTCTCAACCACCTCAGCTTCCCTTCCAATCAGGGTTTCGGTATGCTCCTTCGGGTTTCCTATGGTTGCCGAACAGCAGATAAACTGCGGGGAAGCTCCATAATATTCTGCAACTCTGAGAAGCCTTCTGAGCACGTTTGCCATATTGCTCCCTATGACCCCTCTGTAGTAATGGCTCTCGTCAACAACAATGAATTTGAGGTTTGAAAAAAAGCGCCTCCAGAGGTGGTGCCAGGCAAGAAAACTCATGTGCACCATCTCAGGGTTTGTAAAAACAATATTTGTCTGCCCTTCCCTTATCTTCCTCTTCTGGTCTGCACTCAGAGCGCCGGTATAACGGGCTATACCTGCACCAGAATTCAGTGCCCCTTCAAATTCAAGGAAAGCTTTTAACTGGTCATTAACAAGGGCGTTCAAAGGAGAAATATAAAGAGCAGTAGCCTCAGGGTCTTTCAGGACAGCTTCAAAAATAGGGACCATGTAAGTAAGGGTTTTTCCGCTCGCTGTGCTTGTACAGAGCACAAGGTTTTTTCTTTCCCTGACCTTTTCTATCGCCTCAGCCTGATGGGAGTATAGTGCTTCAATCCCGATTCCTGAAAGGGCCGCTTTTACCTTTACCTCCAGTTCAAGAGCTGCATAAAGGGCGTCCCTTGCAGGGGTTTCTTCAATATGGACGATCTGGTTCTCGTAACGGCTTGAAGCTTTAATTTCATTTAACAGGCGGGAAATTTCCATTTTACTACTCCATTTTTGTTAAACTTCTGTTACAGATCATATTCTGCTGGTCCAGACAGGGGTTGATTTTTGGAGCATTATTTATTTAATTTTTCAGGTGCGCATAAAGGTTATGATTAGCTTAATCCCGACCCGATAGCTCGAGCGCGGCAGTGTGGAATAAAATTTACAAAATGCAATTCATACGACTTGCCCTTGAGTATTATTAATCTATTGATTTCCCGAGTTTTGCCTCACCCGAGTTGCGCCTCGGGAGTACGCGGTCCTTTTCGTCCCGAATTGCGATTCGGGAGCCCGCCGTCCTTTTCTTCCCGAATTGCGATTCGGGAGCCCGCCGTCCTTTTCACTCGCTCCGCTCGCTCAAGAGGACTACTTTAGAAGTTACAGGGTAGGCTGTGAATCCGGGACTAATTTATGGTTATTTAAGTGAGCTTTGATCCAGGGACTAATTGAAGAAAAAGCTGCAAATCTTCTGAATCATGCAACATCATTAGCTATACCGGGTCATTCTTTTCCAGGATTATGTAAATTAAAAAGCCCTTTTTGGGTGGACAGGAAATTGTTTTTTCCGGATTTACAGTCATATTCTCCATACGGTCTATTCCAGCGGCAGTATCAGAACTCAACTTTCGGCGTTTCTCTTTCTCCTTCCAGGGTTTCAAATAAGTCTTTTTTCGTGAATCCAGTGAGAGATGCGACAATGTTTTTAGGAATTGTCTGAATGCTGATGTTGTACTTCATAACCGTGTCATTATAAAACTGCCTTGAATAGGCTATTTTGTTTTCGGTTTCCATAAGGTCTTTCTGAAGCTGCATAAAGTTCTGGTTGGCTTTCAGTTCAGGATAATTTTCTGCAACTGCAAACAGGGACTTGAGGGTTGAGGACAGGTAGTTTGATGCTTCTGCGGTTTCATTGACATTATGTGCAGACATTACCGCAGCCCTTGCTTTTGTAATGTTTTCAAAAAGAGTCTTTTCGTGTTTTGCATATCCTTTGACGGTTTCCACAAGGTTGGGTATAAGGTCATAACGCCTTTTAAGCTGGACTTCTATCTGGGACCAGGCATTTTCTACCCTGTTTCTCTGTTTTATGAGGTCATTATACATTATAACGAAAAGCAAACCCAGAATTACTATAATTATTATCGAGATCTCTACTAACAATAAATCACCATCCGTTTATTGAAAATAATTTACGTTTATTGGAAATAGTTTAGCGGGCTCCCCCGCCTCCGCCGCCTGAGCCTCCTCCAACACCTCCAACGCCGCCGCCCCCACTTGAGGATGGAGCTGAGGATGAGTAAGCACTCCCAAAGCCTGAACCGAACTGGCTGAAATTGTGGTGCACATAGTAGAAATGGCTTGTTTTCATCTGCTCAGCAGGAACTACTAAAGACATGTTTTTAAGGACTTCTTCTGCAACTCCAAGAGCTGTTGCATAAACCAGATAAAAGTCCCAGATTTCAATCGATTCCGGGGGATGCTCTTTGAGTGCGGAAAAATCTGTAAGGTATTTTTTAAAATTGTTCCAGCGTTTATAATAAAGCCTTCCTTCAGGAGTCCAGCGTCCAAGCACCTTTTCAAATGCTGCTGAGAAAATTATCATAATTATTCCAGAGGATGCGACCAGAGCCACCAGCAAATTCACATTTGATGCCAGGGGATATGCATCCGAAGGAAAATTGTTGGAGAGTACTATGAAATAAATAACTGCCGCAATTACAACTGCAACACCGAAAATACTCATGTATGTATTTCCTGTTGACCGGAAGAGTTTCTCAACTACAATATGCCTTTCAACCTTTTTGTTCCAGGCAAGCACAAAATCATAGAAGGCAGTCCCTTTTCCAAGTTCTTTTTTCAGTTTAGCCCATGAGATTTTGTTTCCAGAAGCATGTTTTTTTAATAAATCGAACACGTCTTCCTCATAATCTTCCAGTTTTGCGAGTTTTCCTTCACCTTTTGCATCCGGTTCCGGGCTGGCAAGCTCTATTAAAATGTCTTCGGATTCGGACTTAAACAAACCAAATGCTTTGCTTTCTTCTGATGTTATAGTGCGAAGAGAAATATAACCAAGGTTAGCAAGGTTCATAACCGTAGCAGTAAACCCGTCCATCGCAGGAGTGCCTATTTTCCCCTGCATTATGGCATTTACCACTGCAGGTCTGGAATCTGTGGGAGGTTCTCTTTCATATACTGCCTCATAATCTATTTTAGGTTCTCTTCCATACCTGAAATAGATGAAGAACGGTACTGCCAGAGAAAGGAGGGCGAAAAGAACCGTCAGCCCGTAAAGACCTTTTAAGATCGAGCCTTTTTGCTGATATTCATTCTCAATAGCCAGTATTTTTTCAAGCCCTTCTGAGTTATCTATCTGAACAATGCTGGAATTGGGAGATTCTATCCTTGGAAAAACAACCCTGATTTCATACCACTGGTAAGAGGGAATTTCATCTGTCCTTAAATTGAGAACATTCTTTTCCACGTCAGCGGTCTGGGTATAGCCGGCTGGGTGTATCCAGTACTGAAGTTCATTCTCTTTTTCAACAGGAAGTGTAATGCTTCCTTTCAAGCTTCCAAGAGGCTTCTCCCATTCCTCTCCCCAGAGTTTATAGTGAAATTCGGAAACATCGTTATGGACTTTAACCGCACCATAATGGTCATAGGAAATAAAAAAAGTCACTTTTTCCGGAGTTGGGGTGGGGAGTTCACCTATTAACTCGTATCCTTCGGAAGTCTCTTCTACTCTGAAAGTACATGCTTCATCCGAACAGTATCCCTGGATATTCTGAATGGATTCTCCGGGAGACACTTCAAGAACTCTAAATACTTCACTGTAGTCTCCGTCAAAGCTGTATGAAATCGATTCCTCAACATGAGCCAGGCCTGTGGCGTCTATAGTTATATTCGTTGTTGCTTTTTCCAGAGTGTAGTCTCTTGCACTGGCTGAGGGCATCAGACAGAGAAGCACCAGCAGAGTAACAGTTATAATAGCTATTTTCAGAGATGCAGAATTAGTGCTTATTGCAGAATTAGTGCTTACTTCTCTTACAGGTTTAAGAGAACCTTTAAAAAAACGCAACCAATACCTCCAGCTCTATATTAATTCCAGTGTATTAATATTTTACTGAAGTTTTATCAAGTAATAAAACTCCTGCTTCCAAAACTGAAATTTCTGTCCGCAAAAACGATATTTCCTTTTTTCCTCTTTTCTGGTCATTCCCTCCCTTTTGGAGTTTTTTTCTTCCAGAGAGCTTTTGATGGGGCAAAGCTTTAAATCGAATGATTCAGTTGTATCGCATGTTTCATTTTCGGGATTAGGTCCCGTTGGGATGTGGTCCTGCTGGCAGGGCTGAACCGTGAAACATAAGTGAAACTTGGTGTTTAAATTGGTAAAATCTTTTTATGAATATGTGCGCGATGCATGGAAAAACCCTGATGAGACCTATGTGAACGAACTCCGCTGGGAGCGCTTGCAGGTCTGGAGAAAACAGGGATCCGTGACCAGAATTGAAAGACCCACAAGAATCGACAGAGCACGCTCCCTTGGATACAAAGCCAAGCAGGGTATTGTTGTCGTCAGGGTCAAGGTACGCCGCGGAGGGCTTGGTAAGACAAGGTTCAACCGTGGAAGAAGGACCCAGAAGATGGGTAAGAACAAAATCACAGGCGGAATGAGCATCCAGAGGATCGCTGAAGCCCGTGCTGACCGCAAATACCCTAACCTTGAAGTCCTTAACTCCTACTGGGTAGGGGAAGACGGAAAGAACAAGTGGTTTGAAGTCATCCTTGTAGACCCGCATCACCCTGTAATAAAGAGTGACAAGAACCTGAACTGGGTCTGCGACCCGTCCATCAGGGGCAGAGCTACCAGGGGCAAGACCAGTGCAGGTCGGAAAGGCAGAGGCATGTCCACACGCGGCAAGGGTACTGAAAAGACCAGGCCGAGCATCCGTGTACACAAGAGTCGAGGCAAGTGATTCACCACATAACAATGCGTGTGATCGCCCACGCAACCGAAGACACATCCAGAGTCCGGAAGGCTCTGGATTTTTTTTTATCCGGTGCCGGCGTAAAGGAAGGGAGCAAGCTCATAGAAGAACTCCAGGCTGAAGGGCACCATGGAAATCCTATTACTATCCTTAGCGTGCAGCTTAAGAAGAAGGCTGAATGCCTGAACTTTGCCCATTTTGTCCGGGGAAACTTTTCCGAAGAAGACGTGGACATGCTCAGGGAAGAAATGCCTGAAAGGCTGGACGATGACATGGTTTTTCACCTCCGCTTCGACAAGCAGGCAGCATACCTGCAGCAGGTAAAACTGACCAGCTCCTCGGATGCGATTATTGCAAAGGTAAAGATAGAGACCTATCCGAAGAACAGGGAAAAAGCCGGAGCCATAGTGGAGGAATTATTTGGGTAAACCGAAATTTTATGATTTTTGCGTTCATGCAGCTCCGGATGGGGATAATACTATAGAGGAACTTTCTTCCCTTGCCCGGCACTTCGGGTACAGCGGGATTGCCCTTGCCAACCATTCCGACAAGCTACCTGATAAAAAGCCTGCACTGCCTTCAATCGAGGGTTTTGAAGTTTTCAGGGGAATTGAGCTTGTTGAAGAAAACCCTTCGAAACTGCACAGTTTAATAGGAAAATTCAGGAGCTCTACTGATGTCCTGATCGTGCACGGTGGCTCCGAATCAATAAACAGGGCTGCACTTGAAAATCCCAGGGTAGATATTCTTAATCATCCGGCTTTTGACAAAAGCAGCGGATTAAATCAGGTTCTGGCAAAAGCAGCTGCTGAAAACGGGGTTGCAATAGGCATACCCCTCAGGCCTCTTTTACACTCCAGGGGTTCAAGGCGCATCCGCATGCTGTCTGACTTTAAGGCAAACCTTGAGCTTGCAAGAAAATACGATGTTTCTCTTGTACTCTGCAGTGATGCTATGTCCTGTTATGATCTTCGCTCCCCTATGGAGACTCTTGCTTTTGCTGAGGTATGCGGGCTTGAAGAAGATGAGGCACTTGATGCCATAAGCACCGTCCCTGAAAAAATTATAAAAAAGAACCGCCCTGGCCCTGGATATGTAAGGGAAGGGATTGAAGTCCTTGAAGGGGAGGATATTTTTTGAAACGCCTGCTTCCTTCACTCCGAGCCAAAAAGCGCTATCTTGCTTTTGAGCTGATCTCGGAAGAGCCTGCAAGCAGAGGTGACATTGTTAAAGAAGTTATTTCATCTGCTTCCTCACTGCTAGGAGACATTACAACCAGCGACTGTGATATTAAGGTGCTTGGATTTGAAAACGGAAAAGGAATTATCCAGTGCTCTCACGCAAAGGTTAAGGAAACAAGAGCTTCTATGGCTGCTCTGACCCGGATTAACGGAAAGAGGGCAACTCTTCACGTTCTGGGAACTTCCGGTACTGTTAAAAGGGCTACGGAAAAGTTTCTGCAGGCTGAAAATTAATTCAGCTCTTGAAGCCAGTGATAAGGTTTCTGAATAGCTGGTTCAGGATCTGGATAACGTGGAAAACCTGGCCTGAAGCCTTGAGAATTCAGACATTGAGTCGGGTTTTCAGAGTTCCAGGTTTGTACTCAAAATGTTACTCTGGATATTTCCCGCACTCTCTCTGATCACTCTCTCTGATATATGTGGAATGGTCCTATCAGGAATAATTATACAAACATAATTACATTTATTGGGAAACGCATGTCCTTTTCTGCCTGATAGTTGATTAAAAATCAGTATTCTGATTAGTTGATTAAAAATACAGTATTCTGTATTCTTTACATACGATAGACATAAACTGGCTCATAGGGTTTATATGTTGCCTTGCTTATATCCGGTCTTGTTTATACGAAAAAACCCGGAAAATCTACATTAAAGCAGGGCAGAAATCTGCAGGCATACAATCAACCAGTATCGAGTAATTATTTAATGTAATTATTTTAAATAGTAATTTAAACCAGTTATCTACTAAAGAATTTCAGATTGAAACTCCTCAGGGCTGAAAACTGCAGAAGTTGTCGTATAAGCTGTCTAATATATACTACAATGAATGAGTATTAGTGTAACAAAGTATAATATTGATTGGTAGAACTGATTGACAGAAGAGCGATTGTGCAGGAACTCCTGGCAGTTTATGCTTGAGTGGTCTGAGGGTCTGGATAATAGTTATCCGGTATTATGGTTTAGAGAACTGAAGGGAAAATTCTCCCTTACAGGTTTCAAATCTGCATTAATAGCCAGAAAAGCCCCGGACTCTCATAAGCATTATAACTGAGTAAATACACTTTATTACGGACATAGTTAACATTGGAATGGACCTTCAGACTCTGTAATTAGTTTAAAGAACTAATCTATGTGCGTAAATCCGGGTTATATCTGGAAAACGTGCTTTACAGGGTAAAAGTGCCTTTAAACTCCCTGTAACCGGGGTATTTTCCTCTGGTTTCGTCCAAATAATAGGTTCAGGATAGAAAGTCCAGCATAAAATGCTAAAAACTCTAATAAAGAAGAAATACGTTATAGGGAATCAAAAGTCGGTTTCCTTACCTGAACACTGGGTCTGGGACTTTCTGTACTGAACTTTCAGGAAATCCGCACAGATATATCGCTTACTGACCAAAGCCTTTTTTGGGCATGCGGTGATTATGTTCACGATTCTGCGGATTTGAGATCCCTGAGGAAAAGTGACCGGTTTCTGGCCGGGAAAAATTGAAACAATATAGAACATAAATTAAGGCAAGGAGATACGGAATATGCAGATGGCACCACAGATGGGTTATGACAGGGCAATTACGGTTTTTAGCCCTGACGGAAGACTTTTCCAGGTAGAATATGCCCGCGAGGCGGTCAAAAGGGGAACAACAGCCGTGGGAATCAAGGCAGCCGATGGGGTAGTGCTGCTGGTCGACAAGCGAATAACAAGCAGGCTTGTGGAAGCTGAATCAATCGAAAAAATATTCCAGATTGACGACCACATAGGAGCCGCAACCTCAGGGCTTGTGGCAGATGCCCGCTCTCTTGTTGACAGGGCCCGTGTAGAAGCCCAGGTAAACAGGGTTTCATATGACGAACCCATAGGTGTTGAGGTTATCTCCAAGAAAATCTGCGACCACAAGCAGACATATACTCAGTATGGAGGAGTTCGCCCATACGGAACTGCACTCCTGATCGCAGGTGTGGATGACAACAAGCCAAGGCTTTTTGAGACTGACCCGAGCGGGGCTCTTCTTGAGTACAAGGCAACAGCCATAGGCGCAGGCAGAAATGCAGTTGTTGAGGTTTTTGAGGCAGACTACAGGGAAGATATGAACATCGATGATGCTATCCTCCTTGGAATGGATGCGCTCTATAAAGCTGCTGAAGGCAAGTTCGATGCCGGAACCCTTGAAGTGGGTGTTGTGTCCCTTGAGGATAAGAAATTCAGGAAACTGGTTCCTGAAGAAGTTGAGAGCTATGTTCAGCAGATCCTTGAGAAACACAAGGGAACTGAAAACAAAGAATAAAACCTATAAATATTCAGAAAATGAGTAGTCAGAGAATTCTGATTCTCAAACTTATGTTTTAGAGAAGGTATTCGAAAATGGTGTCCCTGGACGAGGCAGTGACTGCCCGGCTCAAAAGAGGCAGCAAACATTTCGAAGTCCTGGTCGAGCCCGAAGGGGCTCTGGCCTATAAGCGAGGCGAAGAAGTAAGCCTCGAAGACATTCTGGCAGTTGAAACTATCTTCGAAGATGCAAACCGAGGGGATCGGGCAGCAGAGTCTGATATTCTTAACTCTTTTGAAACAACCGACCCCTTTGAGATTGCTGCCGTGATCCTGAAGAGCGGAGAGCTTCAGCTTACCGCCGAGCAGAGAAAACGAATGCTTGAAGAGAAAAAGAAAAAGGTTATCTATACCATTTCCAGAAATGCTATAAACCCTCAGACTAGAGCACCTCACCCTCCCGCAAGGATAGAAAGAGCGATGGAAGAGGCAAAGGTGCATATAGACCCCTTAAAAAGCGTGGATCAGCTGGTAGCCATAACAATGAAAGCCATTCGTCCGCTTATCCCGATACGCTTTGAAGAAATTAGTATTGCTGTAAAAATCCCTCCCGAATATGCCCCCAAGGCATACGGAGATATTTCCAAAGCCGGAACCATTACAAAGGAAGAATGGCAGCGTGACGGCTCATGGATTGCAGTGGTAAGGATTCCTGCGGGAGTCCAGACTGATTTTTACGCTCTTATAAATCATCTCACGAAGGGAGAGGCTCAGACTAAACTTTTATAAGAGGATGTTGGATGGATAAAAAAATAGTGATCCCCGGTGACCTGTTATCCGAGAATACAAAAAAGTCCGGATACGGGACGTATGTCAGGAACGGCAAAATCTATTCTTCGCTTTGCGGTATTGAAAGCCTCAAAGAGGATAAAGTTGGAGTGATCCCACTTGCGGGAGCGTATATCCCTTCAGTGAACGATGTGGTGATAGGGATCGTTATTGTGGTTACTCCATCCAACTGGATACTGGATATCGCAGCTCCTTATGATGGTCTGCTTCACGTATCTGAGTATCCGAGAAGAGTCGAATCCCGAGAAATGCCTGAAATTCTGGACGTAGGCGACTCTGTTATTCTCAGGGTAAAAGATGTTGACAGCTCCATGAAAATAGAGCTTGCCCTGAGAGATCCGAACCTTCATAAACTTAAAACAGGCCAGATTGTTGAAGTAGAGCCTGTAAAAGTTCCCCGTGTAATAGGACACGGCGGTTCCATGATCTCCATGCTGAAGAAAGAGACAAACTGCAGCATTTTCGTAGGTCAGAACGGCAGAATATGGATTGACGGGAAGGATGAGGATATAGAGCTTTTGAGCAAGGCTCTCCGGAAAATAGAAGCTGAAGCTCAGCGTTCCGGGTTGACAGACCGGATCTACAATTTTTTGAAAACTGAAAGGGTGAAACAGAGAGAGTCCAGGTCAGTTAAATTTTTTAAAAATGAGACTAAAGACGTGAATGCGGCAAGTGAAGGTCATTCCGAGGATATCTACCGGAAGATCGATGTGTTGCTGGACCCCAAGAATTGAGTTCCGGATAGAGTCAGGAGAATTTTAGGTAAGCTTCTCTAGAGTATTTGGTTTAGGAGTTGTTTGGAGATTTAAGTATGAGTAATAAACCTGAAAATTTAACATTAATCACTGACGATGGGCTGCGCCTTGACGGGAGACGTGCGGATGAGATAAGGCCCATGAAAATTGAGATCGGTGTACTTTCTAGAGCCGACGGTTCATGTTATCTTGAATGGGGCAGAAATAAGATCCTTGTAGGCGTTTTTGGCCCCAGGGAAGCTCATCCCCGCCGCAGCCAGCGCGCAGATTCGGCAGTTATCCGCTATAGATATAATATGGCATCATTCTCCGTAGAAGACCGCGCCCGCCCGGGCCCCAGCAGGCGGAGCATTGAAATTTCAAAGGTCTCCAGGGAAGCTTTCGAGCCTGTGATTATGGCTGAGCTGTTCCCTAAAACAGCAATTGATATTTTTGTTGAAGTGCTTCAGGCAGATGCAGGGACAAGGACCGCAGCAATCAATGCTTCAAGCATAGCCCTTGCAGATGCCGGAATTCCCATGAAGGGACTTATCACTTCCTGCGCTTTTGGAAAGGTCGACGGGCAGATTGTTCTTGACCTCAACAAGGAAGAGGACAATTATGGAGAAGCTGACTTCCCTGTAGCAATGACTCAGGACGGAGAGATTACCCTTGTCCAGATGGACGGGAACCTTACTCCTGAAGAAATTAAGAAGGGCCTGGAACTTGTAAAGAAAGGCTGCAAGGAAATCCTGGCAATTCAGCAGGCAGTCCTGAGAAAGAAGTTCGAAACCCCTGTTGAAGAGGTCTCTGAAGAACCAGCCGGTGAAAAGGCAGCCGAAGCAGAAGAAGAGCCGGAATTTATTGCTCCTGAAGCCGCTGTTATTGTCGGAGAAGCTCTCGAAGCAGCCGAAGAGCTTGGACCGGAAATCCTTGAGGAATCTGTTGAAGCCGAAGTCCTTGCGAGTGAAGTAATCCCTGACTTTGAAGAGGAGCTCGAAGAGGAAGCTGAAGAAGAGCTTGAAGAAGAGTTCGAAACCGAAGAAGAGGAATTTGAAGAGGAAGCTTTTGAGGAAGAAGCTGAACCTGAAGAAGACATTGAGGAAGATTTAGAGGAAGATCTAGAGGAAGATCTGGGAAAAGAACTCGAAGAAGAGGAGTTTGAAGAGGAAGCTCTTGAAGAAGAAGCTGAATTTGAAGCTTCTTTTGAAGGTGCCCCTGAATTGAAAGAGTTTGACGAAATTGAATCCAGGCTCGAAAGGGAAGATGCTTCAGAAGAAGCCGAAGAAGAAGCTGAACCTGAAGAAGAAGCCGAAGAAGAAGCCGAAGAAGAAGCTGAACCTGAAGAAGAAGCTGAACCTGAAGAAGAAGCTGAACCTGAAGAAGAGCTCGAAGAAGAAGAGGAAGCTGAACCTGAAGAAGAAAGTGTCGAGCCAGAAGCAGAGGTAGCAGTAGAGGAAATTTCCACTGAAGAAGAGCCTGAAGAGGAAAAATCCGAAGGTCCCTGGAAGGTAGTAAAAGACCCCTCTGAAGCCGGAACCAGAGGTGAAAAAGATGAGTGAAATCATAGCCACACTTAAGAAGGACTATATTTACAACCTGATGATCAAAGAAAAACGCCAGGACGGGCGCAGCTTTAAAGATTTCAGGGACATCAAGGTCGAAACAAATGTTATCTCCAAAGCAGAGGGTTCTGCAAAGGTCACCCTCGGGAACACGCAGGTGCTCGTTGGTGTGAAACTTCAGACAGGAACTCCTTTCCCGGATTCCCAGGACGAAGGCGTGATCATTACCAACCTAGAACTCAATCCTATAGCCTCTCCTGAGTTTGAGCCCGGACCTCCGAGAGAAGAAGCAATCGAAATGGCAAGGGTCGTTGACAGGGGAATCAGAGAATCAGGCGCAATTGATATAAAGAAGCTCTGCATAACGGTTGGAGAATCCGTCTGGATTGTCTTTATAGATGTCCACATCCTGAACGATGACGGAAATATCATTGACGCATCCTGTCTTGCTGCAATTGCAGCCCTCATGACCACCATGGTCCCTAACGAACAGCAGGGACTGGGCGAGAACGTGCCCCTTGCAATGAAAGAGATGCCTGTTGGCATTACCCTTGCCAAGATCGGCTCTAAACTTATGGTTGACCCCTCTCTTGACGAGGAAGCAGTTTGCGAAACAAAACTGACCATTGTTTCCAGTTCGGACGGGTCTGTTGCAGGAATGCAGAAAATGGGCCCTGCCCCTCTTAGCGAGGAAGAGCTCTTCGAAGCAATAAATATGGCAATCGAAAAGGCAGCCGAACTCAGATCTCTCTATCTTGAAGGGCTTGCAAAAAGTGAATAAATCGGGCAGGATTAATTAAATATAAATATTAAATGCCTGTATTACGGTCTAAGTGCACGTCTATAAGGTGATAAAGGAACCCCTGTCTCAGGGCGGGTCGGCCCGCAGAGAAATCGGTTCTATCCCTTCTGACTTAACATTACATTTAAGGAGTTATAACGATGGCAAAAAAGTTCACTAAGAAAGGAAGAATTTCCAGATCTGCAGGCAGGTTTGGTCCCAGGTATGGGAGAAAAGACAGAAAGCTTGTCGCAGACCTGGAAGAACGCATGCGAGCCCCGCATGTATGCACCAAATGTGCCCGTCCGACAGTGGGAAGGATTGGAACTGGAATCTGGAAATGCAGCAAGTGCGGACACACCTTCGCAGGCGGGACTTACATCCCCTACACAAGCGTTGGGCAGACCCTGCTGCGCACAATGAAGAACGTTGCTGAGGCAAAGTAAACAAACACTTTTCAGGTACGTGAGGTTGTATGGGATATAAGTGCACTCGGTGTAAACAGAAAGTGGAAATTGACTACGAGTACACAGGTATAAGGTGCCCGTACTGCGGACACAGAATCCTGGTAAAAGAGCGTCCTACAACCATCAAACGCATCAAGGCAGAGTAAGGAGTATGTTAGTTACTCCTCTTGCCAGATAAGATGCAAAACATGGTTATGTGGATATAAAATCTGTTTTCAAGTACTTGGACGGACAAAAACAGATGTTTCCTGTCCGGACAGTACATATCTCAATTTCCGTTATTTCTATTATTCCAGGTTATTTTTCTACCTTCTTAAAATCTGGAAGCTTTCCTGGCGGTTTTAAATACTGTTTTTGACGCATCCTCTGCTGCTGATGAGAAGAGATACGAAACTTCATCCTTCAGTGAAATGCGGGAAAGATAAAAGCAGCCTTAGTCTTCAGGCTCCTTTATCTTATAACCTCGTAATATTTTTGACACTACACCTAAAAATTTTTCACCTCCTCATAAATTTAAGATACATTTATAAGTACAAATATCTATAGAAAAATTGAGGCATGATTAAACCAGAAAAACAATTTTTAGAAAAAATAGTAATTACATAAACCAATATTGAAATTAAAAATCATGCCTGTAGCAGACACATATATATCGTGATTGAATGGAGTTTATCCCAGAACTATATTCCACTCCTTGATATGGGATGAACAAAGTCTCCCTTCCCAATCACAATTTTTTATTTGGGATCAATTTTAATATGACGCAGGCATTACATGCAGGTGCCTTCCTATTTCCTCCTTCTTTTTGATTTGCGGGAGATTGATCCTGCTTATTTCTCTTTGTATTAGCCTGGTAGTTTCTACTATATTGCCGAAAAAGTCTATGGAACTAAAATTAAATATTAGAAAAGTTTTATTAGTAACACTCGCAATATAATTACTAAAAATTACAAATGTGGTTCGAGATTATATGCTTGTAGTGCCTCTTCTGGAAAAATATAAAAAGTACCTTACGTGGTCTTACCGTACCCTGGGGTTCTTTCAAACAGCCGGAAAATTTGTGTTTTTATTCTTACTGATGATCCTGTTCAATCTGTATGAACTCGCTTACTATGTCCCGGGCGTGGATGAGCTGAGCAGTTCACAGACCTATCTGAACACTTACTGGTTTAATCTCTGTTTAATGGCTGCAGGGGCGCTCGTGCTGACTCTTCTTATCAGCTTAATTTACAGGTTATTTGGCAGAAGAAACAGGTTTAACCTGATAAACCTCCTTGAAACCAGTTTTCCGGAATTCAGGACTAGACTGAGTACTGCATATGATAACAGCCAGAATATCAACATAGTTACAAAGAAACTGCTTGAGGAAGTGCACAGCCAGCTTGCAGCCATCAAAATAAGAAAAATAGTCCCTAAAAACCAGATTTTCAGGTCTTTTGTCGTATTCCTCCTTTTTTCGGGAGCAGTCACTTTCTGCATATATGAGGGCTTCAGCTTCAATATCTCTCCAAATAAGCTAATTGGTAATCTTCAGGACAATCTTCATAATATGAATGCCAGAGCTGCTTACGACGAAAGTGAAGATGTTGTTCCGGATTCCAGGTACAGGATAGAAGCTACCATCATAAAGAATGGAGAGCAGGTTGAAATGGAAATCAACCCCACCATGGGGCTTGGATTCACAAGCCAGATAGATGCGGATACTGAACAGAGATTTAACGAAAGTTCAGGCCGTTATAATGGAAATTTCAAATATAGCCAGACTTACTCTGAAAACCTGCCAGAAGAGTATGAGCCTCTGATCAAACAGTATTTTGAGGAGCTTTCATCGGAATAAACGTCCTTAATCCGGTCTGTCCAGATTCACAGCAGATTCATGATTCACCTAAAAACAGCGGAGTGGAAATATGCAACAAATACAGGAAATCCAGCTTGAAAATTCAGAACTCAACCTGAGACCTACTTATGAAAAATCCCCCCAGATATTTGAAGTTATTTTTAGAGAAATTGGAAATTCAATTGTCGGCCAGAAAGAAATGATCCGGCAGATTATCATAGCCATGCTGTGTGAAGGGCATGTCCTTGTTGAAAGCAATCCCGGGCTTGGCAAAACCCTTACCATATCCACTATTTCCCAGATCATGAGCATGAGGTTCAGCAGAATCCAGTGTACGCCTGACCTTATGCCTGCGGATATCACGGGAACCGACATTATAGAAGAAGATGAAAGAGGCTCAAAGCACTTCAAATTCAAGCAGGGACCGGTTTTTGCAAACATAGTTCTTGCAGATGAAATTAACCGTGCCTCCCCGAAAACCCAGTCTGCCCTGCTTGAAGCAATGCAGGAAAAACAGGTTACTGTGGCAAATACTACATACGCGCTTGACAAACCTTTCTTTATCCTTGCAACTCAGAACCCTATAGAAATGGAAGGAACCTATGCCCTTCCCGAAGCCCAGCTTGACCGGTTTTTAATGAAGATCCGCCTGGACTATCCTGACCCCGATGAAGAGTTTGAGATAGTAAACCGTTATGCAGAAGCTTTCAGGCCAGCTGTAAGGAGATGCATAGAAAAGCAGACCTTCATAGAGCTGCAGCAGATAACCCGAAGGATTCCGATCTCAAATCAACTCAAAAAATATGCAATTGATATAGTGAATCAGACTCGAAAAATGCCTGATATGATAGAAGCAGGGGCTTCTCCGCGTGCTTCAATTGCACTTATTCTCTGCGCAAAGGCAAATGCGTTTCTTGACGGCAGAGGGTATGTTGATAAAAGGGACATTGATTCCATGGCTCTTCCTGTCCTTCGCCACAGGGTGATTCTATCTTTTGATGCTGCAAGAAACAATATTACGAGCGACAAAATCATTCAAAAAATCCTGGATAACAGAAAAACAACTATTTGACTCAGCCAGCAGTAAAATGGCTGGAGGCAATGATCAGACATGGCTGGCGCAAAACATACCATCGACACGTCCTTCCTGACCCAACTTGACAGATATGCAATCCCGCTCAGCAGGAGAGTTACAGCAGTTCATACGGGCAGCCACCAGTCAACAAGGACAGGGGCAGGGCTTGATATTATAGACCATAGAAAATACAATCAGGGAGACTCTTTAAAAAGAATTGACTGGAATCTCTATGCCCGCACGGAAAAGCTCTACATCCGCAGGTTTGAAGAAGACAAAAACCTGAACATGGTCATACTGCTTGACGCCAGCAGCAGCATGCTTTTTCCTGACAGTACACCGAACAAGTTTGAGTATGCAGCAACGGTAGCCGCAGGAGTTTCTTACATTGTAATGAAACACAACGATGTGTATACGATTACAACGTTTGCAGACGATGTGGATTACGCAAAAGCGCATAAAGGAAGGGATGATTTCCTGCGGACAATAGATGCCCTGACTCAGATTTCGGTCAGCGGGAGCACAAAGCTTGCAGATTGTGCAGATTCTATTTACCCGAGAATAAAATCGAAATCAATGGTTCTCATAATTTCGGATTTCCTGGATAACCTTGATTCTGTCCGCAATGCGGTTAACAGGCTGTCAAGGCACGAGCTTATACTCGTACACATTTATGATGAAAACGAGATGAACCTGCCTGAAACCGTGGATGGAACAATAAAGTTTATTGACAGTGAGACAAACGAAGAAATCAGTTTTACAGTGGGACCAAACTTTAAAAAAGAATATGCTAACGAATACGCAAAGCATATAGCTGAACTGGAGAAAATAGCATACGATTTTAAAATCCCTTATTTTCGCGTCAGCATAAAAAATGAGCCGCTTGATACTGTTCTCAAAATCATAGGTGAAGGGTGATCCTGCCTATGGACTTTGAATTCACCAGTGGGCTCATCGCACTTGCAGGGATAATCCCCCTTACAATAATATACCTGTTAAGGCCCCGCCCGAAAAACATCATCCTGCCTTCCCTCATGTTTGTTCGAAGGATAAGCCAGAATCTGCTTGATTCCAGGCGCACTCTCAGTAAAAGGATAACAGACCCTCTATTTTATCTGCAGCTGCTGGCTCTTATTCTCCTTTCGATAGCATTAGCTGGTCCTCTCATAGATGATTTTAAAGAAGATGCTCAAAAGGTAATCATTATAATGGACTCGTCTGCAAGCATGACCGCTCCAGACCGTACCAGAGAAGCCAGGTCAATAGCAATAGACAGCCTGGGTCAGGAGAATACAATTACTGCTGCAGAAAGCATTCCTGTGGTGATTGCAAAAGGCCTTGATGCAAAAGATGCGGAAAAAATAATCAATAGCATGGAGGCTAGAAACACCCCTTCGGATATTCCCAGAGCTATTTTGACTGCCATAAATGAAAAGGAGAATGAGTACGGGAAAATTGTAGTCATATCAGATTTCGAAACCTGGGATGGCAGGGCTCCTGAAACATACATAAGAATCGCAAACACGAAAAATATGGAGCTTGAGTTCAGGCAGGTGGGCAATAAAACTGCAAACTATGCAATTGTAGACGGTTATTTGAAAGACAGCAATGACGGGACCTATGAATACACCTGCACTATCAGAAATTTTAATAATAAAAGCGCAACGCTTGACGTGCAGCTGGAGAGCAATCCTGATACGGCTTCCAGCTCAAAGGTTAGGAACTCCGTGCAGCTTGAAGAGTACGGGTCACAGCAGATAAAGTTTTCAAATATCCCTCAGGGCATATCAACCGTGAAAATTCTCAACGAGGATGCAATACCATGCGACAATATTGCCTGTATTTCAATCCCTGAAGTCAAACCCAAAAAAATCCTTGTATTAACTGACATTGATAAGGCTGCCAGCAAGTCACCCCTGGTAACGGCAATATCCCTGCTTCCCGATGTTGGTGTTGATGTACGGAAGGATCTTCCTGACAACGCCACAGAATACGATACTATAATTGTAAATTCAAAAAATAAGCCCCTTTCAACTAACGATGCCCTGAAAATTGCAGCTTATGCAAAGAATGGAAAAGACCTGATAGTTATAGGAAATGAGTGCCTGCATGATTCATTACAGATGCACGGGCTTTATTCAATTCTTCCGGTAGATATACAATCAGTAGCTAAAGAAGGCAGTTACACAATAGAGACTGTGGGAAGTGGAACAAATATCTTTGACGATGTTTCGTTCGGTGAGGTCTATCTTCGCAAACTCCTTGTCACCCTCCCGAAAGAGGATGCTGCTGTCCTTGTAGATGCCGGGGAAGCCGGACCTCTGGTCTGCATGCAGAATATAAACGAAGGGACAGTAACCTACATTGGGTTCAGTGACACTACTGAAGCCGACGGATGGAACAATTTCGCCACCACTCCTACTTATCCTGTCTTCTGGGCAAAACTCCTCAGGTACATGTGGGGAATCGAGGATATAAGCGAAACAAATGTGAACACGGGCAGGTACCAGGCATTTGATCAGACCCTCAAAATCAAAACACCAACTGAAAGTGTCAGCAGCGATTTTGTCTATTATGACGAATGCGGGCTGTACGAGCTTAACCAGAAAACCATTGCTGTCAACCTGTATGATTCCGGTGAATCAAATACTTTTACGGAGAGAAGGCTGAACCTGACAGGCGAGAATGGAGCTATCCAGAAAGAGGATCTCCGCACAGTATCACCTGATAAGCCCAGGAAATACCTTATTTACGCCTTACTGCTGCTTCTCATGGTCGAGAGTGCGGTTATGTTAAGGAGGAGGATCATATGACCTTTGATTTTCCTTATGGTTTTAATTTTTCACACATAAGCGAACTGATGCTGCTTGTCCCTCTGGCTTTTGTTGTGCTTTTAGGGCTCTGGAGAAAGGTAAATCGAAGACATCTATTTATCCATTCCCTTGTGATCTTTCTTCTTATTCTGGCTCTTGCCGCGCCTTATTCTGTGGATATGAGCTCTCCGAAGACCAACCAGTCGAGGATAACCATAATTTCTGATGAAAGTGCCAGCATGGATCTGCTGCAAAAAGGGGTGTCCAAAGAGCTTGCAGATGAGCTCAATACAAAAGTTCCTGTTACGGTTACAACGGTTTCAGGGATACATACCTCTCTTGGGGATGCCATCATTCAGCAGGCTTCCCCCGATAACTATGTGCTTGTGGTATCGGACGGGCAGAGCAATTCAGGGACGCCGGTTGAGGAGGCTCTCTCTTATTGTTACAGGAACAATTTCCCTGTTTCGGCTCTTATCCCCAGAACCGTTGAAGAAGATCTGAGTGTGGAGATTGAAGGGGAAAACGAAGCTGTAATCGATAACGAGGCATTTTTTAAGGTCAATGTAAGGAAATCAGTTGAAGACAAAATGAGTTATCAGGTAAGGGTTACTGTTGACAGCCAGAAAGTACTGGAAAGGGAAATTACCCAGACTGATAGAATAGAAAGTATAGAATTCAATCATACGTTTGAAACGCTTGGGCCTCACACCGTAAAGGCAACTCTTCATCCGGCAAGCATTACTGTTAAAAACCTGGATTATTTTGAGGTCAATAACCAGTATATGAAAAGTGTGTATGTAACACCCAAACCAAAAGTCCTTCTTGTTACAGACGAGCCCGACTCTCCCCTTGCAAATACGATGAAGGAGATCTACGACGTAAGAGTAGCCAAATCATTCGTTTCTCTTAACAGTACGGATGCTGTAATAGTTGACAACCAGGCTGCATCAACGATCTCCGATACGGAAGCCAGAGCCCTCAAAGATTATATCATTAACGGGGGAGGCATGGTAGTGGTTGGGGGCGACTCTTCTTTTGATTATCCTGCAGAGGATACATATCAGGATACTAAATTTGAGGAACTCCTTCCTGTTACCTCCAAGCCCTCTAACTGGAGAGGAGGCAGAAATGTTGTTCTCATGCTTGATGCTTCACCCAGCATCATGGAGAACAATGGAGTTGGAGGGAGGGTTATTGACGATATCCTGTCAAATGCAATTGTCCTTCTCGAAAGCGACCTCCTTAAAGATGCAAGGGTTGATGTGATCACATTCGGGAGCAGAGGACAGGACATAACAAATGGATTTGTGGATATGTCAAAAGAGTCCAACAGACTCTGGCTTGAAGGTGAAATCAGCAAAATATCGCCCGCAGGAGATTCCACATCTCTTGAAAGGGGACTCATGACTGCAAGGGCTCTGCTTAACGGCCAGGAAAATAGTTCAGAAGCTGAAATCATAATCGTGTCCGACGGCGGAATAGGCAATGTAGCTGAGGGGGACCTCAGGTTCGAACGTGCAGTCCAGTGTGCGGAAAATCTTCACGAAAACAGCGGTATTGGCATTCATTTCGTCCATATACACGCTCCGAAAACCACCCGCCAGGTCACTCCCAAAGGGAAATATTATGCGGAACTTTTAATGAACAAAATAGGCCTGTCAGAAAATTACAATAGAATAGAGCCTGGTCAGAGGATTAAAGTAAGCTTTTCTGAGGACCCTGAGGAGTCCGAAGACCAGGAAAACGAATATTCGAGCGGGTCAATTGTTGTTTATGACCCAAAGCATTTCATTACCCGCAACATTTCCGACATACAGCATGAAATTTACGGGTATAATGAGGTTACTCCGAAACCCGAAGCAAACCGCCTTGTTATAACAAGGCTGGGAAAACCGATAATTTCGGTCTGGAGGCTGGGGCTGGGCAGGGTTGCTGCTATTACAACAGACAACGGTAAAGGGAATGGAGTCCCCTGGGCTGCATCCCTGTACTCGGGAAATGACAGCCTGATTATTACCAGAACCCTGAACTGGGCAGTTGCGGATACGGATATGTCTGACGGCATTCAGCTGGAGGTTCCTGACCTTAAGATGAGTCAGCCGGGAAGAATCCTTATTACCACAGGAAAAGAGGGTACGCCTGAACTTTATTTTGACAAAAAGCCGATGGAAATCACGTCCATCGGAAATAACATGTACGAATCGTATGTTACAGCCGATACCTTTGGGCTTCACAAAATCTCTGAAACTCCTCTTGAAGCAAACCTGACCGAGGAGCTGATGTCTGAAACTTCTGGAGCTAAGAACGTATCCTGGAGACCTGCTGCCGTAAACCGCCCGGACGAATATACGTACGTTGGAGAAAATACACTTTTTAGAACAGCAGTACTTGAAAACGGAGGGAAAATCTATACTAAAGGGGATGTCTGCTCAAGGATAATAGAAGACGCTTCAACCAGTACGCAGAAAAAAATCCTGACAAGGGTCTTTTATACAAAATATTTCCTTGCCCTTGCTTTCCTTGTATACCTTCTCTATACCCTTCACCACACATACAATACACGCATGAAATGAAATTATCCGGAATTGGTTTTGACCGATACAGTATAAGGATACGAAAGTATGGTACTATTGCCTGCGGACCTGAGACCTCCAGCTTGGAGATATCTGACGCCAGCAGCTCAGAGTATAAGTAATTCTCAGTTCAGTAGTTTGCAGTTGATACTTTGTTACATAAGTGCTACTGTTATAAGTTCCACATTATTAGTTTAATGATCTAATATTAGACTAATGAACTAAAATTAGAGAGATGGTTTAAGAAATAGGGCAATAACATAATATTAAGTGTTAAAAATATTATATATGATGAAGGTCTAGTATAAATTGCGTTCTCATCTCTGAACACCCAATAGCAACATCTACTCCAAAACCTACTCCACAGTAAAGAGATGAACTAAAACACAACCCACAAATACCTCAAACCTCTTCCAAACTAAAAGTCTCTCAGTAACATTCGGAACTTCCAGATATTTTCAGATGGGAACGCAGCCTCATTTTAAAAACTATGTTTGTTTCAGGGTTTTTGAACTTACAAAAGATAGCTGGTATTAATCCTGCTCTTTTTTAAATAATATGTAAGTACCGAAAAGTAACATTCAGTAGAGTGGATAAAGGTGTTTTGTTGAAAGAAGGAGAATAGCCAAAAAAGGAAAAAACGGAATTCTGTGTTTCCGTATTGGGCTTATAATGAATCCAAAAAGGGTTGCACGGATTATTCCAGATTCCGGTACTCAGGTTCCCCTGATTAGTATTGTGCTTATCTTTGCCAAAAAACAGGCACCCGTTCTCAGGACAGGTCATTTTAAATGATTCGGTCAGTGATTGTGTATAGTTGTCTCCTGTGTAATTTTCGAGGCTTAATAATAGGGGATCTTCTGTAAGATAGGGGCCTGCTGGGTATGTCAGCACACCTCCTTTTATTATAGTTCCCTGCGGTGCGGCACTGGAAGAACTTGTTGTTATCACTAGAAAAATAGTCAACATCAATATAATATTAAGCTTATTTATTCCTCTCCCTCCGTGTTTTGAACAATACTGAACTAAATAGCAACTTTTTCCTTCAGGTCTTATAGAAGAAATGGATTAGGTAATATATATTATTTTTTAAAAATCCAAATTAATATATTTCTACTGATAGCGCCGTAATTGGCTGGATTATGTGCAATATATCTGTGATATAAGGTTATATTAATGATGAAAAGTTATATCTCTAAACTAACAAATATATAAGTAGTATGATATTAGTTGTTGAAAATATTATATACAGTAAGTGCATAGTATAACTTGCGTTCTCATCTCAACACCTAACCAGAAAGACCTATTCCAAAAGACCTACTTCAACATCCACTCCGAAAAACTATCCCACAAGTAAAGAGATAATACAGCACTCACAGCCTATGAGTCAAGTACCTCAAACCTCTTCCCAAAAACAAAAAGCATCTCTTAAATGTTCGGAACTTCCAAGATCCAGGTGGGAACGCAACCTTTTTTAAAAAAAAGTTATGATAGCCAGTTAAGTGTCAATTTAAACTCACAGTCACAATGCAGTACTTAACTGTGATCATTTCCATGTCTCATTTAACTCATCAGCTTTTACTTCATTATTGCCATGGGTTAATTTCCGGAACGAACATATGGTCACTGGAGGCATCAACTGATCTTTCAGCCAACCTATCAATCGAATTACCAGTTGATTTCTCTGCAGTTTTTTCTTTAGTTGAGCTTACATCCAGGTTTTCCGTCTGAACGTGGGAAGTCCCGATTATTTTTTTCGTCCTGAAGACTGCAAGCAAAAAGCCGTATGTGAGGGGGCCTATGATAATGCCTATAGGGCCGATAACGAAGACCGGAGCTGCAAAAGCTATGAGTGTAATTGCCGGGTGGATTGCAGCTCTGCTTCTGGCAAGCTTTGGTCTTATGACAAAATCCGGGACAAGGTTAAGGAAAATGATTCCCAGGAAAACCAGTGCTCCTGCTGTGAAATAGTCCTGTATGAGGGCATAGTAAAGTGCAAGGAGACCGTAAACCGTACCCGCTCCAACAACTGGCAGCAGAGCCATTATAAAGGTTATGATTCCCCATATCAGGGGATAAGGTACTCCAAGCACCCAGTAAAGTACTCCACCTATTACACCGGTAACGAGACAGGTGAGGAAATAAACTACGAAAAGGTTCTGGTAAATGTGATTCAACTCCCCAAGGAACACAATTCCCAGTTTCCTGTCCGGGAAGAGACCGGGAAGTTCGGCTGCGATAGTTTCGCTTTCCACAAGAAGGTAATAAGTCAGAACAACAATTACTATCAGCTCTATAGTCAGGATCGAAAGGTCGGTTGAGATCTGGACGATATTATTCTGGATATCAGGTAAGTAATCCGTAACAAGGGTGTTCAGATACTCGCCTATGCTTTCGGTAAGTTTCCCTGGATGGGTCTGAATAAACGGTTCGAATAGCCCGACTATCTCTCTGAGATCCATATTTGCAAACCCGTTGAGGGTATTGGGGATTTCTAAAATTCTTGAGACCTCATTCATTAAGGCTTTCACCATCATAACGCCTGAGGACGCTATTAGAAGAAAGACTGCACCAAGAGGGATCATAGCGCAAATCTGCTTGCTCTTTATGAATCTCTGACAGAATAAGTAAACCGGGTGAATAACGTAAGCAAAAAGAGCACTGAGAACAATAACGTAAAAAAAAGAGGATGTTATATATAAGGCAAATAAAGAAACCAGTAGAATTATAACCGCATAAGTGGCTTTAACAGGATCATAATTTTTCATATACTTAAAATACTGAAGAAGTAAATAAATAACTTACTGCCATTATCATGGAGTCCATTTCTACACGTATTAAATTCCGTTTAATGAGAACAGGCTATTTGTCTTGAAAATGTCAGCGTGTTTTTAAAAATTAATAAGGAAAAATACATTTAAAAATGGAGAAGATTAAGAGAATATTTCGATTATTTTAAGAGAATATTTCGATTATTCAGGTATGATTTCTTTCTTCTCCCTTTTAAAAATCGCTGTTATTGTTCCCTCATCATCCATGTCGTCTTTTAAGAGAACCAGTTCCCACCCTTCATTTCCAATTCTTTCAAGATCGCTCATCTGCTGTGGCATGTGCACACCATGAATTCTGCGAGAATCATACTCCCATAGCTTCATCATTATCACCCCTTCTGTTAACGATTAAGAGAAACTTTATACTTAATATTGTGATGAAACTATAAATAACCCGGACAAATAAAAAATATGGCTGGACTTTTGACTCTGGTTTCGCATCGCTTGTACATAATTACCGCAAATGGAAAGTAACAGATCAATTCATTGCTCGTTGTGGTCAGAAAGCCCCGGAACTGCAGCCCGATAAAGTACCCCATTTTCATATTTTATCCTGCGGATTCTTTCTCGTGTCATAAAATCAAACACCAGCTCGATATCTTCAGGGTATCTGGCGCTGGGTAAGGGCATAAGGGGTTCTGAGTTTTGCCCTGAGACATAGAACATGTTTTCGCCGAAATAAGCAATGTATTCCAGCTGGTACTTTTCGAATACCAGGCGGATGAACTTTTTTGAGAGAGGGAGTTTTGAGAATTCAAAATCCTCTTCCGTTAATTCGATGCCTGCCCCATACATAAAAGAAGAACTGGCAGGATAGAATATAAATTGCAGGTAAACTTGAGAGTGAAGATAGCTTATCTTCCTGAATCTCTTGAAAACATTTTAACTTCAGGGATCATGCTTATAATTCTGCCAGCCAGTCTGTAGCGTTCGAGAAGGTCTTGCTCCTTCCTGATTTCTTCAAGCTTCTCAAAAATATGCTTGTTTTCTGGAATATAAGGAATCTGAACTGCAACTATATTAAGCAGGGATTCAAGCTGCTTTTCCAGTTTTTTTCTATCTTTATCAATATCCTGGAAACTCCATTCCCTGACTTTTTGACTAACGGTACACGTGATTTTTTCCGAAGGTTTGCCTTTTGCCTTCAGGCAGGCTGTCCTTGCTTTATATCGGATTCCGGAAAGGGTCTCTTTCAGCTTCTGTTCCACAACTACTTTTCCAGTTTTCTGGTATTCTTTATTGAAGGTTTTTTGCGCAAGAATAGAATCTTCCTCTACAGCCTCAAAAAGTCCTGAAGCCCTGTCAAAAGCCTCAATACAGGACTCAAGAAGTTTTTTCTGGGCAGGCAGGTCCCCGGAAGTCAGGTTCCCTGCAGCTTGAAGAAGCCCTGAGAATTCTTCCAGAGTTTCAAGAAACTTTCTGTTTTCTTCCAGATCCCCTGTTCCACGGGTTACCCCTGAGAGATATCGTTCACTTTCAAGTTTTGAAGATCTTTCCCCGAAAAGGATCTGTAAGAGAGCCTCATAAAAGGGATGGTAAAATTCGGGAACAAAAGTACCGATAGAGGTTTCAGCCGCCTCTTTAAAGTATTTGACTGCTTCTTTAAGTCCGAAAAGGTAGGCAGCTTCGTTTTCCGCCTTAAGAGCTCTCCAGAGGGAAGCCCTTCCGAGGGAGCGGAGTGCATACCTGCGGACGTAGATGTATGGGTTATTAACAAGAACCTGCAGGTCTCTCCATGCCAGTGTTTTATCCGGGACATAAAAAAAAGCAGGTCCAAGAGCTCTTGTTGCTGCTCTCTGAACAAAGCTGTCACTGTGAGTTGAAAGCCTGACGAGGTCGCTCCAGACTTTTGCTTTATCAGGAACTTCTGGATAACCCGATGAAATGGCAATTACCGCCCCTTTCCGGACCTCCCTGTCCTCAGATGACGCAAGTCTCAAAAGGTCATCCCATGCTCTTTTTTTATCTGCCGAGTATTTAAATGAGACTGCAAGAAGCTCTGCAGCTCTCTTCCTGAGCTGGGCATCCTGGCTTTCAGTAAGCCTGACAAGGTCATAAAAAACTGTAGATTTTTCCTCAGCCGTCGGAAAGACATGCGAAAGCATTTCTGCAGTGCCCTTTCTGACACCTGCATACTCATCTTCAGTCATTTTGAGGAGTTCGTGCCAGATGTCCTGTATTTTGCCTGATCTTCTCGAATAAACAGCAAGTAGAGACTCAATCGCACCTCTTCTCATCTGAGGATCAGGATCCGAACTGAGTCTCAGAAGCTCTTCTATAATTTCATCTTTATCAGGAAGCTCGGAGTACGTTCTTGCAAAAGATTCTACTGCATTTTTTCTCACATACCGGTCTCTGTCCCCTGTCAGCCTCAGGATATCAAAAGCGGGCTTCTTGCTTTCTTTCCCTTTAACATGCTCGTTTTCGAGCTTATCTTCCTCACCCATTTCTCTTTCCCCAATTATTTCTTTTTCTTTCCCTTTCTCTCGTTCTTTATACAAGTGAGAATTGATAGAAGCAAGAGTATTGATAACCTCTTTGAGCACGTAACCTTCCTTCTTTTCAGCCAGATTTACAAGATCAGAGTATGCTTTATCTTTGTCCGGGGCATACAGATAAATATCTGTCAAATTTTTTGCTATATGTTCTCTAACCTTTATATCCCTGGGTTTCTCTGCCAGTTCAAGAAGATTTTCCCATGCTTTGCCTTTCTTTTCCTCAGGCAGCTTCGGAAAAACCATACTTAAATACGAAATCGCCCTCTCCCGAATATAGAAGTCGTCTGATGTTGTCATTTCCAGCAGATCCTTCCAGACCTGTTCCTCATCCTGAAATCCAGAAATGGCATCTGGAAGCGAGTGAATAATTCCCCTGCGGACGTCCTCAAGGCTTGATTTTGAGTTTATCAGATCAATAAGGTCTTTCCATGCTCTGTTTTTATCAGGCATCAGAGGAAAAACCGCGATAAGAGAGTTAACTGCTGTTTTCATAATCTGTTCTACAGGATAAGCCGTCAGGTTTACAAACCTCTCCCAGACCAGTTCCTTTTCTGGCACATTGGGAAAAACCTTTGTAAGAGAATTAATAGCCTCTTCTCTGACCTCGTTATCTCTATCGGAGCAGAGCCTTAAAAGATCTTCAAAAGCCTGCTTTCGATCCGGAAAAGCCTCAAAAAGATCCCCCAGCTGCTTTGCAGCTTTTATTCTCTCATCCGGCACCTGACTGAAAGTTTTATCATGTATTCCTGGCTGGTCACTCAAGAATTCCCACCAACTGCTGCTCCAGTTCCTTCCTGTTATGATATATTCCAGTTTGGCAGGTTTCTTTATTATATGTATTGATTTCGAATTTTATCTGGCAGTAAAAAAAGTTTTAACTTAAGCTATTTGAATAGAAAATCAAACAAACTTTATTAAATAATTACAAAATTATGATACTTAGATCTATTACAGTTTTACTTCACTATTTCTTCCATCATATTGACTATAAACAGGTTAATACTGATCTTTTTTAAGGATCTATCAAAGTATTAATCTGTTACATATTTATCCCATTACAGGTATTACATTTACTGATACCACTTTATTCTGGAACTATTATAAAGAGAACATAATGTATTGCAAATGAAGGATGAAATAATGCGGCAACAGGATTTAATAATCATACAGACGGCACA
>NZ_DAOOUJ010000009.1:0-5509 GCF_035390745.1 Methanosarcina sp. | reverse complement strand
AAATGAAGGATGAAATAATGCGGCAACAGGATTTAATAATCATACAGACGGCACAAACGATCACAGATCTTCTTGAGCCTGTAATTCCTTATCTGGTTATCGGATCTAAAAAGGCTGATTTAATCGCCGGGAAAAAAGAGGGGTTTGATATATGGGTGATTAAGAAGAAATTATGGGAGAAGCTGTGTTCTAAAGGAAAGCCTGAGTTAAAAGAAGCCGCAGGAGATTTGATAATTTCACCTTCTGATCCTGAGGTAAAGAAGGTTTTGACTCAGGAGATCTTGGAATCTCTTGAGCAGGATCCTGATTTAGCTTTAGAAGTTTCATCTTTTATGGAAGAAAAGACAACAAAGGAGATAATCGAAAAGGAAGTTCTCAGGCTTAAAAAACAGAGTTCAAATAATAAAAATAAAGTGTTTGAAGAATTAAATAAAATGCTTGAAGAATTTCTGGCAGAAAAAAGTAAGGTCCAGGATTTAGAGCAGTTAAAGCTGCCAAACTGTGAAACAAATTCTCCTCTCCAGGGAACTGCCGCTCCCGAAACCAGTATCAATGTCAGAAATCTGAGGCGCCACTACACGCACATTCAGCTTAATCAGGGAATTAGATCAGAAGGCAGTCCCAGCGCTATAAGAATGGCAAAAATTGCAGAAATGAATATTAAAGGTCAAGGCGAAGCCCAGAAGTTTCAGTCCCGCATGTCGCTTCTGTCTGAGCTGGAAGGGCCGGAAAAAGAGGAATTTATGGAAAAAGCCCTTGACTTTGCCTCCAGAATTGAGTATGGGGACTTAAGGTCCCAGGCTCTTTCCCTGATTGTTCCTTATCTGGATGAACCGAGACTGGCTGAACATATAGAGAAAGCCCTCTGTTCTGCATCCAATATCCAGGATGAAGACGAAAGGTCTCTTGTCCTTTGTTCTCTTATTCCGCATCTGAGAGGACCGGGAAAAGAAAGGCTTATCGAAGATATCTTTGCTCTTGCTTTCCACATCCAATACAGTGATGCAAAATTCCAGATCCTTTCCTCGCTTGCCCCGCATCTTTACGGTTCGAAAAGAAATGAAAGGATTTTAGAAAAAGCCCTTGAGCTGGCATATAGTATTCTGTCCGACTATCTGAGGGTACAGGCTCTTGCTTTGCTCGTCCCATACCTGGATGGGCAAAAAAGTGAAGAGGCCATAAAAGAAGCCCTTGAATTAGCCTCCAGCCTTAAAGATAAAGATGTGAGACCTGAAGCCCTCTCCTTCGTTATTCCATATCTGGATGGGGAAAGAAAAGAAGAAATTATTAAAAAAGCCTGTGAGATGGCAGAAGGGATTAAATCCGAGTACAGGAGAGGACAGGCGCTTTCTTCTCTGGATCCTTATCTTGATGAATCCATTGGATTAGTTAAATGATGTTTTATCTTAGTTTTCAGTTTTTTTTATTTTTTTGCTGAAGCTTCCTGTCCTTTTTTTTTCTGTGCCGGATTCTTTCCATCTTGCATAAGGAGCTTTTTCTGCTGCAAGTTTGTAAAGCTCTTCAGCAGGGTTTTCTGCTTCGGAAAGCTCGGGGTAATCTTCCTGGAGTACTTTTACAGCTCGACGGGCTGTATAGTCCATCTGTTTCATGGTCAGATTTTCGACGTCTTTCATGGCTTTTTTGTGATCGGAGAGCTGATGGAAGACCCGTGCCATTATATCTCCTGCTCTGTCCCTCACATAGCCGTCTCCGCTCCCAGCAAGGTTCAGCAGATTTTCCCAGACCTTTTCCCTGTCTTCCAGATAAGGATATATCAAAATAAAGGCGTCTGAGGCGAGTTCCCTGATTTCCCTGTGACTGCTTCCTGCAAGAGCTATAAAATCATCCCAGACTTTTTCCCTGTCCGGCATGGAAGGAAAAAGCAGGATCAGGGTTTCTACTGCGTGCTCCCTGATCTGCCTGTTCTCATTTTCAGCCAGCCGGAGAAGGCAGTCCCATGATTTCTTTTTTTCCGGCACATAGCCGAATGCAAAAATAAGGAACAGGACAAGGTCTTTCCATACTTTCGGGTCTTCAGTTTTTATGAGTTCAAGCAGACTATTCCAGCCCTTTTCTTTTTCCTCATCCGAAAGCTCCGGGAAAACTGTTCTGAGGGCATTTATTGCTTTTACCCTGAGAGTTTTATCTTCATCGGAACAGAGCCCGAGAATGTCTTCCAGAGCCAGTTGCCTGTCCGGAAAGGATCCTAAAAATATTGTGAGCTGCTGTAATGCATCAATTCTTTCATCTGAAATCGGGCTGAGTGTTTTCTCATGTACATCTGATTGATCTGCCAAGGGTCCCCACCAGCAATAGCACGAGTTCTTATAAAATTAGATATTTTAAGAAGTTTTATTCTGGTTAAATATCCTGTTTGTTGGAAAAATTGCCTTCGTAAACTCATATAAGCAGGCAACATCACTAATAAAATTATTTTTAAAAGTATTTATGGCTTTCGACGTTTGGTAAAAATAAAGGAGATGTGAAAGCGACTCAAAAAACAGAAATAGAATTGCCTTTTCTTTATACTCTTCTTCTTTTATCTTCTCAAGTAAATATCAGATCTTTATAATCTCTACTTTCCCTTCCTGCAATCTCAGCCTCTGTCTCAACAAGTTCCCCTGAAAACGCTTTTGCAAGAATGGACTGCCTGAGTTTTTCTGTTTTTTCTCTTGCCGCTTACATCTAAAATGTCATCTCATAAATTTATCGTCTATATACGACAAAATCAGCAAATTTTATCGATTATACTAGACAAGTATATAAATGAGAAATTCCTGATTATTCTTTGTGGATACAAGGGAGAAACTGAAAAGTGCCATTATCGAGTGGCAGGGAAGAGTATTACCACCATTGCAGAAACGCAGGTATGAGGCGAATATCGATGCACCGCATGTAAATGACATAGTGGGTGTGAGGAGATGTGGTAAAACATACTATATATATCAAATGATATCGGAACTGCTTGAGAGGGGTGTGCCAAAGAACAATATATTGTACCTGAATCTTGATGATGACCGCTTGCAGCCGCTAAATGGGGATGAACTGCAGCTGCTGTTGGAAACTTTCAGGGAAATTCAGGAGATATCCGAAGGAGACCGTTTGTATCTTTTCCTTGATGAAATTCAGAATTTCCCGTCATGGGAACGATGGGTTAAAGGAATCTACGATAGAAAACAGAATGTGAAGTTGGTAATAAGCGGCTCGAATGCATCCTTGCTTTCACAGGAGATATCCACCTTATTAACAGGCAGACATCTGAGCACCAGAATGTTTCCTTTCAGTTTTGCAGAATTTCTGGATTATCATTCAATAACCTTTGATATGAAAACACTCCCTTACTCGGAAGACAGGCCAGTTGTGAAACGCAGATTCAACGAATACCTGGAAAAAGGAGGATTCCCAGAGACCATAGTCTACCCGTCGGTGCAGCATCGAGAAACATTGCAGTCATACTTTGATGACATCATCTACCGGGATATCATTTCAAGGTACGGCATACGCAATCCTCTGATATTCAAAGACCTGGCGCTATTCTGTATATCGAATATTGCAAAACCGCATACCTACAACTCTCTCCGAAGGCTGTTTGCCAGTTACTCCTCCCTCAGCACGGATGCTATAATCAATTATATTTCATACCTTGAGGACGCATTCCTGCTCTTCAGCGTCAGCCATTATGATGACTCGCTAAAGCAACAGATGAACAAGCCCAGGAAATTATACTGTATCGACACCGGCATGATCAATGCAGTTTCCTTCAAGCTGTCCTCCGATACCGGGAGATTATACGAGAACCTCGTTTTCATCCAGCTCTTACACTCAGAAAACGAAATCTACTACTGGCAGGATCGAAAGGGCTTGGAGGTTGATTTTGTAACAAAGGAGGGACTTAAACCCACCCGATTGATACAGGTTTGCTCGGATTTGTCAGACCCGAAAACAAAAGAACGAGAAGTAAACGGTCTGCTTGCCGGGATGAAGAACTTCAGGATGAAAGAGGGGACAATCATCACATCGGATGTCTTTGACGAGGAAGTTGTCGATGGAAAGAGGATAAGGTATGTGCCGCTGTGGTACTGGTTGCTTGAGGAGAAGAGCGATCGTTGAGAAAAATGGGTTTTGGTGGTTGTGTGATTGGCAAAATGGAAAAATCGCAGAGTTTTTTGGATATCTTCTTGGGTTAGTTTTCTCACTGACCATGAGCACATAATAGTGGGTGGTTTTTCCCGAAAAAATAGAGAAGATCTATTAGTCATTCAATACAAAGAATGATTATTCAATATGATGAATGATATGGACATTAAATTCTTGATGAACAACTACAACTTAATCATAAAGTAAAGATTTATAGTTCGAGCAGAATTCTATTTAATAAATAAAGCAATTTTTAATTCGTCTTATCATTAGCTGTGAAAATAGCTAATGAAAAAATCATAGAATATCGTTAAATGGAAGTATTTTGAACATAAACACACTTGATAGATGGTAGTTTAATGAAAAATCTGAATCATAGACAAAGAGCTCTCCTTTACACCATAGATAAACTCCATGAGAAGGACTTATCTTCGAGATTCATGATAGTGAAGAGCCTATTTTTGTCATCTCATGTAGAGAAAATAGACAAATTAATTAAGTTCTATCATTTTTTCCCGCATCACTATGGCCCTTTTTCCAACGTTTGTTATACTGATATTTCCAAGTTACAAAAAGAAGGCTATATTATCGAAAAGGAGAAAAAGTTTAAATTAATCGAAAAAGGAAAAATAGCTTTAAAAGGGATTGACCAGAAGGCAACTTTGAAAATAAATAGAGTTGTGAACAAATTCGATTCTGACAACGAAATAATGGAATATGTATATCGAAAGTTTCCTGATTATACAATAAGAAGTAAACTACTTCCTTGTCAGGATGTGAAAAAATTTGATCCTGGCCTTTTTACTATAGGATATGAAGGAAGAGATATTGACTTTTTCCTTAATGTCTTAATTCAGAACGCCATAGATGTTCTTGTTGATGTCAGGAAAAACCCTTTCAGCATGAAATTTGATTTCACAAAAAATAGCCTTAAGAATTATCTCGAAAACTCAGAGATTCGATATCTTCACATTCCCGAACTTGGTATAGAAGGGGAAAAGAGAAAAGACCTTCTTACACTCAAAGATTATGAAAAACTCTTTGAGAATTACGAGAAAACGACAATAAAAGATCATCCTGAGCTTTTGGATAGAATTACGGAATTAAGCCGAAGCCACCGTGTTGCTCTAATGTGCTTTGAAGCCGATGTAAACATGTGCCATCGTGGAGTTATTGCAAGAAATATAACTCAGAAAGAAAATATGAAAGTATTAAATATTTGAAACACATAAAAACCATGCAAAAATTTTGTTCTATTTTTTGGAGGCTTTTCCTGATTGAAACAGGAAACCGAGAAACTCGTAGTTCTGGTGAGGGCTAGGCAGTGTAGCGAAAGTTCTGTAAAATATGATTGACTCTGTATCCTTTTTCT
>NZ_DAOOUJ010000008.1:74955-90080 GCF_035390745.1 Methanosarcina sp. | reverse complement strand
GATGGGAGAAAAATACGAAAAATATTATGTCTGAAAAAATAGTGCGGAAAGTAGGTTCAAATGATTCCTTACAGCAGCAGTCGGTTGTGAGTAATGATTTAAGGACCCCGGGCAACTTCCCGCTCGACGAAGGAGAGCGGCTTTTCCGTAAATTCTGCAAAAGAGCTGAAAAGTATGTGAAGAAGATGAAACTTCTAAATTTAGCAAATGAAAACCTGAAAAAATTGAAGCCTAAAAATATTTCATTCAAACTGTCCTGAACAACAAAAAGTTATCATAAAAACAGCTCTGGCGTTGTAGAAATTAAAAAATGAAGATATGTGTTTGCATGTAACACATATCAGCCAGAGCTTAAACTTTCCTTAATATCCAGATTCCTTTTTCCCTATACCTTAATTCTTTGGGTCGAACTTTATAGCCCTATCGTACACGATCTCTGAGTAGGACGGCCCGGTCTTTGTTGTGTTTTCCAGGTAAATTCTAAAGCCAATGAAAAGCGGTTGATCCAACTCTAAGCCATGAACTCCCACACCGTAAGGAACCTCATAGCAGTACTGATCACCTTCGCTGCAATTCCTGGCAAGTTTGTAGACATACAGGTATTTCGCATTCGGATTGTCAGGGAGGTATTCCTCAGCAGATCCATTGAAATCTTCGTCTGTGATTGCTCCCACACCATTCCACACATCCGCTCCGTATATTGCGAAGTTCGAGTACGTCGCCTTCCCTGAGGCTACATGGTTGACCCCGTAGACAATTATGAATTCACCGGTATCGTTGCCCAGAGTAATTGCCGGGTCTCGCAGGAAAGGATAGTACAGCGAGGTGTTATAGAAAGGAGGTGTCGGAGAAAACATAGTCTGGTTTGCCGTCCATAGATACGCTGCATCGTTATCGGGACCCAGGGCGTTGATTCCTCTCTGGAGAGCATCACTCCCTACAGGGACCCACATACTGACCGGAAGCTCTGTGACATTTGATTCGTTATATTTGTTGAGAATCGCAATCCTTAGCTCTTCGAGATCATCCATGAGATCAAACTCTGTTTGCCCTGTTCCACGGACCCTTAGCTCTGGATAATCATACGGATCCAGCTCAGTTGTATTGTTGGGAGTAATCCGGAAAACAGTTGCAGGTGTATTATTTATGTAATTCTCTCCAGCCTGCGTGTCATTGAATAGAGCTGGCCGGATAAATGAGGCAAATGTATCGGAGGTATTCCCCAGACCCATGTTCAACATAACTGAGGGAAGTACCTGGGTGTTGGTTATGTTGTCCGAATACCCGGCTGATTGGGCAGCAGCCCGTATGCGCTGATCGATACCTCTGTCAGCCGTAATGATTATTACCGTAGTTTGGTTGAAAGGATTTCCAGAAGACCCATCTGGAGTTCCCTCGGTTTTGATAACCATGTTATTAATCGGATCGGCTAAGTTAGCAAAGACCCATCTTGTCTCATTTCCATATGTCCTGTGTATTATGTAATGATCGTAGCTGAAGTACCTGCATTCTGGAGGTGTTCTTCCCACGAAAACAACAGCTTCATCAGGACGAAGGTTCCAGAATGGAGTTGTATTCCCTTTTATTCCAAGCGTACTTGTTAGTTTAGAAATCCGTTCTTCTACTTCATAACCAGGCGCTGGTGGAACAAAATATATCAGATATTTTGTGCTGGGATTGTTTCCGTATGCAGAAGGTAATACTCCTTCCTCCAGTAACTTGATTAAATTAAAGTAACCTACTTCGCCTTCCTGTACAGTGAATCCGTCCTGTTCTAAAGCCTGTTGAAAAGCCCCCGCGTCGTATGTTTCATTCGCTGCGAGGCCAGTTCCTGTTAACAGTATGAAAGAAATGCAAATTATCATAGCCATTATATATTGTTTCATATATAACCCCCGGTTTAATTTTTCATTTATTATATTAGAAACCTTGTCAGGACATTGACTAAACTTGAATAGTTGATCTGTTGATTGTTCAAATGATTCCTTACAGCAGCAGTCGGTTGTGAGTAATGATTTAAGGACACCAGGCAACTTCCCGCTCGGCGAAGGAGAGCGGCCTTTCCCGCAAAGTATGTGAAAAAGCTGAAATTTTCTAATTTGATCAAATTAAGTTCTAAAAATAGCTGAAATCTGAAATTTTCTTACTATAGAACTAAATAACAAAATAAAGTCCAAAAATTAATTATTCAAAAAAACAGACTTTAATTTTCAACTAAATAAAGTAAAAAGCAGGTTGAAAACCATAATCCAATCAATAAAAATTTCCCTAAAAAACCACAAGTAGAATCAACCCCCCCCCAAAACCAATAAGCTATTAAGTAATCACCCCCAAACTTTATCTGCAATTTTTATCGGAATTTTAGTTTCTTAACAATCATATTTTTGCTCAGCTAGTAAAGGTGGAACTATGCCTCACATAATGGAATTACTTGGAAAAACAAGAGTTGTCGTAAAAGATGGAAAAGTAATTGAAGTAGGAGAGCCTGAAGTCGAATGGTGCCCTCTCTTTGCCAAAATCCGCGGGATCCAGAGAATTACCCCCGAAGAAGTCAAGAAGAATATGGAGTTCAGGATCAGCGATTTCGGGATGTTTACTGACAAACGCAGGCTGGAACTCGAAGACTTTGTAGGGTTTGGGGCATCTGAAGTCATGATGACAGGCCTCAGCAGAGGTTTGCTTGACACAACAGTAACCGCCTGTGAAGGCGCAGGAACTGTAATTTCCAACAGCCCAACCCTTGTCCAGGGCATGGGTGGCAGAATGTCAGGACTTGTCGAAACCGAGCCTATCGAAGGCATAATAAACGGGATTGCCGAGCGCGGTGGAATAGTGCTTGATCCCTCAACTGCAAAAATGGACCCTGTTGCAGGTGTGAAAAAGGCAGCCGAACTCGGGTACAAAAAGATCGCAGTAACCGCGGCTTTCGGTGAAACCGCAAAAGAGTTACGGAAGCTTGAAGCCGAACTTGGGCTTGATTTGATAGTAATTGGAGTCCATGTTACGGGCTTAACAAGAGAAGAAGCCCAGTTACTTGTGGATAACTCAGATATCGTAACCAGCTGCGCTTCAAAGCCGATCAGGGATCTTGTAAAGCCTCTTGCCCAGGTAGGGACTGCTGTACCGCTTTTTGCCCTTACCCAGAAAGGAAAGGAGCTTGTGATCGAAAGGGCAAAGGATATAAAAAGCCCGATTCTGATAAATACCATGGCTCTGCCGGTTTTGCCGGATCATAAGCAGCCAAGAGAACTGAAGTAAAACGAAAAAAATCGGCTTTAAAGCCGTTACTATTTTTTGCCTTTACCTTTTTTTCCATTTTCGTTCTCTTTTTGCCTTTTTTGTATCTATTATTCAAGGTACGAATTCATGTTTTCGATATCTTACGATAGGATTATATTTTTTAGAAATTATGAATGTTATATTTCTGAAAAACATTACTTAAAAGTTAAGGGAGAATGCAATGACTGCCATGCCAGGTGACAGAGAACCCAAAAATACAGCTCATGAAGAGATTAAACCTGAAACCACAGCTCTTAAAGAGATTAAGCCTAAAGCCTCAACTCTTGAAGAGATAATCATCACCGAAAAAGACAGACTTTTGCGCTTCATAAAAGAAAGAAATGATTACATCAAAAACCTGCCTGAAATTGAAAAGAAAGCATTTATCGAGTCGATACAGAGGATAAAGGAAAATAAGGGTAAAATAGAAAGGCTGCTCCTTAAGAAGGAAATCAAAAGAAGCGTTGACGACCTTCTTTTCTCTTTTGAAGAACTGCCTCTTTTCGGCAAGGAGTACTGGTTCATGAAATTCACAGCCGATGACGGGTCAAGACGTCAGTTTTTCCTCACATTTGGCAGGAGCGCGGGGGATATCGAGGTAAATGGCAAATATATAGAGAACAGCAGGATAACAGAAGATAAAACAGAGGGGTATTGCGTTTCCTGGGCATATGACGACGTACAGAGAAGTATTGCTGATGATCTGGGAACCATTGAAGTGAAAAATGAAAGGGTCACCTGCATAAGCAAGGATACAAAGGCAGAATTCTATGGGTCCTTCCCTGAATACGTGCTTGATATTTCAAAGAACGGCGAAAAAATCTGCTGGCTGGATATAAGAGAGCCGGAGGACAGCAATTATAACTCAGAGCTGTCCGAACAATTTAAAGGCCTATTCGGGTACAGGCTTGCCAATCTATATTTCGATTTTGAGGGATTGTTGTTTGATAAAGAATTCTCAGGAAAATGCTATGCTCAGAAAGTAATCGTTGTAGGACCTTTCATTCCCTGGAAATGGTCGAGAATAGTTTTCAGGAACGGATCAATTCTTACCTATTACATACCGAATATAGAGATAGGGGGAGTAGAATACAACATATATAACTCTCTGGACTTCTATGATGCTGAGACCAGAAAAAAGTACAGTTTCAAAAAGGCAAAAGTTAACGAGTACCCGTCAGAAAAAGGGGATAAAAGATGGGTAATTACTGCTGAAGACGGTAAGGTATTCATGGTCACAAAGAGTTACTGCAAAGAGACTTTCAGCTTCACGAATAACTTCAATTTCAGGTATATAGAAAACCTTGTAGATGTTGTCGATTTTCAGGTCGAAATCGAGGATAGGGTTGTAACATTACAGGAAACCGGAAATGGACTTGGCATGGTGGAAGATACGTCAGGATTCGTAATCTAAATTTTATAGATTGTATCTTTTTATAGATTATATCTTTTTAAAAATCCCATCTTTTTAAAAATCCTATTTTTTTAGGACTCTATCTTTTTTCGATAGCTCATTTTTTAATTCATCTTTCTATCGATTCCTTTCTTGTGAATTTGATTCACACTTTATGAATTTGATTCATACTTTGTGAATATTCAATCAAAATGGTATTAGAAAGCCCAAAATTTTTACGGGAGAAACCTGAATATTTTCTTTGAATCCACGAGACTCATACAGCATAATGACCTTAAAGGTTATGACAAAAACTTTAACAATGAAGCAGGAAGATATAGAAGTATGAAAAATGGAAACAAAAAAGCAAGCCTTCCTGAGGACTCAGCAATAACCGAAGAACAGGAAATGACAGAGGTAAAAGCTATCAGGGAAAAGCTTTCCGAAATGCACAGTGATATTAAAAAAGTCATGGAATTCACCAGCAGATTGCGCCTGGAGGCTGCTCTTGAAAGTTCAAGACAGGAGTACTCAAACGCTCTTCTCAGCCACCTCTTCGAAGACATAGATACAGGGCTTGAGAAGAATATGGTGAAAAAGTGCCCTGAAAAGCAAAAATGTACCTCTGCATTTACCGCCCTCCTGCAGCAGAATGCAGGGCTTATAAAGAGAAACAGAGTAGACGATACTCTAATCTCGGATAACAGAAAAAAGCTGGAGGAGCTCAAATGCGGAGCACCTTACAGTAAATGTGAAAAATGTTTTTCAGAAGTTTCGAGCCTTCTCGTAAAACAGGTCAACCTCATGCGTTCCATGAAGATTTACGCAGATAACCAGGAGCAGAAACCGAATATCTCAGCACTCAAAACCTCGGCGGTTATGAGTGAGATTCTTGAGCCTGTCTCAAACCTTCAGCGCCTGGAAATTCTGAGAGCAGTAGCATTCGAAACAAAAAGCTTCTCCGCTTTTTCCGAACTCACCGGTCTCAGAGGAGGAAACTTGCTCTTCCATCTCCAGAAGCTTACGGAAAGCAGGCTGATCATGCAGCAGCACGAAAGGGGAGACTATATGATCACCGAAAAAGGGTACAGGATACTTCAGGGCCTGAACGAAATTTATTCCTCACTTCAAGGTTATCCGCTTCAAGATTCTTCAAGGAAGGAATCAGAGGAGAATGATCCCCAGAAGAGGAAAGACAATCCAGAGCTGACCATTTAAGTCGGGTATTTTTGACCTTCATTTTTCAGTGTTTTTTAGCAATTTTATACTTCTCTTTTCACTATCTGGAAATTCGATAACCCAGGATTACGCTAATACAGTGGAATGCATTAACTACATTCCAGTGCCGATTAAGTATATATCAATAACCTGCCAATATAAAATTGTAGAATGATTCTCCGGGGAAAACATACTGCACAGCCAGAAAATCAGGCAACAGGGAAATGGAAAAACGGTAAGGAAAGTATTCGAGAAAAGACAAAATTCGAAAAAAATATGAAAAAAATATGAGGAACAAAAATGACCGTACGAGATGACATTCACGGACAGATTGTTGCAGGACTAAAAAATGCAAAGTTTCCCATAAACACCCCTGAAGAATTGCTAGCCGCTTTTCCTGCGGGTGCAGGCACCACATGCAGATCAGGCGACCTTGCAGTTACCGCAGGAGAAGCAGGAAAATTGCTCACGCCAGCAGATTTTCCGTTCAGGGATGCAAAACAGGTGGCAGACACAATAGTTGACAGGGCAGGGCTTTAAATCCTGCTTACTTATTTCTTTGTTCGATTTTAATTCCCCTTTTTTCTCTTTCTTTCTGTATTGTATTTCTATCCGTGCTCAGCATTCTCTTCCTTGAGGGACCTGAGATTTCGTTTCAGGTCTGAAAATCAATGTTTTTTGCCTGAGAAGATTACCTGCAAAGGTCGGATTACCTGTCTGAGAAAAATCCGGGAATTAAGAAGGAATAATAGGTAAGAATTACAAATTAATCAATATTGAATAACACAATTTTTAATACAATTTTCTTTTCTGGAAGGTGGTTTTAATGCCTCATATAATGGAAATGATGGGGAAAGCAAGAGTGGTTGTAAAAGACGGAAAAGTGATAGAAGTCGGAATTCCTGAAGTGGAATGGTGCCCTCTTTTTGTCAAACTACGGGGAGTCGAGAAGATGACACCTGATGAAATCAGGAAAAACATGGAGGCCCGGATAAGCGAGCTGGGGATGTTCACGGAAAACCGCAGGCTTGAATTTGAAACAACCGTTGTTGCCTTCGGTGCTTCAGAAATAATGATGAGCGGCCTCAACAGTGGCTTCCTTGAAACAACCGTAACAGCCTGTGATGGAGCAGGAACCGTGATATCAAACAACCCTGCACTGGTTCAGGGAATAGGAGGAAGGATGTCGGGTCTGGTCGAGACCGAGCCTATAGATGCAGTGATCAAAGGAATAAGAGAACGTGGGGGAACCGTATTGGACCCTTCAACAGCATCTATCGATCCGGCAGGCGGGGTAAAGAAAGCTGCTGAACTTGGCTGCAGAAAAATCGCAGTTACGGTTGCAGATGCAGAAACCGCAAAAAAGGTCAGGAAAATAGAGTCGGAATCAGGGCTTGACCTGTTCGTTATTGCAGTGCACGTAACAGGTGTCAGCCGGGAAGAAGCTCAGGGGCTTCTGGACAACTCGGATATTGTAATAAGCTGTGCCTCAAAATATATCAGGGAACTTGTAAAACCTCTTGTTCAGGTAGCAGCTGCGATCCCGCTATTTGCTCTCACAAAGAAAGGAAAGGAACTTGTGATTGAGAGAGCAAAAGAGATTGAAAGCCCTCTTCTTATCAATACCATGCCTCTGCCGGTTTTGCCTGAGCATAAGCAGCCAAGGAAATTGATTTAAGAGCAGTCGCGTTCCAAAATTTTGCCCATGGCAGAAAAAGTAAAATAATTTTAACGAAGAACAAAACAGAAGAAAAACGAGTTCGTAATTATTTTTGGGTTGTCCGGACTGCTTATCACTGGCAGCCGGACCCCGGAAATTTGATTTAAAAGCAACAGCCTATCATTTACTGATTACTTATTCCGTTTTTTAGTATTAAATCCGTTTTTTAATTAATATTCCGTTTTTTAATTAATATTCCGTTTTTTAGTCACTTTTGAGCTCTTATATTAATTTATACTGTATTTCCAGTTTTAAGAAGTCTTGAATTTTGAATATTGATAAGCTATTGCTGAGAGGGTTGGCTTTCAGGTAGTAATTGGTTGCAATTACTTCTTTGCGCCCTTTGCTGGCTTGCTTTCAGCTTTTGCTTCCTTTTTTGCTGGTGCTTTTTCATGAGTCTTTCCACATGCGGCTCCTGCCTTCTGACTTGCTTCATTCTTCATTGTCATTTAAACACCTCTTAATTAGTATTTTTATATAAGTATTGAATCATACTGCCACAAAAATATATATTAGTTTTGAACATGAACATTATCTTATTGAAGATACGTTTGTAGAATTAACTATCAAACTATAATCGAACTCATCCATCCATAGCAAATCATAATAACGATGCCGTATCAGGAAATTTGGATCCAAAAAACAGGCTGATGATAAGAGAGTAAACACCAGATAAACAAAAAACAAAGAAAAAAGGACCTGATAATTGTTCCGTAAAGCTGAAAATCACAAAATCTGAATCATTAAAATGTAAGCATTTACTTTTCAGACACAATCAGAGGTCTATATTATCAGGTCTATAATCTTATCAGGTCTATAATCTTATCAGGCTTGAACTCTGGATTACAGAGAACTTAATTTTTAAATTCATACTGAAACTTATCTAAACTTTCGTTATCCCATTGATCCTTTTCTGTTTATTCGGTAACGATATCTACAAGTTCCAGTCTCTCTGATTCGCCTTTTACTGTCGTTTCAAGAATAAGTCCTGTTCCGGCAGCATAGTATTTGTTCTCCTCTATTCCAGGCTCAAGCGGAGTCCATTCTTTTGTTTTCAGGCAATTCTCAAAAGAACCGTAAGCAACAGAAACAGATTCATTCAGAGAAACAACTTCAGCCATATCTTCAGCTTCGCCAGCCAGGTATTCCTGCCTGTAAGTATCGCCGACCTGAGGATCTCCTTCAATCAAAATCCCGGGTTGAGCTCCGTTAACTCCTGCTTCCCAGGAACCTGCACTGCTCACAACCTCTCCGTCTTCATATTCTCTGGAATCCTCTCCGAAGTACCAGACATTGCCATCTTTGTCCTGAGCATACCAGTCAAAAGTCTCTTCCTCCAGTTCCCCATCCACAAATTCCCGGTCACGGACAACAGTGGTATTTACTCCCATAACCACTCTGGTTTCATTGGTTACATAAACTTCATCTCTGATTGTTTCGTCTTCAGACTCACCTTCATAAACAAAAGTTGTGCCTGGAGTTAGCGGAAAATAAGTATTGTCTATAGCCTCAACGAAATCATCAGGATTTATAGCAGGGGTGTAACCACTATCCCCTTCTGTTTCCCCTACTCCTTCAGTTGCCCCTTCTGTTACCTCTTCGGTCACTTCGCCTTCTGTTTCATTCATTGTATCTTCTTCAGGCTCATTTTGAGAACAGCCGGAAGCAAATAACATCGTTGCAATAAGCACTGCTGTGACGAAAAAACTGAATCTTTTTATTATTCTCCCCCCATTATTTAACATAGAAACCATTGTACATTTATTCAATTCAAATCTAAAATGCAATTGTGCAACCCATTAAATGGTGCAACAATCTATTTTAGATAGAAAGTATTAAATTAATCTTGTGGAAGAAGTCTGGAGATGAATAAGTTTTACTTTTTTTCCTTTAACTTTCCAGCTGCACCGGAGAAATTAAATTCAGTTTCGGATTAAATCTCAGATTCAGCTTTAGATTCGGATTCGGATTCAGTCTCGGATTCAGATTCAGTCTCGGATTCAGATTCGGTTTCTGATTCAGTATCGGAGCTCTCTTTCTCCTGGACTTTTTTATCGACTTTTTCCATCCTTTTATTGATCAAATATTCTCCAATCGGAGTAACAAAACCAATAAGAATTCCCAGCCCCAGGAAAATATAAAATACGGTAAAGATCTTGCCCAGGTCCGTTTGAGGTGTGAAGTCCCCGAACCCTACAGTTGCCAGCGTGATGACCGAAAAATAAAAAGAATCAATCCAGCGCCAGCCTTCGACCGAATGGTAGAAAAAAGTACCTGAAGCAAGGGTTAGTGTAACAAGGTAGAGGAGAGAACGAAATTTAGGATCCTTAAGCAATGTTCGTAATGCCCTGAAAAACATCACTATTGTAAAAAGAAATGGTATCGTAATCTTTCCCCCATAACTGCCTTTCTTGCCCCATCCCCTTACTATGAATAAGAGGTTTAGAGAGAGCTTTTCCCCCTATTATTTCTCTCTCCAAAGCTTAAAAAGACATCTATGAAGGTGATTAACCTGTGATTAATCAAGTTTACATAAGCAACCACAGACCATCAGAAACTGCCCTTTTAAAAACACCGGCAATCGTTGAGATCCCATTTATTGAAACCTTTTCCCAGAAGGTACAGGGCAAAAGGAACCAGCAGCAGGTCCACAAAAGCGTAGTAAGGGCCGAACATGGACATAACGATGTTAAGTATGAGGAGAGGTACGACTGAAAGTGTATAAAGGGCAAAAGTCTTGGCGTTGTAGAGGTTAATAGACGGTGAAAGTCCGGTAAGGTAAACGAGTACTGCTACCATATAAAGCGAGATCGTCAGGAAGAGCAGCAGGGACGGAATAAGGGCTGAAGGATCGTTTTTAAGGGCCAGCACGGTAAGGATTACCAGTGGGACCAGATTAAGTATAAGGTAGCTGTTCAGTTTGCTCTTTATTATATCAGATACCTTCAGGGGGAGAAAAGCGTAAGAAGCAAAAATATCGTACTCGGTAAGCCAGTTATACATTGAAGATGAAAGCACACCCAGTACCAGAGCAAAAAGAGTAAGTGTGCTCAGAGCTGGAATAACCCTCGCAAGAGCAGACAGCAGTATCCAGACAAGCACCAGAGGTAGCAAAAAAGAAAAAACTATTTTTCCAAGCCCTCCTTCACTCCTTTTAAGGTCAAGGGAATCTTTCGCAACAAAAGCTGCATACCTGTATGAACCCAGGAAACTGCATAGTTTTGAAAAAGAGTTTGAGAAACTCTTCTGAGACTGCGGGAAATCAATTTTAAGAAAAATAAGCGATAGAGCTGACGGAACAAAAATCAGAACACCAGAAAACAGGAGCTGGTTTTTGGAAGGATCAAGGAAAAAGGACAGACTCGGCAGACTGTAAAGAGTGTACTGGCTCAGATTTCCGGAGAAATGGAGAAGTAGAAAAGAAAGAATGAACAGGCAGATCAGCGAGATCTTCCCTGAATGAGCATAAACTGTGGACAGGAAAAAAATTGTAGAGATTCCTATTGCAAAGGAAAGAGAAAGGGTCAGAACAAGAACCAGAAGAGTCGAAGGAAGACTGAACATTCCAGCAGGGACAATTTCTGCAGCAAGGCCAAAGCCTGCAACAAAAGGCAGAATATAGAGAATAAAATAGTATATGACATCTTTTCCAAGGAAATTGGCAAAAATAAATCTTTCAGAAACCGGAAGCACCCGTGAAGAATACGCAATCAGGCTTGCCTGACCAAACCGGCGGTTCATGAATTCACGGCCCATGAGCCCGAAAGCACCAATCATAGCTCCCACAAGCAGGAAAAAGTAGTGAATTCCGAGGGCTATCTGGGCATCGGTAACTATCTCCCTGAATACAGGCAGGACCAGGCTTACAAAAAAAGTAAATAAGAAAATAAAGACAGGAAATAAGGCAAAACTGCTGTGCCCAAAAAGACTTGAGTGCATCCGCCACTCTTCTTTGACCATATTTTTAAAGATATCAAACATAAAATCCCTGCAGCTTATTGTTTTTGATAATTACTGATTTTTACACTTGCTATTTTTTTGCACTTAATTTTTTATACTCGCTTTTTCACGCCTGTCTTTACACACAGACCCGGTATCCTCACAGGTTCTGCTCCTGAACAGCCTGAGCAGCTTTGCACGGATGCATGCTGCAGAATTTAATGTACTGCAGGATTATGAGACTGTAAGATACTTTGATACTGTGAAGTACTGTGGGGGGTCCAGCAAAAGGGTATAAAATGTACTTCAGGCCAGGACAGAAATCTCTTTTGAAGGCTTTTCGAGAATACCATTTGAGACTGCTTTCCGCCTGCTGACAAGATCCAGAAAGAAATCTTCAAAGTTTTTGCCCTGAAGTTTGGGATCGTCAAGGCGGCCTGTATAGACCAGCTTTCCTCTGTAAATTATTCCTATGCTTGTGCAGATTTCTTTTGCAATTTCAAGGATATGCGTGGAAATGAAGATGGTCCCTCCATTTTTTACATAACCCTTCAGAAAATCCTTGACTTTCTTCTGCATTACAGGGTCAAGATTAATAAGCGGCTCATCAATAATTGCAAGTTCAGGCTCATGCAGGAAAGCCTGGGAAAACATGAGTTTCTGCCTTGTACCCCTGGAAAGATCTTTGCATAGTGAGTTTCTATGGTCCCCAAAGTCGAAGAACTCAAACCATTTATCACAGACTTCTTCGTAATGTTCCATTTTTCGAATTTTTGCAACAAAATGAAGATACTCTTCCGCGGTCAGAAAACTTGGTGGAGTTTCCTGCTCCGGAATAACGCCTACAAGTTCCCTGACTCTCAGAGGATCTTCGAGCACATTTATCCCGTGTACTTTAAGAGTGCCTGAGGTCGGCTTTATCTGCCCTGTAAGCATTTTTATCATAGTCGTTTTTCCGGATCCGTTTGGGCCCAGAAGGCCAAAAAGCTCACCTTTTCCTATAGAAAGGTCCACTCCGTCTACTGCCTTTGTTTGTCCGTAGGATTTAGAAAGACCCTTTACTTCAATCATACTCCAGGCTCCATAAAAACTGCGACATTTATCAGTTAAATGTTTTTCAATAAATACTCTTTATATATTTTTAAACCTTTCTGTATTCCAGGCGTGTAAGTGGACTTCAAAAAAGACCCTGCTTTCGGATTATGAAAAAATAAAGCCTTTATTTTAGAAAGGCTATGATTTTTAGAGATAAAAGAAAAATTAATCTTTATCATATATATTAATTAGTTCTCTATACAACTCTTTAATAATTATTTTATATATGATGTATATAGGGATTGCGAGTACCATTCCAAGAGCACCTAAAAGCTTGGATGCAGCAAGAGTAAGGATTACACTCAGGAGGGGGTTAATATCCACTTTCTCCGAGATCATGAAAGGAATTAGATAAAGGTTATCGATAGTTTGAGAAATAATAACTGTTAACACTGCAAAGAAAGCTGTCATAGGGCTGTCGATATAACCCACAATAACCGGGGGGATTGCTCCCAGAATAGGTCCAATATAAGGAATAATATTCAGAAAGCCTGCAAGAATACCTAAAAAAAGCCACCCTTCAAGTCCCCCAAGATAAAATCCTATACAGCAAATAAGACCTACAATAGCAGACTCAAGCATTTTGGCACTGAAGAAATCCTCCAGTTCCCGTCCTATACTTTTCAGAGCCCTGATAATTCCATCCGCGTGTTCAGGAGGAGCATAAGTGTGGATGTAGTCTCCGATTTTATTATGGTGCTTGAAGTACATACCAAACATGAGAGGAATTACCAGCACTCCGGTAAAAAAATAATAAGAAACCATCGAAATCAGATCGGTAATTCCTGAAAAGATGGTGTTTCCTATCTTTTGAAGGTCTTCGGGTTTAATAATACCGGAATCCGCAAGCCTGGAAAGTTCAGACTCGTGTTCGGAAAAAAGGGCTGAAGCTCCACTTGCGTAATCCTGCTGTATGTCGCTGAAATCGCTTATAAGAACTCCAAGGCCCTGAACCTGACTGCTAAGAAGAAGCAGGAAAACAAGTCCTGTACCTGTGAGCAGTATTAAACCTGCTCTTTTTCTATTGCAGTTTGGAAACCTGTCCATGCACCTGTTGTAGATTTGTATCACTTTTTCCACTATCAGGATGAGGACTGCACCTGCAATAAGAACTATGAAAATGTCCTCAAAATAGAAGAGTATTGCAAAAAATAATATGAAAAGTATAGTTGTCAATGAAAGAAACTGCCATATGTTCCGGTTAGTGCTGAGAGGCATACGTTCCTACCCTTAATTTCTATCTGCTTATTATCGATCTAAAATTTTTCTGTCCAGATAGTCCCCTTACAATATAAATAATAGTTCCTATGAGTCCGTAAATAGCCAGAAAATAAGAAATTAAGAATATATTCAGTATTTATCCCGGAAAAAAGCTTTTTTCACCCATTTTTTCATCCTTCTTTCTAATCTTTTTCGTTCCGTTTTTATTCTTTTTTCTTTCATTTCTCTTCATCCCTTCAGACTCTGATTCTTTCTCCGTAGAAACTTTCAGGAGCAAAGTTACTGGTTCCAGGAGTCAGGGAATTAAGCTCACTGGCAATTTCACTTAAAAAGAGCAAAAAGTCTGCCCTTAACCTTAAAATGAGCTCTTCTGGCTGGATGCAGCAAAAAAGGGTAGGTTCACCTTCAATAATCCTTACATAGCCTTTTTTCTCCATCCCTCTCAGGGTTCCATAGATTTTTGGTCTCGGGACTCCCGCATTTTCGGCAATTTCACTGGCTTTTGCCTGCTTCAGGCAGACAAGTGATGCATAAATCTTGGCTTCGTTGCCGGTAAAACCCAGCTTCTGAAGGTTATCAATCAGCTTAAGAGTCACTCAGGCTTCCTCCGTATTTCAAGTGCTGAGATTTAATCTATCTGAATATCTCCATTCTCTAAAGGTTCAGTTTTCTCAAAAATTCGGCTGCGTAAAATTCTGCACATCCAAAAGCACTCATTTTGTTCCAGTAAATCGGCTTGCATCAATTTTCCGCATAACTTTCACCATGGTCTCAAGGCTATGCATGAAATTCTCGACGTCTTCATCATCAACAAATTGAAGGATTTCTTCAGCCATTTCGGTGGTAATCTGGCTTAAACGATTATAACAATCAAGCCCCTTTTCAGTAAGTGAAACAAGCACCTTTCTCCTGTCATCAGGATCGGTTTTCCTGAAGACAATACCTTTCTTTTCCAGGTCATCAACCATCCGTGTCAGGCTGCTCTTTTCCATTCCGGTATATTTCCCAAGGGTAGAAGGCATAATCTCTCCTTCTATTCCTATGATTTTGATTACCATAGGCTGGTTCTTACTAAGTTCCTTAAATTTGCCTGCAATTTTTTTCTGAAAGTTTTGCTCAAAAATTACATTATCAAGAGCGTCCCTTTCCATAGATAAAAGAATTATTTTACTAAGTGTTGCCTCATCCATTTTTTAATCATCTCTTATTGCCGGGCTTTACCTGACCATTGCCAGGTAAGTGACTGCAACTTTTGGAAAA
>NZ_DAOOUJ010000008.1:8211-74855 GCF_035390745.1 Methanosarcina sp. | reverse complement strand
TATTGCCGGGCTTTACCTGACCATTGCCAGGTAAGTGACTGCAACTTTTGGAAAAGCTATAACAAATTATCATAATAAAGTTGAATCCTCAATAATTGCAATTCGTATTATTTGGATCCATATAGTTGATAAATCAACTAATATCTTATAGTATATAAGTATTCTGATATTTTTCTAACTGAGTTTGAAATATATGAAAAATAAACTTCTACCTGCCTGTTCTCTTCTCTTCTTTTCAGGCAGGCAGCTCTCCTGGTCAAACGTGACAAGAATGAATAAGTATAGCTATTACTGCTTCATGGGTCAAAAGTTTTGAATCAATTAATTAACCTCCAGATCAATAATCTTAAAATTTTTAAATTAGTCCTCTCGAGCGAGCAAAGCGAGAGAAAAGGACATCGCCCTCCCGAGGAGGAACTCGGGTAATACAAACCCCTAAATTCGTCCTCTTGAGCGCAGCGAGCTCCCGAGGCGAAACTCGGGTGGCGGAACTCGGGTAAGAAAATTGCAAGATTTAAAATAGAATCAGGCTAAAGACTTAGAAAACAAACAGGAAACAGTCGACGAAAAAACTCTTTTAATCCTGAATTATCTTAAATGAAATTATCTCATAATTAGAACTATCCCATAACCATTATAAATAGGGAGGCCTGAACCTGAAAGAAACTTTTCTTGAGATAAAGTCAGAATTTGCAGATTACTTCAAAGAACGTGAAGCAGAAATTAACGGCTCCCTTCTTGCCGTCCTTTCAGGAGAAAACCTGCTCTTTCTGGGACCTCCCGGCACAGCGAAAACCCAGCTTGCCAGAAGCATCTGCCAGACAATTGAAGGCGGAAACTTTTTTAATTACCTCCTGACCAGCTTTTCAACCCCTGAAGAGATTTTCGGACCACTTTCTTTAAAAGCCCTTGAAGAAGACGAGTTCAGAAGGAACATTAACGGCTGCCTTCCAACAGCCCATGTTGCTTTGCTGGATGAGATATTTAAGGCAAGCAGTGCCATCCTTAACAGCCTCCTGACCATACTGAACGAAAGAAAATACCACAACGGAAGAGAAATAGTCGATGTCCCCCTCTTGTCAGTTTTTGGGGCTTCAAATGAGCTTCCTGAAGAAGACGAAAGCCTGGAAGCCCTTTATGACCGTTTCCTGTTCAGGTACAGGCTCTCATATATTCAGGACGACGAAAATTTCAAAAATCTCCTTTTCAGAGAACCTGAAGATTTCATACCCACTGCAAGAATTTCGGTCTCGGAAATAGAGAATCTCCGTAAAAATGCAAATTCCCTGCCTGTAGATCCTGATGTTGAAGTAATCATTACGGAACTCAGAAAGAACCTTCAGCTTCAGGAGATAGAGATTTCGGACAGGCGATGGAAAAGGATAGTTCAGGTTTTGAAAGTTGCAGCCTGCAGTAGCGGGTGCCCGGCTGTTGACAGAACAATGGCTCTTCTGCTCCAGCACATGCTCTGGAACCTGCCAGAAGAGAGGGAGACCATCAGAAAAACTGTTTTTAAGCTCGTTGTTTCCGGAGGTACGAATACGGAAAAACTCCGCCAGGAAGCTGAAGACCTGAAAACAGCCCTGAGTATTGCCATGAAAAACGAACTTCCGGTCGGAGTGATCTGCGACAGCTGCGGAGAAGAGTTTCAGCTGAGGGAAAATCTGGAGGTTCACCATGCTGCCTGCCCGAACCACAGCTATACCCTCAGGCAGGAAGGAAACTCCAGAATCTATCCTTATGATAATCTGGTAAAAGAAATAGAATCTCTTCATGCGGGTTCAGGAAAGGAAAATTTCCTGTCTCAAATCCGGAGAGAGGTTTTTGAAACAGAATTCGAAGCCCTGGCTGGCAGGATAAACAGAGTAAAACAGCGGCTTGAAGAAGAAAAAGAGCTGCTCAGAAACCTGATGGATGCAAATATCTGGCTTTCAACTGCTGATAAAAACGAAGCCCTTCTCCTTCATGATACAGGAAGTTCACAACTTTCAGGTACAGAAGCACTTATAATAGAAATCCGTGATCTTTTAGGTTTGGCGAATAGAGATGACAGGATTATAGAGTCCAAACAAGTAAAACCATCATCTTCCAAACCGTTATCATCCGGTATTCCCTCCAACTCTCATGCTACGAAAGTGGAAGCGAAAGTCCAGACGGCTGATTCGTGCAGCAATACCGGCGGTTTCATAAAGGGACTAGGGTCCAGATTTAAGCTCAGATGAGTAAATGAAGCGTTGATGCTGAGGTGTTGATACGGAAGATTCAGCCGGTTTTTTGAGCAGTCCGGACAGCAATTCTCCCGGATCTTACTCTTTTTTTTCAAGAAACAGGCTCTGGCATGATTCTCTTTCTGTCCAGAGAAAGGCAGCTTTTCTGCTTGAAGGGGAACTGAGAAGCACCATAGCTTACCCGAGAATAATTCCCAGATCCCTTCGTGAAAAAATAGCTGAAGTAATTGCTCTTGAAATTCTCTTTGGACAGCCGTACGAAATAAAAGATACTGAAAGATTTATAGGCGTTTTCGGGGCATTTTACCCTATTTTCCTGACCTTGAAAAACTCAAGGCCCTGGCCCAATCTCCAGAAGATTTCAAAAAGAAGCAGAGGAGCCGGAATTGCATGTTTGAAGCTTCTTCTCCCTCTAATCTACGATCTTATGGAGCGTTTTTCAGCAGCTCAGAACCAGGTTTCGAAAACTGGCCTGTTAAAAGAACTCGATGCCGAAACCGAAGCCATCCTGAGAGAATTCGAAAGAATACTCAAACAAACCTTCCTTCTAAGGGAAAGTTATTCAGACGATTTTTCCGCCCGAAATATTCAGGGATCTAACTCTGTTTCCGGACAGTCCGGCCTTTACGAATCTGTTTTGAACTTCATGCAGCAGGATGGAAGCCAGGCTTTTCTTGACGGGATAATGGAGAGTCTATACAGCAGGATGCAGGAGTTCATCTCTGAGATGGAAGAGAACCTTGACCTTTTTGATACCCTTGCTCTTCTCTTTCCCGGCAGGAGCTGGAGTTATTCCGTAAAAGAGCTTAAAAAAGAGCCATTTTATATCCAGCTCAGGATGCTGAAAAGCTATTCGGCTTTTTTTGAAAAAAACCCTGACCTGCAGAAGATAATAAATTTTATAGGCAGGCGGGAATTTGACCCCCCTGCTGACCGTATACGTTATTCGCCTTTTGGAAAAAACCGGATCCAGACCGTTCGGTTTTCAGACTCAATAAACAACCTCCTGCCCATGGAAGCCGCAAAGCTCCTTAACCCGACTCTTAAGCGGAAATTCTATGCTGACATGCTTGAAGGAAAACTCCTGAGCTACCAGCTTCTCGGCAAGCATTACACAGGTCCCCCAAAAATAAAACCAAGAGGTCCGATGATTGCGCTCGTTGACACCTCGGGCTCCATGCACGGGACTCCCCAGACCCTTGCCAAGTCTGCAGTGCTTGCAATGGCAAAGCTGATGCTCTCTCAGCAGCGGGACATGAAAGTTATTCTTTTTGCGTCCACCAGCCAGCACCTTGAAATCGAACTCAGCAATAGAAAAAAGATGTCAGAAAGATTCCTTAACTTCCTTCTCTATACCTTTGGCGGCGGGACAGACTTCAATACCGCGCTTGCTTCAGGCCTCAAATCCCTTAAAGAAAAGGACTTTCAGGGTGCAGATCTGCTTTTCATTACAGACGGAAAGTCCGAAATCTCCGATGAACTTGTCCTGGCACGCTGGGAAGAGGCAAAAAAGAAGTATAATGCAAAGGTCTATTCGCTGATCGTTGGAGGCAGCGGAGCAGGCGGGCTTTCGCAAATCTCGGATTATACATATATTGTGGAGATGGAGCCGAATTCCGAAGGTAGCGGCACGTTTGTAAGGCTAATCGAATCTGCGGGACCGAAATCAGTTTGAAGGGTACTTCAAGTGCTTAAGTCCCGTACACAATTATGGTAAAACACCATACATTGTCCCGCTGTCGTTCAGCTATATGGATAATGCAATCTACCTCCATAGCTCCCGGGAAGGCAGGAAAAATCGAGATCCTTAAAAAGAACCCCTGGGTTTGTTTCGAGGCTGCCGTCAAAACCGAACTTATCAATGCTGATGAGCCCTACAAATACAATGTTCGCTACAGAAGTGTTATCGGGTATGGGAAGGTTAAGTTTCTGGAAGATTACAATGAAAAAGTCGAGGGGCTTACTGTTCTTTCAGAACATTATGGAATTTGACATGTTTTTGCTCTAATAATTTAAGGCTGTCTTCGGAGAAAAAAAACCACGATCAAGAAGTAATACTTTATCCTTAATATCTAACTCTTCTATTGTTTTGTACAAAGTACTTATATCCCTCACGCTTCCCGGAACTGACTTGATCATAGCAGGCATTTCACTATCAAGACCACAAAGAAGGGCAAAATTGATCTGAGGGACTTGAATACAGTCTTTATTGTAGCCTTTTTCAGCCTGTAGAATACTCATGGATCAGGAGAAACATGTGCTTAAATCAATCAAGTTTTTCAAGAGAAATCTTTTGGTCAATGTGATAGATTTAAGGTCTCCCCATAAGTATAAAGATTGCTTTATAAATGTAAATAATTTATGTGAAGACTGTAGATTAGAGGTTTTAAAAGCTAATTTGAGACCCTCATTCGGAACTGCTGAGCTTTTAGTAAACTACTAATAATTTAAAGAAGCTTAAAAAAAGGGTGCTTTAAAGATGCCTTTTCATGTGATGCTGATCCCTACTCTGGGCTGTCCTGCTAACTGTAACTACTGCTGGAGTTCTGAAGAAAAGTCCCCTATCATGAGCATTGAAACCATTAAAGAAGTGGTTGAATGGCTTAATATTTTCAGGCAGGACTCTGTTACTTTTACTTTCCATGGTGGAGAGCCTCTCCTTGCAGGGGCAGAATTTTACAGGGAAGCTTTGCCGTTACTGGCTGAAGGCTTGAGTTCCAGAAATATCGCTTTTGCCATACAGACAAACATGTGGAAACTTACTCCGGAAATAGCCGAGATTTTTGCCAGATACAATGTCCCTATCGGTTCCAGTCTGGACGGCCCTCAGGAGCTTAATGACCTTCAGAGGGGAAAGGGCTATTATGAAAAAACAATGAGAGGCTACGAAATTGCAAAGGATCACGGACTTACTGTCAGGTTTATCACTACTTTTACTTCGCACTCTGTAAAATTCAGGGAGGACATCTTCAATTTCTACCTGGATAAAGGCTTAACCCTGAAACTGCATCCCTGTCTGCCATCCATAAAAGGTGACAACCCTGAAAAGTGGGCACTTGACCCCAAAGAATACGGAGAACTTTTAATTTACCTTCTTGACAAGTATCTTGAAAATATGGGCAAGATTGAGGTCATGAATATTGACCACCTGTGTAAATGTGTGTTTACAGGCAGGGGCACCGTCTGCACATTCGTGGACTGCATGGGGGATACTTTTGCAGTTGGACCTGATGGAGGCATATACCCCTGCTACCGCTTCGTAGGCATGCCCGAATATGTCATGGGGAACGTTTATGACCGCCCGACCATGGCAGACCTTGCCAAGTCCGACGCCTGGAAGCTCATGCATAAATATAAGGAATTTGTGGACACCGCATGCGGCAAATGCGCCCACATCAAATACTGCAGAGGGGGCTGTCCTTACAACGCAATAGTTCCCACGGACGGGGAAATAAAAGCTGTTGACCCTCACTGCATTGCCTACAAAATGATATTTGATGAAATAACAAATCGGGTAAACCAGGAAATGTTCGGGTCAGGCGGAATGGATATGTTTATGCCCCAGACAATGAGACCTTCAAAACCCGGAATAATGTCGCTCATGCTTAAGAAAATTTAAAAGCAAGATTTTGCTGGAGCTGGTTTAATCTTGCTGGAGTTGAGTTTTTTACTCATCTCCCAGGTTTTATAAATTTTCAGTTCAATTCCTCTTACCGTTTGCTAAAAGGCATCTTTGGACATGTTATTTCAAGTATTCTTTCGTTTTTGAGATAATTTATATAGATCCACTCTCTAAACTAAACATATGAAAGAGGGCAAAATCAAGAACACTATAACCAGAAGCTTTGAACTTCAGGACTACAAAATAGAAGGAACGGAACTCTCCGGTTTCTGGGCAGACCTGCTCAGCAAAGAAGAACTGACAGTTGAGGTAAATTACAGGCCAGAAAACAAAAAGACCTTCAGTCCTGAAGAAACAGAAACTCTTACCCGCAAAATATGCAAAAAATGCGCTGATTTTGAGGCTCAGCTTCCCGAAAACATAAAATGTGAGGTCACCTTCAAAGATTTCGGGGAAAAAGTTTACAAAACCGACCAGCCTGATTTTGAACTGCAGCCCAGGGAAATAGACGAAATTCAGGTTGCTTACCGCTTCTTTGTAGCTTATTACGTTTAATTTATTCCTTTAATTGTTTTACTGTTCTATTTCTTATTTTTTTACTTCAAACCGGTAAATATACACAGGAATCTGTGAAATGCGTCCTGTGTAAACGGCAAAAACCAATTCAGGCATTATTTTCTTCAATACCAGAATGAACAATAAGCTCAGAACTGATGCAATAAGAAGAGCTATTATGGGAAACTCAGGTAACATATTAAATATATAAATTATATTATCTTACATACATAATATCAAAAAACAGGAAGGAATTGCATTTGACTTTAAATCCTCAAATTTCGCCGGGTGCTTATGGTCCCATGCTCAATATAGCACTCGTCTTTTTGCTTGTTTCCTTCACAGTAATGGTAACCTTGTTTGTCTGCAAAAAATACAGCGCAAAAAAATCGCGAGAAACAAAAAGGATGGATGAGGCTGAAAGAGAGATCATGAAAGCAGAAAAGGAAAGAGAAAAAACAAGAATAATTGAAGAAACCGGGTACTCGGAAAGAGACGAACACGATGATGATTCTGACGATGATGGAGAATGAAAATCAGAATTGAGCGATCTTTCTAAAAATATGGAAAAAATAAAGGTTAAGTTTTAAGGGTTTCTCACGCCTTAAAACTCTGTTGATTTATTCCTGTTTTCTGCGGCCGAAAATAAACATTATTCCCAGTATTGCTACAACTGGCAAGGCAATTGAGGGGAATTCAGGAATTGGCGTATAACCTGAAACCCATGTGCTACCCACAAGAGCCTCACCCTTCTCCCCAAACGAAATATGAACAACAACACTGTTACCATACTCATTCGCAGGAAGTGAACCTGCCAAAGCTTTATTTAAATAGATTTTAATTGGACCTCTTGTTTTTGAATTGCTACCTGGATCCCTATTAATTTGTGTATTGAAATGTCCGAATTCGCTTTCCTCATAACTACCGGTGGTTGCAGACCAATCATTTTCAGCACCCTCATCGACAACACTTGTAACACTGTATCCGGCAGGAAGCACGATTCCAATCTCTTTAAGATCCACATTTGAGATAGTATTGAGGTCGGTGCTGACGTCTTGGACGGTTATAGTGTCTCCGCTACACGAGACTTGAATCCTAATTTTTCCTGCAAATTGCTCCTCATTTACATCAGTTAAATAAAAGGTTTCAGCGCTTGCAGTGCTAACGGTAAGCAACAAAAGTGCAAGAATTCCAATAATAAATTTTAACCTCACCAGTCAAAACCTCCTTTAGAGAATAAATAGAATGTTTTTCTATCAATCTATAAGGAGATAAACTTATTTAGTTTAATATACTTCATACAGTATAGAATTAGAACTAATAGAGAAACAATAACTATAGCCTCTTAATATAAAATTAAGTCCTGAAATATATTGATATTTAAGTTATAAAATATTATATAGAAAATACCTTAAAATAATATGAGGAGAATTTGGCTGGCTCTTGCTTCTGAAATTTCACCCGTTGCTTATAATTCTCTGTTCCATATGAAATTTGTACTTCCTGTTTGCTTAAATTATATTGTGTAGCCCTGTTTGCCTGCGCAAAATACAATTCAAAAAAATCACAGGAAACATAATGGAGAGCCGCAATTGAAAGAGAGATATGAAAGCAGAAAAGGAAAAGACAGGGTATAAGAAGAATAGAAGAAACTGGATATTTAGAAAGAGATATAAAGATGAAGACCCCGATGATTTTGATACCGGATAATGAAAGTCAGAATGAATTCCCCAAAACCTGAGAAAAAAAGAAAGGTTTAAATTTAAAGAGAATTCCGCTCTAAAATTAGTTATTTATTCCTTTTTTCTGCTGCCAACGATAAACATTATTCCTATTACTGCTGCAACAGGCAGGGCAATTGTGGGGAATTCAGGGATCGGAGTAGTACCTTCAGGACCAAAAAAGTCACTACCTGTTCCCCACTGAGCATGAGCTGCAAATGTAGATTTGTCAGTGTCAGTAATAGTACCACTGAAAACAATTGTTACTGTATTTACATCATGATCTTGATTGTCTATATCATACTCATAAAAACTCCCAAAGCCATCCATGACTTTATATCCTTTATAGGTCCATCCGTTATTTTTATTATCCGTAATACTGCTCACAGAAAGCGTAGAAGGAACAACATTATAACCTACTTTACTGAACCAACCTGCAGGTTGACCAGACGCAGGAGACACTGTAAAAGTTACTGTGTCGTCGGGATAATTCGTAGTAGAAAAAGTAACAGTAACAGTTTCATTAGTTAAACCATTTTTTGAGACTAAATTCATAGCGCTGGCTGTACCTGCCATAGCAAGTAAACACACTAAAATTCCAATAATGTATTTTAATTTCACTCTTCAAACCCCCTTTAAGAAACTAATTTGATATTTTTTAATCAATCTATAAAGAGATAAACTTATTTAGTTAAATATATTTTAAACTGTATAAATATGAAATTTTCGATAATAAGCGTTCTTAGACATCTATTTTAAAATTAAATCATAGAAATATTTTAGGATTGATTAATATAATAATTACAATATAATCTCAAAAAAGTAAAGATAGACACAAATTTTCTATTTGATCTGGATGTTCCTGGTAAACTTAATAAAGTCTGAGCTTCAGGAAGGATAAACTCTATGAAAATTACAGCAAATTCCGTTTTAAAATGAAAAGACTAATATATATGAATATTTTAAGACATTGCAATAAAAAGGAAAAGACTACAAAAATAAGGTTTAACGCGATAACTCCGTTTTTCAAAACTTTTTTTAATTCGCTTCACTCCTGCCTATTTTCCTTACTTTTTGTTACAAATCCTCAAAAATAAGTTGTGTACTCTAAGCCCATGCCTGAAAGCAGTTATCCTTTTTTCGCGTCCAGTTAAATTGTGATCTGGAGCCAGTAGCGAAAATGAATCTAAGAAAATTCTTCGCGCAAAGAAGTAAAAAATAAAAAGAGATGAAGGGGCAGAGAAAGGGTTTGCTTATTCCTTCTTCTTTCTATACTGTACAACGAAAATTAATCCGAGAATTGAGGCAACTGGCAGAGCTATCGACGGAAACTCTGGAACTTGAGTATCTGGCGTAGGCGGCTTTTCTGCTGTTACTGTTACAGTGTCAGTGTTCGATTTGACTTCACTGCCTCCGTATGTAAAACCTGTTGCCTGCGCTATATTGGTTATAGAACCTGCATCGAGGTCAGCTGAGGATATGGTATGGGTAGCTGTCCCTGTAACAGTCTGACCTGGTGAAAGAGATGAGCTGGATATGGGCACTGTACCAAGTTTGTCGTCATTGACAGTAATGGGTCCATAGATTACAACATCTCCTGAATTGGTCACTTCATAAGTGTACGTAATCGACTCTCCCTCTGAACTATATGTTTGTGAAGAAGCTGTTTTTTCGAGGCTCAGAGCCGGGTTACGTATGGCTTGGATAGTTACTGTCGCTTCATTTGATTTAACTTGTTTTTGGTTGGACGTTATACCTGTTGCATATGCTACATTTGTTACATAACCATTAGTGAGATCATCGGAGGTTATGATATAGGTTTTATAGCAAATTTTACTCTTTCCGGGATCAAGATTTAAATCACCATAAGTTTTTCCATTAAAAGACTTTCCATTATCAATGTGGTCATCCGTGATCATGATATTAGTTACACGATATTTTCCTGTATTCTTAACAACATATGTATATGTTATTTCCTGTCCGGCATGGTCGTAAGTTGTAGGATTAGCTGATTTTGTTATTGTCAGACCGGCATTGTAGATAGTTGCTGAAGCAGTATCCTATATGGTCGTTCTACCAACTTTTGTAGTTGCAGTGGCGGTGTTAAACACGCTGTACCTAAGGAGATCATCCGATTTTATCACATAGGTAGCTGTTCTTGTTACACTAGCACCTTTTGCAAGATCATCGTCAATTAGGATAACCAGACCAGGAATTTTGTTGTCTGTAATGCTAATAGTTCCTTTTATTGTTGCTTCTCCTTTATTTGTCACGGTATATGTGTATTCTATTACCTGTCCTGCATGGTCATAAGTTGAAGTATTGGCCGATTTTTGCAGATCCAGAGAATATTTAACATTATTATAATAACAATTGTCATTACACGCGCTTGCAGAACCAAGTATGAATAATAAAAAAACCAGAACCCCTACAATTCGTAGTATCTTCATCCTTTCAAACCTCTTTTAGATAAATAAAGAAAACTTCTACAATATTATTTTATAAATTAATAAGCTTATTTAGTTAAATATACTTCAGACTGTATAATCCTCAAAATCAAGAATAATCGACAGCTATAGCCGGAGTATAGAAAATTAAGTTATGAAAGATATTAATTTCTGAATTATATATGCTGAAAAAGATAATTTAGAAAAAAATAAAGTAAAACTTTATGTGACTTTCAAGCCTGAAATTTAATGGATACATTTTAATTTGCCTGAATAAGAGGTTTATTTTTACCCCTATTTATGAGAACGCCTGGCCCTTTTTATCGTCCGAAGCATGTGCAAAAAGCGAGAATATGAATACTAACGGTAGAGACTTTGAGAAGAATGAGGAGGAAAAAGACAAATGATAAAAATGGAATGAAAAAACAGTTAAAAAAGAAAAAATTCTCAGTCCTTCACACCTATTTCACTTCTTTTTCCAGTTTCTTTATAAGCTCTCTAAGCTGAATTGCACGCTCGAAATCCAGCCTGTCAGCAGCTTCCCTCATCTCCGCATCCAGTTCGATGATCACGTTGGGAATATCGGTTTTCGGGATATGTTTTGTATCCGTGATATCAACGACTTTTTCCCTTATGGGTTTTCGAATGGTTGTAGGGACAATGCCGTGTTTTTCATTATAGGCAATCTGCATTGCACGGCGTCTTTCAGTCTCCTGTACCGCCGTTTTGATGGAATCTGTCATGTTGTCTGCATAGAGGACAACCCTTGAACTGGAGTTCCTTGCCGCGCGGCCTATAATCTGGATGAGGCTCTTAGAATTCCTCAGAAAGCCCTCCTTATCTGCATCAAGTATCCCGATAAAACCTACTTCAGGAATATCAAGCCCTTCCCTTAGCAGGTTGATCCCTACAAGAACATCGAATTTGCCAAGGCGCAGTTCGCGGATAATCTCCGTCCTTTCAATGGTCTTTATATCCGAATGCAGGTAACGTGCTTTAATCTCATTTCTCGCTAGGAACTCGGTAAGTTCTTCTGCAAGCTTTTTGGTAAGGGTAGTGACAAGGGCGCGGTCTCCCCTTTCCACAATTTTCCTTATCTCCTGCATAACATCCCTTACCTGGCCTTCAAGTGGACGCACTTCAACCTCGGGATCAACGAGACCTGTCGGGCGGATAATCTGTTCCACGATCCGGGAAGAGTGCTCGCGCTCGTAGTCTGAAGGGGTTGCCGAGACGAAGATCACATTTTTCATGTACTTTTCAAATTCTTCAAACTTCAGGGGCCTGTTGTCATAGGCACTTGGAAGCCTGAAACCGTAATCAACAAGGCTCTTTTTTCGTGACCTGTCTCCGTTATACATCCCGTGCAGCTGAGGTATTGTCTGGTGGCTCTCATCAATGACCAGAAGGAAATCGTCAGGGAAATAGTCAAGCAGGCAGAAGGGCTGCTCTCCAGGTTTTCTGTGGTCAAAATGCCTCGAATAATTCTCAATTCCTTTGCAGCTTCCGGTTTCCTGAATCATTTCCATATCATAAAGCGTGCGCTGCTTTAACCTGTGAGACTCAAGCAGCCCGAGCTCGGGCAGGCGTTCTTCAAGCTCTTCAAGTATAGACTGGATTGCGCTTTTCTGCTCCTCTTCAGGAATGACATAGTGCCTGGCCGGGTAGACAAAGAAATAGTCCATGTACTCTTTCCGCTGCCCGGTCTGCTTGTCCACTTCAGAAATCCGGTCTATCTCGTCCCCGAAAAGTTCTATCCGGATAATGTCATCGAAGTAACCCGGAATGATATCAATGGTGTCTCCTTTTACCCTGAACCGTCCGGGCATGAGTTCAAGGTCATTTCTTTCAAACTGGATATCGATAAGTTTCCCAAGGATTTCCTTTCTTGGAACCCTGTCTCCAACTTTAAGTTCAAACCCCATCTTCTGGAAGTTCTCAGGGTTGCCCAGACCATAGATGCAGGAAACCGACGCCACCACAATCACGTCCTGCCTGGACATCAGGGAGGCTGTGGCTGCAAGGCGCATCTGCTCGATTTTGGGGTTTATCATGGCATCTTTTTCAATATACTGGTCCTTGGCAGGGAGATAGGACTCAGGCTGGTAATAGTCATAATATGAAACAAAATATTCAACCCGGTTTTCAGGGAAAAACTCCCTGAACTCGTTGTAAAGCTGGGCAGCCAGGGTCTTATTATGGGCAATAACAAGGGTCGGCTTTTGAACACGATTTATCACATTTGCAACAGTATAGGTCTTTCCTGACCCTGTAACCCCCAGAAGGGTCTGAAACTGCTCTTTTTTATTCAGCCCTTCCACAAGTTCTTCTATTGCCTGAGGCTGGGAACCTTTAGGCTCAAAATCGGAAACCAGTTTAAACTGAGGGCTTTCCCGGTACCTTGCATCGTGTATTGTCTCAAATTTCTTATCGGATAACTCCCCGGATGTCTGGCTGGAAACTTTCATGAAATCATGACCTTCTTAAGCATGTGGAATTGATTAATCTATTATGTGGAGCCGATCAACGTGGAATCGATCAATGTGGAATCGATCAATGTGGAATCGATCAATGTGGAATCGATTACTGTATCAGTGCTTTTTTATTTCTGTATCAATGACTTATTTCTGTATCAATGATTTCTGTCTTAGGAGGCGGTTGTAAGTGATTGCAAACCTGTGGGCTTCGTCCCTTATTTCCTGGACAAAGAGAGAAGCTTTTTCATTATTCTTGATCGGGAGAGGGGACTTAAGGCCGGGAACGTAAATTTCCTCTTCACGTTTTGCTATGGAGATGATGGGAACCCTGAGCCTGAGCTTCCGGAGTTCCTGAAAAGCTGATGAAAGCTGACCTTTTCCCCCGTCTATAATTATCAGATCAGGCATTTCATGCCTGTCCTCAAGCAGGCGGGAATAACGCCTCCTCACAACCTCGGCGATGGAAGCGAAATCGTCAATCCCTTCCACGCTTTCTATTTTGAAGCGGCGGTAGTTGTGTTTATCAGGTCTGCCTCCCCTGAACTGCACCATTGAACCTACTGTAGCAGTGCCTGAGAGATGAGAGATATCAAAGCATTCAATAACATTCGGGAGTGCTGGAAGGGAAAGTTTGCTCTGCAGGGCTTCAAGCTTTTTCCTGTCCCCGAAAAACCCGATTTCGACATTTTTCAGGACAAGGTCGAGAAGCTCTTTTTTCTCTCCCTGCCTGGGAACCGTTACCTTCACCTTCTTTCCTTTCACATGCGCCAGAAACTCTACAAGAGATTCTTCAAGAGATTCGGGAACGATCAGTTCTTCAGGAGGGTCGTTTTCTGAATAATACTGTACAAGAAACTCTTCCAGAAAATCCTCTCCGAAAGCAAAGACAAAGTCCTGCTTGTCTTCCAGAGTACCCCTGTAAACCTTGAAAAGCATGAGATAGACAATGTTGTCTCTTACAATATAGTTCAGTATATCCTCATCATGCTTTTTCTGCCTCTCCATATTCTGCTTTTCCTGGAGGTACTCGAGGGCTGCAATCTCGTCTCTGAGTTCAATGGCCTGCTCAAACATCTGTTTTGCAGCCATCTCTTTCATTTCTGTTTCCATGGAATCTATGAGTTCCCTGATATTGCCTTTCAGGACAGAACTTGCCTTCTTTACTCTCTCTCCATACTCCTCAGCGGAAATGCTACCTGTACAGGGTCCGCTGCATGCTCCAATATGATAGCGGAGGCAGGCACGAGAAGGCATTTTCTTGCAGGTCCTGAGCTGGAAGGTTTTTCTTACGACCTCAAAGATATAGTCCCTTTCTCTGGCAGAAACAAAGGGTCCGAAGAATTCCCCTTCTCCGGTATTTTTCCGGGAAATCCTGATTCTGGGAAACTTTTCCCCTGTTAAGTGAATGCAGGCATACCGCTTTGAATCTTTGAGCAGGATATTGTATCTGGGCCAGTGTTTTTTTATCAGGGTATTTTCCAGGAGGAAGGCTTCTACCTCAGTATTTGTGACAATGAAATCAAGCCCCCTGATAACCTGCACAAGGCTCGCTGTTTTAGGGTCGTGGTCCCTTTTCTGGAAATAACTGCTTACTCTTTTTTTGAGGTCCTTTGCCTTACCAACATAGAGTACAATCCCTTCCTCATCCTTGAAAAGGTAACAGCCGGGAAGGTGCGGAAGAGCTTCCAGATCAATCATTTTTGGACCACATCCCGTTCAAATTAATTTCGGATTTCATTGAGTTTTATTTTTTCACGAGAATCTTTTGAAGTGTCTGCCCTTCAAACACTTCATCCGCTCTATCTTCCAGTTCCTCTGGTTCTTCTTCGATGCCTTCATCCGTGCCCTCTTCTAACTCTTCAAAATCGACCTCAAACTCTTCCTCGTCTTCAAAAACTACCTCTACAGGCTGTGCTCCCGACTCAGCATATGTTTTTTCTTTTGCCGAAAGCCTGGGGGCAAGGAAGCGTCCGGTATAGCTTTCAGGAACCTGGGCAATCTCTTCAGGAGTACCTGCTGCAATAATCTCCCCGCCTGCATGCCCGCCTTCGGGACCAAGGTCTATTATATGGTCTGCTGACTTGATAACATCCAGGTTGTGTTCAATAACAACAACAGTATTTCCTTTAGCAACAAGCCCGTTAAGGACTGCAATTAACTTTTTAACGTCATGGAAATGCAGGCCTGTTGTGGGTTCATCAAGGAGATATATCGTCTTTCCTGTACATTTTTTAGAGAGCTCCCTTGTGAGCTTGATCCTCTGGGCTTCCCCTCCGGAAAGGGTTGTGGAGCTCTGTCCGAGTTTGATATATCCCAGCCCAACACGTGTGAGAGTGTTGAGCTTGCCTCTAATAGCAGGAACGTTTTCAAAATGCTCCGCAGCCTCTTCCACAGTCATGTCCAGGACTTCAGCAATGGATTTGCCCCTGTATTTCACTTCAAGGGTTTCCCTGTTATAGCGCGTACCCTTGCACTCTTCACATTCAATGTAAACATCAGGAAGGAAGTTCATCTCGATTTTAATCAGACCCTCTCCCTGGCAGGCTTCACACCGCCCTCCTTTTACGTTAAAAGAGAAGCGCCCGTTTTTGTATCCGCGGATTTTTGCTTCCCTGGATTCGGCAAAAGTCTGCCTTATCGCATCAAAGACCTTGGTATAGGTTGCAGGATTTGAACGTGGAGTCCTGCCTATGGGGCTCTGGTCAATAACAATTACCTTATCTATCTCGGAATCAAAGATAAGCTCGTCATAATCACCGGGAGTTACACTTGATTTATTGATCTTTTTTGTGAGAGCTTTGTAAAGGGTATCGTAAATAAGCGTGGACTTTCCGGAACCTGAAACTCCGGTAACTACTGTCAGGAGCCCTATGGGTATGTTTACATCCACATTTTTCAGGTTATTTGCCCGGCAGCCTTTCAATCTGATATACGAGTCGCTCTGTCTGCGGAGAGCAGGGGTTTTTATCTGCTTTTCTCCAGAGAGGTACTTGCCTGTCAGAGATTCCGGATTTCTCTCAATCTCTGCAGGAGTCCCTTCAGCTACCACATACCCTCCGTGTATCCCTGCCCCGGGACCGATATCGAGCACGTAATCAGCAGCCCGGATAGTATCTTCATCGTGCTCCACCACAATGAGTGTATTTCCAAGGTCTCGCAGGGTTTTAAGGGTCTGAATAAGCCGTTCGTTGTCTCTCTGATGAAGCCCTATAGAAGGCTCGTCAAGAACGTAGAGCACGCCCATAAGGTTTGAGCCCAGCTGGGTTGCCAGCCTTATCCTCTGGGCTTCTCCACCTGAGAGAGTGCCTGCACCCCGGGAAAGGGTGAGATAACTGAGCCCCACATGTTCAAGGAAACCCAGGCGGGAACGAATTTCCTTAAGTACCTGCTTTGCTATTTCCTGCTCTTTTTGGGGAAGTTTCAGATCTTCAAAAAACTGGATGGACTGGACAATGGACATGTCTGTAATATCCACTATCGACCTGCCTGCGATTTTGACTGCAAGGACCTTTTCTTTCAGGCGTTTGCCTTCACATCTGGGACAGGAGTGGACCTGCATGAATTTTTCAAGCTCTTTTCGCCTGTATTCAGACTTTGTCTGGTTGTAGAGCCTTTCAGACTGCGGGAGAAGCCCTTCCCATGTGCCTTTATGAGACCACTGGGCATCCCCGTTTTTCATGCTCATGCTAAACTGGATGCGTTCGTCCGAGCCGTACATAAGAGCATTGTACTGCTCTTCCGACAGGTCTTCTATAGGAGTAAATACATCAAAACCAAAGTGCTTTGCAACAGCAGCAAGGTGCTGGCTCCGGTAGCTGTCGAGGTAGTTCCTGTAAAGAGCAACGGCTCCGTCAGCAATGCACAGGCTTTTGTCCGGGATTATGAGATCAGGATCGAGTTCCATCTTAAACCCTAGCCCGTTGCAGGCATCACATGCGCCGAAGGGGCTGTTGAAAGAGAACATCCTGGGCTGGAGCTCTTCAAAAGCCATACCGCAGACAGGGCAGGCCATGTTTGAGGAGTACAGGTGGTCTTTTCCTTCCGCATCCACAGCAATCATGAGCCCTTCGCCTTTCTGGAGAGCATTTTCACATGCTTCGACAAGCCTTGAACGGTCTTCTGCAGGGTCCATGCGGTCGATTACTGCTTCAATATCGTGTTTTTTGTAGCGGTCAAGGGGGATTTCGTCATCTGTCCTGTGGATCTCCCCGTTTACTCTTACCCTTGTGAAGCCTTCGCTGTTCAGGTCCCTGAAAAGCTGCTGGTAAGTCCCTTTTTTCTGGCGGATTATGGGTGCGAGGATTGTGACCATTCCCTCACATTCCCTGCTGAGGCTGTCCGCAATCCTTTCAGGGGACTGTGACTCAATTTTGATGTCGTGGATGGGGCAGTAAGGAGTGCCCACCCTTGCAAAGAGAAGCCGGAGATAATCGTAAATTTCAGTGACAGTTCCCACCGTACTCCGGGGGTTTTTGGATGTGGTTTTTTGCTCTATAGAAATTGCCGGAGACAGCCCTTCAATGCTGTCCACGTCAGGCTTGTTCATAAGCCCCAGGAACTGCCGTGCGTAAGCGGAGAGCGACTCCACATAGCGGCGCTGCCCTTCGGCATAGATGGTGTCAAAGGCAAGGGTTGATTTTCCCGAACCTGAGACTCCGGTAATTACAATTAACTTATCCCGCGGAAGTTCCACGGTAATGTCTTTCAGGTTGTGTTCCCGTGCCCCTTTGATTATGATATTCTTCATTTTCCTTCTCTCAGGTTTTTTTCTTCTTAATTGGAGATCTTCGTAATTGGAGATAAGTTGAAACTTAAAAATTCTGGGTTAAGGTTTGAGATTAAGATTTTGAGATTATGTAATATCTGAAACCAGATACGTGTTTAAAGAAAACTGTTCTGTATGAATTTTAATCTGTTATTATTTCTTTCATTGTGTTATTATTCCAGTAACAGAAATTGCATTTATTGTGATCCGTCTGTTGTGGTCAACAGTCCCGAAATTCAATACACATAGCAACACGCAGACTTTTTATTAATAAAGTTATATAGCGGGGTGAAAGTATTAAACAATGGTTTGTCTGAGAAATCCATAAGAAACAAAGTTCCCAGCATTGAATCTCTAATTCGTTTATCTATTGCTTTTTAACAATATCTCTTGAATACTTTCATTCTCTGAGAACCAGCAATCACTGTATAACTTTATTTTCTACAGTAATCTCCCTTTAAGAGTGTTTGTGATTTTGAACCAGGGTAGTTTCTGGCAGTTGAGGTTCCCTCTGAAGTCCGGAAAAACATTTCAAAAAAGAGGATTCTGAGGAGAGGTCCTGGAAACTGCAGTCAAAAACTGATAGTATTTGAATTATGTAACGATACGTACATCACAGTTATGGTATAAATAATTATCCAAATTATTATATTTTAGTACCGAAATACAATAAAAGAGTCTATCATGCAAGCATGGTGCGAAAAGAATTGGAGCCTGGCGGGGCGGATAAGATATGACGCTGCCAGTCATTGAGCTTTCCCGCAAAATAAAGTGAAGCCGACATTCAAAAAAATGGCTTTCCAGCATGGGCCTTTATAGTTAATTGGCAAGATTGTGCTTCATTGTCTAATCCGAAGCAACAACCATCAAGAGCTCGATCAGAGCATTATGTCTGCAACAGAGCGAATCCTCCTTATATTGCTCCTCTGACTTTCCAGACCCTTTTCGCCGCGGTATAGAAAGGTCAGCCTTCGATCGGCATTCATCACTATCGAGAAGTGCAGGCAGGTGAGAATCTCCCCCCATCCTTGAGCTTTGCGACTTTGGACTGGAGATTATCGACCAGCCTGGGAAGTGGCAGATGGCGCAGGGAGCCCAGAAAATCAGGGGTTATAGCCGTCCGCCATTCGGTAATGTTCCGGGGGCAGTTCTCCCAATTTTGAATACTGGCGAGCCTGAAGCTCCAGGCTGAGTATCGGTCCGATAGTGAAGCCAGTTGTCGAAGAGATCCACAACTTCGTCTCCCTCAGGCAGCAATGCTTGAGACCCCCTTCTGGATGCTGAATGATGGAAACATTCAATCACAAAGACGAATTCTTAAATTTATATACAAACTTCATGCCACACGAGAACAATGCCAGACCAATCCCAACATAAAAGAATCCTATGTCAAAAGCCGGCAAAAGACTGAATTTCCGAATAGTAATTCCGCCTAATATCATTACCACCATAATCAGGTATGACTTTTTATCAAAAAATTCCATAACAAACATTTTCTTTCTTTTATCCTTACTTATTCGAGTCGTGTGCTTTTCAACTAATTTAGAGAAAATGAAAAAATAAAATACTGAAAATACTGAAGCAGCTAAAAAAACACTAAAAATATATCTCCCCTGATTTATAAAATATGGTAATCCGGTCTCTATTACCATTATTCCAGCAAACATCCAAACGATGCCTGCAATCAAAATCAAGTATTTATTAGGAACCGATGATTTCTGCTTAAAGTTGTTTCTCATATCTGCTATTTACCTTACATTCATGACATAAAAACTTATAGTATTATGGCTCTGAAGAAAACTCAGGCACTGATATATCAGCTGGTTGATTTTGATCAGAACACACTTTGCCCAAATGCGCTTATTTTCTGAGCTTTCCGTATACCGGGAACCAAAACATAACTCTCTATCCTGAATATGTTTATGGGTGGAAATGTTCAAATTGTGAAGAAACCATCTCCATGCAGGGATAAGGAATCACAAAGAAGGGATATTTATGACTGAAGACCTGAAAGAAGCCCTCCTGCAGAAATGCGAAAGTATGGACATACCCATGGTTGGGGTTGCCAGTGTTGAGAGATGGACTAACCCGCCTTTTTTGCCATGGATGCCTGAAGAATTCTATCCTCAATCCATATACCCCGAAGCAAAATCAGTGATAGTTATCGGATTGCCGATCCCTCTGCCGGTGCTGGAGACATCACCCTCAATATATTACCGCGAACTTTACAATACTGTAAATAATCTACTGGATCAATACACATATAGGCTTGCCAACTTCCTGACCAGTAAAGGATACCCATCTATTTTTGTACCCAGAGACGGGTATGGAAACATTCAGGTGCTTCTGGAAAATCCTGTTGCATTCTTCTCTCACAGGCATGCAGCTTTTCTTGCCGGTCTGGGAAACTTTGGGGTGAACAATACGATCCTTACACCTGAGTACGGCCCCAGGGTCCGTTTTGGTTCAATCCTGTCCACAGCTGAGCTTCCTTCAGATCCAGTGCTGGATACTCAGCTCTGCACCCGCTGTATGCGCTGTGTTAAAATGTGCCCGTCGAATGCTCTTAAAAAGAAAGATTATCCTGACGGGTTAACAGATAAGAAAGCCTGTTCCTCTTACAGCGCCGAATTAAACAGGCGTTACATTTCGCCCTGCGGGATATGTATCAAAGTCTGCCCGATAGGAAAGGATAGAGAGCTGTATAAAAGGGATAATAACGAGATATATACAGATGAAGTTCTTTTTGCCGATTACCATAAAGCCTGGAAGCATATCAGATCTTATGGCGGAAAAAACCTGTAATTCGGACAAAAAAGAAGAAATCGGACTCGGTTCAGTTTTTTTCCGGAATGCCCTTATCTTCAAATCTGATAGTGAACTTTGTTTTTTCTCCTTTCTCAAGCTCGACTGTCCCATCAAGCTGTTCAACCAGAGCATTTACAAGCTGCAGACCAAGAGTACTGGGATTTTCAAAATCGATGTTTTCTGGGAAGCATCCCCCACTATCCGAATAAACAAGTGTAAATCCATAGTTTTTGGCTGGTTCTTTTTCACCGGTATTACTGTTTGATTCACTGGCAGGTCCAGAGGTTTCAGGATGTTTGCAGAGAGAGATTCTGATCTCTCCATCGGTGCCTCTGGGAAACGCATATTTTAAGGAATTTGAAAAGAGTTCGTTAATTATAATTCCCAGAGGGATTGCAGTGTCTATTCCAAGGAATATGGGGTCTACATCAAGGAAGAGCTGGACTTTCTCATTTCCAACCCTGTAAGAATAAAGGAGTTCAGAAGTAAGTTTTCTCAGATAGGCTGCAAAATCTATGCTTGTAGTATCCTCGGATTTATGAAGCTCTTCATGGATAATCGACATGGATACAACGCGATTTTCGCTTTCCCGGAATGCTTCAACAACAGTCTTATCTTTAAACTTCTCAGCCTGAAGGCTCAGAAGGGACGAAACTATCTGAAGGTTATTTTTGATACGATGGTGGATTTCCCTCATGCCGATTGCTTCGGCTTTTGCAAGGGTTTCCTCGGCTTTTTTCTTCTGAGTAATATCGTAAGCATAGCCCTGGATAAACTCAGTTTCTCCTTCTTCGCTGCAGATATTATGGATTAACTCATGAACCCATTTTACAGTTCCATCTTTTCGCCTGAGCCTGTACTCGTGCTCCAGAATAGAGCTAGGGGAAGAATACAGTTTTTCCTTGCTTATCTCGAGCAATGGATAGTCTTCTGGAAGAATAAGGGCAGACAAATCTATTTTGCCGGTGATAAAGTCCTCTTCTTGATACCCGGTAATTTCCTCGACAGCTCCTTCCAGAAAAACAGGCGTAAAATTCCTGTCCAGCTTAAATGATATTCCTTTAAAATTCTCTAAAAATGATCTGTAAAGCTCTTCGCTTTCCTTCAGTTTTTCTGAGGAAAGTTTGATTTCAGTAATGTCTTTCATCACCCCAAGAGCTTTGCATACACAGCCTTCTTCATCCCTCAGGTAGACCCCTTTATTCTCCACAAAAAAATAGCTTCCATCTTTCCGCCTGAACCTGAATTCTGTATTAAATTTTTCTCCTGTGTTCCAGCATTTTCTAAATTCCTGCTGTACTCTTTTGCGTTCATCGGGGTGTATGTGCTCAAGCCAGTCATAAAAGTCGAAGTTCTGCATTTCACTGTAGCTGTAGCCTGTAAGTTCCATGACTGCTCCTGCCCATTCACCATGACCACTTCTCAGGTCAAATTCGTATATCAACTGTCCTGTCTGTTCCGTAGCCAGCCGATACCTCTCTTCGCTTTTTAACAGCTTTTCTTCGGTGTGTTTGCGTCCGGTAATATCAAGCATTACTCCCACAAGCCCTTCAATATCTCCATTGAGGTTTGTGTATACGGTTTTATTAATAAGGAACTGCCTGATTACCCCGTCGGAACACTTCATTCTGGATTCATAAACCAGGCTTCCTCCTCTCTGGAGCAACTGCCTGTCCGTTCTTTTGAAAAGATTTCCCAGTTCTGAAGGAAGTGATTCAGGGAGCTCGTCTACAGAGTATCCGGTTACGTTTTCCTTTGATCTTCCAATAATCATTTTCGCAAAGAGTTCGTTGCATCCACGGTAGATCCCTTCCTTGTCTTTATAAAAAACAGGAGCTGGAATCGCATCTAAAAGAGTTCCAAGAAAAAGTACCTTATCCTTCAGGATACTTTCGACTTCATTTTGTTCAAAGGCTGATGAAATCAGGGATGCAGCAGCTTCTAAAAAATACGCGTCTTCTTTTTCAAACTTCTCTTTCTTCGTGCTGTGAACTGCAAGCACTCCATATGGTTTTTCAAGGGTCCCTATAAGGACACTCATTCCTCTCGTTATTTCCTGATAGCCTTCAAGTCCCATTCTTTCAATAGAACCTTTTTTGTTTAACTCCTCTGTCAGGATAGGGGTTTTTGAAAGAACAGTATATCCGGCATTCGAAGCTGCTTTTCTTTCTATGACTTTGCCTTTATCTTCCGGCTTCCATCCAGTACCCGCTTCAATTAAAAAATTTCCGCCAGTCAAAAGTCTCAGAATCTTGCAGTATTTTACATCAAGAGTAGCAGTAATTAAGGCAAAAGATTCGTCCAGAAGGGTTTGGAGATTCTGGCCTGTAAGAGACAGTTCGGCAATTCTGGTAAGGTTTTTATGATGTTTATCTATTAAGGACAGTTTTCTTTCGGCTTTTTTGGATAAAGTAATGTCCATTGCTTGGAGAACAGTATGTTTACTGTCAGCAGAAGGCATAAAAGTGACTAAATACGTTTTTTCCCCCACCTTAATCTCCATGTATTCAGATTTTCTTCTCAGGGCTGCTTTTCGCAAAGCTTCCTGGACATTTGCGGGAACTTTTCCTCCAACACTGCTTTCCCATGCTTCAAGTAAAAGCTTTCCTGCTTCATTAGAATAGGTAATTACTCCATCTTTTTCTATCCTCAGGACCGGGCTGGGGCTGTTTAATAGAAATTCTTCCTTCCAGTCTTCTTCTGCTTTGCTTTTTCTTTCAGCAATGTCTATATTACCACCCGGCCTTTAAGTATCTGCTTTTTTGTTCTCAGTTTATTTTCCAGATTTTGAGTTTCCTGTCCGGAGCTCCGCGTTTTCGGCGTTCTTTTTCACGAAAATCCTATTCGGCAGTCACATGTATGATGAGATTATTGACATATTAATATTTTGGATATGAATCAGAAAGAAATTAGATAGGCAGTGATAAACACAATATATTGCAGTTTTTGGCTGAATATGGATATATATAAAAACAGCTATCAGGAGTATTATCAGGCTATTTGAAACTGGCAGGATTAAGGACTATTTAAGGACTATTAAAGGACTATTAATCCTGCCAGGTGTCTTAAAAGGATCTCTGAAATATATTCAGGATCCCTGCCCAGATGTGAAAATGTATATGTAATTCGCTCTTTGTAAGTGAGGTGTCTTTTATGGAGGATTTTAACAAGCTCAAAAGGAAACTTGACGAGATGAGTGTTCCGGAACTTTATGATTATGTAAAGGAAAACTATCCTGAAAACGAAGAACTTGCACTCGGGTCCAAAAAGATAATTATCAGGAAAGTCCTGAACTTTGAAAGAAACCGGCTGAATGAAATGGAAAAGGCTGAAGAGTAAGATTTACATTTTCCCAGTTACATTTTTTTCTTGTATTTTTACTAACTGTTTTTCCTTTTAAATCACCTGCTGCTGTATCATAAATTGAAAATTCAACTGTTTTGGTATATGCAAAATCATTTCAGGATATAACACAATGCAGATCTCTTTAAAAGAGCGTCTTCAGAAATGTCCCGAAGGCTTTCATCAGCCTCAAAGAGTTGCCTGAGAACATCAGCTTTCTCATAAGGACAGATGGATGGTCCATATCTCCGTATTCCGTGATCGTATTCAGGATGGAAGGAGTATTTAAAGAGCCTATGAGTTCGTTCAGCTGATTGTCTTCCAGCTTTCCCATGTAATCATGGATTTTCATGCCTATATCGAGTTCTTTTGCCAGGCCCTTTCTCCAGAGTTTATCGTATTCGGAAAGCCTGCCTGCAGAGGTATCTCCTTCAAGGGCGGCTTCGGCTGCAACTTTTCCTGCGATTTTTGCTGCAAAAGCCCCGGTGTAAACTCCCCCTCCTGATGTTGGTTTGGCCTGCCCTGCAGCATCGCCTGCAAGGAGGATGCCGTCAGCAAATGTTTTTTCCTGAGGGCCGATAGGAATTCCGCCGACCACAAAATCAAGCATGCCGCCTGAGTACCTTGCTTTTACGTGCGGGTTTGAGCGCAGGAATCTTTCAAGGTAGGAAAACGGTGAATTCTCTCCATGCCCGCTTTTGCTGGCAATTCCCGGTTCAATAGCAAGCCCTATTCTCGAGGTTTTTTCGTTGAGGGGCACGGTCCATACAAAGAAACCCGGGGCTGAAGAGCCGGGAAACAGTTCAACAAAGTCACTGTCATCCGAGGCATAAGGGGCTTCGATCTGTATTCCCGGGAGTACACGCGCAGGTTTTTCAAGTCCTGCATAACTGGCTATGCGGCTTTTTACCCCGTCCGCGCCTATAACCACAGAAGTGGATATGGTTTCGGGCTTACCGTTTTTGATTATCCTGAGTTTTACCGGGGAGTTCTTTTTGTTTTTATTTCCCTTTGTCCCTGTTCCGGTTTCAGAGTATTCTTTTTCAAGTCCGATAGCTCTTGTTTTCAGAGATAGATCAACACCTTCTTCCACAGCCATTACTGCAAGGGTGCGGTCAAAGTTTTTCCTGGAAACAACATATGCCCTTGTATGCTTTCCATCAATAGGCAGGCACTGCCCGTCAGGAGCGTGCACAAAAGCTCCTCTCACAGAATTGAAAACAAATTCGTCAGAGGGCTTTAGGTCACACTCTTCAACAGCTCTTGTGCTCAGAAGCCCTGTACAGCCCACCGGCGACCCTATTGAAGCGTGCTCTTCAAGCAGGAGAACCTTTGCCCCGTTCATTGCCGCATAGCGGGCAGCAGTAGAGCCCACAGGGCCAGCTCCAACCACAACAACATCATATTCCATAAGATATCACATTTACATAACAAATTAAGCTAGATCACAAATCAAGTTTGAACAGTAAATAGTTTGAATAAATAGTAAATAGTTTGAATAAATGCTGGCTTATTCTGGAAACCCTGTTCCCTTTTGTTCCAGTAGACCTTAATTCTTCTCAGAAAGGTTAAAGGAAGGTTAATATATTCATAGCTCTTATAATTTAATAGTATAACAACTTAAATATAAGTCTTAAGTTATATTTTTATATGGGCTATCCAACAGGAGTTTGCATGTAATACCTTTTTAACAGTATTGCCATGTTTTCTTTACCTGATCTTCCTTTCTCTCAAAATATTGATATATCGATAAATGCATCCTTGCAGAAAACTGAACGATAAGATACTTAATCATTTCTTCTAACCACCGGTCAGGGCTTCCATGCATCAGAAAAAAGAAAAATACCAGGCTTCCAGCTCAAAAAAACAAAAAAGAAACAGTCCGGATAGAAATAGTCAGGACAGAAAGGGTCCGCAAACCCGCGAAAAAAGGGCAGAAAACCGGTCACGAGACTTTAAAGAAAAACCCTCCTGCAGAAAGAGCTCTGGCTCTGAAAAACTGCCTGATACGGAAAGTTTTTCAAAGAAAAAATCCTCTTCGCGCTTTGAATATGAAGATAATTACATATTCTGGTGCAAAAAATGCAATCTGCCTCTTATAGGGGAAGAATGTGAAATCTGCGGCGGCAAAGGTGAGATACTCCATCTTTCCCAGCCTGCCGATATAAGGTTCTGTTCTCCATATGAGCGCGAGCTTCTTGCTGGGCAGTTGATTTCATCATTTGGCTGTGATCCTCTGGGAGACAGGCTTGTTCTCCTTAATAAAATCCCCGGAGAAGACAAAACTGACGAGGTTATTGTAGACGGCTTTATTTTCGGAGCGCTCAGTTTTGAACTTTCCAGAATGGACTACCGCTTTGAGCCTTCCCTTCAGGGGGCAAAAATTCTCCTTAAACATGCTGAAGGCAAAAAAGTCGAGCTTAAGAAAACAAACAGGCACCTCAATGGAAAAAACGTGCCTGCAGAGCTTATAGATTCTTTTGCCGGCGACGTAAAAGCAGGGGATTTTGTCCTTGTAACTGCGGGAAGCCTCAGTGGATATGGAATTTCATACATCGACAGCGCGGATTTTACAGATCTGAAAAAAACATCCGAATCCACTCAGTCCGAAAGCGAAAAAAGCGAAGTGAAAATTCTCAGGGTCAGAAAAGTTGACAGTGGCGAAGCTTTCCTTCACCCTGAGGCTCCGGATTTAAGGGTATGTATAGAAGCTAACAGAAAGCACCTTCAGACGCTCGGGAAAAATGCCATAAATACTATTCGCGGGATTGTTTCCAGAAATGAGTACAGGAACCTGCCTGTATATGTGTCCTTCAGCGGAGGAAAAGACAGCCTTGTGGTGCTGGACCTGACAAAGGCTGCCCTGAAGCAGAGGGAGTTCAGGGCTTTTTTTCTGAATACAGGAATTGAATTTCCAGAAACTGTGGAATTTGCCCGGAGTTCCTGCAGGGAAATGAAAGTGCCACTTGAAGAGATGAACTCTGGTTCTGCTTTCTGGGAGCAGGTAGAAAAGTTCGGGCCTCCTGCAAAGGATTTCCGCTGGTGCTGCAAGGTCTGCAAGCTGGCTTCGGCAGGAGATCTGGAAACAGGAAAAGAAACATGTTCCTTTCAGGAAAAGGATGCTGCAGATGCAGTTGCTTACCTGACAGTAGACGGCAAGCGGAAACACGAGTCTTTTTCAAGGGCAAGGATTGCGGCAAGTGAAACAAACCCCTTCGTCCCAGCACAGCTCAATATCTTCCCTATCCGGGACTGGCGCGCTCTTGAGGTCTGGCTTTATATCCACTGGAGAGGGCTTTCATACAACCCTCTCTATGATCTGGGCTTTGAAAGGGTCGGGTGCTGGCTCTGCCCGTCTGCCCTTGCTGCCGAATATTCCAGGGTAAAAGAGCTGCATCCTGAAATGTATGCCAGGTGGAATGCTTTTCTGCTCGAGTGGGCAAAAGCACGCGGGCTTTCGGAAAAGTTCGTAGAGCATGGGTTCTGGCGCTGGAAAGAATTGCCTCCTAAAATGCTCAGGCTGGCAGAAGAGCTTGGAATATCCGTCCTTGCGAAAGAAAAAGCCGAAGACTTTGAGATCGAGGTCGTTTCAGGAATATCTCCCTGCAAAGCTGGAGGATTTTCTGTCGAGGCAGGGGTTAAAGGCATCAGGGAAAAAGAAGCCGCAGATTTCATTAATGTGCTTGGAAAGACCATCTATGCAGAAGAACTTGGCATGCTGCTGGTAAAAACCGGAACCGGGACTGTGAAGTTTTTCTCGAACGGAAACCTGCTTGTAAGCTCGGAAACTAAAGAAAAGGCTGTCCAGCTTTTTAAGGAAACGGCAAAGCAGTTAGTAAGGCTTTCCCGCTGTACAGGCTGCGGGATCTGTGTAAAAGCCTGTCCTGTCGGCGCAGTTTCGATTAAAGAAGGAAAACCGCATGTGAGTGAGTCCTGTATAAGGTGCGGAAAATGTATGGAATCATGTGTGGTAACAAGGTATTTTGATAAAATCGTGCCAAGGCTGGATGAAAAGCTGAAGGTTTGAATAAAAAAACGTGAACGTGATTCAGCAACATCTGGAAAATGGCAGCAGGTACTTTCCATTCAAAACAAATCGAGGAGCGAGAAATAAACTTTGCTTTATGCTAATGATAGGCAAGAAGGCTGAAATAGGCTCCCATGCACACTTTTAAACAGAGAAAAAAATTTAAATATGATTGATGAGTGTATATATTTATGGAGACAGAATTCAGAAATAATTTGCTCTCGGCCATTGGATGGTTTATTATCTGGCTCGCTGTCAGGATGTATTTGAACATTTAAACTCATTGAATTATTTCTTAATTGTTAAAGAAACATACAAAAGGAACGCCACAAAATTTTGATTTTTCTCAACAGGAAAATCCAGCACAAATCACAAACATTTTTTAGATTCAAAATCTGATTTATTCCTATGTCTGCTTCCTGGGCTCTGTCCCATACCCTTGGAACAAAAGAGAAGGCTTTTTTCTGGCGAATAGACAGCCGGGGAAATATCTTCATAAAAAGGAAGTTCAGGAATTCCCTTTTTCCAAGAATAGACAAAGTTAGTTGCAGTCACCTGGACAGGCTTCATGAGTTTATGCAGGATATGGAATGGAAAGACCTGGCAAATAATGCAGCAAAACTGTATATGGGGACTGAAAAGGACGGCATAGGAAAATTCCTGTACAGTCTCAGACAGGAGGTTCCTTATGCACAGCTCTCAAGCCAGTTAGCAGCTATTTTTTACCGCTCCGAAGTTTGGGAGTGGAACGAGCAGAAAAGAGGCATGAAGTTTCTTCTTTTCTCAGGCAGCTGGCAGGAGAAAACAATGCAATACTACAGAAATTCACCGGGCTCGGAAGATGAAAGCAGTTTTATAACAGGCTTTTCGGAAAATAGCTTGCAAAGAGAAAGAAAACAGGAAGGATTGAAGGAAGCACTGCAAGAAACCATACCTGAAGAGCCGGTTCAGAAAATAGCGCAGACAAAACTTTCATCTTTTTTTGGATTTTAATAGAGAAAATTGCCAGAGATGTACTATTTAAAGATTTGATTTCCTAATTTTCATCTTATTGCTCTGGCCTTTCACCTGCATATGGCTGATATGTTGAACAAATCAAAGTTGAGATGGCGCACCCCTATATAAGCAACAGGACATGGTTTTACCCTCACTCTTCCTCATTTTAATTTTCTCAAAAAATATGAAGTCGAATGACAACTATAAAAAATAATTAATCAATGATATATAAGAAATTTGACCCGTAACTGAAGCAAAAGTAGGTGTAATGATTTGAATACTATGCCTTTTAACCGCGTTTTTAGGCCATAATAAGCTTTTTTAATTCAATTTATTAACTTAAATATAACCGGTATTTCGTGAATACTACCAAAATAATATTAGTTTAATGAGATAACTTTATATAAGAAGTAAACGTACTCAATATCAAAGTACAATCAAAAAAGAACTTAACAGTGGGGAAGGAAAAGATGAAACTAACACCCTGATAAGAGAGGTTAGTTCCAGGAAAGAAATCTTACACAAAATCTGAAGAACGCCTTGTTCACCTGAATTCAGGCATTCAAACAAGGATATTTTTGGACCGGTAGTAACCTGCCCGAAAATTGAGGTAATTCATTTATCAAAGTCTTATATGAAAAACAGTCAAAACTAATAAAAACAACTGGGTGAAGTTCTATGGAGTACGTAACTAAAACATGTCCAATTTGTGGGAATGAATTCGTAGTCCTGAAAAAAGTGGAAGAAAAGGCAATTTACTGTACACTTAAATGCCTTTCAGCTGCTCAGGGAAAAGTGAAGAGGGGAAAAGCTTCTTCAGGGATATCTGCATAAATAATTTCGTTTCATCTAAAAAGTATAACTTCTATACATTTCACCTTTAACCTGAAGCAATTCAAAACTAAACATCTAAAATCAAACTAAAAAACTTTACAGTGGGGGAAAAACATGAGGATAAGAGTTGTCAGTTCCAGGGAAGAGATCTTTACACTTAATCCGAATGAGCGTATTGTTCATCTGGCATTCAGACCTTCAAACAAGGACATCTTTGGACTGGTTGAAACATGTCCGAAGATTGAGGTAATTCAGTTACCCAAATCATATATGCGTACAGTCTCAAAGTCCATAGCGATGTTCCTTCAGATGCAGAGAGTCCATCTCCTTGAAGGAGATGTCTGGGGACACAGGAAAGATATAAACGAATATTACGCAATTCCAGTCTCAGTGATTGAAAAAATTAAGGAAATGAAAAACGAAGGCAAAGCCGCTGAGGAGATTGAGAAAAAAGTTTCAAGGGAAAGCAAGCTGAACCCTGGAATGGTCTCTTATATCCTGAACAAGGAAACTCCTGCCTGAGTTTAAACATTATAAAAATGAAGCATGTGTTTTGCTGGAGATTAGATTGGATCGAAATGGGTTGATCTGTCGTAATCTAATCTCCGGCTTAAATCTTAATACTTTTTTTATTACAACTGTCTTCAATTATTCGCAATAAAAACTGGTTGAGAAGCGTTTTATATAATAATCTCAGTAAACATGTGCAAAAATTCACAGGCGAAAACCAATGATCCACGACGATTATATGCTAATTCTTGGATCGAACGTATACGCAGACCAGATGTATACAGTGTCATATCAGGATAAGAACACAGGAGACCGGACTCCCCTGCTTACTCTGGAAAACTCCGAGGGCGGTCTGGTTCTTACAGCAGAGGTCCGGGATGAAGATTCCGAACTCATAGCAAAAATAGACAGAAACGAGTTTACTCAAATAAACGAAAAATTTGATGTGCAGGGAGAAATCGAGATAGGAAACGGTCTCACATTAAAAGAAAGAGAAAGCGGCGATGTTATTCTCAATACCAGAATCACAGAAGACGGATACCTGGCAGTGAGCGGGACTTTTTTTGTTGGAGGCAAAAAAATTCATATAACTGACCGTAAGGTGGAAATAAACGATATACCCAGGCAAACAATAAATGGTGTAGACGTGCACGATACATTTTTTGTTGGGAAGTGTAATATCACATTAACCGACAATGGGGTGAAACTTTAAAGCGCCCTTAACATATTTAATGATTACAGAAAGGGAAACTGAAGTTTTATCCTGATGCCCAATTCAATTGAAATATATTTTTTCAGAAGATATAACTCTGTAATTTGTTGATTTCACTTTTTACTTATTTTCAGAAATAAGATTATTGGCGTTCCCTTTTTAGTTTTGGACCTATTTTTTCCATAAGAATTGATATTGAATACCTATATGTAATGCCAATCAAATACAAAACGACATCTATATATTTTTAAGGCAATAAGTAAACTTTTCATATTAGTGTGGAGATATTAGCTATTTAAATAAGATAAAGGGGACTGTGGTATTGGTTTCTTCCAAAATTACTCCTGTTTTTTCTCTGGTAGCATTTGCAGCTATTCACAGCCTGACTGCGAGCCTGCCCTTCAAACGCTTAATCATAAGGGCTGCTGGCCCCAGAGCAGAAAAGCTCTATCTGCCTGCATACAGCTTCATTTCAGTTTTGACGATATTGCCGCTTGCCTATCAGCTCTACAAAAATCCTGGGCGGGTTCTCTACAAAATACCTTCACCCTGGCGCTGGCTCATGGTCGGTGGGCAGTTGATTGCTGGAGTTCTTGCCCCCCTGGCTTTTCGTGACGCTCCGCACCGCTTCAAAATAAACTCGCAGCTTTCCGGTCCGCAGGATTCCGAATCAGATTCACTGAAGATCCGGGGCATTTACAGGTGGGTAAGGGATCCCTTCCTGCTCTCAGGACTTCTCGGGATCTGGCTCACTCCTTTTATGACCGTAAACCTGCTTATCATATACCTTTTGACCACCGTCTATCTGTTTCTCGGGTCCCTGCACTGGGAGACAAGGCTGGTGGCTCAGTTCGGGGATGAATACAGGGAATACCAGAAAAAAGTTCACAGAATGATACCCGGATTAAAGGGAAGCGTTACAGAATCGGAGTAATTGAGTAATCCCCAGCCAACAAATCCTCTGTTAATATCTAATGACTAATATAATTGAATCCTAATTTAATGTAAACTCCGAAAATTTACTTCATATTCTTTTTTTTACTTCATTCCTTCTGCAGATAAAATGCTATTGGAAAGCCTATTAATGTTGGAATCCAGAAAGAAAACATCCTGTAACTGAGTATAACCACAACAACAATCGGTCCGGGTACCCCGAGACCGGTGTACAGAGCTGCCATCGTGCTCTCGACAATCCCTACCCCGCCGGGGACCAGAAAAGCAATTTTTCCTAAGAGAAGGGGAAGCCCGTATCCTACAATGAGAATTGATGGTCTTACAGGATGTCCTGCAGCTATGAAGAAGAAGTAAAGAGTTAACATGTCAAAACTTATGGAAAAAACGGCTGCCAGAGACGGGCGTTGCCAGCCTCCTTTATGCAGGACATCAAGGGCTGCAAAAAACCGACTTACAAAGTTCTCTATCGGAGCAGGATTATAGGGTTTGTTCCGGATTCTGGCAAGGAAAGCTGCTATTTTTCCGGCTTTTGCCTTGAATCTTTTCCTGTGCTTTCTTCCCCAGATTACTGTCAGAAAGCCAAGGCTCAGCAGAGTCAGGAACAGAATAAATGTATAGAATTGCAGAGGAGAAAGTTCGTGAACAAGAAGCAGGTGAATTGTTCCGGATGTTGCGAGTAAAATCATTATTGCATTGTTGAACATTGTAGGCAGTGTACCTGCAAGTCCTGAACCCTCTTTGCTTACGCCAGTTTTTCTCACCCATCGGTAAGTGGCTGCAGCATTTCCTAAAGTGCCACCTGCCAGCATTCCCATACTCGATGCAGCAAGAGTTATGGCTACTCCTTTTAATGTTGATATATGCTGGTTTGCTATTACAAGAACCGAATTAATAAGATAACTGTATCCGATGTAGCTTATGATCTCTGCAAGTCCAGCGAGCAGTACAGCCCATAAAGCCATTGTCCTTATTACCTGAAGCGACTCTTCAAAAGATGCAATATGGGGAAGAATCAGATGAACTGCAAGTCCCAGGAGAATAAGGGTTGGAAGGTGGCGTCCAACTTTTAAGACATGAGGTGGAAACGATATCAGGCTCCGATTATTGTAGTTATTATTCTGACCCTCTAAACCATCCTGTCCATTTATGTCCATTTTTAATCCTCTGAAATTAAGGTAGTCTTTATTTTGTATTCTCTCACACATTTTAATATATAAAAGAGATGGGACTCCGGAATAGAATCATTTCTGTTAGCATACTGAAAACAGCACTGAATATTATCAAAATTCTCCTTCATTTTTTCTGCAGGTAAAAAGCAATTGGAAAGCCGATTAAAGTAGGAATCCAGAAAGAAAACATCCTGTAACCGAGTATAACCACAACTGTAATTGGTCCCGGGACCCCGAGCCCTGTGTAAAGGGCTGCCATTGTACTCTCAACAACTCCAACTCCTCCTGGGATCAGGAAAGCCATTTTCCCGAAAAGCAGGGGAAGCCCGTATCCAACAAATAAGACTGAAAGTTTTACAGGGTGTCCTGCGGCTATGAAAAAAAAGTAAAGAGTTAGCATATCAAAACCTGTGGAAAGTGTGGCTCCAAGTAATGGCCGTTTCCAGCCTCCATTGTCCAGAGTATCAAGAGCTGCAAACATGCGGCTTACAAGGGCTTCGGTTGCATCTGTAGTATAGGGATTTTTCAGGAGATGGGCAAAAGAAGATGCAATACTTACAGCTGCGGATGTAAATCTATCCCTGTGATGTTTTCCCCAGCTCACTGCTGCAAGTCCCAGGCCCATCAAGACCAGGATCAGGAGGAAAGTAAAAAACTGCAATGAAGAAAGTTCATGGACCAGCATCAGATAGATAATTCCGGCTACTGCAAGGATTGTCAGAATGGCATTGTTGAAAATAGTGGGCAGAGTTCCTGCAAGCCCTGAACCCTCTGCACTTACCCCCGATTTCCGTACCCATCGGTAAGTGGCTGCAGCATTTCCTAAAGTGCCTCCAGCTACCATTCCCATACTTGTTGCAGCTAGATTTATCATAGCTCCCATTAACACTGAAAGGTTCTGGTTTACTATTGCCACAACCGAATACAGGAGATAACCGGTTCCGATATAGCTCAGTATCTGGGCAAAAGCAGCGAGCAGTACAGCCCATAAAGCCATTGTCCTGATCACCTGAAGGGACTCTTCAAATGAAGCGATCTGGGGAAGAATCAGATGAACAGCAAGTCCCAGGAGAATAAGGGTTGGAAGATAACGACCCACCTTTAAAACCAGAGGCAGAGGAGAAGTAAGGCTTTTTTGATCGTTATTTTTACTTTTCAGCTTCTGTAGATCTTCCTTCCCTTTTACATTCATCTATTAGTCCTCTGCTCTTAGATATCATCTCTATTTTATTTTGTATTTTCTAAAACATTATACATAATTCTGAAACCTTATAACATAAAAAGAGGTGCTGCTCTGGAATACAATCATTTCAATAGAGCATCACAGCCTTTAATTATTATAAAGGATATTTCTTTTCCATGAAAGATGCTATTTACTTTCTTTTTCCTATCGTTTATATTGCCCTTAACGCAGTTTCTTTTGCCCTTTACGGTCTGGACAAATACAAAGCAAGAAAGGAAAAATGGCGCATTTCGGAAAAGAGCCTGCTGATAGCTGCACTTTTCGGACCAATCGGTGCATGGCTCGGAATGACGCAGTTCAGGCACAAGACCCAGAAACCCAGATTTAAATACTCTGTGCCGGTATTTATTGGAATTCACCTTCTGCTGGTTCTCTGGATAAACCTGGTTTAAATCTAATGTTTTCAACTTTTAGAAATTCAGGGTGAACCTGCCCTTACACAGACTAATTTTTAATATTTGTTCTGGTTCCCGACGGTGTGGACACTCTTGCAATCTCAATATCTGATACGTTTTTATTTTCAAGTGAGATCTTGCGAACTCACTTAAAGAATAAGTATACAGTTAAATAGTGAATGGAAAAGCTTCGTAATACAACTATTGCTTTAAAAACAAAACCAGTAGCGTAGCACAGTCTGTCACATCTCAACGGGGCACAACATATCTGTTTTCTGATAAAGTAGAGGAGGGGAAAATAACACCTCTACGGGTAAATGGCACTGAAAAAAGATAATTTCGTTTTTCTAACACTTCTTAAGTTATGTGTTCACGGTTGAGGGTTCATATGGAGTCTCATTTCCAGTATCTGTCTCAACATATGGGTAATACATGAGTTCACCATAACTTCATTGTCTTGATTATCTTCCAGGTATTCACGAAAGGATTCATCTGATGATATTTTGAACTCTGCCAGGCAAAAAACTTCTGGACGATGAATAGCATTATTACACATATAGACGAAAAAAATAATGCATTTAATAACATTTGTATTTCTGCAGGCGACGTTTTACTTGCTCCTATTTACTTTTCTGTGATATTGAACGCAATGTGATAGTGACATCCTTTTTAGCATTTTCGGTATATTTCAATTTATATTGAGTTATTGTTTTTTGTGTAAGAACTGCCACAGGAAATATCAGTTTCAGTCCTTTGTTTCACCAGAATTTTATTATGGAAGAGTAACACTCTCAATATTAACTTTTCTAATTATTGCTTCTGACACTGGTATAAAAGAATCCTGTGAAGTTATTTGAACGCTTCCATATCTCTTCATCAATCCTCACAAATATTCTTCACGAATATTTTATATACTGAATCATATATATGGGAATGTGGGTGCAATCAGAGTTCCCGGGCAGCCACCACACCCCCGGGGACTTACCCCTGCCTGAACTTATTATCTGATTATTGTTTCTGGTAAGAGGGTGTTGCTGGCGGTCGTGTCTCTCTCTTATTTTTCACATCAGAGTTTTCTGTGTTCAGGTTATTTTCTGGATAGCTCCTCCTCTACCTCCTTACCCCCTTCTTCAAGTTCCTGTTTTTGCTGGGAGTCAAACCGGAGTAAAAGCGCCTGAAACTCCCCTACATGTGTCTTTTCCTCTTTTGCGATATCCAGCAGGATTGTCCTTATGTCCTCATTCTTGGTAAGGGCAGCCATCTGCTCGTAAAGGTTTATGGCATCAAGCTCGGCAATAATCCCGGCTCTGATAATTTCCTTATCTATATCGTCTTCAGATGCTTCCTTAAGGTCTACAGGAATTTTAGATAACAATTATTCACCCCTGCTTATCATATATGGACGCATAATCATAAGTATTTTTACCGATCTGGGAAGTTTTTTAGTAATTATGGCTTCTCTGGCATGTTTATATGTATCTTTTTCAGGATATTTTCCTCAGGCGTAACTGATCCTGTAGATTGCATTATTTTTATCATCTGACACGAGCAGAGCTCCGTCAGGCATCACAAGCACATCCACAGGTCTTCCCCATGCTGCAAGCCCCTGAAGCCAGCCTTCAGCAAAAGGTTCATAACTTACGGGAGTCCCGTTCTCAAGCTTTACCAGAGTAACCCTGTAGCCTGTCGGAATTTTCCTGTTCCATGAGCCGTGCTCGGCAATAAAGATCTGGTTCCTGTATTCTTCAGGGAACATGCTGCCAGTGTAAAAGGTCATCCCGAGTGCAGCCACATGCGGGCCCAGTTTAATCTCAGGGGCTGTGAACTCCGAACAATTTCTATCTTTCCCGAATTCAGGGTCAGGAATATCTCCAGCATGGCAGTATGGAAAACCAAAATGCATTCCCGGTTCAGATGCTCTGTTAAGTTCATCTGGCGGCAGATCATCTCCAAGCCAGTCCCTGCCGTTGTCAGTAAACCACAATTCTTCAGTTTCAGGGTGCCAGGCAAAACCCACAGTGTTTCTTATCCCTCTTGCAAAGATTTCGAGCTGGCTTCCATCAGGTTCCATCCGCATAATCGTTCCATAACGCTTATCTTCTGGGTTGCAAACATTACACGGCATCCCCACAGGCACATATAGCTTTCCATCAGGACCGAACTTTATGTATTTCCAGCCGTGTGAGCTGTCTGACGGAAAATTTCGATTGACCACCACAGGATCGGGTGGGTTTTCAAGCCTTGCTTCAATATCATCATACCGGATCACCCTTGAAATTTCGGCTACATACAGAGAGCCATTCCTGAATGCCACACCGTTAGGATTATCCAGACCCTCGGCAAGTACGATTACGCTATCAGCCTTATTGTCTCCATTCCAGTCAGGCATGGCATAGACTTTTCCGGCATTTCGGCTTCCTGCAAAAAGCGTTCCGTTTGGACTTAAAGCCATAGATCTTGCCCCTTCAACCCCTTCTGCATAATAATCTATAGAAAAGCCCTGCGGAAGCTCTATACAGGCAAGTCCTGTCCCGTTTTCTCCGCAGTCATTAATGGGTACGGTTCTCAGGATAATATAAGTTGCAAAAATAAGGACAACAAGAGCTAAAAAACCAAGTATCACCTTTGTTCTTTTCATTTCCCCCTCCAATGAAATCTCCTGGTTTTGAATTGAATGAAGGCTGAATATGTTAAGATTATATTTACCGGCTTACAGAAATCTTTTCTCACCCGAATTGCGCCTCGGGAGTACGCCGTCCTTTTCGCTGCGCTCCCCGAATTGCGCCTCGGGAGTACGCCGTCCTTTTCGCTGCGCTCAAGAGGACTAATTTTTTGACATTGACTAATTTTTTGACATTATTACTAAGCTGAGCTCAAAGGACCAATTAAAACTCTGAGTCAAGCATCTTCCAAATTTCCTCTATTTTACTTTTGAGCAGAGCCGCCTGAAAAGCTGGAAGAGACTTCTTGTAAATTTTAGATTTAACTACAGTTTACAGGGGTAATGAATTCATTTCTTATCCTGAAAATGCAAACAGGGGAAGTAGATATTTACTATAGGGATTATTTCATAAGGTCTATTTAATATAATATAAAGGTCTATTTGATCCCAAACATTCGAGTACGGTATCCATTCTACAGGATTCCAGGGTAATGGGAGCTGTAATAGCATCTCCCTTTATAGGTTGTTATCCGGGGCAGTGATAACCTGCTTCCATTGTCTGAATATTTAATCACATTTTATGACAGCCTTTATGACAGCCTGTTTCATACTTCCCCAACTCCACATCTGGTGACGAGTTAATGAGGATAAATCTTGCTCTGACGTTGACGTCAGCTGTCTTTCTGATGGCCTGGGTCACAGGCTTTGTATCCGTTGTATTCCGTTTTATGCCCGTTACAACAGCGTATCCTGAAATGTCCTGTTTTATGGCACCATGCCTGCTTTTCATCTCTGTAATCGAGTTATTAAGCATTATCTCTTTTTCAGGCTCCGTGCTTTTCCTGCTGGAAGCCAGAAAAATACTATCCCGATGGTATCTGGCAGTCCCGCTGTGCGTTTCGATGTTCTTACTGGTTATAGCGAATATTCTCATTTATTCCAGGGAACCATTTCTTGCAGATCCCATAAATACGGCAGAAACTCTCTGGATTGTTGTACTGGCTTTACTGTCCCCCTGCTCCGTATCACTATTCTTATCCTCGTATGGACATGATAGTTTAACAAAGGTATACCTTGTGGTTTCATCTGCAGCAAGCGTTTTTTCAATACTTTTCCTTATTCTCGCACTCATAGAGATTTCCAGATGGTCAAGCATTGAGGATTTGTTATTGCCTCTGGTTTTTTATCTGGTAATTTTGATGCCGGCTATGGGAGTGTGCTTTTTATCAAAAGCAACAATGTACAGAAGAAATGAGGATGCAGAGGAAGAGTCCTGAATTAAGCCGTTTACAAAGAGTTCAGCTATTTTTACAGCCCTGAAATGAAAATTAAGGTTCATAAGCCAGAAAGATATAGTTTTCAGCATATGAATTAATACTTTCACCCGGCTTCCTCAAGCCTTTTCTACGTGTTTTATTCTATCTTACTTGATGCCTGCCCCTGATTCAGAAAAGAACACCCCTGAAAGGCGAATTATTTTCCATGTTGATATGGACAGCTTTTTTGCGTCCGTAGAGGTTAGAGAAAAGCCTGAACTGAAAGGACTGCCCGTAATTGTGGGCTCTGACCCTAAAGGAGGGTCTGGAAGGGGAGTTGTAAGCACCTGTTCATATGAGGCAAGGAAATATGGGATCCATTCGGCAATGCCGATTTCTCAGGCTTACAGGCTCTGCCCGCATGCTGTATTTTTACCTGTTAACATGAAGCTCTATGCGGGGGTTTCGGCAGGAGTAATGGAACTTTTGCGGGGGTTTGCAGAAAAGTTCCAGCAGGTCAGTGTGGATGAAGCCTATCTTATACCCGGGCCTGAGATAAGGAATTATGAAGAAGCTGCCATCTATGCCCTGAAGATAAAGGATGAGGTGCAGAAGCAGCAGAGAATCACATGTTCTGTCGGGGTTGGACCTAACAAGCTTGTATCAAAAATTGCTTCGGGTTTTCAGAAACCTGACGGGCTCACTGTTGTCAGGCCTGAAGACGTCCGGGAATTTCTATTTCCGCTTCCTGTTTCTAAAATTCCCGGAGTGGGAGAAAAGACCGATGAAATCCTTAAAGGAATGGGGATAAGCAGGGTAGAAGAGCTTGCAAACTGCGATATCCAGATGCTTTCTGAAAGGTTTGGAAAAATGGGTTTCAGGCTAAAACAGCTGGCAAACGGGCTTGACTTTGAAGAGGTCATAGAAAAAGAAAGCGTAAAATCAATAAGCAGGCACGGGACTTTTTCAGAGGACACAAATGACCCTGTGAAAATCTCAGGATCCCTGGACCTTCTTATAGAAAGTGTGCATGGCTCTCTCCTGATGCACAGCTTTCTTTTCAAAACCGTAACCCTTACAGTCCGGTTTGAGGATTTTTCTACCTATACCCGCTCAAAGACTCTTCCCATCTGGACTTCAGACATTTTTGTTATCAAAAGGACAGCAGTGCAGCTTTTGTCGGAATTCATAGGCAGGCGAAAATTCAGGCTTATTGGTATTGGAGTTACGAAACTCAGGGAAAGAGATGAGAGGCAGACCCTGATTACGGATTTTTCTTAATTTTTTCAGGGCTGCGGTGTGATTGCTGCAGTTTTTACCGGCTGGAAAGAACTGTTATGCTTATAGGTTATATAATAAGAAACCACATTATGTCTGATGGAAAGACAGGTGAGAACTGCACTGGCTCTTATTCTTATTGTTATCCTGGGCGCTGTAATTATTTACGCGATTCTTCCATACATAAACTATATTTTTGGAAGTTTAATCCTTTTTGTTATCTTCAAACCTCTCTACCGCTTTCTCCTGAAAAAGATCAGGCTCAACAGGCAGATTTCAGCATTTCTGGTAATAATAATTTCCGTATTTCTCGTACTGATTCCTCTTTTCTTTCTCCTGAGCATGGTCATTATCGAGATCCAGCAGATTTTATTGAATCCGGAAGCTATTGTGACATCTATTCATTCCGGAAGCCAGCTTCTCAGCACTCTTTTCTCAAGATTTGATGTCTACAGTACTTTTCAGACCAGCCTTGAAGAGAAGGTTATGGATCTTGCTACTCAGGCCTTTAATTTCCTGAGTTTACTCGTTCTGGGCTCAATTCAGAGCATCAGCCAGCAGGCTATTGGTTTACTTATAATGTATTTTTTGTTTTACTACCTTTTAACAGGTGAAGAATCAGATTTCATGCGCAGCTTATTTCTGGCAGTTCCCTTCAATACAAATAACACAATCGTACTTCTCGATGAGTTCAGAAACGTTGTCCGGACGACTCTTATCGCCAGCGGTGCTATTGCAGTAATCGAAGGAGGAATCCTGACCGCTTCCTTTCTTATTTTTGGAATCCAGGGAGCTTTTCTCTGGGGATCGATTGCAGCAGTTCTGTCTTTCCTTCCAGTGGTAGGAACTCCTTTGATCTGGGTTCCTGCAATAATTATCCAGTTTCTCCAGCAGGATTATATCGCATCAGCAGGCATCCTTGCAACGGGGATTTTTCTAACCATCGCAGACTACAGTTTGTTCAGGCCCGTAATCCAGAAGAAAATAGGGGAAATTCATCCTTTCCAGTCTCTGCTTGGGATTATTATAGGAATCTCACTCTTTGGACTTGTAGGAATTGTCATCGGCCCCCTTCTGCTGGCTTATTTTTACCTTACGATAAAAATGTTTTCAGAAGAATACCTTTCGGATAAGGGATAAAAATACAATGTGGTAAGGCTCAAACAGGGCTAATAGGGCAGATGAAACTAAGGTATTGGATAAGCTGAAGTCAGGGAGACCGAATGAGATCGATTGCAAAAATCTGATATTTATCCCACATATTCTACAGTCTTTTTTACGGGGCGGAACAGCCTCATGAAATCGTGTACGTCTTCAGGGAAGTCCGTATTCACTGGAAGCCCCAGTTCTTTTGCTTCTCTGGCTGAGAGGGGGGTGCTGTGTATCATTTCTCCGCTAACCAGTTTTTCAACAAGCTCATCAAGCCTGTCTTCTCCTCCCTGTATTTTGCCCTCAAGAAGTTCTTTTGCAACGGTCCGGGTAAGCTTGAGGACTTTTCTAGAGATATCACTCATAACAAGCGTCGAATCTTCTGCGTCTTCTTTTTTCGTTTCTGCGGCATAGATCCAGGAAGGCGCCGGGAAGAGGCCACGTATGATGTCTCCTACCTGGGGGTCGATAGGTCCTATAACGGCATCTTTATCCATCACGATTTCATCTGCTGCAAGTGCAATTATTGTGCCTCCTGACATCGAATAATGGGGGATAATTACACGGGTCTTTTCTGGGTGATTCTTCAGGGCGCGGGCAATCTGGATGCTGGCATGAAGCTGTCCGCCGGGGGTGTGGAGGATCAGCTCAAGCGGATGATCCCTGTATTTTCTTATCCAGCGCAGGACCTGTTCGGCATCTTCTTCGTCTATAAACTGATATGCAGGCAGCCCAAAAAAGGAAATTGCCTCCCGCCTGTGGATCATTGTTAGCACTTTGTAGCCGTGGCGCTTCTCCATAGCCTTCATTTTCGCCATACGCTGCATACGAATTTTTTTGAGCTGAGACTGCGGGTAAATTATGGAATAAAGAAAAAGAAAAACGAATAGAAGAAAGGTAAGATCCCAGACACTGAGTGTTGTACCGTCAATTATAACCAGAAAAATCCCCTCTCAAGTTTTCAGTAAGGACAGCCTGATTTCCCTGGCAGGCAGATTTGTCCCGACCTGATTCCCTATTTATATTGTCCTGCAGTCTATTAATCATTACTTGAGAATCCGGCGTTTTATAATGTGACTGGCTTAAATGAAACTGATATTTAAAAAGTTGAAATTTAGAAAAAGGTCCGGCATCAAAAATTTAACTCATATCCTGAAATACTTTTAACTTATGAAATTTCCACAGTGGTATCTTGCTACCATTATGTTCAGTTTTTAGTCCAGTATAAGATCCTGATTGATAAACGACAGGCGGCTGGCAAGCGGCCATCCGTAATAACTTTCAAATGAAAATATAACATTTATCTGGGAAAAAAGCCGCTCAGGCTAATACTTATCCCTCCAGCTTCTTTCTATTTTTTCATACAGCCCAAGCAGGTTGTTCCGCGTAATTTTGAAATAAGGATGATCGGGCCCGTATTCTTTTTCGATTATGTCGAGGGCTTTTTCGTAAAGACCAATTGCGGTTTCATATTCTCCCATACTTTCATGCAGGCCCGCAAGGTTGTTCAGAGTAGTGCCCACATCCGGGTGAGTGGGTCCAAGTGTGGATTCATAGATTTTGAGGGCCCGGGTGTAAAGTGGGAGAGCTTTTTTGTGCTGGCCAAGGATTCTGTGAAGCTCTCCAAGGTTGTTCAGGGTCTTTGCAACCTCGGGATTGTCCGGACCAAGGATGCGCTCCCGGATTTCCAGGGCTCGCGTGTAAAGATCAAGGGCTTTTTCATGCCTGCCTTTCTGGACATAGACTCCTGCAAGGTTATTCAGGGTTGTTGCAAAGCCTGTATGTTCGGTCTTCCCCAGCTTTTCCATGATCTCAAGGGAGCGTGTATAAAGGATAAGGGCTTTTTCGTACCTTGTAGTCTGGAAATAAAGCAGGGCAAGGTTGTTTAATGTCTGGGCTATCTGAGGGTGTTCTTTTCCGTACACTTTTTCCTGGATTTTAAGTGCCTTTCCGTAAGTTTCCTCTGCTTCCTCAAGTTTGCCCATTTCCGAAAGAAGGACACCAAGATTGTTCAGAGTGCCGGCAGTATAAGCCATTACCTTCCTGTTTTCCGGATCCTTTTCCGCAAGACTTTCAAGCAGGCTGAGGGACCGGGAGAAAATTTCTTCTGCTTTTTCCGGCTTTTCAATTAGTTTGTAATAAAAAGCCGTCCTGTTAAGTGTCCTGACAGCTCCGAGATTCTCCGGGCTCAGAAACTTTTCCTGAATTTCGAGAGCTCTGGTATAGTATGAAATGGCTTCTTCCTGCCTGTCCATAACAGAACAAAGTATTCCAAGTTCGCTGAGTGTGTCCCCGGTCTCAGGCTGATCCGAACCCAGGTTTTTTTCACGGATGCTGAGTGCTCTTAAAAATAACCTAAGGGCTTCTTCGTGCTTTCCCATATAGCGATAGATTCCTGCAAGCCCGTTAAGTGCAGATGCGGTCCCCAAAGATTCCTGTCCGAGTTCTCTTTCTGAAGTGTCAAGCAGTTCTTCATATATGGGTAAAAGCATTTTCCAGGCTGCTGACCTGTAGAAAGGCTCGGCAGCAGTTATAAACCAGCTTATCAGTTCCTCCAGTTCCAGAACCTCTTTTGCATGCCTGAAAGCTTCTTTTAGAACTATTTCATCTTCAGGTGTAAGCAGTTCCGCATCCAGATCTTTTAATTTCTCTCCGTACCTTTGAAACAAAACCCTGTGGTTTTCAATAGAGCTTTTTTCAGCAGAAATTTCCTCTTTTCCCAAATCTTTTCCTTGATCGGCCGTAATTCGCCCTCCTGAATGAAAAACCGAATAATTAAGATCTCTCGTGGACTTTATAAATGTAAATATCCAGCTTGATCCTATATTAAGGGTATTACAAATTGGAGTATTTCAGTTATCTTTTTCTCCTTTTTGCTTTTACTTTTTAACTTTTATTTATATATTCTCCAAATATTTTCATATCTTATAATAGATTTAAGTTCTCAGGCTCTTTTGATCTTTATACTTTCAGTTCATCGGTAGATTTTTTTTCTGTACGAATATCTGGTCATTCTCCGGTTATTCTCCGATAATTCTTCAGATATTCTCTGGTTACTATCTTGTTTTTTTAGTCAGAGCAGTTTCTTTTTTTAGGAAAATTAGTTCTATTTACCTGCTGATCGGGCTTTTTCTTGGCAATAAACAAAGTTTTTATATGTATGGAGTACAATTACTCTTTAACTTTTAAACATTTGTAACTTCTACATAATCTGGGGAAAAATTAAATAAGATATTTAGCTTGCCTGCTGGTAAGCTTTTAAATTTGGGGAAAACGACAGGGTACTTTATTTGATTAGGTCTGCCAAAATACTTTTTGCTTTTATCTCTGGCACCTTAAAGAGTTTATGATCTCTAACGGACTGGTAGAAGCATCTCTATGAGATAATGGTCCAGGCTTTGGAAAAGCAGCCCGTTTACCAGAGGTATCCGTATTCTGTCAGATCTCTTAATAATTGATTGAGGGGTCACACAAATGAAAAGAATACTCGTGGTTGAGGATAGTGCTGTAATTATGGAACTTATAAGGTTCCTTCTCACTACTTTTGGATATGAGAGTAAAGAGGCAAAGGATGGGTTTGAAGCTCTCAAAATTGCTAAGGAAAATAAATTCGATCTCATACTTCTCGACATACAGCTTCCCGGATTTGACGGGCTTGAAGTCCTTAAAGAAATCAAAAAACTACCTGAAATCCGTAAAACTCCTGTAATAGCTCTTACAGCTCATGCCATGCAGGGCGATGAAGAACGGTTCTTAAAAGCAGGATGCAGTGGATATATTTCAAAGCCTATTGATATTGGAAGATTCAAATCAATACTCGATTCATGTATGGGCAGACAGCAGGTATTATGAGGAATTTAACAAATTCTGGTCCTTTAAGGGGATGAGTGGATGGAAAATATTCAAAAGTCACCGTTCACAAGAAAATCTAATGAACTTCTGCTTATTCTTGTTCTGGGATTTATATTTATACTTGCAGCTTCCAGCCATAACCTTTTTGAATCGGTTGTATTATTTGTGGAAAGCCACGATAGTAAAGGTCTGGGGCTCCTGCTCATACTTTCAATCTATATGTCTTTTGGAATGGGAATCTTTTCTCTCAAAAGGTGGATGGAGCTCGAAAATACCTTGGTGCTTTACAGAGAAGCAGAAGATGATCTCAGAGAAAAAGACCGGATGTACAGGGCTCTCTTTGAACAGTCCAGCGATGCTGTTATTATTTCAGACGGAAAAAAGGTCCTGGATATTAATAGAAAAGGATGTGAAATTTTCGGTTTTGGAGAGAAAAGGCCGCTTAACATCTCTCTAATGTCGTTTATTCCCGGGGAATATCTTCCTGAATTTCAACAGGCACTTAAGGAGACTTTCAAACAGGACTCTTCTCATTTTGAAATAACACATCATAAACCCAAAGGGGAAATTGCTGATATTGAAGTCAGCCTGTCGCTTATTGACAGAAATGATAATATTGTCCAGATAGTGGTCAAGGACATAACCTATAGAAAAAATATAGAAAGATATGAACAGGAAAATCGGGAAAGACTCAAAACCATTCTTGATAATACACTTTGTGGCATCCTGCTGATAGAAGCTTCTTCCAGAAAAATTATTGATGCAAATCCGGTAGCATTGAAAACTACAGGCTATTCAGATAAGGAACTTATAGGGATGGTCTGCCACCAGTTAATCTGCCAGGAAGGGGGAGAAAAATGTGCTGCACTTCCTCTGGATCAGGCAGGAGATCTCTCTGAAAGTGTACTTTTTAAAGCCACAGGAGAGTCCCTGCCGATCCTTAGAAGCGTTGTGCCTGTTTCCATAGGAGGAACAGGTTATTTTGTTGAAAGTTTCATAGATCTCTCGGACCGCAAACGTGCTGAGGAAGAACTTCTGCAGGCAAAACTCGCAGCAGAAGGTGCAAACCGCGCAATGAGCGAATTCCTTGCGACCATGAGCCATGAACTGCGCACTCCCCTTACTGCAATAATCGGCTTTTCTGAGCTCATGCTTGGAGGGACAACAGGGGAGTTTGACGAACTCAACAAAAAGTTTCTTGGAAATATCTCAAATAGTGGAAAGCATCTCCTTTCGCTCATAAACAGCATTCTTGATCTTTCCAAGATAGAAGCCGGAAAAATGGATCTTCAGCTTGATTATTTCTCACTTCACGACATTTTTGCTGATACAAAAAACATAATCTCACCTCTTGCCATGAAGAAAAACATCTCAATGAACTTCAATGTGGACTCGGGATTCTTTATTTATGCAGACAGGACGCGTTTCAAGCAGATTATGTATAATCTTGTGAGTAACGCAATAAAGTTCACTCCAGCAGGTGGCTCTGTTGATGTGAAGGGTTTAATATCCGAAAGTGGAGTCAGGGTTGCTGTATCCGATACGGGCATAGGAATTTCTAAAGACGGAATGAAACAACTTTTCAAGCCCTTTAAGCAGATTGATTCTACCCTCAGCCGTAAATACGAAGGTACCGGCCTTGGTCTTGTTCTCTCCAGGAAATTCGTAGAGATGCATGGAGGAAGAATATGGGTTGAAAGTGAACCGGGAAAAGGTTCAACCTTCACTTTTGAAGTGCCTGTAAAGACCCTGAAAACAGGGAAAAATATGAAAATACCGGGAAAATGTGAAAATAATGAAGCAAATGCTCTCGAAACTCCTGTTACAGCAGGGAAAACGATCGAAACAGAGAAAACAATTGAACCCGAAACCAAAGAGCAGGCAGAAAACCCTGAAGAAGAGGGTTTTCCTGTCATTTTCAAGCCGGAAGGCTCGGACGGCTCCGAACCTCTTGTGATGGTTGTTGAAGACGATAAGATGTCCAGGGAGCTTCTTATCTTCACATTAATAGAAGCAGGCTACAGGGTAACTCAAGCAGCTAGCGGAAAAGAAGCCCTTTCCCTTGCCCAGAAGCTAAAGCCTTTTGTTATCACTCTGGACCTTATGCTGCCTGAAATGAATGGATGGGACGTGCTTGAAAACCTGAAAAAGGACAGTGAGACTTCCGGAATTCCTGTACTTGTCCTTTCAATAAATGAAAAGAATGACTGCAACATGCTCTGGGGTGCGTTTGACCATCTGGTAAAACCGGTTGAAAAGTCGGTCCTGCTTTCAACTCTGGAGCGTTTGAAAGAGAAAACGAGAAAGGAGTCCCCAAAGATTCTGGTCGCGGACGACCAGGAATCTATGTTAGAACTTATATCTTCGATGGTCGAATGCGAAGGTTATGTTATCAGCCGGGCACATGGAGGATATGAGGCTATTGACAGGGCTTCAACAGAACTTCCTGACGCTATAATTCTGGACCTGTCCATGCCTGATGTTTCGGGATTTGAAGTTATAAGGGAGCTCAAGAAAAACCCTGAAACCGTGGATATACCTATAATTGTATGCACTGCAAAAGACCTGAGTATGCAGGAGATGAAAATGTTAAACAGCAATGTTTCATTTGTCATGCAAAAAGAAGATTTGAATAAACAAAAGCTTCTTGAGCTGATTAGAAGTCTCGAGAGGGAGAATTGCGGAACGTATGATCTCTGAACTTCTCATAGAGACGGCCTCTCAGATTCATGTATCAAAAACTAATACATATTTTAATATGGATTTGTTTCATATTACAAAAATTCTATTTGATTATTTTAAATATATTTACAAATATCTTTATTCAACATTATTGTTTTGTTGGATATATGTATATATTTAGATATATTTTTATTATGCCACTATATTTATTTATTCTTTTTTACTGTGATTTTGATGACCTTATCCTTTTGAATTATGTGTAAAACATATACCCTAGGTATTCAAATTTATTGGCAAGATTTGCTTAATAAAATCGAATATGTGCATATAATTCAAAGTGAATTTTTTTTCTCTCGGAAAAATTATCCTCTTTTTAAGCATCGTACTTAGAATAAACAAAAATCTATAGCAAGTCTCCAAAATCAGCCGCAGAAGCCGTGGACATCAGGTTCGAGATATCATTCAGTCCTTTATTGATTCCAGATATTCCACTGGGTCTACAAGGTTTTTCGGCTTTTCATCAGCAAACCAGTTGCCTCCGAGATAATGTCTGTGGGCGGTAATGGGTTCATTCTTCCAGACTTCAAAATGAAGCATACTGGGGTTTTTATTTTTTAGCTTCTGGATATAAAGTGGGCATGATTTGTCTATTTTGTCAGAATTCAGGACCATTCCCACGTGTCCTATCAGGCTTCCCGGCTCCAGTTCGTCTCCTTTTTTTACGGAAAAGCATGCAAGCTCACCATATTTGCAGAAAAGCCCTTTCTCGTGTTCAATAATTACATAATATGTCGGATTCCAGTAAGGCAGGAGTTCAGGCGATGTCATCAGACCGGTTTCTGTGACAATTCCGCCTTCAACCGAAACCACCTCTGTATTTTCAGGAGCATAAAGGTCAACTCCGCAATGGTACCTGTCTCCCCTGTCTTCCCAGAAAGAGCCGGGTTCTCCTTTTCGCGGTATTCTTCCGGGAATTATTTTTTTCAGAAATGTTTTTTCCGAAGCTGTTTCTTCTGGAATATCTGGATTCAGGGGCCATCGTTTCATGGGATTTCAGTATACATGAAAGGTAAAAAAGATTTCTTCATTCGCCGTGCAACATTATGGACAGAAACTTGAGATGAAAAAGTGAAAAACAAAAAGTGAAACTTAGTCTTCCGGAGCCCACAGCTCACGAAAGCCTTTACTTACAGGTTCTCATCCAGTCTTTTTATTACATCCAGCATCAGAGAGGGAGATAGTTCAAAATTAAATTCCGGTGGAGCCACTATTGGTCCTAAATCGAGGCTTACATCGCCAACCCCTTTTTTAAGTACAATTTTGATAGCTTCTGTGATAGCTTCTGCTATCCTGACACTGGGAGAAATCAGAATCAGGATAAAAATTAACAGTAATATATCATCAAAATAATTATCTGGTATTTTCGGATAAATGTCCACACTGGCAGGAGTTAAAATATTGAAGGCTGTATTGTTATTGCTGTTCTCAGAACCTGCAGGATTTGAAGTTGTGTTATTTGCCAGGTAGTACAAGTAAATGTTTACGCTGGCTGGAGTTAAAATATTCAAGGTTGTATTGTTGTTACTGTTATTGCTGTCATTTTCATTGTTAGTGTTATTGTTGTTACTCAAGGAACCTATGAGATTTGAAGTTGTGTTATTTGCTGGATAGTGCAAATAAATGTCCATACTGGCGGGAGTTAAAATACTCTCTATTGCATCTCCATTGCTAATCTCAGAAGCTACAGGATTTGAAGTTGTGTTATTTGCCGGAGAGTACGAAATTATATAGGGATAAATGTTTATCTGGTCGGGAACAAAATACCAAGCATCATTGGATGTAGAATTGTTCCATGCTACAGGTTGTGGATTTTCCATGTGAACAAACAATGTTAACAAAATCCCAAGTATAACAAATGTGCCAGAAGTCCTTCTTCTCCATGTATTTACAGGCGAATTAAACCAGTAAGTCCAGAAGGGTGGTTTTATTTTTTGCTTCCAGATATTGTCAAGAAGATCTCTGGCAGCTTTATCAGTCCTGGGGTCTGGCTTCAGGCTTATGCATTTCTGAAGTTTCTCTTTAGCGGTTGTGTAGTCCTGAAGTTTAAAGTAAAAGTAACCCAGAAGGTACAGGGTGTATTCTTCAATTTTTTCATATTTATTAAATTTGGTAAGTTGTGCTCTAATCGCTGTTTTACATTTTAATCTTCCATAGTTATTAGTTTCTGATTCAGAGTCTTCTGAATTTTCAGTAGATTTCAGAGTTAATCTAATCAGAGTTAATCTAATCCGACTGGAGACTGATTCAAGACGGAAAACTTTAATCCCCAGTTGGATTAAATAAGAGCTTACTTTTTCTTTAATCGTTAATTTTTTCTCATTCATTGATTCTTCAATTTTTAATTCTTTTGTTTCAAGCCTCTTTAAGATTCTATATTGGTAATTTAATAAAATTGCCAGTAGGAGTAAGATTAAAGCAATATAGAAGTGGTCCCTAACTAACTCCAGTATACCAAAAAATTTAAAAATAGGATAGAGAATTTTTATTCCTAATATTAACGTAATTGTTAAGGCAGCTATTGTACAGATAGGTAAAATGGTTTTTGATCGGGAATCTTGGTTTATTTTTTTAACTAGATCGTCTCTTGTAACCTCAGATTTTTTACAAAAAGGTATGACTTTTTCCAGATCACATATAATTGAATTAAAAAGTTCATTCGAGTGTATATCTTCAGTTTTTGATTGACTATTTTCGTTGGCAGATTTTGATTCCTCAGAAGAGTCTGATTCTCCATTTATTTCAAATTTCTGGCAAAGGTATTTGGCATAAACCGACCAGAGAAGAAATATTGGGTTATCTAGATTGAAAGAAGCTGCTTTTTCAAATAATTTAGCTGCGTTACTATATTTCTTTTCCTGACTTTCTATATCTTCTATTTTTATTCTGCCTTCCAGAAAGTGAATATAACCTATATTAGAATCAGGATTTTTGTCATCTATTTGAATACTTTTTATGTTTTTGGAGGCTTCTTCAATTCCTCCACTATTTAAGAAAAGCTCTGCCAGATTGGCATGCGCTAAAATAAAATCAGGATCTTCCTGTATAGTATTCTCAAAAAGCTTTTTTGCTCTATTCAGTTCTCCTTCTCTGGCAAGAACAACTCCCAGATTGTTGGAAGCACGTGAATTCCCTGGTTCAAGTTCCAGAGCTTTTTCAAAAGCTTTTCTTGCCTCTGAAAAAATTTCCAGTTTGTAGAAGACGACCCCCTTGTTTATCAAACCATCAGCAAAAGTCGGGTTAATATCAATTGCTTTATCGAAAGCTTCTAGAGCCTCTTCATAATTTTCGAGTCTATATTTGGCAAGTCCTCTGTCATTCCAGGATTTGTAAACGTTTGGATCATTTTCAGTAGATATTACCTGGTCATAAATATTAATTGCTTCTTTATATTTCCCAAGAGAATATAGAGCATCACCCTTATTATGCAACGCAAGATAGTAATTTGGGTTTATCTCAAATGCTTTTTCAAAAGCTTCAATAGCTTTATTGTATTTTTTGAGTTTCATATATGCGTTGCCTTTATTATTCCACGCAAGGGGAAAATTTGGATTTAGAGTTGTAGCGGTATCAAAAGCTGTTACGGCTTTTTCGTATTCATCAATGGCATCCTGATATTTTCTGGTTTTAATGAGAACTTCAGCAAGACTTGAATGGGCAGTTCCTTTGTTGTACCAGTGGTCTGGATTGTTTGGGTTTTCATAAATCAGGATTTTAAAATATCCTATGGATTTTTCCAGAGCATTTTTAGCTGCGTTAATTTTTGTTATTTCCTTTTCACATGGGCTTTTTTCATCTTTATTTTCTGTTTTAGGTTCTTCAGAAGCAGTTTTGATCTCTTCATCTATTGCAATTTTGAAGAGAATAGTTCCTTTTTTAAGCCAGGCTTTTGCATCCCGTGGTTTATTTTTAAGGAATTTGTCGAGGGATTCAATAGCTTCTTTGTATCTTTTGAGCTCGTCTAAAACAAGGGCTTTATCGTAATATAATTCAAATGTTTGGGAAGATTCTATTAATTTATTATATTCTTCAAGGGCTATTTTAAAAGCTACCTGGGATTCTATATCAAAAATTTTTTGAAGTATTCTGGCATTTAATTCATTACTCAATATGTTTTTTAACAAACGTTCTGCGAACTTAACTTTCGTTTCATAACTCATTGATTTGTAACTTTTCAAGAATTCGTTTTCATTCTCCTCTATTATAGCTTGAAATTTTTTATGAAATTTTTTATTATTCTCTGGTTTATCAGTCTGATCTTTATTGATAATATTTTTTAACATCTCCAGATCTTTATAATTGTTCCTAAGTTCGCGAAGTATGAGGCCTTTATAGTACCATGAAATTGAGGAGATTTTTTTAGAAGACAAATCATTATTAGCTTCTTCTTTTGCGAGCTTATCAAATATTTTAAACGAACTTTTAAAATCTTTAACTTCATAGCGAGAAAGAGCAAAATAATATGCTCCATCGCGCTTATACTTAGTTATTAGGTCGTTCAAAAGATCTAAATTTAAATAATTATCTGAAATTTTGTTTATACATTCATATTTTTTTAGGTAATATAAAAGCAAAATATTCTTTTGTTCATTTTCAGGAGTGTCTTCAGCCTGCTCTCCACAAGGTAATTTCCTTAATATTTCTAATATTTCTATATCATAATAATCATAAATTACTGCTTTTTTGAAATCTTCAAAAGAATCCTCATATTTTTTAAGTTTATAATTTGCAATGCCTTTATAGAACCACAATTTGCCATTTTCCTTATATAAACCACACTTTGAGGCATTATCTAAATGTTCTGAAGCACTTCTAAAGTTTTCATAAGCTTTGCTATTCATTCGTTTTTTCTCATACAGCATTCCAAATTTATAAAAGGTGCATCCTGCATAGTAATTGAAGGAAAATAAGTCATCGATTTTTAAAGAGAGTTCTTCAACCTTTTCTAAAACATGATCATACTTTTCCTTAATTTTGCTATTTCCCTCTACTTTCTGATAAACTTTACAAAATTCTTCCAAAAACAGAGTTAAATTTTTCTTAAAAGTAGAAACTTCTTCAATATTTTCTTTTACGTCATTATACTTTTCCTTGATTTTGTTATTTTTGTCGATTTCTTTATACACTTCACAAAATCTTTCTATATTGGTATTTAATTGATCCTTATCTTCTTTAAATTTATTCAGCACTAATTCATTGATCTTTTTAGAAACTTCCTCGAAGTCTTTTATGGCTTTTTCAAAGTTTTCTTCACTATCTTCAAACATCTGATTTTTTTCAAACTGTATTCCAAGTCTATAGTAAGAGCACCCTCTATAGTAGTGCGCTTTAGTCTCTTTGTTTAGCTCTAAACTTTTGGAATAATAATCAATAGCTTTGGTAAACAGCTCGATAGCTTCGCTTAAATCTCCTTTTTCGTAGTGACTGCAGGCCTCTCTATAGTTCTGATCTCCCGACTTCATCAGCCGTTTCAGCCCTTTATCTGATTTATTATAAACAATAATCTATAATTTCAACCTTATATAATTAAACGAATATATCTTTCGAAATCAAGATTATTATAGCTCTATGGTATGAACTGGGCGCCTCAGAATAATTGGATGTATAGCGGCGGCAATTGAACAGTTATGACTTCAGGTACAAGAGGAGTTTTATCGGGATCCCAAAAGCGGATTTAAAACAGCTCATCAAAGCTCGGGCAATTTGTTGATACTTCTTTGTTAATACTGCTCCTGAAAGTCTGGTGAGCCAGACTTTGTTAGCCGAGCATATTTATGCAATCTGGCCTTCCAGAAGATCGGCACTTTATAAAAAATAGAATATTTTATCGTTGTTTTTTTATACCATTAGCACATAAATATAACTTGATCCATAAGGTCAGTCCCAAATCTATGAAGAAGACGTACGAAGAAAGTATGTAACTTAAATAGGTAATGACTTGACTAAGTAGTAACTTAAATGAGTAATGACTTAATAAGCATAACTTAAATAGGCATAACTTAACTGAGTAAAGAACTACATTAAATTGTGGATCAGACCTTATGGGTCACAAAAACCCTTTTTTAATATCTTATTTTCTGCCCTAATTCCTATTTATATTTCTATCACCTTAATTTAAGAATGAAACCTGTTGAATGTATCGAATGTAAAAACTTTCCCTGTTCCGGTATTGATAAAAGCGGGTATATTATGCCTGCTGCAGACCTCGATCCTGAAAAGGTTAAAGTAGTTATGATTTCCGAAGCTCCTCCTGAAGATCCTCACGATTATTTTTATGCTCCGGGAGATCCTTTTTACCTGAGAACAACCCTCCAGGCGTTCAATGATGCAGGAATTTCGGTAAGCAGCATAAGGGAAATTCTCGACCTTGGATTCTACCTCACAACGGCAGTCAAATGTAAAAAGACGAAGTACGGGATTTCTGCACAGACGGTCAAAAACTGCTCTCTGGTGCTCGAAAAGGAACTTGCCCTTTTTCCGAATATTGAGGTATATATGTTGATGGTAGAATTACCTGATAGAAAAGTCGAAAAGAGAAGTGATAGCTGAAGATCTTGCTGAAGCTGCAAAAATTATACAAAAATAAGAATAGAAACCATACAAAACTGTTGAACAAAAATTATTAAGTATATGGAGTACAATCTTAGCTTATGGGACGGCTGGTAGAAGCTGTGGTTAACATATCACTGCTGATTTTCGCAATAGTGTTTGTTAAAATATGTCTCAGCATAATACCTGAGATTACAATCTTTTCATAGTCTTGCTGTTTATGGAGAGTTCGAGGTTTCGTGATGGGGGCTTTCTCAGCCAGTAAGTTTTGAGTTGGTGCCTCAAGTACTCAAAAATATGCATATGTTCAGGATTACTTCTGAGTTTTCATATGCATGATTTAGCAGGTTTTCCTCCCTCTTTTCTTCTTATTTTTACTAACAGAGCATAAAAGATATATAAGTTAACTGAGTAAATATTCAATGTGAGTTATTTATATTAATCGATACATAAAGACTTAAATTAGTTATAACTAAGTTCCAACTATATAGATATGTATAATATATAATTACTATTGGGGATATCTATTTATATCTGTCATGCACACTATATTATGTCGAAGAGAACCAAGAAACGAGACTAAAATTAGAATAAATTTGAATTAGAAATAAAAAAGGTGATATAAAATGGAAAAACTTAGAAATATAATTATCGAGAACGTGGCAACATTCAACAGGGCATTTCCGGACAGGTTCTGCCATAGCCCGGATGTTATCTCAGCGATCTCACATGACTATAAGTTCACTTACGGACAGGTCGAAAACGAGATCGAAAAGATGGTCCACGAAGGCGTTCTTGATGCAGAACTTTCCGACTGGTACGGAATAAAGCTCCTGTAAGCACAAACCGCCCTTCGGAAAAAAGATAGGCACAGATCGATGCATGACGAAATCTGGATTGGATCAATTATTTGATTATTGAACAGGGATTATTTGATTATTGAACAGGGCACTTTACTGCCTTAACAATTATCTGATCTGATCGCATAAACAAGGATTAAGAAACATTATACAGCGGAAACTTCAGCCAGAGTTTCTTAAGTAACCAGTTCTTACTCCCCTTAAAATCTTTTAGTTGATGAATTTTTCTGGATATAGGGATGTAATATTCAGGTCCTTAAATCTCAAATTCCATTGGCCTTATTAGTAAATATTTAGAAGAGGACACAGGGAATAGTTAACCTTCTTTTGATAATACCTCTTTGCATGTTCTACAAGAAGGGCATGATATTCCTGATAGATGACCAGGTCTTCCGGTAAATTCTCTTCAAACAATGCCTTGATTTCGGAATATTTTGCTTTCTCATCAGCCAGGCCAAGATTGCTTACTATTCTTCTGGTATATGCATCAACCACAAATGAAGGCTGTTTAAAGGCATACAGCAGGATCGAATCTGCAGTCTCGGGACCCACACCTTTTAATGAGAGCAGCTCATCTCTTTCAGGCATTCTGCCTTTCAATTCCAGAAACCATTCTGCAAGAGTTTTAAGGCGTACTGCTTTCTGGTTATAATAGCCTGCAGGCTTTATAGCTTCTTTTAAGGTTTCGGGAACAAGGTCAAGGATTCCGCATGGAGAAAAAGAGTTTATCTGTTCCAGGTTTATCAGGGCTTTTTCAACCTGCTGCCAGCTCGTATTCTGAGTAAGCATGGCTCCACATATGATCTCAAACTGCTGATTTTCAGCATGAGGATATGTATAATCTCCAGGATGGTATCCCTGGACAGAACCTGTTTTTGTAGGATTTGTCCCACCATTGTCGTGGAGTTCTATTAAAGGCCACCATCCCTGAGGACCATATGAATTAAAGAGGAATTTGTAGATCTTCAGGATAACAGGCCCGGGATCTTTTCTTTTGAAGCTGAGGTTTTGAATGTCTTTTTTGATTGAATCTTTCATTGGATACACTATGTTCAGGAAATTGTTTAAAAATGTTCTGTTTCAGGGCTTTTCATTCGCTTAGCCCGTATATTCTGGTTTTCTGAAGGAACCCCTCTTTTAACTGAGGGGCCGTTTTCCTTCAGCATCGGGGTTGCACCAATCAAGCAGGGCGTTCAGTCCTTTTTTTGAAGTCTGCCCTTCTCCCTTTAATGGAGTTTGATAACTCTGAGGTTTTGACGCAGGAGAATATTGAACTGCAAGTACTCTTATTATGCCCAGCACAAGCAGCAGCACGGCAAGGCTCAGGATAAACTCATATCCAAATTTCTGGGAGTAAAGACCCACAGCAATTTCACGCAGGACTATTAAGATTGTGGCATCAGTAATATCTGTAAGCTTGATCCTGTCATGTTCATGATAATCAACAAAAGCTTTGAAAAGATCAATAACGATAAAAACTGTCAATACACTTGTTACCATGTGATTGAATCCGCTTTCAAGCGACTCAAAAATAATGAAACGGATCTCCAGCAAGGTTTTTGCCATTCCCACAATTAAAGCAAATAAAAGTATGTAAAGAATGATTGTGGTAATGGCATCTGTAACCTGCTTAAATAATTTTAAACTATCCATTTTTCTCTCCATATAAACCCGGTCTGTACATTTTTCATATTATATAGAGTTTTTAACATTATTTATATATTTACTAGAGTATATTCTCTTTTTATTCCTTTTTATCTTTCTTTTGCCTGAAATTGCACAGCTCAATAACTCATTCATATCTCAGAGCATCCACGGGTTTCAGTTCGGATGCATTCTTTGCCGGCACGATACCTGCAATCAGCCCCACCACTATAGAAACCAGAGTTGCAATAAGGGTGCCTTTCAGGCTTAAAGCAAATTCAAAAGGAATGCTCATTTTTGCTGAAATCAGGAATAGAATCAGCTGGACTGCAGCTGTCCCCAGAAGGATTCCTATTATTCCGCCTACAAGGCTGATCATTGCGGCATTGCAAAGAAAAATCATCATGATATCGCTGTTCTTTGCACCTATGGCTTTCATAATCCCGATTTCCTTCGTCTTCTCAAGCACGGAAGTAAACATTGTATTTGCAATCCCTGTTGAGCCTACAAGAAGAGAGATACCTGCGATGAATGCGAGGAATGCTGTGAGGCCATTAATAAGTTTTCGCGTACTTTCAATAGCCTCTTTCTGGGAGTTTACATAAAAGTCCTGGGTTTCTTCGGTAACTCTCCTTGAGAGTCTTAATTTACGCTCTATTTCCTGAAGTGCTGTATCATAATCTGCCTCATTATAGAGCTTTACCTCTATGGTATCGTACACATCCCCTTCTCTTTCGGATGCATACTCTTCACCATTCCGAAGGGAGTATACCTCCTGATATGGCATATAAACGCTGCTCCCAAAAATATCTCCCATACCTCCAAGAAGCCCTCCGTCCTTTGCCAGTATTCCGATTACCCTGTAAGATTTACCGTTGAGGGGTATCATCTGGTTAAGCCGGATTTCCTGCTCGAAGGTATTTTTTGCCAGCTCATTCGAAATAACCACAACTGCCCTGTCCCCAGGCGCCAGCATCCTGCCCTCTCCGACCTTCTTTTTTGTAATATCAGGCCAGACAGCCGGATCCACGCCGTCAACCCAGACAAAAGTTGATTCGCTTCCTGATTTCAACTCCGCTCCGGTTTGAACGTTAACATTTACATATTCAACAGCCGGGATGCTTCGCAGGACAAATACATCCTTTCTTGTGAGTTCTGCCTCAGTTTCAGTTTCAGTTTCAGATTCTATGGGATCGGAAGTTGCGTTCTCAGATTCACCCTCGATTCCCGCATTTGTTTCTGTGCTCATTGCTGCACTTTCATCTGAGCTTTCTTCCATATCTTCTTCATACGTATCGTCTTCAGATGATATTTCAAAAGGAATCGAGGCTATTATTGTAATTGTATCACCCCCGAGCCCCTCCAGAGTTTCAGTTACCTGCTCCTGAAAATACTCTCCAGTAGTAATGATTACCATTACCGAGGCAATCCCTATGATAACCCCTATAATTGTCAGCCAGCTTCTCAGCTTATTGGCTCTGACCATATTCAGGGCGATTTTCAAAATCTTTGCCAGCTTCATGGAAACAGATCCTGATTCAGGATTTATTCGTCCATTTTCTTTTCGTCGGTCTGGTTTTCGCCGGTCAAATTTGCTTCAGCATTCTTTTCTATTACCTTTTTCTGATGCTTTTTATAAACGAAAAAGCCTGCAGCACCGAGCAGGAGAAGGAACAGAAGTTTATGCGACAGCATGCTCGATTTGCTGCTCTCCTCTGTCATCTTAGAACCTGCCTGCAGGGTAGAAGGAGATGCATAAAGTGAGATCACATTTTCTTCAACCTGCCTGATCCCGTCACTGGAGGTATAACTGATTTCAAATTTTATGGGAAGCTCCTCTCCAACAGTTACGGGTTCAAGGTTGAAATCTGCGATTGTATAGTCCCCTTTTGCCAGGTTACCGAGAACTACAGAATTGCTGCCATCTGTTACTGTCCAGTTTTCCTGCAGGGGAACAGAAACCTTTACCGAGTTTGCACCGTTGTTCCCTATATTAGAAACTGAAAAAGTGTAAGCGCCTGTTGGGCTCTGTTCCATAAAGGCTATATCGAAATCTGTGGTGCCTCCTATGTAGATCCCTGCCTTGCTTTCTATTGTCTTGCGCTTTTCGTTTTCTACATAGCCTGCTTCCGTAATTGTCTGAAGTTCCTCTATATCATCATAGGTCAGAGTCATATCCAGCTTGTAAAGGCCGGGTTTTGTATTCACATTGGTCAGAACCTCAAAGCTGACATTGGCAGTTTCCCCAACATCAATAAGGTTGATGTGCTTGACATTGCTGGAACCTACAGGAAGGATCACGTCGTTTGTGGATTCCCAGGAAAACATTGAGTTTTTGAGGGGGGAGTTTCCTGCATTTCTTATACCGAAAGTAAGTTTTGTTTTTTCTCCTGGTATCAGCTTCTCGACACTGATATATTCTATTTCAGCATTTGATTCGCTGTCGATATCTATTGTGAGTTCTTTGGTGAGGGAAACTTTCTTTTTCTTATCTGTCGAGTAAAGGTACACTTTAAGGGGATATGAGCCTTCATTGATATCATTTTCAACTCCGACTTTGAACTTCAGAACCTTTCTGCGGTCATCTTCAGAACGTTTTCCGAGAGTTCCTATGCTCTCTACAAGTTTTTCTCCCGAAAGAGCCTTAAAAGGATATTCTGGCTTGATTTCTACAAAGCAGTTTTCTATATCATCATAACCTGTATTCTCAATTGAAATCCTTACTTCAAGCACATCCCCTGGATTTACAGGGTCCGGATCCTGGTTAAGAAGGTCGACACTTAAGCCTTTATCAAGACTCGATGTATTAATAGTACTTTCAGCCAGAGAAGTTCCACTGCATAATAATAAACTGAACAGAATCATGAATATAAAACTGATATATTGTTTAACACCCATTTTTGGATACCTCTATTAACTACTCCAATTTGTAATCATTAAAATCATTTACAGAAACCCTTTTTTATAATTAGAATTAATTTGTTCAGTTTTCGACTGAATCTGATTTTCGACTGAAATTTTGAGCTTTTCAATCCCTGTCAGGTTTCAGGGGTGATCTGTGATTCGTTTGTGCAGTCCCTGACCATTTCTCCGTCCTTGAGCTGAATATGCCTGCTGGCATACCCTGCAAGGTGCAGATCGTGAGTAACCATAACTATTGTTTTTCTTTTCTCTTTCCAGAGCCTGTAAAGAATCGAAATTACTTCCTGTCCGGTTATGCTGTCAAGAGCGCCTGTCGGTTCGTCTGCAAGGATTATTTCGGGGTCGCAGGCAAGGGCTCTGGCAATAGAAACTCGCTGCTGCTGTCCTCCTGAGAGCTGGGAGGGTTTATTCTGCATTTTGTCCGAGAGCCCTACAAGGTCGAGAAGTTCCTTTGCCTTTTTTTCCGCAGTCTTCTCATCAATTTCCTGGATCTCAAGGGGCAAGAGCACGTTTTCAAGTGCCGTCATCCCGGGAATCAGGTTGTACTGCTGGAATACGAATCCAATTGTCCTGCCTCTTAGGGCTGCCAGATCCGATTCCTGAAGCCGGGATATATCCCTGCCTTTCAGGAAGATTTTACCCTGTGAAGGAACGTCAAGACAGCCAACCAGGTTCATCATCGTAGATTTCCCGCTTCCTGAAGGACCTATTATAGCAGCAAATTCTCCTTTTCCAAGCTTCACGCTCACATTTTTCAAAGCATTGACCTTGACTTCGCCCATCTGATAAGTTTTCCAGACATTCTGGAAGGCGATCAATGTATTTTCCATATTTTCTCCTGAAAGACTTGTTTAATAATATGTTCTTTAAAAAGTTTATTTAATTTCATCTTCTTTAAAGAAATTGAATCTCTGTTATTTGATAAAAACTGAAAATCGTTCTATTATCTGTGATTGTTTGAGACTCTGGACAAAAATTATAAATATAGTAATAACTGCTATCAGTTTTTTCCAAAACAGCTTCATTATTTGTTTGAAGCTCATTCAAGATCCGAGTCTTCAAAAATGAACAGTTCATCAATTGTGCTGCCCAGAGATCTGGCTATCCTGTAAGCAAGTTTCAGAGAGGGATTGTATTTTCCTTTTTCCAGGAAAACAATGGTCTCTCTCCTGACTCCTACCAGCTTTGCAAGAGCTTCCTGGGTCAGGTCATGCCTTGCCCGAAACTCTTTGATCCTTGTTTTCACAAAATACCTCCGAAAACCCCTATTCAACATCAAAAGACGTAAACAATATTCCTGCAAGTATAAGAACTACTCCTGAAGAAAGCTTGTATTTGTATCCTTTTTGTAGACTTTTCATTTTCATATCTCCTTAAATAATCCTGTTCTATTGAATAGACTTTGTTGAATATCTCCTGTAAAAAACAATGGTTCATTGTTCATTATCTGCAACATATTATTCGAAATTACTAACATTAAGTTAGATTCATCTAACATGTGTTAGATATAGATAACATATTTTAATATTAAAGGCTTTTGTAAAAAAAGAAACTCACTCAAAAATCAATACTTTATCAGTAAGAATGGAAAAATGCCTCAGTGCTAAAAATCAACAATTCACGTCTAACTTCTTATGATTTCAGTATTAGACCATTGAGGTATTTGCAGCAGGCCGTGTGAGGTATTTATTTCTCGGTAAAGATATTGAATTTATAAAAAAGTAACGAATTTCAATTTTTATCCGGTACTTCCTGTAAAAACCCCCTGCCTGTATTCTTCAAAAGCTGCTCTCAATTCTTCTTTTGTGTTCATAACAATCGGCCCGTACCAGGCAACAGGCTCCCCTATAGGTTTTCCTGATATTAGAAGAAACCTTACCCCTTTATCTCCTGCAGTCACCTCAATGGAATCTCCGTCTCCATAGAGAACCAGGGTTTCAGGACCTATCGTGCAGTCCCCTGCCGGATGAATGTACCTTTCTCCTTCAACCTCAAAAGCACACGGGTCTTTTTCCCTGTCAAAATGCCCGCTGCCCTCTATGACATACGCAAAGACGGTATACCCCGGAGTTGTTATATGGAAAAACTTCTCCTCTGCCGGGACTGTAATGTCCAGATATTCGGGATCGGTAGCTATTTCCCGCACAGGCCCCTCAACTCCGTTCACATCTCCGCAGATAATCCTGACCTTCAGCCCTTTTTCCATGATGAGTTCAGGGACGCGGCTGCTTTTGATTTCACGGTATTGCGGTTCTATCATCTTAAGGGAAGCCGGAAGATTTGCCCAGAGTTGAAAAACCCACAGATCCCCTTTTTCATCTCCATGCGGCATTTCCTGATGGATGATCCCGCTTCCGGTAGTCATCCACTGCAGTTCTCCAGACCGAATTATACCGCTGTTTCCCAGGCTGTCTTCATGCCTTATCTCCCCCTGCAGGACATAAGTAATAGTCTCAATTCCCCTGTGCGGGTGCCAGGGAAATCCCATACTGTAGTCCTCCGGTTTTTTTGAGTGAAATTCATCAAACAGCAAAAATGGATCTAACTCAGGCACATGCCTGAACCCAAAAGCTCTCTTGAGGTGTACTCCTGCCCCTTCGACGGTTGGCATGCTTTTCCTTATTTTCTTTATTTTTCTGAGATTAGCCATATAGTCTCCCCCTCTCGACGAGTAATCCTTCAGATTTTTTACAAAAATAAGAACCGCAACTCTGCCTGATAATGATTCCCCAATCCTTATTAACAAACAGGCTTACTGGAATTTCTCTGCTTCCTATGATAGTGCACATACTGGTCCCCCTGTATAAGTATCGCAGTCGATCTATTTGGTTTTGTTGGAAAAATTCGATATTTATAATGTGAGACCTGGTTTTATGATACCGGATCTAAACCTTATGTTTAGACTTATATTTTACCTGCTTAATATAAATATTTGTGAACTTTGTCGAATAGATATTAAAATATAAATATATAAAATAAGTTTAAGTATAATTAAACCTAAACTTACATTACAGATAATCTAATACGCCTATACATATTCACGACATCTAGCTGTGAAAAAAATAATGCCAGCTTTGCCGGATGCGCTGATAAGTTTCCTGCATTTTAGAGCATTAATTTAGAGCATAAAACTCCGGGGGTACAATATATGGGTATTTTTTCTACGGGAACGAGTCCCGAACTAAAGGACTTTCTTGAGGCAGAGGACCTGGATGACTTGTTGGAAGCAAGGTCAAAGATAAGACAGTTAGACGAGAAAGATATAAAGAAGATTCGTTCCATCCTCCAGAGATGGAACAGCCCTCAGGCAGTGTCCAATCTTCTTTTCCACCCTAACCTTATACCTGAAGACATGAGGGCAGCCTGTCTCCTTAAAGGTCTAGGAGAAAAGAAAAATCCATATTATATCCTGGCTTCCGTAGTAGGGCTTCAGGGGATTGATCCTACAGTATTTTCAAAGGAACAGAGAAAGGCAATAAAAGAATGCTTGATTTCTGCTCTTAATGTTTCAGAAGGGATAATATCAGCGAGAGCCTCGGTTACCATCTATGATTATCTCTCCTTAGAAGACGCTTCTGCAGCATTTGAACTGCTAAGCCACCCCAACGAAGCTGCAAGACATAATATATTATGCTGGTTAATCAGAACCATGGAAAAATCTGATCTTGGGACATTTATTTCAATAGCAAACAGCAGCAATATTCCGGAAAGCGTACGTAAAGAGGCAATAGAAAAGTTCCAGGAACATCTCAGACAGAAAGAGATTGGAGAATGCAGTTTATCTGGAACGCAGCTTTACGCATATATTCCAAACCTTAAAGAGATGTGAATCACCTCTTAGATTTATCCTTCCCGAGTTCCGCCTCGGGAGGGCGGTGTCCTTTTCGCTTCGCTCCCCGAGTTTCGCTTCGGAAGGACGGTGTAATTTTCGCTTCGCTTCCTCAAGCAGACTAATCTATGATTTTATAAGTTAACTGAACTCAAGTTGACTAATTTGTGGTCTATAATGGATTATACAATAAACTGAGTTCACAAGAAAAACTCTTGACCCAAAAAATAGTACTTGCTATACCGAGTCATTCTTGTTACGCTCGACGAAGGAGAGCGGCTTTCTCAAAAAGCAAAAAAAGAACAGGAAAAAAGCCAAAAATAAAGTTACAATGTAAAAGTGATGCCAAAAACCGATTTAAAGGCAGAAAAACGAACAAATACTGCCGAGGTACTTCTTTGCTGTTTAGTTTATTTTTCACTACTTTTAAAGCCTTTTTTCATTCTACTACTTTCTGCTTTTCTGCTTTTTGGGCAGGACCGCCAGACAAGCTGGTTTTTTTTCAATACTATACGAATTTAAAGCCAGTTCTCTGGTAGAAAGATATTTCTTCTGATCCCTGCAACGTTATTCGATTTCTCGAATCATTTATTTCCTCATCCAGAATAATATCGCTTTAAGGAGAATTATTAAGAAATAGAAGTAACTAAAACAAAGAGATTCTTAAACACAACTTCTGGAGCAGATTATAATGACCCTTGTTATTGCTTTTATAGGAAAGAACGGTGCAGTCATGGCAGGAGATATGCGCGAAATCACTTTTGAAGGGGAGAAGCCCGACAGGGAAAAGCTCGAAAAAGAGCTTTACAGCGGGGCAATCGCTACGGATGAGGAACTGCAAAAGAAAGCAGAGGAGTTAGGGGTCAGAATAACGGTTACCGACTGCAAGGAGAAAGTCTCGGAGAGAAACGGCGTTCTTGTAGGGGAGGTTTCTTCAATTGAAGGCGGAGTCGTTAAAAAAAGAAGGCTTTACGCCTCAGCAGGAAACCATGCAATAGCAGAACTGAGGAATGCCGATATGACACTGACTTCTCAGGGGAAGGGAAGCAATTTCATAGCATTCGGAAATGAGTTTACGAAGCAGGTAGCTAACAAATGTTTCAAGGATCACTGGACGAAAAAAAGCAGTCTGCAGGATGCGGTGAAGATCCTGATCCTGTGTATGGAAACCGCAGCTAAGAAAACAGCTTCCGTGAGCAGGCAGTTCATGATCGTTCAAACCTCATCGAATGCTGATGTTTTGAAAGTTGTGGAAAAGGACAGAAACGGCTGAAAAAGCAGAAAAATTCTCTGCCTGGCTTTCTTTTCGGCTTCTCTCTTCTGATTATTCTGTTTTTCTCTCTTCTGATTATTCGTCTGCAAAAAGCTCGACAAACTCAAATTTCATTACATCAAAAAGACCTTTATCTCCCAGCTTAAGTTCGGGAATAACCAGAAGAGACATAAAAGCAAGAGTCATAAAAGGCGATTTTAGAGAAATTCCGAGCCTTCTGGCTTCTTCGTTAAGCATTTGATAACGGGAAGCTACTTCTTCTCCACTAAGGGTGCTCATAAGGCCTGCAACCTCAAGAGGAAGGTCAAGGAGATTTTCTGCAGTCCCGACAACGATTCCCCCTTTATTTTCCACCAGCCTGTTAACAGCTTCAACTATATCTTTGTCGGTTGCTCCTGCTGCAATGATATTGTGGCTGTCATGGGCAATGCTGCTTGCTATAGCGCCTTTCTTCAGGCCCATGTTCTTTATAAAACCGATCTGAACAGGGTCATCTGCATACCTGCTAAGGACAACCATTTTCAAAATATCTCTTGCCGGATCGGAAACCAGACTGCCGTTTTTGATGCTTGGCAGAAAAAGCTCCTGTCCTGTGACCAGTTCTCCATCCCTGGCAACTATTGCCCTGATCTTTTTTATTTGCTCTTTATCTGCCTCTGCAGGAGGTAGACCCAGTTTTACATCATCAACTGAAATTTTGTTCCTGTTAAATACATTTTTAGCAGGAACTTTTTCCAGGGGGAAAAGAACCTTTCCTTTATCGTAAACACATTCGCCGCCTATAAAGGTGCTGAGCACATTGAAAGATTTCAGGTCGTCTACAATGATGAAATCAGCAGGGTCTCCTTCACGTAGCAGCCCGACATTGAGCCCGTAATGCTTCACAGGGTTGAAAACAGCTGCCCTGACAAGATTATAGATATCAAGTCCTCTTTCCTGCCCGCGCCGGATAAGCTTATCGATATGACCTTCGTATATCAGGGTGTCCGGGTGGGAATCATCTGTGCACAGCATAACCAATTCGGGATATTCATCTATCAGGCGGTGCAGGGTTTCGAAATTTCTGGCTGAACTTCCTTCCCGGATAAGGATCTTCATGCCCAGCTTTATTTTCTCAACAGCTTCTTCATATTCAAAGCACTCGTGGTCTGTTGAAATCCCTGCACCGATATATTTTTGCAGGTCGGCTCCCCTCAGGCCGGGGGCATGCCCATCAATTACTTTACCGTGCTTTTTTGCTGATTCCAGTTTTGCCATTACATCGGGGAATCCCAGAATCACTCCCGGAAAATTCATCATCTCGGAAAGGTAACACAATTCTTCTTTTGCCAGCAGGCGGTCAACAGCCTCAGCATCAAGGACTGCTCCTGAGGATTCAAAAGGCGTAGCTGGCACACAGGATGGCACTCCAAAATAGATTTTCAGAGGGGATCTTTTTGAATTCTCAAGCATAAACTCAATGCCCTCTTCCCCCATAACGTTTGCAATCTCATGGGGATCGCTGACAACTGCAACCGTGCCTTTTGCTATAGCCATCCGGGCAAAAACCGAAGGAACAGTCATGGAGCTTTCTATATGCACGTGGGCGTCCACAAGCCCGGGCAGGATATAATGTTCGTTATCATGCTCTTTTTCTTTTATGCTGGTAATTTTTCCATTTTCAACGGTAATCTCACCTTTGAACTGCCGTCTGAAAACAGCGTCAACAATAATCCCCATGTACTTTTTCATGAGGGTTTATTTTATCCAACAATGGATAAACTTTTCCAAAAAACCAGTATAGGAACCTGGAGAAAAAGAATAAAAAAGGAAGATACAGGTTAATT
>NZ_DAOOUJ010000008.1:6456-8111 GCF_035390745.1 Methanosarcina sp. | reverse complement strand
AAACCAGTATAGGAACCTGGAGAAAAAGAATAAAAAAGGAAGATACAGGTTAATTGATCGATTACCTTTCATCAAATGCAAAAAAACTATAGAAATATACAGGCACTTTTTGTTGGCTATGAACATCGGTTTTGATCATGTAAAAGTAACACGAAAAGATAAATAAAAGGTACACTGTTAAGTGTTCAGGGATGACTATAATTACATGTTCGCCTGTAACTGGAAAATATCTTATCCCCCTAAGACATAACAGTACCATAAAGGAAAAGATAAAATGAAACCTACACGAGTTCCTAATAATCCTTGTTTTTCTTCTGGGCCCTGTGCCAAACATCCAGGGTATTCTGTTGAAGAGCTGAAAGATACACCTTTTGGCCGGTCACACCGGAGCAAACCTGGCAAGGAAAAATTAGCTGAAGCAATTAAAAGAACGAGAGAGATGCTTGGCCTTCCTGATGATTACCTGGTAGGTATTGTACCGGCTTCCGATACAGGCGCTTTTGAAATGTGCATGTGGTCCATGCTGGGGTGCCGCGGGGTTGATGTTCTGGTCTGGGAATCTTTCGGAAAAGAATGGGCAACCGACATCACCAAACAGTTAAAATTAAAAGATACCCGAGTTTTTGAGGCAGAATACGGGAAATTACCGGATTTAAAGAAGGTCGATTTCAAGAATGATGTAGTCTTTGTCTGGAATGGGACTACAAGTGGAGTCAGAGTACCCAATGGTGACTGGATTCCTGATGACCGGGAAGGGCTCACGCTTTGCGATGCCACCTCTGCTATATTTGCTATGGATATACCCTACCATAAACTGGATGTCATTACCTTCTCATGGCAGAAGGTTTTAGGTGGGGAAGGCGGTCACGGGATGCTGATTCTATCTCCGCGGGCTGTTCAGCGCTTAGAAAGCTATACTCCTGCCTGGCCATTGCCCAAGATTTTCCGACTGACCAAAGGCGGTAAACTGAATAAGGAGATTTTTGAAGGCTCTACTATTAACACCCCATCCATGCTGGCTAATGAAGACTGGCTGGCAGCATTAAAATGGGCAGAATCTGCAGGAGGGCTTAAACAGCTTATCCAGCGGACAAATGATAATCTGGCGGTCTTTGAGGCATTTGTTGCTAAAAACAACTGGATCCATTTCTTAGCGGAAACAAAAGAGATAAGGTCCAGTACCAGCGTCTGCTTTAAAGTTGATTTATCCGACGAAAAGCTTAAAGAACTGATTAAAACGCTTGAGAAAGAAAAAGTTGCTTATGACATCGGTTCTTACCGTGATGCTCCTTCGGGTTTGCGCATCTGGTGCGGTGCTACCGTCGAGAAAGAGGATTTACAATGCCTCTGTGAATGGATCGAATGGGCTTACAATCTGGTTAAATAATATAATCCATTTTGTTATCAGCAAAGAAGGGTTCGCAAGAGATCGTTAATATCTTTTTTGCTGATAGCAAAAGGATGTTTTATCCCAAAATTTGTCTCACGCGGACAGATTTTAAATATCCTTTCAAAATCTTTTTTGCAAACCTGATTTATCAGAGAAATTTTCAATTCTCTTACTTTTTTATCACACTTAAACTCCAAAAGCTTTTTCTTTTTATTCGAATCTTCCTATAAAGATACAATTTTCTCAAAGTCTTTTTGAAAAAAGT
>NZ_DAOOUJ010000008.1:0-6356 GCF_035390745.1 Methanosarcina sp. | reverse complement strand
AAAATGGGCACAACCGTGGGCACGAATGCTCTTCTTGAAAGAAAAGGAGAGCGCACTGTCCTTGTTATAAGCAGGGGTTTCGGAGATGCTCTCAGGATAGGGTATCAGAACCGCCCTGATATTTTTGCTCAGAAAATAGAACTTCCTGACCAGCTTTATGAGAGGGTTATCGAAGTTTCCGGCAGGTACAGGGTAGACGGGGAAGAGTTTGCGCCTCTGGACCTGGAAAGCGCTAAAAAAGAGCTCGAAGAAGCTTTCAAAGCCGGCATCCGTTCGGCTGCAATCGTTCTCATGCATGCCTACCGGTATCCCGAGCATGAGTTAAAACTGGGCAGGCTTGCAAAGGAGATTGGTTTTACACAGGTGTCCCTTTCCCACCAGGCAAGCCCACTCATAAAATTCGTGAGCAGAGGGGAAACAGCAGTCGTGGATGCTTATCTTTCTCCGGTACTGCGCAGGTATGTTGATATGGTCGAAAAGAGCCTGCAAGAAAAAGGACGTGAAGCGGAAAGGAAATCTCACAAAAGCCCTGAAAGTGAGCAGGAAGTAAACAACAGCCCCAAAAACAGCCCTAAACTCATGTTTATGCAGTCCAGCGGCGGGCTTATAGATTCCGGGGCTTTCCAGGGCAAAGACTGCATCCTTTCAGGACCTGCCGGTGGGATAGTCGGAGCAGTTGCAACCTCTGAAATGGCAGGTGCAAAAAAGATAATCACTTTCGATATGGGTGGTACTTCTACCGATGTAGCCCAGTACAGCGGGGAATATGAACGCAGCCTCGAAACAGAGGTCGCAGGTGTTCGCCTGCGTTCTCCCATGATGCGCATCCACACGGTTGCAGCAGGAGGGGGTTCAATACTTCATTACGAAGGCGGCAGGTTCAGGGTTGGACCTGATTCGGCAGGCTCGGACCCGGGACCCGCATGTTACAGGAAAGGCGGGCCTCTTACGGTTACGGACTGCAACCTTATGCTCGGAAAACTGCAGCCCGGATTTTTTCCGAAGATCTTCGGAACAGGGGCAGACCAGCCGCTCGATTCCGAAATTGTGCGCAGGAAATTTGAAGAGCTTGCTGAAATGGCTTCTGTGAACGGGAACATTCCAAATCCTGTTTTAACTCCTGAGCAGGCAGCAGAAGGTTTTCTTTCCGTTGCAGTCGAGAACATGGCAAACGCGATCAAGAAAATCTCGGTCCAGCGTGGGTATAATGTAAAAGAATACACACTCTGCTGCTTTGGGGGAGCAGGAGCTCAGCATGCATGCAGAGTTGCAGATGCTCTCGGAATCAAAAGCATTTTCATTCATCCTTATGCAGGAGTTCTTTCCGCATACGGAATGGGGCTTGCAGACCAGAGGTTGATAAAAGAGCAGTATATTGGGGCCGAACTGTCAGAAAGGCAGGTAAATGAGTTAAAATCCGTTTTTGCAGGGCTTGAAGCTGAAGGGCGGCTTTCCATGCTTGAGCAGGGAGTTCATGAAAACTGCATAAATGTGCTTTACAGGGCACATATGCGTTATGTGGGATCGGACACGCAGCTGGCTGTGGATTTTGCAGATAGCGTCGAATCCCTCAGGTCTGGCTTTGAAGAAGCCCACAAAAAACGCTTCGGATTCATAATGGAAGGCAAGCCTATTGTTATAGAATCCGTTTCTGTAGAAACCGTGGGAGTTACTGAGAGAGTCTCTGACCCTCTTTTTGAGCTTGACAAAAACCAGGCAATTTCTCCTGCTGCCAGGGTTCAGATGTACAGTTATGGAGAATTCCTTTCTACTCCGGTTTTCAGTATAGAAACTCTTAGACCGGGAGCCTGCATAAAAGGGCCTGCAATTCTTACCGAAAAAAACACTACCATTATAATCGAGCCGGGCTGGCAGGGTGAAATCACTGCCCGAAATCACCTTATGCTTAGCCGCAGAGTTCCGCTCCCTGCAAGGACAGCCATAGGAACTGAGGTTGACCCTGTGATGCTTGAGATTTTCAATAACAGGTTCATGTCCATTGCCGAGCAGATGGGCTACACATTGCAGAACACTGCCCATTCTGTAAATATAAAGGAGAGGCTTGATTTTTCCTGCGCGATTTTTGACGGGAAAGGAAACCTGATAGCAAACGCACCTCATATCCCTGTGCATCTCGGTTCCATGGGAGAATGCGTGAAGTATCTTATAAGGGCTCATTCCGGAGATATGCATGCAGGAGATGTATACCTTATCAATTCACCGTATCATGGCGGGACCCATCTTCCTGATATTACCATTGTTACTCCCATATCCGGCATTTCCGGAGAGATTCTTTTTTACCTTGCTTCCAGAGGACATCATGCTGATGTAGGTGGTGTTACTCCGGGTTCCATGCCTCCGGAAAGCAAAAGCATAGAAGAAGAAGGAGTGCTCAGCGAAGGCATGAAGATAGTTGAACAGGGCAGGTTCCTTGAAGATCAATTAAGAGCATGGCTCGGTTCGGGTAAATATCCTGCAAGGAACCCTGACCAGAATGTGGCTGATATCAGAGCACAGGTAGCTGCAAACGAAAAGGGGCTTCAGGAACTGAAGAGGATGGTTGAGGAATTTTCCCTTGAGACCGTTGAAGCTTATATGGGACATGTGCAGGACAATGCAGAAGAAGCTGTCAGAAGGGTTATTGACCGGCTTGAGAATGGGGAGTTTACATATCTTCTTGATGACGGGAACGCAATTAAAGTGAAGGTTACAATCGACCGGAAGAACCGGTGTGCAAAGATTGATTTTACAGGCACGTCCCTTCAGCTTTCAAGCAATTTCAATGCGCCGGCATCGGTCTGCCTGGCTGCTGTCCTTTATGCATTCAGGACACTTGTGAAAAGTGATATCCCTCTGAATTCAGGCTGCTTAAGGCCGCTTGAAATTATAATTCCTGAAGGTACCATGCTCAGACCTGAGCCTCCTGCAGCCGTTGTTGCCGGAAATGTTGAAACCTCGCAGTATATTGTTGACGCTCTTTTTGGAGCTCTTGGAAGCCTTGCAGCCTCCCAGGGTACGATGAATAACTTCACTTTCGGAAATGCGGATTTTCAGTACTATGAGACTATATGCGGAGGAGCTGGTGCAGGTCCGGGTTTTTCAGGCACCGATGCTGTCCATACTCACATGACCAACTCAAGGATTACAGACCCTGAGGTTCTTGAATCGAGGTTTCCGGTTTTGCTTGAGGAATTTTCCATCCGGCAGGGAAGCGGAGGAGACGGCGAGTTCAGGGGTGGAGATGGGGTTGTCCGAAGGTTCAGGTTCCTTAAAGATATGGATGCTGCAATACTTTCAAGCCACAGGATATTTCCTCCTTTCGGGCTCAAAGGCGGAATGCCAGGAAAGTGCGGGAAGAATGTGCTTATCCTCAGGGAAGGCAGGGTTGTCGAAGTTGGTGGGCGGGCAGAATTGAAGTTGAAAAGCGGGGATGTATTTGTAATCGAAACGCCTGGTGGTGGGGGGTATGGCAGACCTGAAACCCGCAGGTATCAGAAGGAGTAAAAAGAGAAAAATAAAAAATCTGTAGCAGATTTTTATGTTTTCAGGTGGTTATATTTTCAGCTGGAAACAGCTTTTAACACCTGAAAACAAACATCACGAGCTTTGAGCAGTTCTCTTTTAACCTTTCAACCTTTAACCTTTAACCGTTCAATTTTTGTTTTTATGACAATATCTTATCAAGCTGGTTTGTCCGGGCTGCTTCTTTGATTTCCAGGGAAATTCTTCGTCCCATCGAAAGATGTTTCTGCATAAGGTCTGAATAAGGGGAGCCTGAAATGTAAAGGTTTGTCCCTGCTACGATCCTTGTCGATAGTTCAAAGACCTTGATTTCAAGCGTATCCATGACAACCGCCTCTATACAGAAAGCCCCTATAACACCTCCAAAAAGGTTCAGAGACTCTTCAACAACCTTTTCTCCGAGGGAGAATATGCGGGACAGGAGAGACTCTCTTGCCACGAGAGGCATATTTCCTGTGATTACATATGTAGGGCAGATGCCTGCTTCGATGAGTTCTCTCGGGGAGCCGAGCCTGAATATCTCATCGGCATTGGATTCTACCCTGCGGTCCATGCTGAGGAGTTCAAGGCTGCCCCTGCTCAGGGTATATCCGTCGTTTCTTAATGGAGAATAGAAGTAGTGCAGATAGTACCGGGTTCCGGTGATAAATTCCTGGATTGTGAATTTTCGGGTGCGGTCTACGAGTTCGTTGAATTCATCGTAATTCTTTGCAACGAAGAAGCCTTTACCTCCCTGTGCTCCTTCGTACTCGACCATCACAGGTCCTTTGATATCATGAGGGTTATCGATTTTTCGGGGCATCTGAGTGCCTGCACCAAGAAGCCATTTGCATTCTTTAGCCCTGTCCGATTCCCATTCGATTGCAATCCTGTTTCCGAAAACGGGAACTGGAATCTCCAGGTAATTTTCCTTGCCAAGGTAAGCAATAAGTGTGCTGTGAGGGACGATGATAGTGTTTTTCTTTCTGAGTTCCTCAGCTTTTTTCATCAGGTCTCCATAGCTGTCGAGTACAAGGTACTCATCAGGTTTTGCTCTGGGAAATGCATCATAGAATTTTGGGGGCTTCCCGGCGCAGATTCCCAGAGTCTTGAAACCTTCTTTTCGCGCCCCGTCAAAGATCTGGAGGCTTGAGTGAGAACAAACTGTCGCAATAGTAATACTTTCGGGATCGTAATCATTCAGAAATTCAAGAACCTGCTGTTTTGTGATCATAATTGCTCCGAAGGACAAATTTAGGTTGGAATATAGTCGGTTTAAGGTTAAGATCTGGTCCCTGTATAAAATCAGTAATTCATCTGTGTTAGATCAATAAAAAGGTTCTCTATAGCAACGTATTGGATGAGGAAAATAGGCGAAAAAGAGGATGAAAAACTGGATAAAAGAATCGAGGAAAAGAGATAAAGGGAAGGAATAGATAAGAAAAATAGAATAAAAAAGTTGAGATTATTGTGCCTTTTTTAGAAATCAAAAATCATTTAACGGGTGTTCTGTCTCACCTTCTATTTCATCTTACAATCCTGTAAGTATATACAAAATCTCCTCCGGCTTTTCCGTCTTTATCGCCGTCCAGAGCGATTCCCCTTTCATCCATTATAAATCCTGACCCGGTCTCGCTTCCAAGAAGGGTTATTGTTATCTCGGCTCCGTGCTCGCCCATCGGATATTCGTTATAGGGACGGAACATCAGCATTCTGGATCCTGCGTCCAGAAGCCCGGCTACAGGTTCCGTTGATGCAGAACTTCTGACTATTACGGTTTCTTCCGTAATTGTTGCGTTATTCATGGGCATGTCAAACTCAATCCAGATAGGAGAGTCACACCTGCAGGCAAAAGTCTGTCTGTCAGGGTAAATGGCTTTTACTGTGGGAGGAGCTGGTCCGTGTTTGAAAGGCACTGGAATGGATTTCAATGCTGCAGGGAGGGACCTGTCATGTATGTATTTTTTGATTATATAGAAAAGTGCGATTCCTGCAAATGCACCCAGTAATATTTTTGACCAGTTTCTTGTTCTGCACATTTCCGGGACCTCTGGGTCTCATTCAACACCAGTTTTATCTTCGCTGTGTTTGGCTCTGTATTTTTTAATTGCATATGCAGCAGTAATTCCAGCAAGAGCACCCATTGCTACTTTGTTGAATTTGATCATTGAAGATCCCTTATCTTCTTCGTATGTTTTCACCTCAACTTCTTCGAGCTCAGCTTCCGGCTCTCTATGGTGAAATTTTCTCAGGAGGTAGACTCCCAGCAGCCATTTCCCGTATTTTTTCACCATGTGCGGCAGGAATGAACCCTGATTGCTTGATGGTTTAATATTTTTCTCAGGTTGTTCTTCCTCTTTATGGGACTTTCCTGATCGCAGCTTTTTCACAGCACAGGTTGTAAGCATTAATTTCCCGTATCTGCTCAGCAATCCCTCTTTTCTCTCGCCATGCTCTCTGGTCCCGTACCCCCATGTCCTGAGCTCCTCTATTAAATATGCGCTTAAGATCAGTTTTCCGTATTTACTCACTGCTCTGCACCTTTTATGCTCAGAAACCTCTGAAACCTTATGAGATTTTCCTGAAACGAGTCTTTTCATGATACATGCGCCCAGCAACAGCTTGCCATATTTGCTTAACAATCTTATTCCCCCCGGGTGTTTCCTGACCGAAGTATACCCTTTTTATTATCCTCCGGAAAGGAGAGCAATTAATTTCATTCTGCTTTATTTTATCCTATATTCCGCATAATATATAACGGCAACTATATTATATACATAGCAAATTTTAACTGATAACTACTTTTTAAATATATCAGGCACATCAGCAAATAATCCCTTGAGTTATTGAAAACG
>NZ_DAOOUJ010000007.1:71450-96940 GCF_035390745.1 Methanosarcina sp. | reverse complement strand
TGGGCCCGCTGAGATTCGAACTCAGGACCTCCGCCATGTCAAGGCGACGTCATAACCGTCTAGACCACGAGCCCTCTATAATGTGTATTGCTTCCGTTTCTCGCACGGAAGTGCAACACCATAGTACGCATCATCATTTATATAAGTTTTGGGTGGTTCGGGCTTTTTCTACTCGAATCAGTTCTCAGATAATCAAAATTTTTATGAATTCCTTAAAATATTTTTGTCTTGACTCCGATCTACCGTTTAATAATTGTAGATAATTGCAGTATGCTTTTCCTGTGCTGATTTCTTTAAATATCTCAATGTCCTTTTCTCTCTTCCAGTTCTTTTCTCAGTATATTACTTATGTGAGTTGTGCAGGTTTATTATGCTATTAAGCTGGAAAACCTTTCTTCTAAAATAGAATGAACATAATATTTTCCGCTGAGGGTAACATGAACGGAGCATCAGATTATACTGAAAAACGCAGGACTATCCCGGAAATTCAGGCAAAAATTGATGCCGGAGATGCTGTGGTCCTTACGGCTGAGGAAATCGCCTCAAAGATGAGAACAGGGGAGGAAATAGGGCTTGAAGATGTCGATGTAGTAACTACCGCAACCCGCGGGATCATGAGCGGAACCTATGCAGTTTTTTCGTTCAAAGTCTCCGAACCCGACTCTTTTATAAAGGCTTCTGAAGTTTTGATGAATGGGGTGCCGGCGGTTGTTGGTCCCTGCCCCAACGAGAGGCTTGGAATCCTGGACCTTATCGTACTCGGGACAGCTCATAGCATATCAGATCTCCGCTATGGAGGCGGGCATCTTTTCAGGGACATGGTGGAAGGAAAAAATGTTACTGTTGATGTAACCACAAACGAAGGCAACCGCTTCTCAGTGGAGACCTGCCTTTCCGAAATCCCATTTGCACGTCTTTATGCAACCAGGCATGCCTTCAAAAATTACCGGGCTTTCGTAAACCCCGGAAAAGAGCCTATCAAAACTATTTTCCATGCACTTCCTTTTGAAGGCGGGTTCAGGGAGATGACTTTCTGCGGCTGCGGGGAGTTGAACCCCCTCGAAAATGACCCCAAACTAGAGACAATAGGAATCGGGACAAGGGTTCTTATCAACGGAGCCGAAGGGTTTGTTACGGGTCAGGGCACCCGCAGCGTTCCGGATAACCCCAACCTCACAGGCTTTGCAGACCTTCATGATATGGTCCCCGAATACATGGGAGGCTTTGTAACTTCGGCAGGTCCTGAAATCATCAACACATGGGCTGTCCCTATCCCCGTCCTCAATGAAGGTATGCTGGAAAATATCCTAAAGCTGGACAGTCAGATTCCCCTCAAGCTGGTTGACCTTGCAGGCAGAATTCCCCTCTGTGAAATAACTTATGGGGACGTCTGGGATAATACAGATCTAAACGTGAAGTATGTGCCAGAAAAATGCATTAACTGCAAAGTCTGCTCCGTAGCCGAGGCATGTCCTATGGGTGCCGTGAGTAAAGGAGAAAACGGAGCTGTACACGACCCTGAACTTTGCTTTAACTGCGGGCTCTGTATATCAAGGTGCAGAGGAGAAGCCTTCAGCGCAAACCTGGGTACTGTTCGATGTGAAACCGGAGGCTGCCTCAGAGATATCAAAGTAACCCTGCGCCAGTCGGACCGTACGAGGGCAGTAAAAGCCGCACAGGAACTCAAAGCAAAGATACTCGAAGGAAAATTCAGGCTCAAAGAACCTGTGGAAAGGATAAGCTGGAGAGAATAAGGATCAAGTGGGTAAAGTTTGAGAATAAAGCCAGGTTGAAATTAAGTGTAAAAAAATTAAAGGATTCACTTTAAAAAAACCGAAAGTGGCAAACAAAGGCGGGCACAACAAAAACATTGTTTCCCGTTTATTTGCCTCTATTTTCAGTTATAACTCAAATCATTACTTCAGCAATGAGGTTCTTTTTTCATTTAATTTTATTTCAGGGCTTTTGCTTCCAGTGCTTCTTTGAAGCGTTTTGTGGCTTCTTCCGGGCTCATGGGAATATTCGGGGCGTTTGTGTTTCCCGGCTTCAGGATCACATGGATCAGGGCAAGTTCTTTCATAGCTCTAAACTTCCTGAAAGCCTCTATCAGCCCTTCCCTGCTATTTACTTTGGCTGTGTTAGGAATCCCACAGGCATTTGCAAAGATTTCGAGATCAATATACCTGAGGGCGCAGGTTTCCTGAGAGCCTGTAGACCCGTAGGCACCGTTGTCAAGGGCAATAATGATCAGGTTTTTTGGGGCTTCTTTTGCAATCTCAAGGAGAGCATTAGGATTCATAAGAAGGCTCCCGTCCCCGTCAAAAACAACAACTGTCTTTTCGGAGCGAAGAGCAATGCCCATGCCTATAGAAGATACAAGCCCCATTGAGCCGAACATATAGAAATTAAGTGCTCTATCCCTGCAGGCATAAAGTTCCTTGCAGGGGACCCCGAGGTTTGTTACGGTAATTTCCTCTTCAAGTTCAGAGGCTACTGCGCATATTGCATCGTTTCTGAGCATGACCGGCCTGAGAGTCTCTCTTGTGAGGGAAAAACTGCAAGTCCTTTCCATTACCTCCGGTTTTTCGGGCATACCTGCGTCCTGCCAGGCACAGCAGTCCGAAGCTTCCCAGACTTTTGGAGAGATCAGAGCGATGTGAGGCCTGGAATTTTCAAAGGAGTCAAGGATTACATCTTCAATCAGGGAAAGTTTTTCAGCCTCATCAATTACTGTGTATGCAAGGCCTGCACCTTCCAGAATAGCAGGGAGATGAATTCCCAGAGGAACCTGGGCTTCAATTGCCTCTTTGTATACACCGCGCCAGCTCGTCAGAACAGGCAGGGGTATTTTACAGGTTACATTCAGGGATTCAAGAGCATTGATCATATTCCCGAGCCCTGTGCTCTGAATCAGCATCAAGGGCTTCCCGCCTGCAAGGTAGAACCCGGCGCAGATCCCCACTCCGTTTTCTTCCCTTGTCAGCTTGATTTCTGGAAAATTTTTCGAGACCAGGGGGAGCAGATTTTTGATCCTGTCACAGGGCAGGGTTGCTACAAGGTCAATACCTGCTTTTTTCATGATTGCTATTACTTCTTCTTCCGGGTTTGCCATGCATGTACCTCTTGCTATGCATATATCTTTGTTTCTCTTTTTCTTACAGGTTACTGTTATGGTTTACTCGATTTTGGACCCTGAAGACGATGGTAATTCAAATCTTCAGTTCCTCAAGTGGAACATCAGAACTGCTGACAGTAACAGATGGTTTAACCTGGAAGAGCTTGAAATCTTTTTTCAGCCGCTCAAAACCCCCGCCTGCAATGTTCAGGAGAACAACATCATCTATTCCAACATTTCCGGCTTCTACAGCTTTTAAGAGAGAAGAAGCTGCAACTGCCGAAGGCGGCAGGATATCTATTCCTTCAAGGGACTCAAAGAGGGCTTTTGCTTCAAGAGCTTCTTCTCTGGTTACTGCATACATTATCCCGTCCGTATCAGCAAGCGCATCATAGAGCCCTCCAGTTACGGAATAGGGCGGCGCCCTGTTGGTAAGCACAGTTGCATATGTTTCTTCTATCTGCTTCTTTGCGTCCTTCATGTCAATATCAGGGATGATCTGTCTTCTTCCTGCTTTCCATGCATTGTACATGGGAACGAAGGGGAGGTTCTGAGCAAGCTGGAGCTTTGGAAGCTTTGAGCCAAAACGCCCGTCAGCCCTGAGCCGCAGTGAAGCTTCCCATGCTGACATCCCTCCTGTACCGCTGCCGACTGCCTGGAAGTAGTGGTCAGGCATTTTTCCAATGGTCACGGCTGCGTCCAGCATCACAGTGCCCATTCCTTCCCTTCTGGCAACATTCCTGGCTCCTCCTTCGGGGACTATGCCAGGAAGTTTTGCAAGCCTGCCTGCAAGGTTGATAGCATCGGTGTAATCATTACCCGGAGTCATGCTGATAAGATGAATAGAATCCGTCGGTTTTTCGGGCAGCCATATGCTTGAAACTCCTGAATCCGGAACTACTATATAAGCATCCGTGCCTGTAAGAGCCGAAGCGTATGCAAAAGCCCTTCCAGTATTGCCTGCAGAGGCAAGAACTATGGCTTTTCCGCCGGACTCTTTGAGAAGCTGCATGGTCGGGTGGGCTTCGAGTTCTTTGAAGCTGCAGGTTTTAATAAAAGCCCCTCTTTCTGGCCAGTATCCGCTGAACCCTATGTACAGGTTCGAAAGCCCGAGTTCCTTTGCAAGGGCTTCGCTTTTGTACGTGATGGGTCCTGCTTCTGTGGTAAGCTCTTCCTGAACCGGAAGCCAGGAATGAAATCTTCCAATTCCGGGCTGATTTCTAAGCTCAAGCTTTTTTTCGAAGTATTCCGCCCGTAAAAGGGAGTCGTCATTCTCACAGGTTAGCCTGTATTCCTGACCGTATTCCCTTCCGCATTTCAGACATTTTAATGTGAATCTTCCCATTGCTATCAAAGAAAATTGGGTTTCTTTTGCTAAATATATATTCCTGAAATTCCTGCTTAATGTCCTTTTTATGCCATTAATCATAGAAAATGTCTTATTTGGGATAATGGGCTGTACAGGGTGGAAGAATATTCCGAACAGCAATTTAATAATATTTATATAGTTGTAATAGGTGATATGATTTTGAACAGGAATAGTAACAGAGACAAAGCGTAAAAAGTGCGAAAGAAGGCACAGGGAAACAGCTAAGAACTCTATTGAAAATCTAAGATTAAACTTTTTTAACTATAGAATATGTCTGGAGTAGCCTTAGCGTGTTCTATATTTTGCCTTGTCCTGTCAGGGTAAACAAGTGTGAGCAGGTCTGGCTGCATTCCTAACTCTCTCGAGTCATGAAGATAATATTCGTCGTTTTGTCTGGAAATGTCATTTACGTGGATTAAAGCACTGGATCTCCCTATCCTGCGGACCTCAATGTTTTCAAAATCAAAGAATATATCCTCTATTTTGGGTTCAAGGTGTTTGCTCCCGAACATAAACATATAAACCTGGGCAAAGGGACTTAGGTGGTATTGTATCTGGATGTCTGCATCCGTCTTATTAAATTCGATAACCATACTGTCAATATGGATATATTTTCCTTCCCTGAACTGCTCAGTATTAACTCCTGGTGAGACTTTTGCAGCCATTAAAGCAGCCGAGATTATCAGGGCGATTGTAATTATAGCTTTTATTTTCATGTTTCAACGCTGTATTGTTCTTCTTTTCTAATATATTTATTTCTACAGGGCTCGGCTCCTTATTAAGGGATTTCTCCTGAACCTGTTAGTTCTGCAATAACATTAAATAGCGTAAAAGTAAAGCTATTCTATCCTTTAAACTATTAAAAATAAGAGTGAGGCTGAAAAATGAGCAAAAATATTAACTTCGTCTGCCCCAAATGCGGAAACAACTCATACGATGTCGGCGAGATCCGCACTACAGGCGGCTTCCTCAGCAAACTTCTTGATGTCCAGAACAAAAAATTCACCCACGTCACCTGCAAACGCTGCAAATATACCGAATTCTACCAGGCTGACAGCAGCATGCTTGGGAACCTTTTCGACCTGTTTACATAAAACCAGCGAATAAGGGATTTTTCAGTGCCCGAGTTCCGCCACCCGAGTTCCGCCTCGGGAGGGCGGTGTCCTTTTCACTCGCTTCGCTCGCTCAAGAGGACTTATTTATGGGTCAGTTAATGAATTCTAGCAAAGATCTGCGCTCAAGAGGACTGAATTACTAATAATCTGACCCATGCACCCATATTCGCAACAATGGGTCGTTATCTTCGTAATATTGGAGGTAAATATTTCTTTATTATTGAAGCATTGCTTTCAAGAAGTTGTTTTAGCGATTCTCCTTCACATGCTCCTATTTTTTGAAGAATTTCGATGAATCTCTGAGCCTCATAATTACTTTTTCTTCTTCGATGAGTCTTACAAATTTTGCCATAGATCACTTTTTTCTTCTGCCCTCTTTCCCCACCTCCTTATATATTATTAAAAGCTTAAATATAGATATTGAGGTTTAATATCTTTCTTAAGCGCACGTTTTCTGGACATTTTGCTGCTTATCTACATTAAAATAAGGTAGAGTAAAATGTATGCAGATAGGGAGGTCAGTATGGACCGGGAAACAGGGAGAGATAAAAAGAATAAAAGTTCTGATAGGGGGTAAAAGCAGGGCTGCCAGAAAAAGCAAATCTAAAAAGTTATTTGTTATATTCGCTGGCATCTTGCTTGCAACTGTTCTTTTCTACACCCTTTATATAGGTCAGCTTCTCTGGGGAATAGTTATTGACATTCTGATCCTCAGGCTTTACTTCCTCATGCAGCAGGAGCAGAATTACTTCAGGGAATGCAGCTTGAATGAGGATGAAGCCGGAATTCCTCACGATCCCGGCATGAGACGGAAGATCAGGCTGGTAAATGCCCTGGTTATCATATTTGCGCTCGGGCTTATCGTCTACTCATACTACATTTCACAACTTCTCTGGGGAATTGTAGTAGGGCTGATGATCCTGCTCTATGTTCATATGCTGCTGTTTTTCGGGAAAAACCTGTGACAGCGTTCTCAAAGCCCTTCAAGCCTTTCCCTTGTCAGGGCGATGGCTTCTTTAATCTTTTCATTTTCAGGCTGCTGAACAAGCAGATTTTCCTGCATTTCCAGAGCTTTTTCAAGGTTCTCTTTTGCAGTTCCTGAGTTTTCGGGTTTCTGTTTTTTAAGGCAGCTTCCTAACTGGCTTAGTGCTACCGAGAGTTCTGCCTGGTAACCGAGGTTGTCTGGCTTCTCTTTATAAAGTTTTTCATATATTTCAACTGCTTCTCTCAGGACTTCACAGGCTTTATCGAGAGAGCCGGTTTGTACGAGCAATTCACCGTAATTGTTCAGGTTTTCTCCGGCATAAGATCGGAAAACAGCATTTTCGGGGTCCTTTGTGTTCAGATCAGAATAGATTTTACGTGCACGGGAATAATATTCGTCAGCCTTATCCATTTCTCCTTTCTTTTTTAGGAGATTTCCCGTGTTGCTGAGGGTCGTGCCCATGTAATGCTGGTAATCAACATTTCCCGGGTCGGTTTTCAGGAGCTCTGAACCTGCTTCAAGGGCTTTTTCATAAGTTTCAAGAGCCTGATCATATTCTTTTGCTGAGTAGAGGATACCCCCACGGGTAAAGAGAATATAGTAGAGGGCATCTGTTGACTTCGACTGCCTTGCAGACTTTTCAGCTTTATCCAGGGTTTCGAGAGCTTTATCCAGCTTTCCTTTTTTGATCTGGCTTACAGCACTGTGAATCTGCTTTAGAAGGATAAGATTTTTTACTTTGTTTCTGGGCATGAAGAAAAATCCCCTCTGTTTTTTTAAATAGCTGTCGATATCAATTCACAGGCATCGGACAAAGCTTTTAACATAAAGTCCCGGGCAGGTTGATGTTTAACTTTATATAGGGGATGTGGTATAGGTATGTAAAAAATATCCTGTAAATTCTCCTTTATTCATTTAATAATTAATTTTCTAATTAAGTTTTAAGAACAAATATTAGCCAGCAAATAGTATATAATGAAAGGCTTCTATATACAGTATATACAGTGGTAGGTTAATTTTATATACGGTAAGTTTATATAATTAGCCGAAGTATGGATGGGGTTACAGTAACATCAGGAGTCTGTTATTGTAACAGCCGCTTTTACCCGTTATTCTATCATAAGTTCATTATTTTTTCAAAAGCGTCAAGTATTTAATCTCGATCAGATAACGTCTATCAAATAACGTTCGAATATGTGAGCTAACCATGGTATATAATAATAATCAGAACATAGACGGATCTTCAGAGAATATGGACAGGCAAACCCATGAAGCAGGTGAGTTTGTTCCGAAAGTAGATCTGTCTGCGGCCGACCAGACGAAGGATGAGCCTGCCAAGGTCACGGCCGAGTCTGAGTTACATGAAGATATAGACGAAGATGTTGACATCGGCTTCCATTTTGAAGACACTTCTAACATAGAGGTTCCCAAGCTCCTCATTGATCAGGTGCTGGGACAGGAACATGCAGTGGAAGTCGTAAGAAAGGCAGCCAGCCAGAGACGTCACATCATGATGATAGGGACTCCAGGTACAGGGAAGTCCCTGCTCGCAAAGGCAATGGCAGAACTTCTTCCTAAAGAAGAGCTTAAGGATATCCTTGTATATCCCAACCTTGAGGATCTTAACAATCCCAAGATAAGAGAGGTTCCGGCAGGAAAGGGCAGAGAAATTGTCATGGCTCACAAGATGGAGGCAAGAAAGAAAGCCCAGGCCCGGAACATGCTTATGATGCTCTTTGTTGTGGGTATTATCATCTATTCTTACTTCGTCTCCCAGCTGCTCTGGGGTATTATTGCAGGCATAATGATTCTCATGTTAACCCGCCAGTTCCTTCCCAAAGAGGAAATGATGATCCCCAAAATGGCGGTTTCGAATTATGACAAGGAACACGCACCCTACATCGATGCAACCGGAGCTCACGCAGGAGCCCTGCTCGGGGATGTAAGGCACGACCCCTTCCAGTCCGGAGGGCTTGAAACTCCTGCCCACGACAGGGTAGAAGCCGGAGACATCCACAAAGCCCACAAAGGAGTGCTTTTCATTGATGAAATCAACACTCTCAGGCTTGAGTCTCAGCAGAGCCTTCTGACTGCGCTTCAGGAAAAGGAGTACCCGATTACCGGGCAGTCCGAAAGAAGTTCCGGAGCTCTTGTTAAGACCGAACCTGTACCCTGCGACTTTATCATGGTCTCTGCAGGGAACCTGGATGCAGTGCAGAAAATGCACCCTGCGCTCAGGTCAAGGATAAAAGGTTACGGGTACGAGGTCTACATGCGTGATTCCATGGAAGACACTCCTGAGAACCGGAAGAAACTGGTCCGTTTCGTTGCCCAGGAAGTTGTCAGAGACGGGCATATCCCCCACTTTGACGAAGGAGCTGTAGAAGAAGTAATCAGGGAAGCCAGAAGGCGTGCAGGCAGGAAAGGCCACCTTACCCTTAAACTACGCGACCTTGGAGGGCTTGTGCGTGTAGCAGGTGACATTGCCCACTCCGAAGGGGCTCCGCTTACAACTTCCGAACATGTACTTGCAGCAAAGAGGATCGCAAGGTCCATAGAACAGCAGCTTGCAGACAGCTACCTTGAACAGCGCAAGGAATACGAGTCCTTCCTGAGGAAAGGTTCTGCTGTTGGAAGGGTCAACGGACTTGCAGTCATGGGCGGAGATTCTGGAATCGTACTTCCAATCGTATCCGAAGTCACACCCTCACTCTCTGGTGCGGAAGGGCGGATTATTGCAACAGGTAAACTCAAGACCATTGCGAAAGAAGCTGTGCAGAACGTATCTGCAGTTATCAAGAATATGACAGGCACGGATATTTCACGCCACGATGTCCACATCCAGTTCGTAGGGACATATGAAGGTGTGGAAGGAGACAGTGCATCTGTTTCCATAGCAACTGCAGTAATTTCTGCCATTGAAAAAATACCTGTGGATCAGACTGTTGCAATGACTGGCTCTCTTTCTGTAAGGGGCGATGTCCTGCCTGTTGGCGGAGTCACCTACAAGATCGAGGCAGCAGCCCAGGCCGGCATGAAGAAAGTCATTATACCCAAAGCCAATGAGGCAGATGTCCTTATTGAAAAGGCATACAGGGAAAAGATCCAGATCATTCCTGTTTCCTCCATAGCCGAAGTAATGGAACACAGCCTTGTGGGCCCAAGGAAGAATACTATTATTGAAAAACTCAAAAATATTACAAAACTAAGTTTCGACATTCCGGAAGTATCACCCGCTTCCGTACAGGCCATTAACCTCTTCGGGTGCAGGAACTGATCATGAATAGTATTATGCAGGACATTAAATTTTATGACTGCAGGGTGATAGAAGGCAGTTCCACTTCTGTCGTCCTGGATAACGGAAAGATTGAAGAAATATCCAGAAACTTCACAAAGGGGGCCGGAATAAGGGCCCTCTGCGGGGGTTCCTGGGGCTATACGGCTGTTGAAGGAGATATTAACCTTAAACGTGGGGTCGGTGCTGCCTCAAAACTTGCTTTTTCTATGAATGCGAGCACCCCCAAAGAAGAGGTCGAACTTGCAGCCATAAGTTCTCCTGAAGTAAAGGACCTTCCTGAAATCAAAATCGATCCGAGAGATATTGCAATTGAAGAAAAAGTAGACCTTTTGAAGAGCATTGAAGAGCACGCAAAGATTGAAGGTGTTCACAGTACAAAGGTAATGTACCTTGAGTCTGAGTTTAAAGTCGAGTACCAGAACTCCGAAGGCCTGGAATGTGAATATGAACTTTTAAATGTCGGTTTTGCAGTTTCTGCCGTTGCTTCGGAAAACGGCGTCTATCAGGCAGGCAGAGAAAGCCGTTTCGGATATGGCTATGAGCTTTTTGAGAAAGAAAATGTCCTTGAACTCGCCGGAAAAGCAGGAAAGACCGCACTGGAGCTTTTAAAAGCCAAAACCCCTAAAGGAGGAGAAATGCCTGTAGTGCTGGATCAGGAGCTTGCAGGCGTATTTGCCCATGAAGCCGTAGGACATGCTTCGGAAGCCGACCTTGTCCTTGAAGGGGACTCTATTCTTGAAAACAGGATAGGTGAACAGATCGCATCCCCGCTTATTACAATTATTGATGACCCAACACTTCACGAGTTCGGCTACTATCCCTTCGACGCCGAAGGTTCCGAATCGAAAAGAACAGAGATAATAAAGGAAGGAATTTTTAACTCTTATCTTCATTCACGGGAAACCGCAGCCAAACTCGGCGGAACTCCTGGAAACTGCAGGGCTCAGGGCTATTCCATGCCTGTTGTCAGGATGAGCAATACCTTCATTGACAACGGTGACTCCAGATTTGAAGAGATGCTTGCGGAAGTCAAAAACGGCATGTACCTCATAGGGTCAAGAGGCGGGCAGGTAAACACCGGAGAAGGTATCTTTCAGTTCAATGCTGAAAAAGGATACGTTATAAAGAACGGAGAACTTACCGGGCTCGTAAGGGACGTTTCTCTTTCTGGAAAGACTCTTGAGATCCTTAACCACGTAACTCTTGTTGGTAATGACCTGAAAATGACTGCTGGAAGGTGCGGTAAAGCCGGGCAGCTTGTGCCTGTTTCTGATGGGTCTCCGCATATTGCCATCTCAAAAGCTCTTGTAGGAGGTGCCTGAAGGTGTACGAGCTAGCAAAAAAAGCCCTGAAAATGGCAGAACAGGCAGGAGCCGAAGAAGCTGAAATCTATTACGTTGCAAGCCGCTCTACAGGCGTCAATTTCAAAAAGGATGCTCTTGAGAATGCCAGGGACCGTTTTTCTGAAGGGCTGGGAATCCGTGCCGTTGTAAACGGAGCAGTGGGTTTTTCCAGTACCAATTCTGCAGCAGAAATCGAGAATGCTGTAAAGGTTGCAGTTGCAGAAGCCCGTGTTCGGGGAAACGATCCTGATTGGGTTTCGCTTCCTTCCAATGGAAAATACCCTCAGGTCTCAGGTATTTTCGACAAAAAGGTTGAGGATCTTGAACTTGAGGAATGCATCAACTATGCCGTAGAACTTGTTGAAGGCACAAAAGAGATTCCAGGTACGCTTCCTACTTCGGGCGGCTTTACCCGTTCAAAGAGCAAGAGGCTTATCCTGAACACAAACGGGATAGAGATTGAAGAAGAATCCACAGCGGTCTCAGGTTTTGTCGATGTAATAACCGTAAATGGAGATACCTCTACAGCTTATGACTTTGCTGTTTCACGATCTCTTGACATTGACTTTTTTGCTCTCGGAAAGAATGCTTCCGACCTTGCCCTGAAATCCAGGGGCGGAATAAAAATCGAGCCGCAGAAAACCGATGTTATCTTCCATCCTTTCGCTTTCTCTGATATTATCGAAGAAGCCTTTGCTCCTTCGATTGATGCTGACAATGTGCAAAAAGGGCGGTCAGGACTGATAGATAAGATCGGAGAGGAAATTACAGTTCCGGATCTGTGCATTTACGACGACGGGCTGGTTGAAGCAGGCATAGAGACCTCTGCTTCGGATGATGAAGGTGTTCCTTCTCAGCACACCACGGTTATTGAAAATGGTGTGCTTCAAACATACCTCTATGACAGCTACACTGCAGGGAAAGCCGGTGTGAAAAGTACAGGAAACGGCTCGAGGTCATCCTATACTAGCCCTCCCTCAGTAGGGCTCAGGAACTTCGTTATCGATTACCCTCAGGATGATATTATTGCAAATACTTCCTCAGGGATTTTCGTAAACACTATTATCGGTGCCCATACTGCAAACTCGATTTCCGGAGACTTTTCCGTAGAGGCCAGAAATGCCTTTACAATCAAAGACGGAGCCCTTGATAAGCCGGTAAAATCTCTCATGATTTCGGGCAATGCTTTCGAACTCCTTAAAAACATCACAGGCGCAGGCTTTGATGTCAGGAAAGTAGGGGGCATAATCACGCCATCAATCCGGGTTTCCGGTATGAGTGTAATTGGATGAAATATGGCTGTTAATTTCTGAGCCACCGAAGCCATTTTTTGCTCCATAGGCTCAGATCCCAGGAAATCAACCTCGGAGTAAGCTCTGAGGTCCACTTTTTTTAATCCCTGAATTTGGCTAGTGTCTATGATACAATCAGCTCTTCTGCAGCCGAAGAAATAAACTCAATATATTGAAAGAAGTCAAAAAAATTAAAAATAGAGTTTTGATCTAAGGATAATTTATCTAAGGATAATTTATTTGTCGTTATCCTTACAGGTTTTCTGGTTGCTTTTGCTTCCCAGTTTCCTTGTTTCTTATATCTCCATTCTTCGTTTTGCTGGCTTGTGTTATTTATTCCTGTTCCGGGGATTCTCCTCTTACCACGAGTACAGGCGTTTTTGAATGCCTCACCACGTTTTCCGCTACGCTTCCCAGGAGGAACCTGTCGAGTCCTGTTTTTCCGAGCGTTCCCATCACTATCATTTCAATGCCCTGCTGTTCAGCAAATTCTACAATTTTATCTGCGGGGTGCCCCTGAAGGATTACAGGCTCCACGACCACTCCGGCAGGTTTTGCTTCTTCTTCTACAAAACGTGTAGCTGTCTTTCCTTCACTCATGAAGTGTTCCATGGCAGCTTTTTCCCAGCCAAAGTCTCTTGGTGAACGGGTTGTTGGGACTACAACATATACAGCATAAAGCTTAGCTCCGCTGAGCCTGGAAATTTCAATCGCAGTTTCCACTGCTTTTTTTACCAGTTCAGAACCATCGGTTGCAACCATTATTTTTTTAAAAGTTTCCTCTCTCATGCCATATCCCTCTCTTATATACTTCTGTCAGCCTGTAATCACTTCAGTTTTCTGAATAATGCCTCTGACAGATCTTCCTTTTCTTATCGGCACATATGTGCCTGCAGTGTATATTTGCTCCATATTATAATATAGTAATTATTGTTTAAATTTCTTTTTCGCATTATCTTAAAAGATTGAATATTCCCATGTTGTCAGATAAAAAAAGGTAAATATCAATTAAAAAGGTAAATATCAGCTGGACTAATAGAACTCCCGAAGCTAATTTCAACTTGTTTTTATTTTTCTCTTTGTATATTTATTCCAGGAAGGCAATGACATTCCTACTCATACATACTCATTATCTGTTAAACTGGGCATATAAGGAAAGAAATGTTTAAAATTTAATATTTTTTCTTTTTTTCTTTCACAAAAAGGTATTGGGCTTATCATCCGGCAAAAAGTTTATATATTGCTTAATCATCTGTTGAGCTTGTGAACGGGTAAAGCTCAAAATCAAATATTATTGCTCATAATTAAATCCAACATATTTTAACCTCCTCCAGAAACCCCCGTTCACTAATTTGCTCTTAATATCTTTTTTAAGTTTATACAACTAAACTTTAGTTCTTTGTTATCTATTTCTCTTTCCTTCTAAACCATCTTTTAATATTTATTTAAACACTTTTCTATAGTGAAGCTTTGCTCAGGAAAATACTTACCCGGTATAAGCTGCCCATACTACCCCAAAAAACTCAATTTGTTTTTGAATTCCATGGATTTCATGTCCCATTAAGATCCTGTTAAAAAAAAAGCTGTCCTGGAAATCAGAATAAAGGCGGAAAATATACTTCACCTGAAAATATTCATTCCTTTTTTCTTCCTGACAGAGTTCCTGTTATTCCAGATAGGTGTTTCAAGAAACCATGCTGAGCAGTATTAACAGGATTACAAGCCTCACAAGTATGCTTATTGCCGTAGAATATGCAACAATCTGGACTCCAAGGCGTGTCCCGAAAATAGCCACTTTTCTTGGAAGCTGGCTGCGGACGGCAAAAATCGGGAGCATAAACATACTGCCCAGCATAAGCACGATCATTGCCTGTATTTCTGTTATCTCTCCTGAATGGATCATGGGTCCCATGAGTGAAATCCCAAGAATAGGGCTTGCTACGTAGCTTGTAAGCGGGACAATTGTTTCCGGAGGTATACTGAATATTTCTGCAAGGGGAAGCACACTGAATATTTCAAAAGCCCCCTGTTCCTGAAGAATGAATATGACTGTGGTTGCTACAAGGTAGACCCCTGCAATCTTCAAGAAAAGCCTTAACTCTTTTTTGAACGCACGCTCAAATGCCTTCTTTAGAGGTACTTTTTCTTTACTCCGGGTTTCAGGGGCTTTACAGGAGTTGCCTTCAAGAAAAATCTTGCTTGCAACTGCAATAAGCAGGATCTTGAACACAGCGGTTACCACAAAAACAAGAGAGTAAAACCCTCCCACTACAGGTCCGAGTGCAGGAAGCACTATAGGAATCTGATAGGTGAATAGTTCACGAAAATAGGCAGGTGTCGCATTCATCATTGAACAGAGAAGGACTTCCCTGTCGTTAATGCAGCTTTCTTTTTTTGCCTGAAGAAGCATACTGTTTGCAGCATCTGCAGACCCCAGTGCCACAACAAAAGATGATGCACATGTCTCTGGAAGGTTCGTATAGGCAAAAACAGGGCTTACAAGTTTTGAGAATTTCTGCATCAGACCGAGTTCCATAAGCACGCTGGTGCCTACAAGACCTGCAAAAATCATTATAAGTACCGGAAGCGCAAAATCCAGTACATTGAGGAAGAGTCCTATCATTGAAAGGTATTTGGGCTGGGCAGGTAAATCAATCTATCCCGAAAAAATCCGGAACTCCTGCCCGAAAAAACTTCATTACTCAGTTTCGGATCCCCTTACAACCAGTACAGCTTTTCTGGAGTGCCTTACCACATTCTGAGCCACGCTTCCAAGCAAAAATTTCTGGATTCCTGTCTTTCCAAGCGTTCCCATTACGATAAGGTCGATATCGTTTTTTTCTGCAAAACCGACAATTTCGTTTGCAGGGCTACCTTCCAGAAGAACGGATTCCACTTCGACATTTGCGGCTTTTCCGACGGTTTCTACATAAGCTGTCGCTTCTCTTCCTTCAGCACTGAGGTGCTCTTTCATTGCTTTTTCCCATCCTACGTCCTTGGGGCCAATCGTACGCCCTCCTCCGGTAGTGACGACATATACGGCATAAAGTTTTGCTCCGCTCAGCCTTGCAACTTCAACAGCAGTATCAACCGCTTTTTTGACCAGTTCCGAGCCATCAGTTGCAACCATTATTTTCCTGTAAAGATTACTGTTCATACCTGACTCCCTGTCTTCTTTTTTAGTTCTTTATATTAATATCGCAATAATCCTTTATATAGTCTCATTCAGGAAGTAAACTGTCTAAAGGCAACCGTTTTCCTGTTTGAATTATCCTGCAAAGAAGAAAAGACAGAAGCAAAGTTCTGAGGGCAGCGACAGAAAGCCCTTATATTTAATCCGGGCCTGTAAAACCTTTATCAAGCTACTGTTTATCTGTCCTGAATTTAAGCGTGGACAAACCCTGCTGCTGCAGCAGGGTCTATCAGCATGTTTTTTATTCATGCTGCAGGTTTCAGGAAAAACTGAACGCATTTGTTCCCTGCTGTCTCTTTATTTCCATGAATACGAGAGCATGTGTGGGACAGGCCTCCACGCAGGCTGGAAGTTCCCTGCCTTCACATAAATCACATCTTCTAGAAGTATCCTCTTCAGTCCACCTGTTAATTATTTCGCGGTTGGAGGACATGGAAGATGTCCAGCACCCGGAAACAAGAATCAACTGGTAAAGTGAAGAAAAACGGGTGCAGACCATAGAACATTTCCAGCAGTCCACGCAGCGCTCAATATTGTGATTCACAGTGCCGGTATCCTCATCCATGGAAAGGGCTTTTGCAGGGCAAACAGAGACACAGGGAGCATCATCGCAGTGGCGGCAGGTGATAGGCACGGCAGCTCCAAGGGCAGGCATGTACTCTACATAAATGCGTTTTTTAGGGGCTGTCTCTTCTCCCAGAGCCGAAAAAAGATTTCTGCTCTTTGAATGGGAAACCGCGCAGGCAACTTCACAGGAGCGGCAGCCCATGCAGCGTTCTGGCAGGATAATCACTTCTTTCATTACGAATTTCCCCCCTTAATTCAAGCCCAGCGCTTTTCTTTTTCCTTCAATGTGTTCAAGCATCAGGTTTGCGGCTTTGAAGGGGTCAGGCTCAACAGCAAAACTCGCGCCGACCACACCATCCAGCCCTTTTGTCAGAAGAGCCGTAACTGCCTGGCTCCCAAGGACAGGCGGAACAGTACCGAGTACGGTAAACACTCCTGATGAAACAACGTAAGCTCCTATGCTCACTGCTTTTTCACTCATCCACTCCGGGGCTGCACCGGCAGCAGGCAGGCTGCTTATGTCCACTCCCAGTCGGTTTGCAATTGCCGAGGCAAGCACGAGGATGCGGCTGATGTCTACACAGGAACCCATGTGCAGGACAGGGGGAATGCCAAGGGCTTCGCAGACACCTTTAAGTCCGTCTCCTGCCAGAGCAGCAGCTTCAGGCACAAGGAGCCCTGCTTCGGCACAGGCAATAGCATTGCATCCTGTGGTCACCACAAGGACATTATTTTTGATAAGCTCCTTCACGAGGTTCACGTGCCCGTAATTATGCTGGACTTTTACATTGTTGCATCCGACAACTGCTCCTATCCCTTTTACTGCACCTCCAGCAATAGCATTAATAAGGGGGTCGGGGCTTCCTCCAAGAGCTTTAAGGATTGCTTCCGCACTGAAACCTACCATGCAGTCCTGTTTTTCTGCCGGGATATTTACCTTTTCGAGGTTCCTGTTAGGGAAGTTTTCTACAGCGGTTCTTACAATCTCTTTTGCGGTATCATAAGCCTTCTCTTCATGGAATTCCATTCTCAAGGCTCCTGGAAAATCGGCTTTTGGAGATGTGGATATGAATTTCGTATGATAGCAGCCCGCAAGTCCCCCAAGTGACGGCATGACGCACTGGACGTCCACTACCATAGCTTCTACGGCTCCCGTAATCACTGCTAGTTCCTGCTGAAGGAAGGTGCCTGCAATGGGAGTCCCGTGCCGCATCAGGGTTTCATTTCCTGTACAGCAAATTCCGGCAACGTTGATGCCTGAGGCTCCTTTTTTCTTTGCAAGTTCAAGAAGTTCGGGGTCTTCTGCAGCTTCCACTATCATTTCCGAAAGGATTGGCTCATGCCCGTGGACGATTACGTTTACTTTATCATGAGAGAGAACGCCAAGGTTTACAGTGCTTTTCTTTGGTTCCGGGGTACCGAAGAGAATATCCTGGACATCGGTTGCAATCATGGAACCTCCCCATCCGTCTGAAAGCCCTGTACGCAGCCCCTGGAGTAGAATATGGGTTGCATTGTTGTCCACTCCCATATGGGTTCTGTGCATACATTCTACAATTTCCCGGTCAATTCCTCTGGGCTCTATCCCGAGCTCTGACCAGAGCTTCAGTCTTGATTCAGGTGCCCTTTTTGTGCATAAAAGAGGCCCGTTCTGTTTTCCAAACTCCATCAGCAGTACATTTGCAAGTTCTGCTGCCAGTTCTTCACGTCTCTTTCCTTCTGCAGAAATCCCGTATTCTGAGGCAAGGGAGAAAAGTTTTGCTTCGTCTTTTATTCCGTAGCTTCCGGCTTCTCCTTCGCTCATCTTCTTAAAGGTTAATACCGCATCCCTTGCGTGGTCGGAATGCGCGGCTGCCCCTGCTGCAATCATTCTTAAAAGATTCCGGGCAACGATGATATCTGCCGTAGCGCCGCATATCCCTTTCTCAGCTCCTTCTCCGAAGGGATCTATCCTGCAGGGTCCCATGTTGCAATTCCTGCAGCAAATCCCTAATTGCCCAAAACTGCACTGAGGCAGCTGCTGTTCATACCTGTCCCATGCAGTTTCTATTCCTTCATTTTCTGCTTTATTCAGCATGCTCTGGCTTGCAGGGTCAATGCTTTTCTCGAGTGCCGTTAATTTCATCTCTATCCCACACTTTTATTTTTATTTTTCAGAAACTGTTCGGAATTCCAGTTCTTGCTCCTGTTTTAAGGAGTATCTCTAAAGCCCAAAAGTTTGCAACAAACTGAGTTAACGTTATTTTGTTCTGAGGCTCAACCTGTCCAGTTTAATAAATTATTAAGGATATCAACTTCTATTCTTTTATATACTTTTTTTAAAAAAGCAACGTGTTAATATATATATGAAGTTATTACTCCTTTCAAAAATCAAAAACCCAACTCATAAATAGGCTATAAAATGATAAGTTAGCGTAAGTACTTAGATTAGATTAAAATATAAAGATGAATTGAAGAAAGATCTATTGAATACATTATGTGCCTGACACAACACATATCAAAGGTTACAAATAAGAGAAATCAGTGGAGTAAATATATCCCGTTGATCATGAATTTTCCGCTGTCTGAGAATAAAAACATCAGATGATAATATATCAAGGACAGGGAAATTAGATACTTGAATGAGTATGAGATCTAAAAAGATATAAATGAATGGCTCTGGCAAGTATATTAGAATCAGATGTAAATAGCAGGGTCAGTTTCTCATATCTAAGTTGAAGAATCATAAATAAGCAGGAAAGTATGAATATGCTTTACTATCCCTGCAAAAAACAAACTTTGTCTCCCCCTATCGCAAAAGTGGCTTTGATGGTGAATTTTTGTGAAAAAAGATCTTATGGATATCCTGGCCTGCCCTGTGTGTAAGGGCGACCTGGTTTTGAACGTTGTCGAAGAAAATGAAGTAGAGGTCATATCCGGAACCCTTTATTGCCCTGTCTGTAAAGAGCATTACCCCATAGACGAGGGGATTCCGAACTTGCTTCCTGCAGACCTCAGGAACTGATGTGAGGGTTGAACTTGGAGCAGATATTTCAGAATGTTATTATCAATCGGCAGGAAATAAACTCAATTGAGTTCGAAAAAGAAAGTATTGAAATTTCTCTTTATCCAGGCGGAGAGCAGACCTTTGAAATCCTTATTACAAACTACGGGTCTCCAACGCATATTCACCTCTCCGTCAGTGATGAACTGAAAGGTCAGATCACATTTTTGCGGGACAACCCCTATGTGCTCCAGAAAGAGTATGTTTCCGCAGTTGCAAGAATCCCGCAGGAAGGCAGGGTGCTTACAAAGGGTCAGATCTTTATTACTGCAGGTTACGGGTCAAAGAAAAAAGGTTTTCCGGTACAGCTTGGAAAGGTAGAGGCAAAGCCACAGGAATCCCAAAAAGATGAATCCAGTAAATGGGAAGAAGAAACTGAAGAATTAAGTCCCTCGCGGCCTTTCGTAGCAGAGCCAGCTAAAAAGGTCTCTCGCCCCCGGACATCAGGCGGAAGAGGATTTGGCGGGATCTCAACTTCAGTCTTCAAGAATTTAAGTGGAGGATTCTCAGCTTCCTCGGGAAAAAGGACCCGAAAAGGTAGAGTGGAGGATGAAAAGCTTCCTTTGACCCTTGCCCTGGGAGGATTTTTACTTCTCGTATCCTCATTCTTCCTGTATTTCATGCTGCCGGATAGTGTCCATTTCAATGTAAGTTTTACTCAGGCCCTTTTATTCTCAATCCTGTTTGTAATCTGTACGACCTACATCCTGCTGAAATTTATGGACGAAATTTAAGGAGCTGGAAAACCTGGCTTACATTCCGCTTTCAGTCCAGCTGAGGCAAATTCGGCTGAAGTATAACGCCGACTGAAATAAAATTTTTAATTAAGCAAAAGCCACCAGACAATTGAGATCTTCAGCTGAATTCTCCTGTCTGAGTCTTTTGTTTATTCTTTAATCCTTTTTATCCCTTCAAGTTTTCAAGTTCTTTTAATTCTGGTTTCGAGTTTTTTGAAAACATGTCTCAGTTTTAGTTCGTGACCTGAGTTCAGTCTATTTTTGGATTAGAGAGGATTTTTTATATCATGAAGATATTGGTATTGTGTTCGTACGCAAAATTGAGTCAGAAATTTGTTCAAATTACTCCTCTGAGTACTCTTTACTCTGAAATTTACAGGATTATCCTGGTCCAGGATCCTATCAGAAAAATTATCGAGGAAGCTTACCCATGAAGTACATCATAGTTACCGGTGGGGTGATGAGCGGGCTTGGGAAAGGCATCACCATCGCATCCATCGGCAGAAACCTGAAAAATAAAGGTTATAAAGTTACGGCTATCAAGATCGACCCTTACATCAATATTGATGCAGGCACCATGAGCCCTTACCAGCACGGGGAAGTCTTTGTTCTCAGGGACGGAGGTGAAGTTGACCTGGATCTTGGGAACTATGAGAGGTTCCTTGATACGGAACTTACCAGAGATCATAACCTCACTACAGGCAAGGTTTACCAAGAAGTAATCGCCAAGGAAAGAAGAGGAGATTACCTCGGAAAGACAGTTCAGATCATTCCCCATATTACAAATGAGATCAAGAACAAAATAAGAAAGGTTGCAGCAAGGAGTGGGGCTGACATCTGTCTTATTGAGATCGGAGGGACTGTAGGAGACATTGAGAGCATGCCTTTCCTTGAGGCTGTCCGCCAGATGCACAGGGAAGAGCCCTCCGAGAATATTGTCTTTATCCATGTGACTCTTGTAATGGAAGACCTGCAGGGCGAGCAGAAAACCAAGCCATCCCAGCACTCTGTAAAAGAACTTCGGGCACTTGGTCTGAGCCCTGAAGTGATAGTTACAAGATCAAAGACTCCCCTTCAGGAAAGCGCCAAGGAAAAAATCGCCTTATTCTGTGATGTACCCCAGGAACTGGTTATAAGTGCTCACGATGCAGAAGATATTTATGAAGTTCCTCTTGAGATCGAGGAGCAGGGACTTACCACTCAGCTTATGAAGCACCTGAAGCTGGAGTCCTGTGTTGAGGACAGCAGATGGAGGGAAATGGTTGCAAGGATGAAGTCAACAAAAGATGAAGTCAGACTGGCGATTGTAGGCAAATATACAAACCTTGAAGATTCCTATCTCAGCATCCTTGAGGCTGTCAAGCACGGCGGGATTGATAATGGGTGCAAAGTTGAAGTCAATATGGTCGAGGCCGAGACTCTTGAAGAAAACCCTTCAGAAGTCGAGAACCTCAGACAGTTTGACGGAATCCTGATCCCTGGAGGCTTTGGGGGGCGAGGGACTGAAGGAAAGATGCTTGCAATCAAATTTGCCAGGGAAAATGATATTCCTTTCCTTGGAATCTGCCTGGGTATGCAGCTTGCGGTAATTGAGTTTGCAAGAAATGTGGTGAAACTTGAAAAAGCAAACAGCACAGAGTTTGATGAAGATACTCCTTACCCTGTAATTGATATCCTTCCGGAGCAGACCGGAGTTGCAGATATGGGTGGCACCATGCGCCTTGGAGACTACGAAGCTATTCTTAAAGAGGGTTCCCTTGCTACAAAACTCTACGGAACCAATTACATTGTTGAACGCCACCGCCACAGATATGAAGTAAATCCAGAGTTCGTTGACAGGCTCGAGTCTTTCGGCATGGTCTTTTCCGGTAAAAACAAAAATAGAATGGAGATTGCCGAAATTCCTGGCAAGCGTTTCTTCTTTGCTTCTCAATTCCACCCGGAGTTCAGGTCAAGACCTGGAAGGCCTTCTCCTCCATTCAAGGGCTTCGTAAGGGCAATGTGTAAATACAGGAAGGAAAGAGAAGGCCAGTAAAGGACAGTAATCTGTTAGAGTGATTGCAGGAAATCCTTTTTAATTCTTTTTTCTTCAGTCCTCTTTTTTTAAGTCTTTATTCTTTGAATAAAGTTCTTTTATAAAGTCGTTTCTGTCCTGTACATATAGTAGTGTCCTCTGAATATTATAATAGTCGAAATTTCCCCTCGCGGGAAACTGATAAATAGTTTTAAAAATGAAAATAATGGATTAATATGATATCTGTTGAGGTACTATACTTTCATTTGTACCTATACGGATATTTTTACTTCACTAAATTCTATGAAGGTATATACCATGGCAATGTCTAAAAAAGATATGGAGAAAAAAAAGAGCGCTAAGAAAGAAAAGATGCAGGAGCTGGAAAAACTGGCCTCCGCAGGCAGCAAGGACGCAAAGAAGAAACTTGCAAAGGAAATGAAGAAAAAATAACCTTTGATATTTTCTTCTTTTTGTTTTATATGGAGAGAAGTTCCGGGACTTATATATTCTGTTCCGGAAATTTCTTCTCAATCAGATAATTATTCTTCTCAATCAGATATCATTAAAGAACCTTTCATACAGGCTTTTTTGATTCATTTGAATTCTTAAAACCTCTAAACATTTTGCATATATTTTTTTCTAAGACTTTTCTTTCGGGTCGAAATTATTAAATATTTTAGACACTTAATGTATGGACTTGCAGTAGTATCTACTCAAGTTTACACTGCGAAATACTATGAAGAGGTTGTATCAGCAATCTCTTTGAAGGGTCGTCATATGGTAATGGATAAGAAAGATATGGAAATGATTTCTAACTCTAAGGCTCGCAAGGAAATGGAAAAACTGCAGAAGAAAGCTTCTTCAGGCGATAAAGCAGCAAAGAAGATGCTCGAAAAAGAGAAAAAGAGAAAATAAACGGTAAGTTTTTCCTTTCAATAGTTGATGAGAAGATCTGGAGGGGTTAGAAAAAACCCTTATCTCAATATTTCCATTTCAAAAGTCAAATCAAGTGGTTTAAATTTATCTGTTTATAAACAGGCTTATGAAGTTCTAAGATTCATTTTTTCTTTATGTACACTTTTATTTTCGTTCATTTTTAATTACTGATCATAAATCATTGCCTTGTTTTTTAGATTCAGATTTTCTTTATAAATTTATTTCCTAATTTTAATTCATATCTTCAACTTTATTTTTAAAAAGTTTTATATACTTAAAAAATAGCATTACATCTGGTGATTATTATAGAAACTATCAGTTTTTCAGAAGCTTTCAAATATCCTTTTAAAACGCCAGCAAGACTCCTTTATGCACTTTTGTTAATTGTTCCAATTGTAGGATGGCTTGCACTTTTCGGTTATGGTGCAAGGCTTGTTAATGAGTTTATTGAAGGTCGGTATGAAGGGCCAATAAAACTGGATTTTATGGAAGACCTGAAACTTGGGTTCATGCTTTTCCTGAGAGCTCTTCCCTTTTACATAGTATATGTGATTATATTGTTTGCTGCAACCTATGTCAGTGAAGCTTTCGGAAACCTTGTCAGCCTGCTGTTAGGATTCTTTGTGATCCCCATGCTTGCTGTTAATTTCTTCAGAAAGCAGACAATTGAGTCTTTCTTTGAGTTTGGTGTCCTGAATGTTGTCAAGGAAAATATTGGAGAATATATCATCACAGTGCTGAAACAGTACGCTCTTATTATCATATTCATGGTTCTCTCAATTGTACTCGTGGGCATACCTGCAATGATTTTCACAAATTCAATATTCATTGCAAACATGTACGGAAGACTGGTGGAAAGGAGAACCGACTCCGGGTTGTAAAATTCCAGAGCAATATCAAAAGTTTAATCGTAAGTTTCCGGCCAGATTTTCTGGACTGGACACTTTTATCTTTATCGGCACTTTATAATTGAAAATGCCCTGTCATTACTTTTACTTAGAACGTTAATAACCCTGGGTTCGAGAAGTAAAGTATTTTGCGCACCAAAGACTTGTAAAAGCGGTCTGAATTTTTCTTTTTCTACAGTCCTGGCTTTTTAAGCTTTCAGCTTTTCAGCTCATCTGCAAAGGGTCTACCTTCATATACTCTCGGAGTACGGTTGTAGCATAACTTCCCTTTGGCAGCATGAATTCAAGAACAGCCTTTGATTTTCCCGGATTCAGCTCATCCTCACTAACCTCAAACTTCGGTTCAACCTGAAGGAGAACTTCCCTTCGTGTACCTTTCGAACTCATTTCCGGGAATTCTTCCACATTAAAGCCTTCGAGGGAGACTCCAAGTTCTTTAAGAACTCCGTTTTCTATTTCTCCCGGAACTCCTGATGCGAATTCAGTACTGAAACCCGGAAGAGGGGCAGTTATGAAAGCTCTGCCGTGCTTTATCAGGCGGTTCATGGCAGTTACGGTCTCAGAGGTGACTTTTTCAGTTTTTGAAGAATCAGGAAGGCCGGCTTCATTTCTGAAACAAACAATATCGCCTTCAACTGCCTTATTCAATGGTATGCCGGCTTCTATCCTGCGGCAGAGGATCATGTTATAAATGTAGGACTGGTACCCGTGCACGAACATCCTGTAGAGGTTCTGCGGAAGCACACGGAATGTTCCGGCATAGTCTTCAGGGTTTGCTATCAAATGGTTCATCATAGCTCTTTCGTGTCCCAGGCGAAGGGGATAGGTTTTAAGACCTTCTTTGAAGTCCCGGGTCTCTTTGACATACTGGCGGGCTTTTTTTGTTTCCTCTGGTTCATCCGGGAAAGGTTCGGCAATATAAAGGAGGGCTGCTTTTTCAAAGTTTCCTTCTACAATGGCTTTTCCTACCAGATGAGTAACAGGGCGGACAGAGCCGAAGCGCTGGATTCCGAAAAAATTGGGAACTCCTCCCTGAGCAAGAATTTCTTCAGTTGTCTTTCTGAGAAGAGCCTCTGTCTCTTCGGGAGAATTCTCAATATTTCTTACTGTAATAATGAAATCATTTCCCCACAGGTCTCCGAGTTCTACGGACTTTCGTGAGCGTCCCAGCACTTTCAGCTCTATGTCTTTTAGGTGGATTTTCTCAATTTCGGACGCATCGGTATCATATATGCTTATCTTCTGGGTGGTGAGTGCTCTTTTGTCCTTTGTGCCTGCAACGCTGATTCTTTTCTGGCTTACCTGCAGGATTCTTGCGAGGGTCCGGGTAAAGTGGTGTGTGTCCCAGTCTCGTTTTATAAGTTCAAGGATAAGGTATTTACCTTCCTGTCCTTCTTCCCTATTTGTTATCTCTTTTACAATGAAATCCTCTATTTCCTGGCGGAGCTGGCCCCCAAGACCTCCAGTATCAGTAGAGTAAAGATTAATTCCTATCTGTTTTTCAATTTCTGGAACTTCCATAAGTTGTAAACACTCCTTTAATTAACTGAATTACTTTAATAAATTGAATAA
>NZ_DAOOUJ010000007.1:64768-71350 GCF_035390745.1 Methanosarcina sp. | reverse complement strand
CCATAAGTTGTAAACACTCCTTTAATTAACTGAATTACTTTAATAAATTGAATAAGCTGAATAATTTTGATAAACTGAATAAGCTGAATTAATTAAATAAACTGAATAATTTTTTGAACAAAACTCAATGCCGGATTTTTGAGTAAAAAGTAAAAAGATAAAAACGTTGATTGGTGGTTGAGATCAACAATTTTCCTGAAAAATATTTCCATAACCTGTATGCCAGACCCTGTATGTGATTGCTTATCTTCTGCATGGAATTTATTTAAGCGCTCTGGTGCTGATGTCAATCACTTTTACCTTGCTTGTATTTACGAATGTCCAGCTTCTTTCGGTTTCGTTTTCTTCTAATCCCTGAATCTTTACCTGAGCTGTTTTTCCAGGCAGCCCGCCTGCATAAAGGCTGGAAGTAGGGTCGAGCATGAGCCAGGAACCGTATTCGTCAGTCAGGTAGTTTACGTCAACATTTCCGTAATAAGCCCTTATTCCTTTAACTGCTGCTTCGGCTTCCTTGGTTCCGTTGCCCAGATATACGGCTGCAAAGGCGTGGTTGTCCGTCAGATAGATTCGGGTTGTGCCTCCAACAGCTTCGAGCATGGATGAAAGAAGAATTGCCTGATCCTCGCAGTCTCCTGCCCCGATCCTCAGAGTCACATTTGCTGGCTCCCATATATCATTCTCTCTGGGGTCACTTACGTATTTGATTTCCTCTTTTACCATGTCAAAGAGGGCGCAGACCTGATAGATATTATAAGCTCCAGGGTATAAGCGGGCTGTTTCGGCTGCTCTGGCTCTGACATCAGGCTGGGATGGCTCCACCAGCCGGTTTATTGTCTTAAAGTAATATTCAGGATTGTATCGGTATACCGGAGTGTATTTTTCGGGCATCGGTTTCAGATCTGCGGTGAATCCGTTCAGGAAATAGGGGTCGTATTCATGCCATTTCCCTTCTGAGGTAGAGGCAAGAAGCCAGAGAACTATGCTAAATCTGGCGGTTTCCTCTTCAGGCACCTGGACTGTGATTATCCCGAGAATCTGTTCTTCTCCCGGAGAAAGCAAAGCTCCGCAGTCTTCTGAAAAAATCCGGTTTCCAGAAGCGTTAACCGAAACTCCGTACCTGTCAATAAAGATCGGGTTTCTGCCTTCATTTTTAACTCTTATTTTTAGATACCCTACTCCTCCCTGGAAAAGCTCTGAGGTCTGATAGTTACTGCTGAGAGAGAAACCAGGTTGCAGTGGTGTCCTCAGAACAGGAGTAAGTTCGTTTTTTGAAGTGGAATACGAAGGTACTGCCGGAAAAGTAAAAGTAGACGTATCAGGAACGAAAGCTTCTTCAGAGTTTTCAGTACCAGACCCCAGCCCGAGAAAATCTTTTATTTCGTGCGTAAGACTGCCAACAGAGTCCGGAAAGAGAAATCCAGTTATTATAGCCAGTAAAAGACATATACTCAGGACAGCAATTATCGAGGCTATGTCTTTTTCTGAAACCTCTGAGATATTCATGAATGCCCTCCTGAATGGGATAGCAGGCAGAATTTCTTTTCTGTCAGTGAAAACATCTCTTCAGGTATCCTTTGCTAGCTTTTTTTAAAACGGGTTCTCAGTCCTTTCTCCTACAGTTAAACAAGTTTAAGATCCCGTGTAACTTTATCTATAATCTCTTCTTTTGCCGGTCCGATCCCCAGTACCGTGACTGTTCCGGGAGGGATTTCAGTAAGACCTGCGTCCTGTATAAGGGCGGTAGGGAGCCCTTCCCTTCTTGCTTTTTCCTTAAGCTCATAAAGGTCCTTAAGGGTGGGAACTTTCAGGACAACTTTTTTTTGCCCTCCTTCTTTCCATTTTTCAAGGTCGCTTTTGCTTGCCCATTCAGCTGCGGAAAGGGCGGCATGAGCCACCTGTACGGCAAATTTGCCTTTAGAAAGTTTAAGGTCGTCCCGGGTAACTATACATTGTTTGTATTCGCTCATCTTTTGCCTCGGGCTTATTCAAAGGCAGACTATATCTTAATGTTTTCTGTGAAGCCTTTTCAGCTTGTAAATCTTAACATTATAACTTTTTTCTAAATTATTCGGAGACTTATCAGCTTCAGACTTCCTGTCCTCAAACTGCTTAAGATCTACAGTAGCTTTTACTGATTTTACATATATTGCAGTTTTACATTTGATATGCTGCATTAAAAATCTTTCTAAAATATGTTATACTCTCTTCAATAACATTTATAGTTGATTCATAAAATATTTTGAATGTGTTCCACAATATAGTCCGCGGGATTTATGCTCCACGCGTCAAAAATCCCTTTTCCTGAAGGAGTTCCGTTGACTTCGAGTATTCTGGGACCCGGCTTTTTCCCGCTGCTCTGACCTTTACAGTTCTCATCCCTCTTTTCTACAGGATCTTCAGGCCCCTCTATAATATCAATACCTGCAAATGTTGTGCCAATTGCAAGGGAAGCTCTTTCTGCAATTTCTCTCTGTTCATCTGTAAGCACACACCTGTCCGAACTTCCTCCCTGGCTCAGGTTGTTAACCCAGGAACCCGCAGCAGCTTTCCTGTAAATCGCCCCAACGGCAGTGCCGCCCACAACAAAAGCCCTTATGTCTCTCCCGGGATTTTCTATGAACTCCTGAATATAGAGCATCCCCCTCTCTTCGAGCAGCTTTTCGAGAGTTTCTTCAACAGGTAAAGGCCCGGTTTTTCTGTCTGAAAACTGGACTTCCCGGTTCTTTACCCTCACAATATCCTTTCCTTTATAGCCAAAAACAGGTTTTATAACGGCGTCCTCGAATTCTGATATCGCCTTTAAGGCTGCATCCAGGCTCTGGACAGCTATCGTTTCAGGTACAGGAAGCCCGGCCCTTGCCAGGAGATAAGAAGCATGGTACTTGTTTGCCGCGTTCTGGATGGCTTCCGGAGGGTTTATAACCGGAATTCCTTCTGCCTCCAGTTCCCTCAGGATATCAAATCTGAATGACACCCCTTCAAAAGCCCCTGCACCCACATCCCTCACAATCAGTGCATCAAGGTCCGAGAGCATTATTTCCCCTTCTTTAAAAAGAGTGGCTGGCTCAGAAACTCCTGAACCTATCCTGACATCTGCCTTCCTGAGGTCAAGAACAAGAGGAGAAAAGCCTTTTTCTTTTGCTGCATTGATAAGTGCCCGGGCTGTCCAGTCTTCCGGGTCGGTGATCGCGATCCCTATCTTTTTCATAGGGTATGATCTGGTGCTTTTTTTATCAAGTTTACGATATGGATTTTTCAAACTTACTGAAAGCACCCGGAAGGCTAAAAGTGTTTCAAAAAAGTAATCATGTGGTTTTCAGTCCCGGGAACTTTACAATTAACCGGCAAATTTTATGAACATTTTACAGTTTTGAAAGTTTATGAATTTTTGAAAGCTTATGACTATTCATTTCAGGTCTTCTCTTCCAGGGGTTCAAGCCCCGTCTTTTTGCGGTAATAATTTATTGCCTTATGGGTCGCTTCCCTCGAAACTACCGAGCACTCAAGTTTTCCCGGAGGCAGCCCATCAAGCGCTTCAGCTACATCTTCGTTTGTAAGCTCCCAGGCTTCTTCAAGGGTCTTGCCTTTTATCATTTCGGTTGCCATGCTGCTGGATGCGATTGCTGCTGCACAGCCAAATGTCTTGAACTTTACATCTTCAATTCTGTTATCCCGGATTTTCAGGAAAATCTTCATCCGGTCACCATGGGGATTTCCGGCTTCTCCCACACCATCCGCATTTTCTATTTCCCCCACATTTCTGGGATTCATAAAATGGTCCATGACTTTTTTGTTATACACAAAATCCCCCTCTTTAAGTCCTTTTATTCACTTTTCACATTCATCAGTCAGCCTGTAAAATGGAGATATAGCCCTCAATTTTCCAACGACCTCTGGCAGTACTTCGAGTACATAATCAATATCCTCTTCAGTATTTGCGTCTCCAAGTGTCAGGCGCAGAGAGCCCTGTGCAGTCTCTGGCGGCACTCCTATTGCGCTGAGAACATGTGAGGGATTAAGCGAACCTGAAGAGCAGGCACTGCCTGTTGAACTGCAGATCCCAAACTGGTCAAGCATAAGAAGCAGGGACTCCCCTTCGATATACTTAAAACTGAAGTTAAGGTTCCCAGGAAGGCGTTTTTCCGGGTGCCCGTTCAGCCTGCAGAAGGGAATTTCCATTATTCCTGCCCTGAGGCGATCCCTCATTTTCCTTATCTTTTCGCTGTGTTCCTCGATATTTGCAGTTGCAAGCTCTATCGCTTTTCCCATGCCGGCGATTCCTGCAACATTTTCTGTCCCGGCACGCTTTCCTCTTTCCTGGGCTCCCCCGTGCATGTAGCTGTCAATTTCTGTCCCTTCCCTTATATAGAGAGCTCCTGTTCCTTTTGGTCCATAGAATTTATGTGAGGAAAGGGAGAGCATATCCACATCCTTATCTTTTCCATTCAGGTCAAGGGGGATATTGCCTATTGCCTGCACCGCATCGGTATGGAAAGGAATCCCGTGCTCTCTGGCAATCTTCCCTATTTCTGGAATGGGCTCGATAGTCCCTATTTCATTATTGGCATACATTACTGAAATCAGGATGGTATCTTCTCTTATTGCATCTTCCAGTTCTTCCGGGTCTACAAGTCCGTATTCGTCAACAGGCAGATAGGTTACCTCAAAGCCCTGCGTTTTGAGATACTCGCAGGGATAAAGCACTGCATGGTGTTCGATTGGTATGGTAATGATATGGTTCCCTTTTTTTCGCCTGGCAAAAGCAGTTCCTTTAACAGCCCAGTTGTCAGACTCGGTCCCCCCTGAAGTAAAGTAAATTTCTTCGGATCTGGCTCCAAGGGCTTTTGCAAGCTTTTCCCTTGCGGTTTCCACAGCTTCTTTTCCTTCCCTGCCTATTGAATACAGGGAAGAAGGATTCCCGAAATGGTCTCTCATAAAAGGCAGCATAGTTTCAGCCACTTCAGGTTTTATGAAAGTGGTGGCTGCGTGGTCCATGTATACTAAGCGGTTCTCTCCCATAGAACACCCTAGGAAAATAGGAGTTCGCTTGATATGAATTTATTGTGCGCCCTTCAAAGCTTTCAGTTTTTACCTGAACTGTGAAATATCCGGACTGCTCTAAAAAGTACGTCTGAGCGGTTTATGCACAGGTTACCGGTTTAGATACACTGCAAACAATTTTTGCAGCACCGAGAAAGTATTTATAATTCTATTTCTTTAGTCCGCTTCCAATAAAGGAGGAAAATAAGCTTTTGCTAAAACAGTTTTCAATCATTCTCGGCATTTACTTTCTGGGCGACCTTCTTCAAAAAACATTCGGGCTGCCTGTCCCGGGCAATATCCTGGGCATGTTAATCCTTTTTTTCTGCCTGCTTGCGGGTGTGATCAAGCTTGAAACAATAAGCCGGATAAGCGATTTTCTTCTCGAGAATCTGTCTTTTTTCTTCCTTCCAGCAGGAGTCAGCCTTATAACCTGCTCTGGTGTGCTTGAAGGAAAATGGACAGCGGTCCTCGGGGTTTCCATTATCTCAACAGTAATAATCCTTGGTGTTACAGGGCTGACAGTGGAGTTTGTCAAAAAGTTGATCCAAAAAAAGCCCGCAGAGGCAAAGTCTATAGATGCAGCTTTGTTCGGAAAAAAGAGAGCAACTGGTGGGAAAAGTGCAAAAGAAGTTCAGGTACATGAAAGAGCTAAGTCATCCGACAGGAAGACAAAAGAGGTGAGCTGAAGTGCAGGCCGATTTTCTGAATGAGTTTCTAAGCACGCCTCTCTTTGGGATTCTTCTTTCATTGGTCGCTTTTCAGATAGGGGTTCTGCTCTATAAAAAGACCCGTTCTTCGGTCTTCAATCCTCTTCTTGTGGGCTTTGTTCTTGTGATTCTTTTCCTCATTTACTTCAGGATAGATTTTGAGACCTACAATGTGGGTGGAGACTATATTTCCTTCTTCCTCGGGCCTTCAACCGTGGTCCTTGCCGTGCCTCTCTATAAGAAAATCCAGCTCCTTAAAAGCGATGCCCTTCCTATAATTGCAGGCATAAGTGCAGGCTGCATTGCGGGCATCTCAAGCATTCTCATCTTCTCCAGCCTCTTTGGGCTTGATGAGGTCATAACCAGTTCTCTTGTCCCCAAATCCGTGACCACACCCATAGGAATAGAGATTTCAAAACAGATCGGAGGGCTTCCTGCAATAACAGTAGCTGCAATTGTGGTAACAGGAATTATAGGGGCTGTTCTGGGCCCGTTCATTTGCCACGCTTTCCATATAAAAGACAGCGTTGCAGTCGGCATTGCAATAGGAACAGCTTCCCACGCTCTCGGGACAACAAGGGCAATAGAACTTGGAGAAACCGAAGGAGCAATGAGCGGTCTTGCAATTGGGATTGCAGGGTTAATAACGGTTTTTCTGGCACCGGTGCTGATTTATGTTTTTGGGATTCTGCTCTAAGAATCTTTATGAAATTCTGGAATAACTCCTGATTATTTTATGAAAGAGTTCCACCTGGAATCCGATATTTTATTTGTCGGGGAAACCGTTTTTTTACTCACTTTAAATCTCGGAAATCTTTGATTTTCATATGGT
>NZ_DAOOUJ010000007.1:26109-64668 GCF_035390745.1 Methanosarcina sp. | reverse complement strand
CGCAATTCGGGCGGAAAAAACTCCATTTCAGGATGGTCATCTGAAGTCCGTGTACATCAGCATCTGGAAGTTTCCCTGCTGTATCTTCTTTCTTATGATTTCTTTTGCTATCCTTACATAGATCTCCCGGATCTGGGGAATAAGCATGGAAAACCCTATGGTGTCGGTCAGGAAGCCGGGGGTCAGGAGGGCAAAGCCTCCTATTAATACAAAGAGCCCATGCAGGAGTTCGTTTCCGGGCATATAACCCTGCCTGGTTGCGTCCTGGATCTGGCAGAGTACCCGAAAGCCCTGGCTTTTTGTCAGGTAAGCCCCAATGCTCGCGGTTATCAGGATAATAAGCACGGTATTCAGGGCTCCGATCATGCCTCCTATCTTGACAAGAAGATAGATCTCCACTACAGGAATGATCAGAAACAGAGAAAAGAGTTTAAGAAACATGGTGGTCAGTTTCAGGGGTCATTAAGTGATTGTAAGATTTTGTGGTTTACAGTACAAACCATTCATCTTACGTTTTTTGGCAATAAGGAGAGTATAGTTCTCATATATTGTTTTTTCGGAACATTATTTTAAAATTAGTAGTGTTTGGTATTGCTTCAATAGAATAAAAGTTCCCTAGCTACCTTAAAACTCGTTATTCAGCCCGCAAATAATTATGAATTTCTCTGCCTTGAGCGGAGCCTGTCAAATCAGATGAAAAAAGAGAGAAGAAATATAAGCGGAAAAAGAAACAGCTACCCGGAGAATTAGGGAGAATTAATATCTGCCTGAGCAGGTGTTAGTGCAATAATCGGGATACAATCTGGACGCTTTATTCTTTATTTACGTTTATTCTTTGTTTACTATAGATTTCTGGGTTACGGAACTGGTTCGCAGAATATCACTGTATCTTGTTCTGAAGTGGTCATGGGATTAAAGTGGTCATGGAATTGTTATCTGGCTCAGGGAATGTACTGGAATCAGTATCTAAAAAACGGAAGAATAGCTAAATCTGCGATTTCCTGATTCAATCTTTTTTGATTTTCATCGATTCTTATCCTGCTTTCTGCCTTTTCGTATCCTCTTTTTAAATTGATTGCAATTTTTGAAATGAAAAGGTTCCTTTTTCCAGCTAATTTTGAATGACTGTCATCTATCATTTAATACGGCTGGTTATTTTTCAATTTTCGATTTATTCCCTATTCGAAATTTTTTAATTCTTTTCTTCCTGAGGGGCTACTATCATTCGATATTCTTTTTAATTCTATTCGTATTTTTATTTATTTAGATGTCTCTTTTTCCTTCTGATCCTTTGTGTCATTTTTTATGTTACTATAACTTCTTGTATATTTTTATTATATCCCCTATATTATCTCGTCTGCTTTTTATCCTGCAAAATTTATTTTTTTAGGAAAACGATGTCGTTCACTCAAATCACTGTTTTATTTTGCGTTACAAAGGGATAGAGTGTTATATGATAATTGTATTATTATACTGGTTCTCTTATGTACTATTTAAACACTAATATTATGTCAAATTGTTATACTGACTATTCACTCACTAATATATTCAACTAAATGTAAAACTATACTCTGGATGTTACACTGACAATCCCCCCATTTAGAACACTCTTCTGAGGTGCCGGATGTATGGACTTTGATCTTATTGATGACTTTGTGTACGAAGTAATTGGAATTATCGGATCTGATCAGAACAACCTCTCCTGTGCAGCCGATTTTGCTCTGGAAAAATCAAAAGAAAAATCTTTACCCCCAGAACTTCTTCTTAACATGTCCAGTGCATGCAGGAAGCAAAAAATGCATATGGAAGAATATGTTTTTGCAAAGGTCTGTTTAATGCAGGCTTCTGGAAAGCTCCGTGAAGAATCCTGCTATGCACTGGGTACTGCAGCACACATACTGGGCTTTTCCACTGAAGCCGAGGCAAGTTACCTTGAAGTCCTGAAAGAAAACCCCGAGAATGCAGATGCAAGATGTGCTTATGCTGAACTTCTTTTAGAGCTTGGAAGGATTGAGGATGCAGAAAATGAGTATAAAACTGTACTTGAAGCCTCACCCGAAAATGTTAAAGCAAATGCCGGGTATGCTTATCTTCTGACCGAATACGGGTACTTCAGGGAAGCAGAAGATCGTTATTTGATAGCTCTTTCCGGCAACCCGGACTATGTTCCTGCCAGAGGCGGGTATGCTAACATGCTTTTTGAACTTGGAAGACTCAGGGACGCTGAAAAAGAATACAGGCTTGCGATGAAGCTTGACTCTGAAGACCCGAGCCTCCACCACAATTTCGGTGTTCTTCTCTCTTTCCTCGGGCGCTTTTCAGAAGCCGAGGTTGAATACCGTAAAGCTCTTTCCCTTAACCCCCGCCACAGGAGAACTCTTTTCAATTACGGAAACCTTCTTGCAAGGGAAGGAAGAGTCTCGGAAGCTGAAGAACAGTACATGGAAGCCCTTGCTCTTGACCCGAACGATGCAAAAGTCCATTGCAATTATGCAAATCTCCTTGCCCGCTTCGGAAGGAGGTATGAGGCTGAAATTGAATACAAAAAAGCTCTCTGTCTTGACCCGGAAAGTGCTGAGGGGCACTACAGCTACGGGAACCTTCTAACTGAACTCGGACGCTTCTCTGAAGCAGAGGGAGAATACAGGAAAGCCCTTGCCCTGAATCCTTATTATCCTCCACTTCACTACAGCTACGGGCTTCTTATGAGAAAAATGAGGCGTTTTGACGAGGCTAAAGTCCAGTATATGAAAGCCATGCAGCTTGACCCGGATATAGGAAGCAAAATGACAGAAACCTGGATTATTCTGGATTAATTTGAGGCATTAAAAAATAATATCTCTCGATATTGTCGAAATGCATATGTACACGGCATAAATCCAGCATCTATCTTTATATTTTTCAACTTTAGCTATTTCTTAACTCAGATTGGTCCCAGTTCACACCGGCAAAACATAAAAGTCCAGTCTGAAGTAGTGACTCAGGCGGACTCGTTCTTTTTTTTCTATATTTTACTTCAACCGCGATTTTTAATAACGCAGCCGGATTTTCCATTTTACTCTTGTCAGCTTTCAAAAGCAACAATTTTTATTTCTTCTTTCTCTATAAGGGCAAAAGCAGCAGCGTTTCCAAGCCCCACATAATCCGGGCAGGAAAAAAGAGAAAGAAGTTTTCCATCAAACCACCATTTATATCCGGTCATGATGGCTGTGTGCCCTCTTACAATTCTTTTCAGGCCATTTGTATCTAAAAAACCCTCAACAATATCAGGGCCGAATTCCCTGACCGTAGAACCTCTTGATGAGATGCTCAGCCCCGGACGTTCTGAAGGGTCATTCCAGAGATAGGGAAAAGCGCCTTCTTTTGTGATGGAACTTATATTTCCTGTACCATCAATTCCTCCATGCACGCAGAAAGTATGCCCTGAAATCACTGCTGCTACAGGCAACCTGTCATATGTTCTGCTGATTTCTAACAGAAAATCTCTATCAAAGCCAATTTCTTCAAAAAAGCCGTAAAAGAAATTCATATCAATGGTTTCGTGATTGCCCCTTAGAAGGAAAACATTTTCAGGATCCTCAAGTTTTACCCTGAATAGCTTTGTAAGGACTTCCGTTCCCTGCATCCCCCGGTCCACATAGTCTCCCAGAAAAAGTATTTTTTTGCAGCCAAGTTTTTCTCTCTTTTGCATAACAAATTCAAGGGCTTCAAGGTTCCCGTGGATATCTCCTATAAGCATAATTGATTCAGGATCGATCCTGAGCACAGCAGACTCGGATTCCAGAACCTCATTTATCTCTGGTAGAATTAGGCGCAATTCTTCTTTTGTTCTTTCTTTCCTGAAGCTGGTTAATGGCATGAAATTTCCCCGTTAAACCCTTTAAATTAAATCCTTTCATACTGCAGCCTGGGTATTTTCTCTTTAATTAAGGTATCTAAGCAGGTTTTAAGGTATAATTATGATTAAGACGTGCTGCTCTGTGTCAGGATATAAACCTCTGTATTTATAGCTATACACTTGTGGAGCTATAAACCTGATTGCCTGCATATACTTTAAAAGGAATGGCAGCCTGATGATATCTAAGCAGAAAGAAGCCGAAATTCAGGAAAATGCGAAAAGTGTAATGAAAGAAAGATAAAAGAAAACAAACGTTCAAGGACATGTGGAGTGTATGAAAATGGAATTTGATATAAACGAACAGGACCCTGAAGAGATGGATCTTGCAGATGTTGTACTTGAATATGATGAGCTTGTTTCTGCAATATCTGTTCTTGAAAAAAGGAGGGAAGAGCTCAGAACCCACATACTGAATACCTTCAGCGAGAAGGGTATAGATGTTTTGAGAGTAGGAAATGTAGAGCTGAGTCAAAAAAGAGTTGACTGGAAAATCTGGCACATCCGCAAGCTGAAACCTTACCTTCAGGAGCGTGATCTCTGGGAAATGGTTGAATCCGTTGACAGGAAAAACCTCAGTAAGCTGATTGAAAGAGGTTTCCTTACCGAAGAAGAGCTCGAGGGTATGTATGATGTGGAGCCGAGGTACAGTCTGCATGTAAAAAGGGTTTAAGAGAGAAAAAATTCAATTTATTCATTTTTATCAATAGCTCCAGATAATAACAAAATGTTATTCTAATTTCCTAAATTAATTTGTCGGTCAAAGGCCACCTAATTTTTTATTCTCGTTTTTACGGTCTCCTCTGGTTCTCTACTTTTTTAAATATATTTTTTTCAATTTATTTGGATTATTTAATATAGCTAATTATTTATAGTCAGTCAAATAAATTAACTATGGTCATAAAATTTAGGAGGTTTTTCTAGCATGGAAATAGATGCCGTAGACAAGCTGGTTTTTCATGTAATCGAGATGGTTGCTGAAGATGAATGTGATCTCGATAAGGTCGTTGAGTTTGTCATTTCTTTTTCACGTGAGAATTTGCTTTCGTCAGATACCCTGCTGAAACTCTCCTCGATTTTCGGCAAAGATCAAATGTACAGGGAAAAGTATGTAATATCAAGGGCATCTGCTTTACTTTTCTCGGGAAAAACGCGGGAAGATGCCCATATGGAAGCGGGGAAGACTGCTTCTTTACTGGGGCTCAGGGACCTGGCTGCCAGAGAATTCAAAGAAATTCTTAAAGATTCCCCGGAAAATGTAAAAGCTCTCTGCGGATATGGAGTCGTGCTTGCTGATGCAGGGGAACTGGATAATGCAAGAGTTCAGTATGAAAAAGCTCTTGAGATCAATCCTTTCCATGTGGAGACGCTCTGTAAACACGGTTGCCTGCTTTACAGGCTCGGTCTGCCGGATGAAGCTGAAGAAGCATACAAAAGGGCTCTTCTCCTTGATCCGGAAAATGTAGAAGCTCACTGCGGGTATGGAATTTTACTTTACAGGCGCGGGCAGAAAACCGAAGCAGGTTATCATTATTCCCGGGCTCTTGAAATTGATCCCAAACACGTTGAATCTAATTTCCGCTATGCCCGACTGCTTGAGGAAAAAGGGGAACCCCTTGAAGCCGAAACCTATTACATAGTAGCTCTCAAAGCAGACCCGGAAAGTCCAAAACTCCACCTGTACTACGCCCGCCTGCTTGCAGAACATGGACTTATTCATGGAGCAAGGGTGCACTTCAGATATGCACTTAAAATCAGCCCTGAGAATGTGGAAGCTCACTGCGAATATGCAAAGCTGCTTGCAAGGTTCGGGCATCGGCACGAAGCTGAAGTCCAGTATAAAAAAGCCCTTGAACTCGATCCAGGGCATTTCGGAAGCCTCTCAGGATATGGAGATTTGCTTAAAGAAAAAGGGCAGCATGCAGAAGCTGAAAAGATTTACAGACAGGCAGAATGTTTCAGACAGGATGCATGGTAATAAATTAATGAGCCCTGCTTTGCTAATCATTTCTACCTTCGGCAGTAAGGTCTGATTCAGTAAAGCCTGATGGGCTCAATTCCTTTTTTTTCCATAAGACAGGCAGGGATATCAAGTACCTGCAGGACCGAGTCAATTATAATTCCATCAGAGGTCGCAACGATAAGATTTTTTTCGGGATTTCCACCTTCTGTTTTCAGGTCAAAATCCGCAGTCTTTGAGGTATGTGCTTCTCCTGGTATTCCGTTTTCTTCAAGTTTGCGGCGAATGAAGCCGGCAAGTTCCCCACTTCGGCTAATCTGGGAATCGAGGAGGAAGGTTACTGATTTCGGGCTGGCTTCGGACAAAAATTCAAGGACTGAATCGAGAGCTTCCTCAATATCTTCAGCCTGACTCGATTTGCTGAAATAATACCTGGTATCCCGGATATACCCGTCGTCGCAGAACCACATGAGTTCGTTTTTCAGGAGGCTGTCAACGCTTAACAGGACATTGTACCCGTCAAGGAGTAGATCTCTGTTACTTATCTCATCGCAGGAGACTTTTTTTTTGATTCTGGAAATCACTTTATCCGGAGGCATAATAACTCTTGTGAGAATATGCCTCTCCTCCACGCTTAGCCTGGAGTGCTCAGCCACAAAACGGATGGTTGCGAATTTGGGATAACCCCAGCGCAGTATACTCCGGATATCTCTGGCAGGCTTCAGCAATTTTTCTCTCAGATCTTGTATGGGAAAAGCATCAGGATTCTCTGGCATAATTCTCCTTCCACGAAGGAAGTTCTTTAAATGAGTGAAGATATGTTATATATACATATTTGCACAAGTAAAAATGACAATCTATGCTACCCGGCAGTTAATATGCCTGTTTGTCTGTCGGTTTCTATTTCGTTTTATTCAATTTAAGCCTGGTTTTCAGCCGGAAGCCAGCTTATATTCAGGATGTGGTGAAAGTCTATGGCTCCGGTGGAGGGTTGCGTTATGGAAGTATTGTGGCTGGCTCAGGAAGAGGTAAAAAGTGTTATCGATATGCATTCTGATATGCAGGTAGTGGAAAGAGCTTTCAGGCAGCATGGGCTTGGCAAGGTTCAGATGCCTCCTAAATCCTATCTTTACTATACGGCTTACAATGGCGACCTGCGGACAATGCCTGCCTATCTTGAAGAAGAGGATATTACGGGCGTAAAAATTGTAAACGTCCATCCGGGAAACCCTATGCGTAACCTTCCTACTGTAATGGCGCTAATCATCCTTATTTCCCCTGAGACCGGAGCTCCTGTCGCAATCATGGACGGGACCTACCTGACCGATATACGGACAGGTGCAGCCGGAGGAATTGCCGCAAAGTATCTTGCAAGAAAAGACTCCAAAGTAATCGGGCTTGTAGGTGCCGGCAACCAGGCAAGAACTCAGCTCGAAGCTCTCTGTGAAGTTTTCGAACCCGAATCTGTCAGGATTAACTCCAGGACAAAGGAGAGCTGTGAAAAATTTATCAGGGAAATGGCCGACATCGTTCCCTGTGAAATCCGTTACGAAGAAAGCATTGAAAAGGTCTGCGACTGCGACATTCTTGTTACAACAACCCCCACCAGAAAACCAATCGTAAAATCAAGCTGGATCAAAGAAGGCACTCACATAAACGCAATAGGTGCAGATGCTGTCGGAAAAGAAGAACTTGACCCCGAAATCCTCCTCCGCTCCAAAATTATTGTTGACGATATGGTACAGGCTCTCCATTCCGGGGAAGTGAATGTCCCCCTGTCCAAACACTATATCTCAGAAAACGATATTCATGCCCAGCTTGGCGAAGTCATGGTCGGCCTCAAACCCGGCAGGACAAGTGAAGATGAGATTACGATCTTTGACTCAACAGGGCTTGCAATACAGGATGTTGCGACTGCGCACCTCGTCTATGAAAGAGCTGTCCGTGAGGGGCTTGGCAGACAGGTTCGTATGTTCTGAAAACCTTTTTACTATTTCCATTCCTGTTTCCTCAGGATTCTTAAAAACAGTTATTAAACAAGTACCGAAATTACAAGAGATTCCTAACCTTAAAGGCTGGAAATTTGAACTGATGACGGAAGAATAAACCGATGACAGAAAAATAGATAGTTCCATAGGATCAGTTGTTTTCTATGGAACTGAATTCTCTTTTTTGTTCTGTTTCTTTATTTTGAACTTATATCTACTAAAGAGATTTACTGAGCAGTCATCAAAAAGGCTGGATTAAAGCCCTTTTACCTTATTTTTGTTTTTCTCTCTTTTTGTTTTTCGGGACTGAGAGTAAATTCTTTTTCAATGTCTCCAACGGTTATTGTATAATTGCCCGCAGGAAGTGAATCTGTATCATATTTGAAGCTGAATTTTCCTTTTGAGTCGGCTTTTGCCGCTTCATAAGAAGTCTCAAACGTAAGCTTTACCTGTCCATTGTTTGAATTATGTTTATACTTATTTTTCGTAGATGCTTCTTTTGTGTTTGTAATATTTCCATCAATTTTTACAAAATAACTCATCCAGGAAGGTATGTTCGACTGAGAAATTGAAGCATTGCCTTCCAGGGCATTTGAACTCTTTGTAAACCATTTAAATTTCTTGACTCTTACGTTCATGTCCTTGACTGTGACACCGTTCTCTCCGGTGGCATTGACCTGGAATAAGTTTTCGCCGCCAGAAATTGGCTTTGGTATCTTCAGCTTATTTATCTGATATCTGTAATTTTTTCCTGAAACCGGAACCATTTCTTCGTGTAAAATGGATACTTCAATTATTTCGTCATTAGATGCCTTTCCGGTGATTGTAATAACATCTCCTGCGCTGGGACATGCCGGAGATAATTCCCAGCTTGTAACCTCAGCAGATGCGGGTGCTATTAAGATTCCTGCAGCTGCACAAAACAGGATTGTTATAAAGAGGGTTTTCCTCTGAAATGCATTTCTCAAAATAGATCCTCCTTTTAATGCCTACATGGCTTTTCAGGCAGACATAAGTAATATATAAGTGGAATTTTTCTGATATTTCTTTAAAAACTTTTTAATTAAATGATCTTTATTAGTTTTAAAATTTTTGTCTACATTTCTTCCGTCGGAACATTATCTTAAATATTTAACTATTCGGTTTTGATATTGATCTATTCTGATAGAAATAAGATGGTATTTTATGGGCATTTTCTATGGAATTAGAGATCAATAGAATCGTTGATGTAAACACATAATATTTTTACAGATCTGGTATTGCCCGGAAAACAGTATATGTACTTCAAAAAAATAAGGATGTTTGACTGGTTTTTCGATGGGGTTTGTGGATTTTCATACTTCAAAAATTTACATACTTTTCCGAATTCCATATCTGAAATGAAAATTCAAGTTCTGCAAAGGGTAGTTATAGAGTTTTGAAGTCTGGAGTTTAGTGATCTTAGATCAGTAAGATAAATTCATAAGGCATAAATACTCAACAGTAAAATACCTATTGTTGAGCGGGTAACATTCTGGGTTTTATTCACCCTCTACGAGCAAACATACAGCCCCCATTTGGTATTAATTTTCCTTTCTGAAATATTCCCCATATTCCCCCCTCTGACCGCTCAACTTCTCTTTTCGGACACAGAGCTTCGAGAAGCATAAGGAATGCTTCTTTTTGCCTGCGCAGTTTAAAATTTTTTATGGGTGTAAACCCTTGATTTTTTTCTTGATGCAGGTCTTTTCTGGCTTTATTAGCGACCAACAGCAGAATGGCATCTGGCTTACTGATTTTTTTAGTTCCAGCTATTCCTCAATCTTTCCAGAACCTGCTCATAATCGGTTTTTTCAGACCCCTGCAATCTCATAAAGCTTTTTCATGTCTATGTTTTGCTCAACCACATTTGCGAGTTCTTCATAGGCATCGTTTTCACTCACGACCTCTTCAGGCTCATATTCCAGACCTTTCTTCTCATAGAGATATCTGACAAGGGCATTTCTTATATTCCTGTTATCAAAGAGCCCGTGAAGGTATGTGCCGATTACGAGGCCGTTATCATCAACAGCTCCATCGTCTCCGAAAACGGTGCGGTTAGAATCGGTGACTCCCATATGAATCTCATAACCTTTTATCTCTTCACCATCTATGGGTTTCAGGATAGGACCATAACCGTTGACTTTCTTTGTTACCTGAATTGTTCTCTTTTTGTATTCTCCAAACCTGGTCCCTATGTCCAGAAGACCAAGGCCCTCAAACTCAGCTTCGACCCCGTTTTCCACCCCGGAATCAAATATAGTTTTGCCAAGCATCTGGTAACCGCCGCAGATCCCGAAGATAGGGATTTTTCCTTTGAAAGCCTGAATTTTTTTGTCCATTCCGCTTGCCCTGAGGTCAAGAAGGTCGTTAACCGTGTTCTTCGTTCCAGGGATCATTATTGCATCGGGGTTTCCGAGATCTTCGTCAATATCTACGTAACGTACTTTAACGAGCCCTTCAAGGGGTTCGAAATCCGTAAAGTTTGAGATTCTTGGAAGGCGGATTACTGCAACTTCGATTTCTTTTTTCGTTTTTGAGTCCTCTTTATCCCCCAGTGATACAGAATCTTCGGAGGGAATGCGGAGCTTGAAATGAGGAAGAACGCCGAGAACAGGGATTCCGGTTTTTTCCTCAAGCTGCTTGAGCCCGGGCCTCAGGATTTCGATGTCGCCTCTGAACTTGTTGATTATAAACCCTTTGACGTTTTTCCTTACATCTTCAGGCAGAAGGGCAACTGTCCCGTAAAGGCTTGCAAACACACCTCCCCTTTCAATATCTCCTACAAGGATTATCGGAGCCTGAGTGAGCCTTGCAGTGCCTATATTCACAATATCCCTTTCATAAAGGTTAATCTCTGCAGCTCCCCCTGCTCCTTCCATGACAATGATATCGTGTTCTTTCCAGAGTCTTTCGAGAGCTCCTTTAAGGACTGCGTGCATCTCTTCAATGGAATCATAGTACTGGCCTGCACTTTTGTCAGCATAGGGTTCACCCAGCAGGATCACCTGAGAAACACAGTCCCCTTTAGGTTTCAGGAGGACAGGGTTCATATCTGCAGTCGGCTCGGTTCCTGCGGCTTTTGCCTGGATGGCCTGTGCAATTCCTATTTCCTTTCCGTCCTTTGTAATCCAGGAGTTCAGGCTCATATTCTGGGCCTTGAAAGGAGCAACCCTGTAGCTTCTGGACAGGATCCTGCATATGGCAGTTACGACTGAACTTTTCCCAACATGAGAGGCGGTTCCCAGGATCAAGAGGCTTTTTTTCTCCATTTTTACCATACCTTCTGCTTGAACAGGTATTTTTATATAATTCATGTCTTACTAAAGGTTTAAAGCAATGATTTTTCTAAAATCGGCGATGAGATTTTTGCTCACATAGGCATAAATCAAGTAAACTTGATTAAATTTAATAATTGTCATCTTATACTTCAACTAAAGAATATATACTTTCGGATTCCTTGCAGGTTTTGTTTAGTTAGCTTAAATAACTTTTTTATTTTTCTTTAATCATACCTTTTTCAATTTTTATTTTCTTGTCTTTTTTGTTTCTTGTTTTTGACTTTGATTACATTTTTATCTGCTTACCGTGCTTTTTCTGTTTTATCCTGTACTCACGTTATAAAACAGTGAATTTATCCGGCTACATTTCTTTTAAATAAGATCAAAACAATCTTTTTGTTATCGAATCGGGGAAAAAAGACCATGAAAGCCGCGTTTCTCTTACTTATTTTATTTCTTCTATCGGCCCTCCCGACCTCAGCAGCAGACTCTCAGGTTGAAGGAACAGGTTCAGCCCACATAGTCGAACTTTACAGTGATATCGAGTCCTTTGATGTAACATTCTACTCATCTGGGCAAGAAGAGAATCTTACTCTGGAGGTTTCTCTTGTCAGGCCTGATAAGGATGAAAATGTCATTGCTGCACAGGAATTCTCAACTGGCAGTCTTCCTGCAAATACGAGAGTTACGAAAGTTGGCTTCTGGAATGTCAGAAATGCCGAACGCGGAGCTTACACTCTGAAAGCAAGGCTTCTGGAACAGGGGCAGGTACTTTCTGAATCGGAATACGATTTTGTTTACGGCAGCAATTCAGCTTCCAGACTTCAGCTGGATGATCTTGTCCCTAACTCCGAGGGGATCTCTGTTGTGCTCTCTCCAAAACAGGCCTCACTTTTTGATATCGAGTATATGCTTGTGGACGGGCACGATGTAATATATAAAACAAAAACCGAAAAAGCATCCCTTACCAGTATTCCAGAAACCTTTTCTGCATCCTGGGGTTCCCTCCTCGAAAATAATAAAGAATATGCTGGAAGAGTTAAGGTTCAGGTCTACTCTCCCAGCCGGGGATTTATAACTTCAACAGAGAATTTCACTGCCAGAGACGATGCAGAGATTACTGACATTTACGAAGATGAAACCGGGGCAAGTGCAACTGTTTTAGGGCGTTCTCAGGTACCTTTTGAAGGAAGCCTTGCATTTTCAGTATATAAAGTACAGGAAACTTCAGGAAGCGGCAGTTCTGTGTTTGTCGAATCTATCCGCGAGAGAGTCCCTGTGCTTTTGACTGATGACGATGAGACCGTTGAGGTTGCCTGGAATGAAAGGCTCACTGAAGGGGTTTACAGGCTTGAGATTGAACTCTTCGGAAACGACGGAGATGTTATCGAACGCAGGGAAACCATTATCGAATCTGATCTTGCTCCCTCAAATGCAGGTGAAATAATCCCTGATACAAAAAACGAAACATCGAATAAAAGCAGTGGAAATGGCATTCCGGGTTTTTCTATTAATGCCGGAGTTGCAGGGCTTTTTCTGGTTTTTGCCTTTTTTAAAAAGCTGCATTAACCATCTTGAGTAAAAGTACAGATGAAATGATCTGAATAGATCATGAAGTGATCAGAATAGATCCTGATAAAGCTTAAAAAAGCCGTGAGTCTCATGCATTATGAACTCTTTATCGCCCTCAGGCAGATCCGGACAAGAAAATTCCAGACTCTCCTTTCGGTAGGAGCAATAGCTCTTGCTGTGATGGTACTTACGGTTTCCCAGGCTCTTATGGTGGGATTTACTGATGAGCTTTACAACACTACTGTGGATAAACTACCTCATGTCTCGGTATCTCCGCAGGAAGGTGAGGACTATATCTATCTTTACGGGACTCTGATTGAAAGAATAAGTGCAATTGAAGGAGTTACTGCAGTTTCTCCCTTCCTTTCAGGGCAGGCTTCTTTCAGATTCAAGGATAATTCCCTGAATGCCGAACTCAGGGGCATGATCCCCACTCAGGAAAATGAAATCAGCTCCATCGAAGAAGATATGGTTGAAGGCAGTTTCCGGGAACTTGAATTTTCAAGAAATACCGTGGTTATCGGCTCAAAGCTGGCTGAAAAGCTCGAAGTTAACCTGGGAGACTCCGTAGATGTGTCTTTTCCTAATGCAAATCCTCTCTCCCTCAGGGTTGTGGGGATTTTTCATACCGGTTCTCCTCTGGATGAGTCTCTTGCCTATACATCCCTGGATACTGCCAGGGAATTCTATGATGTCCCGGATGTTGTTAATGGGGTCTGGGTCAGGCTTAGCGATTTTAACAGGGACAGAGAAGTTGCAAGCGAGATCGAAAAACTTGGATATAATGCAAAGGGCTGGACAGAAACAAACCCTGCGATCCTCCGTACCATTGCTATCGAAAGCACATCAAACAACGTTGTATACGGACTTATTATTGTCATAGCCTCTTTTGGTGTGGTAAGCACCCTTAACCTTTCGGTTATCGGCGCAACAGGCCAGATAGGTATGCTCCGGGCTATGGGCACTTCTGTTTCAAGTATTCAGAAAATTTTTATCCTCCAGAGCGGGATTCTCGGTCTGCTGGGCGCTCTTGCAGGTACTTTTGCAGGGGTCCTTATATCCCTGGCTATAGGACAGTATGAGATCCCTGCAGCTTCTTCCGATGTTTATGGGGGTATTTCCTTTATCCCTATTGTTGTGCGCGCTCAGGATATTGTTGTCATTATTCTCGCTGTTTTCCTGCTGAACCTTATTACAGGAATTTATCCTGCTCGTCAGGCGGCGAAGCTGGACCCTGTAAAAGCGATAAGCACCAGGTGATATGTTAAAAAGGGCATATGCCTGCAAAAAATAAGAGCCAAACTATATTGAAATCAGGCAAAATATGGAGTGTCGATAAGTATAATAAGCCCATAAGCAGTTGAATACGATACATTACAGGTAAGAATCGTCTGTAACAATGGGAATTATCCCACAGGGTTTTCTTCTTTTCAGTTCTCATTCAAAATAATTTATGGCGCCAAAAAAATTAATGACGCTCTTAAAATTATCTACGACATTAAACATTTCAATATGAAACAATACGTCACACGGATTGAAATTTCAATCCCGGTAATTATATATCTTTTTTGACGAATAATTACTTACTTAGTAGCATAGCGAACAAAAGCGAACAAAAACCTTGTGCAGGAATTCTCATCAACTGATCATTGTATGGGAATTCTCTTTTCTTATTTTTACATTCTAAGACCTGAACTCATTTTTTTACATCTGTCCTCTATCTGTTGCATATATGCTCTATCCCTGCTCAGGAATCTCATCCCGTATTCCAGAAAATGTTTTAATAACTTTAAGTATTTTAATAACTTTAGACTTTTCTGAAGAATTTCGGAAACTATATTTATGCTGGCATTGTATATTTGCGCGCTAACCTTTAGCACAGACCGAACATTTGAGTGGGGGATTGCCAGCAACTGATCACTGCATAAATGGAATTCCCTTTTTATTTTCTTTTATGATAGCCGTTTTTTAGATCAGATTAACTCTTTCTTAAATAATGATTTTTTTGATTTATCAGCAGTTCTTAAGTTTTATTGTCCTGAAGTTTTCTCCAGAAACCTGAGATTTTTCCAATATGGTAAAATATGTAGCTATAGTTTTATTCTGGTTTGTTATATCTCAGGTATCTTCTTAAAATCCTTTGATATCTGAGGCTTCTGATGCCGGATCCAAATATTTATATTCTTTGGTAGATAATTTTACTGTAATGGACGACAGTAAAGAGTACAAGCTTTATCTCGAAGCTCTTGACGAAGAAAGATCCGCATGGGGGAGAAGAACCGCTATAAAGAGGCTCAGTGAATGCAAAACTGAAGAATCTCTTTATTACCTTAACGAACTTGTTGTTGACAGGTATTTTCTGGTTCCAGACTGGCTTAAAAGGATTGCAAGAGAATATTATGTCTCCCTGTGCCTTGAGTTTCTGTAAAAGCCTGATTTTTTAACCCTTTATTCTTCAGGTATTTTTACCTTTCAAATAGCCGTACCCAGGTTTATATCATTCCAGAACTTTCTAAAATGATGTTTTTCAAAGATAGTTTTCGGTGCCATTCAGCTGAAAGCTGGCCTGGTAATAAAACTGCAGTATCTGAACAATAATAACATTGAGAAATACCATATGATGGAGAAATTCCTGCTTTTTCGAAAAAAATTGGTTTTTTTTCGCGAATTAATCTCTTGCTTCAAAATCAAAAACTATAAATTTATTTAGAACTAGAAGGCTGTACATCTGTACATGTATGGTTGCTTTACTGAGCTAAAAAAGCCATTTCTTTCCGTTGATAATATAATTACTGCCTGATTCTTTGTCAAATTCGGGTTTTTATGATTAATGAAAGCTCTAAAGGTAATTTCAAAGAATAACTTGAAAACGGTAAGTTGAAAGCTTGTTTGAACTATAATTTGCTGTAATTACTCAGGAGGGAACGTATTTATGCCGAAGGATACTGAAATGAATTTGGGAGGGCCAACAGCAATTTTGCTGCTTATCGGAGGAGTATTTACTGTTATTCTATTCTATTTTATGTTCCAGTTTGCTGAACAGGAAAACCTTTTCATGGTTATCTTAACTGCACTATTGATAGGCGCAATTTCAATGGTTGTAGCTAAAGGTCTTGTTCGCCTCTCCAGGCGCAAATAACTTAATTTCAGTGCATTTTTATTTGTGAATTCTTTTTCTCTCTTTTTTGTATCTGCACTTTTTAGATACAGTTTGATCTCAGGTTGTGCCCCGAGTTTTTACAGAGCGGTTATCATGTTTATCTTTCTTTTTGCCAGGAAGGAGTTTCAGAAAATAATAAAAAGGTTAATATGTGGGATCAATTCAGTATTTAGTCTGATATCTTAATCTGATAATCAGAATCTATATCAGGTATCATACCTTGCCTATCTGTATGCGTATGCCCTTAATTTATCATATTTTTTCAGACTTTCTGTCGGTTTTCGGCGCTGGAAAACCAGCAGAATATTCATTTCAGGCGAAATAAATTACAATGACAATATCACTATTATATTGAGAATGAAAAGGATGGTGTTATTCGATGCAGTTGAAGCTGGAACATTTCAATATAAAAATTGGACAGCACAAAGCTCTACTCAATATTGCCGATGCGAAGGAACTGGGAATCAACCCGGGAGACAGAGTCCGCATCCGGGGACATAAAAGCCTTTCTGCCATCGCAGATACGACTGAAGATATGGTTCCTCAGGGAACTCTGGGTGTCTTTTCTGAAGTTTATGAGCACTTTGAGAACTGGGACAAGCCGGTCGAAGTAGTTCCGGCATTTCGCTCTAAATCCACAGCAGTTATCAAGAAAATGCTGGACAAAAAACCCGTTATCCAGGAAGAGATCAAGATGCTTGTAAGCGACATAGTTGATGAAAACCTGAGCGATGTCGAGCTTTCTGCATTTATAACAGCTTCTTATATCCACGGGATGACTGACGACGAAGTCGAATGGCTTACAAGGGCAATGATAGAAACCGGAGATACTATCGAATTTGATACACATCCTATCATGGACAAACACTCAATAGGAGGAGTGCCCGGAAACAAGATTTCCCTCCTTGTTGTACCCATAGTTGCTGCAAACGGGCTGCTCATCCCCAAGACAAGTTCAAGAGCAATAACGGGTGCAGGCGGGACTGCAGATCTCATGGAGGTTCTCTCTCCTGTTGAATTCAGCTCTCAGGAAGTGAAGGAGATCACCGAGAAAGTGGGAGGTGCGCTTGTCTGGGGCGGAGCCACAAATATTGCGCCTGCGGATGACAAGCTCATCAGAGTTGAGTACCCTCTCTCCATTGACCCCTATTACCAGATGCTTGCATCGATCATGGCAAAAAAAGGAGCTATCGGGGCAGACAATGTGGTAATGGATATTCCTGTCGGGCCGGGCACGAAGGTTCCCAATGTTCAGGAAGGGCAGAGGCTGGCAAGAGACCTCATCAATCTCGGGCACAGGCTTGGAATGAATGTTGAATGTGCCATTACTTACGGTTCGTCCCCCATTGGGAGAAGAGTAGGTCCCTCTCTGGAAGTAAGGGAAGCAATGAAAGTTCTGGAAAGCATGGAAGGTCCAAACAGCCTTATTGAAAAGAGCGCTGCCCTTGCCGGGATTCTTCTTGAGATGGGAGGCGCGGCTCCGAGAGATCATGGAAAAGAGCTGGCACTTGAAACACTCAGGAATGGAAAAGCCCTACAGAAGATGAAAGAGATCATAGAAGCTCAGGGTGGAGATCCAAACATTAAATCCGATGATATACAGATAGGGCAGTATACTGCCGACATCTTTGCTTCTACAGACGGGTATGTTATGGAGTTCGACAACAAATGGATAATTGAGATTGCCAGGCTTGCAGGGGCTCCTAATGACAAGGGGGCTGGAATTGCGATACACAAGAAAAGAGGAGAGCAGGTCAAAAAAGGAGATTCGATTCTCACAATCTATGCTGAAAAAGAGTTCAAGCTTGATAACGCATTGACAACTGCTCAGAGAACAAACCCGATAATAGTTGAGGGAATGCTTCTCAGGAGAATTCCCGGGACTTATGGGTTCCAGTAACCCTATTTTTTTCTCTGTTCCCGTGAAATTTCAGTGAAACCCTTTAATACCTTGTCAGGGTTTTAGCCGGGTATGAAGAGAATTGTATTACTGCGTCTGGGGCACCGTCCTGAAAGGGACAAGAGAATTACCACACATGTTGGCTTAACTGCCAGGATGCTTGGAGCTGAGGGCATGCTTCTTGCTTCTGACGACTCCGGAATAGTGCAGAGCCTTGAAGATGTGGTCCAGCGCTGGGGTGGAAACTTTTACATTAAAAATAACGTCAGTTTCAAGCAGGAAATAAAAAAATGGAAAGAAGAAGGCGGGAAAGTCTGCCACCTTTCCATGTACGGGGTCAACCTTCCCGATGTTACTGATGAGCTCAAAAAGTGCGACAAACTCATGATCGTTGTTGGAGCAGAAAAGGTCCCACCTGAAATTTATCAGCTCGCTGACTGGAACGTAGCTGTGGGCAGCCAGCCCCATTCCGAAGTTGCGGCGGTAGCAATCACAATGGACAGAATCGCTGAAGGGGAGCCGCTCAAAAAAGAGTTTCCAGGCGCTGAATTGACAATTATCCCTGCTGAAAGGGGCAAACACGTGATCGAAAATATAAAAGAATAAGCCAGGATTTTGAAACAGGATATAACAGCAGATTATAAATTTTTGGCTTTCATATTTTTTTGAAAGCTGACTCTGTCTTCAGGCTAGCAGGTTTTTAATTAGACGTACCCTGTATGTTATTACTAATTTTTAGAATAGTGTTAAATATAAGTTCAAACAAGGTTAAATGTCTAAAGGCAATCGTTCCTCCTGCTTATGTAAGGATCCGGATTTTCCGTTTTCGTTCCCGCCAGAAGGAGCTTACAGTCATGACTTGACAGCGGTTCCGGAATTATTGTATTATCCGGTTCGGGGGTGCATGCTGGCAAACTTTTCGAGTCAGACACTTTATTTGTCAGGCATCCCTTCCGTTTTTCTTTGCTCTTTTCTGAAAAATGGATATATTCAAATAATATTAAAAAGTATGATTAATGACTCATATGGACATACCAGCTCAGGAAATTAATTTATTAGCCGGATCAGCACTTTTTTTAGTAATTCTGGCTTTATTTTTACACTTTTATAAGATCAGGCTTCTTTCTAATTCTCTCAAGCTCTGCAACTGGATCTGCGGGATGGCGATCAGTTCGGACAGCCCCTGGGTCAAAATGCTTGTTCTCCATCTTGTGTTTTTTATCAGGCTTCTTATGTACCTTGCAATTATTTCCCTCGAACAGGTGGATAAGCTTACAACCCGGAGCCTGTTCAGGCATTATATCTCAGGAAACAGGATTGTCCTTCTTGAGTTCATGTCAGCTTTCATGAGTTCCTCTAAAGAAGTTGAGAAGCGTATTTGCAGCCAGAGCTATCAAAAGACAGGAAGGAAAGAACAGCTCATAAGGAAATGATTTATTAAGCCTATACAGCTTCTTAAATCTTGTATCGGCTTCTCGATCTATCGTAAGTGTTGGCTAAATATACCTCATATGCCTGAAATATTTTATATATATCCTGTGAGTTTTCTTTTCCTCAAAATTATTCTCATTGCATACTTTATATAGCAGAAGATTATATTTTGTCCTGACATTCTGGACTGCCGACCCTTTATCCCGGGATTTTTCGGCACTGTGTTCTTGATTTTACAGGCAGGAAGCGTGTGGCAATGAACATAACATTAATCGGTATGGCAGGAGCAGGGAAAAGCACTATAGGGAAAGCACTTGCAAAACGCCTTAATTACACTTTTATTGACGTTGACCGCCTGATTACTGAAAAAACAGGAATGCCCCTTCAGGACCTCATTGATAAACAGGGTGATTCTGCCCTTATAAGGTTTGAAGAGGAAGCCATTCTGGGGCTCGGGCAGCTGGACAACTGCATTATCTCTCCCGGAGGGAGCGTGATCTATTCCAGAGATGCCATGAGGCACCTGAAAGAAATATCGAAGATTGTCTTTCTGGACGCTCCTTTCAGAAGCATCGTAAGAAGGATTCCTAATGCAAGAAAAAGGGGCATAGTAGGGCTCAGGGACAGAAGCCTTAAAGAGCTTTTCGAAGAAAGGCTGGTTCTGTATAACAAATACGCCGATTTCTCTATAAAAATCAGGGGCAGGGAAAATGTTCAGAGCCTTGCGGAAAGAGTTATCAAGCTCTGTTTTGGAGCGGAGCCCTGACCTGAGCATTAATTTTCTCCTGGAATACAGACTGAGACGATTCCATTTTTTTACTCTTAAAAACGCTTTTTCAACCATTTTCTCTGCTACTTTTTTAAAACATCATTTTGAATAAATTTTATTCCTACCGGATTAAATGGCTATGTCAGAGTTAGAACCTTCTACTTTAACAGTTTACTTTATTATCTATCAGGTCTTCAATCCAGACAAAATTCTTTGTTTACAGTTTTCATATATCAACCTGCCAGACAAAAGCAGGCTAACAGGAGATACTTCATGACATCAGGCCGTTTCATTATCACGGTAATTGGCAGCGACAGGGTAGGAATTGTTGCCAGAATAACCACTGTTATGGCAAGTTACAATGTAAACATTGTCGACATTACCCAGACTATCATGCAGGGCATCTTTACAATGATCATGCTCGCAGAAGCCCCTAAGGAAAACTTTGACCTTGCAGCTTTCCAGCAGGCTATGGATGCTGAAGGAAAGAGCCTGGGGGTTGAGGTTAAGGTGCAGCATGAAGATGCTTTCCGTTTCATGCACAGGATCTGATCTTGCAGGTGCAGGAGGATTTTTCATGCTTATAAATCCGAAAGAAATCCTGGAAACAATTCAGATGGTCAGGATGGAACATCTGGATATCAGGACAGTTACTATGGGGATCAGCCTCAGGGATTGCAGCCATCCGGATATCGATGTCTTTAACGAGAACATCTACGAGAAAATAACTTCCAGGGCAAAGGACCTTGTCAGGACGACAAATGATATTCAGAGCCTTTACGGGATTCCTATCATTAACCGGAGGATCTCCGTAACTCCCATAGCCATAGCAGCCGAAAGCTGCAAATCTCAGGACTTTGTCTCCGTTGCAAAGACAATGGATGAAGCCGCAAAAGAGGCAGGTGTTGATTTTATAGGAGGGTTCAGCGCCCTTGTTCATAAAGGGACAACACCCGGGGACTTAAAGCTCATAAACTCAATCCCTGAAGCTCTTGCATCTACCGAGAAGGTCTGCTCGTCCGTAAACGTTGCAACCACAAAGGCGGGTATCAATATGGACGCCGTCGGCATGATGGGGCAAGTAATCAAAGATACTGCTGAACTGACTTCCGACAGGGACGGGATAGGCTGTGCCAAACTCGTGGTTTTTGCAAACGCCCCTGAAGACAATCCCTTTATGGCAGGAGCTTTTCACGGTATAGGTGAGTCCGAGTGTGTTATCAATGTGGGCGTAAGCGGGCCTGGAGTGGTTAATGCGGCTGTTTGTGAGCTCGAAAACCCTGATCTCACGGAAATTTCGGAGACGATCAAAAGGACAGCCTTCAAAATTACACGAATGGGAGAAATGGTCGGAAGAGAAGTATCCAGAAGGCTTGGTGTGGAATTCGGAATTCTGGACCTCTCGCTTGCCCCAACTCCGGAAATCGGGGACAGTGTTGCAGCCATTCTGGAAGCTATGGGCCTTGAGCGCTGTGGAGCCCACGGCACGACTGCAGCCCTTGCACTTCTCAACGATGCCGTAAAAAAGGGCGGAGCAATGGCTTCTTCTTCCGTGGGAGGCCTCAGTGGGGCTTTTATTCCTGTCAGCGAGGACGCAGGCATGATTGAAGCAGTAAAAGCCGGAGCTCTTTCTCTTGAAAAACTCGAAGCTATGACCAGCGTCTGTTCAGTCGGCCTTGACATGATAGCAGTTCCAGGCGATACCCCTGCTGCTACCCTTTCCGCAATAATTGCTGACGAGATGGCAATTGGGGTAATAAACAAAAAGACAACTGCAGTCAGGGTGATTCCAGCACCCGGAAAAGGGGTGGGAGATTCCGTGGAATTCGGCGGACTGCTCGGAAGTGCACCTGTTATGCAGGTAAGCAATTTCAGTTCAGAAACTTTTGTTAAGCGGGGAGGAAGAATTCCGGCTCCTATACAGTCACTGACAAATTAAAGATCCCGGAACTTTTTTCCGGAATTGGTTTTTTCCAGAATTATTTTTTCTGGATTATTTTTGTACTGTTTTTACTATCACTTTTTTCTTCCTTTCTACTTTGAGTCTACCCACAGCGATCTCATCATTTCTCTTATTTCTTCTATTTTTTTAATACTTTCTTCATTGTTTATCAGGTCAAGTTCGTTAAAAGTTTCAAGGGCGATCTTTGCTGCAATTGAGGCATCATTCAGGTACCTGTTCCCTGCGCTGCTCATAATTGTCTGGAGGGCTGAAGCAGCCTGAAAAACGGCGTTTTCCATTTCTTCTTCCTCAGCGCTTTTTCCTATTTCTTCAATAGAAGCTGCGATGCTTCCTGTAGCACTCTGGAGGTTTTCTTCCATAGCTGCTGCCGCCATTTCTTCTAACATGATTTCCGCTCCGATTGCAGCTTCTTCAAGAGTTTTCTGAGCAGCCAGCTTTCCGGTATCTCCAAGGCAGGAAACGCATATGGCAGCATTTTCCGAAACATCGGGAAATCTCGTTCTGGCAGCAGCTTTTCCTATCTCGCCAAGCCCGATTGTAACCGCGATAGTTTCCTTTTCTCTGTTCATGAGAGCAGCAGTGTTTCCGCTTTTCCCTAGCATTGATGCTGCAAGTCTGGCTACAGTTTCAAGCTGCTGTTCTGCAGCTGTTTTTCCTATGGTCCCGAAAGAAAGCAGGACTTTGACAGTCGTATTTTCCATATTCTGCTTCATTGAGCACTCGAGTATCTTATCCAGGGACCTGATAGCATTCACTGCTGCATTTTCCATTCTCTGAAGGGCAGCAGCCTTTCCTATTTCTTTTATGGAAGTTATCGTTTGTTCAGCTTCCAGCTCCTTTCTTTCACTCAGGTAACCTTTTCCCATCTCTGTCAGAGAGGCAAGAGCCTGGCTGACGCCCTCCTCAAATTCTTCATCAATGAAAGCCAGACCTTCCTGTATTATCTGGTCATGATTTCTTGAAAGCATAGCTTTGAAGCTCCTTTTCGGCAGGTATGCCCTCTATCCTATCCCACTGCTTCTCTTTTTACGGCTACTTATATGACATCGGCTGTTGCTTAAAATATCCTTTTTTATTTCATCTGTTTTTAAAAGCCCGTCCAGATAAATGGAATTATAAAAATGTCAGAAAAACAAGAAATGTAATTAGAGCTTCAGTCTGCTCTTTTCCAGAAACCCCTCATTTCACAAATCCCCCTACTTTCTATTTCTTCTCATACTTTAATGTATATTTATGCCTTCCCGGGTTCAAATATTTTCAGGTAACAAAATGAATTTTCAAGTATATTGACTCAATCTTTAGAACATTGATACGAACTGTAAGTAAAAGAGCAGATAAACTGTAAGTTACGACTGAAGTTCAACCCTTTATCAGAAAATAATACGAAAGAAAAAAAGGTGTAAAAACTGCTGAGGTTTAGATTTCTCTATTCTGGTTCGTCCAGGCAATAAACTAAAAATATTTTTTGGCTCTGTAGAAATCCTCAGAAATGACTGATCCCCATTAATTTAAAATGAATCTCATCATCTCTTGTAACTATTTCAGCCTCCTGAAACTGGTATAGACAGGTTTCTACAAAGCCGTTTTTTGACCCCGATTATTTGTTTACTGTAATATATCTGGTCCTGGTTTCAGTACTGATGCTTCCAGAATTATTTACTGTTAAGCTGACAGTATACTGCCCTGTTTTATTGTACATGTGTACCGGGTTCCTTTCTGTAGAATAATTGCTTCCATCTCCGAAAGCCCATGTCCATGAAGCTGGTGACCCTGTGCTCTGATCAGTAAAACTGACATTAAGAGGTGCAGTCCCTGAAGTCGGAGATGCAGAAAAAGCAGCAACAAGGGAATTTGAAACCGCAATATAACCTGTTTTTGTTAACGTATTGCTGCCGTTTGCATTGCTTGCGGTCAATGAAACAGAATATAATCCTGATTTGTTGTATGTATATACAGGATTCTGTTCTGTTGAGTTGTTTCCATCTCCGAAAGTCCATCTCCATGAAACTGGTGACCCTGTGCTCTGGTCAGTAAAACTGACAGTAAGAGGTATGCTTCCTGAGGTAGGGGATGCAGAGAAATTGGTAAGAGGAATATTTTGAATTCCTGAAACCGCAATATAGCCTGTTTTGGTCAACGAATTACTGCCGTCCGCATTGCCTGCTGTCAATGTAACAGAATATAGTCCTGATTTATTGTATACGTGCACAGGATTCTTTTCTGTAGAGTAACCTCCATCTCCAAAAGTCCACTTCCATTCCTCTGGTGAGCCTGTGCTCTGGTCAGTAAAACTAACCTTAAGCGGCGCTTTTCCTGAAGTGGGGGACGCAGAGAAGTTGGTGACAGGGCCGTTTAATACATTTGAAACAACAATATAGCTGGACTTTGTTAGTGTATTGCTGCCGTTTGCATTGCTTGCTGTCAATGCAACATTGTATCTTCCTGATTTATTGTATGTGTGTACCGGGTTCTGTTCTGTTGAATAATTGCTTCCGTCTCCAAAAGCCCATCTCCATGAAACCGGTGACCCTGTGCTCTGGTCAGTAAAACGAACCTTAAGGGGCATGCTTCCTGAAGCAGGGGAAGCAGAGAATTTGGAAACAGGAGCATCCAGAACACCTGAGACAGCAATATAGCCTGTTCTGCTCAGTGCATTACTGCCGTTTGCATTGCTTGCTGTCAATGTAACATTGTATCTTCCTGGTTTATTGTATGTGTGTACAGGATTCTGTTCTGTTGAATAATCGCTTCCGTCTCCGAAAGCCCATTTCCATGAAGTCGGAGACCCTGTACTCTGGTCAGTAAAACTAACAGTAAGAGGCATACTTCCCATAGTTGGAGTTGCTGAAAAGGCGGCAGCAGGGATGATAAAGTTTGAATTAGATACCACACTACCGCTTTCAGAATTTACATCTATATAGCTTGATTTTTGCACTCTGTTACTGCCCCCTCCACTGGTCGTTGTCAGAGAAACAGTATAGTTTCCTGATTTATTGTATGTGTGTACTGGATTCTGTTCTGTAGAATCGCTTCCATCTCCGAAACCCCATTTCCATGAGGTCGGCGATCCTGTGCTCTGGTCGGTAAAACGAACTATAAGAGGCGTTTTTTCTGAAGTCTGAGACACAGAGAAACTGGTAACAGGAGCATCCAAAACGTTTGAGACAGCAACACAGCCTGTTCTGGTCAATCCATTGGTGCCGTTTGCATTACTTACTGTCAATGAAACAGAGTACAGTCCTGATTCATTGTATGTGTGTACAGGATTTTTTTCTGTTGAATTACTTCCATCTCCAAAATACCATTTCCATGAAGTTGGAGACCCTGTGCTCTGGTCAGTAAAACTAACTGTAAGAGGCGCTTTTCCTGAGGCAGGGGATGCAGAGAATCTAGATACAGGAGTATTTAAAACAGTTGAGACCGCAATATAACCTGTTTTAGTCAACGTATTGCTGCCTTTTTCATTGCTTGCTGTCAATCTAACAGTATAAAGTCCTGATTTATTGTATGTGTATACAGGATTCTTTTCTGTTGAATTATTCCCATCCCCGAAATACCATTTCCATGATGTTTGAGATCCTTTTCCCTGGCCTGAAAACTCAACTGTAAGAGGTGCTTTTCCGGAAGTAAGAGGCGCAGAGAAGTTGGCGGTGGGACCATTTAAAACGTTTGAAACTATTATATAGTCTGTTTTTGTTAAGGTATTGCTGCCTTTTTCATTGCTAACTGTTAATGTAACAGAGTATAATCCTGCTTTGTCATATGTATGTACAGGGTTCTCCGCGGTTGAATGTGTGCCGTCACCAAAATTCCACTTCCTTGAGGTTGGCGACCCTGTACTCTGGTCCGTAAAACTAACTGTAAGAGGCGCTTTTCCTGAAGCTGGGGATGCCGTGAAAGCAGCAACAGGAGCTTCAAAACCGTTTGAAACAGTAATATAGCTGTATTTTGTTACTGCAGTTTTGTTTCCCGTTTCGTTTAATGTCAGAGTAACAGAATATTTCCCTGATTTTTTATATACATGCACAGGGTTCTTTTTCGTTGAATAAGTTCCATCTCCAAAAGTCCAGTTCCATGATGCTGGCGATCCTGTGCTCTGGTCAGTGAAACTGACGTTGAGAGGGGTTTTTCCTGATGCTGGGGATGCAGAAAATGCGGGCTGTGCCAGAACAGTTACTGTGACAAATTTCGAATCAGTACCGTTTATGTTGTTTACTGTAAGCGTTACATTGTAATTCCCTGCTCTGGAGTAAGTATGCGTGGGATTCTGCTTTGTTGAGTCTTCCCCGTCTCCAAAGTTCCAGTTCCATCCATCTGCGTTTTTCGAGAAATCCGTAAACTGGACTGAAAGAGGAGCATAACCTGATGTGATGTTGCTGCTGAAGTTTGCCGCAGGAAGCGATGGTTGTGCCGGGAGGGGACTTATAAACTGACCGAAAGCAGCAGGACTGAAACCTGTTTTTTCTGTAGCTATAACCCTGTTTATGGCTGTGTCAATTATAGAGACGGTGTTTCCGAGATCATCTTCGTCTCCGCAGTTCGCTACATATACTTTTGTTCCATCCGGTGTGACTGCAATTCCGTAAGGTTTTCTTCCGACTTTAACAGAAGCTATAACGGTTTTTGTTGCGGTATCAATTACAGAGACATTGTTACTGAGCTGGTTTACCACATATGCTTTTTTTCCATCCGGGCTGGTGGCGACTCCCAGGGGCCATTCTTCTACAGGCACCGTGGCTGTAACAGTATTTAAACCAGTGTCAATTACAGAAATACTGTTGCTTTCACAATTTGTTACATATAGTTTTGTTCCGTCCGGGCTGACTGTAACTCCGGTGGGACCAGTTTCAACTTTAACGCTTGCTATTACAGTATTTGTACCCGTGTCAATCACGGAAACAGTGTTGCTGTAACGGTTTGTCACATATACTTTTTTCCCGTCAGGTGTGGCTGCAACTCCCATGGGCCATTTTCCTGCAGGCACCGTGGCTGTAACAGTGTTTGTCGCTGTGTCAATTACAGAGACACCATTGATATCACGGTTTGCCACATACAGTTTTTTTCCATCCGGTGTAGCTGCAATCCCGCAGGGGCTGTATTTATCTCCTAAATCCACAGTGGCTGTAACTTTATTTGTGGCTGTGTCAATCACAGAGACAGAACCCCTGTGTTTGTAGTTGGCGTTCGTCACATATGCTTTTTTTCCATCAGGGCTGACCGCAACACCTATTGGATTAATTCCTGCGGGCACTGTGCCTGTTAAGTTGTTGTTTTCTGTGTTAATTACAGAAACAGTGTTGCTGTTTATGTTAGTGATAAATGCGTATGAAGGCGCAGGAGAACCTTTTGGTACAACGCTTAGTGTAGCGGTCTTTGAATCTGTGCCGTTTGAATTGCTAACCGTCAGGCTAACGGTATAGATTCCTTTTTCAGAATAGGCATGTACTGGATTCTGTTTTGTTGAACTGGACCCGTCTCCAAAGTCCCATTTCCATCTGGTTGCATTTTCAGATAGATCTTTAAACTGTACAGGTGAGGAAAGGAAAACATAATCTGCTGTGATGTTGCTGCTGAAGTCCGCTGAAGGGTAAACCGGCTGTACCGGGATAGAACCTATAAGCTGGCCTGAAACATAAGGACTGTTTCCCACAAGCATAGTGGCTGTAACAGTATTGCTTGCAGTGTCAATTACGGAGACAGTGTTACAGAGGTTGATAGCTACATATAGTTTTGTTCCGTCCGGTGTGACTGCAACTCCCGCAGGGCCGGGACCTACGGGTATAGTGGCTGTTACTTTGTTTGTAGAAATGTCAATTACAGAAACTGTGCAGAAATATTTGCCATTATTAGTCACATATGCCTTTGTTCCCGCCGGGTTGACTGCAACTCCAGTAACTGTTCCCTCGACCTTCACCGTAGCTATGACAGCATTTGTTGCAGTATCAATTACAGAGATGCTTTCGCTATCGGAGTTTGCTACGTACACCCTTGTTCCATCCGGAGTAACCGCAATTTCTTTAGGGCTTTTTCCTATAGATACCGTGGTTACAGCAGCTTTTGTGGTAGTGTTAATTATAGAGACAGTTTTGTCTCCGTTATTTGTTACATATATCTTTTTTCCATCAGGACTCACTGCTACTCCTGCAGGGGATTTTCCTGTTTTTACTGTACTCACAACGGTATTTGATGTGGTATCAATTATGGAAACGGTATTACTGGCCAGGTTTGTTACATATACTTTTTTTCCGTCCGGGCTGACCGCAATCCCCTTAGGAGATCTTTCTACAGGCACCGTGGCTATGACAGCATTTGTTGCGGTGTCAATTACAGATACATCGTTGCTTTTAGCATTTGCCACGTATACCTTTGTTCCGCTCGGATTAATTGCTGCTCCCACTGGATTGGATCCTGCAGATATTGTAGCTGTAACTTTGTTTGTGGTTGTGTCAATTACGGAGATATTGTTACTCTCTCCATTTGTAATGTATGCAAATGGTGTGGCGCCTGCGATACTTATCAGCATTAAAAAAGCAAGTACCATAATCCACAAAGTTTTATTGAAAGTCTGCCCCCTAAATATTTTATTACATTTCTTTCCTTTCATTTTAGACCCCTGAACATGAATTATTAAATTTGTTGAGAATTTTGAAAAACCTTGATATTTAACCAATTTTATAGAGGATAATATGCAATTCATTGAAGTCAGAGTTTTTTCGGGTTAAGCCTGTTATTTCAGCCAGGTACGACTATAAAAATGACTGGATGAAGAATATTTCACATAACTGTATGAAATAATTGTAAGCATAAAGATAATAATCTTTCTTCTATTGGCCCGGTAGAAATCCTCTCAATTCCGTTTTTTTACCCCACGATTTTTATAAATATAGCTGTGTAAAAATCCTCAGATATGACTAATCCCCATTATTTTGACTGAATATTATGGTATTTATTTATCTATTTATAGTTTCTTGAAGCTGATATAGATAAGTTTCTACAAACCCTATTAACGGAAAACAGCAGGAAAACGTTCTCTGATATCAAAAGAAAGTTTGGAGAACCAGGTGTAGCAGGAAGGTTCTACAATAACGTCTAAGAAATAAAACTTAAACTGACAATGTATGAAATATTGGAAAATGTAGTGGAGCTAATCTGGCGTTAAATAAGGATTTTTACAGAGCTTGTTTTTCTTAAGCTCTGAGCCGAAAGTTACATGTATACAATAATATTGCTGTCGCTGAATTGTTAAAATCTTTCATCTTAATGCCGCTTTGTGAAGTCTGCAGCCTGCTTCTTTTTTCAGACCATGGCTCCGCCGGAAATTTGAATTGAGCAGGAAAATACTTTTTATTCTTTTTCTAAAATAATCTTATATACTTTCCAGTAAAATTATAATTCGGGATAGAAATAAGGAGACCTTTTTCGAATATCCTTTTTGCTTACCTTCAGACTGTTTTTAATCTATACAATAATGCGGCTTAAACAGAAGGAAACCTGAAAGATATGCAGACAGAAGGCGATTTACTGAACACAGAAAAAGCAGTCCAGAAACCCGTATGCTCTCCAGCAGAAAGAAGGTCTTTCAAGTGCGAACTCGTAAGTTTTGCAGAGGTTTATCGCATCTCTAAACTTCTTGCCCGGAAAATCAAAGCTTCAGGTTACCACCCTGATCTGATTATTGCTATTGGGCGGGGAGGCTATGTTCCAGGCAGGCTGGTTTCAGATTTCTTACTTTTTAACGCGCTTACGACAATGAAGGTCGAACACTACATGAGGGGGGCGGAAATGAAAGCAGAAGCGGTAATTCGATTTCCGGTTTCTGTTGATATTAGAGGAAAGAAAGTTCTTATTGTAGATGACATCACAGATACCGGAGATACCCTGAAGCTTTCGGTCGGTTATATAAAGGGCATGAGCCCTGCTGATATCAAAACTGCAGTCCTCCAGCATAAGACCTGTTCTTCTTTTGTTCCTGATTACTATGGTCAGAAGGTCATCCGGTGGCGCTGGATTATTTATCCCTGGGCCCGTTACGAGGATCTTGCAGGCTTTTCCGAAAAGATTCTTGAAGACGGGGAGCTTGATGTCTCCCGGCTAATATATGAGCTCAAGGACAGGTATGATCTTGAGATTGAGGAAAAAGAAATTCTTGAAATCCTGCAGGACCTGACTGAAAGAAAAGAGATCGAAAGAGTTGAAACAGATAAGCTGGTTAAGTGGCGGATCACGAAGAAATGAAATCGTACAATTATTTTATCTGCCTTTTCTGCAAGGTATTTTCTTTTAAACTGAAAAACTCTGTACTTTTATTGAGAAGGTTGTCTCAAAACTCTGCCCTATCGTACATTTGGGTCAGAAACCCGTAATCTTTATCTTTTTTACAAAACTTTTTTGGCTTGAGTTTTAAAAACACAGGGGCATAATTAATATATAATTAACTTTATTTATGGCGCAGCATTTTGGGATCTGCAGATTGATTCTATTTTTAAAAACAGATAATGGCTTAAAAACAGATAATGGGGCAAATTCTCTTAACATGCAGGGGTTTCAGAATAATCCCGCAACTTAAAAATAATAGTCTCAAAAATAATAGTGATTAACACAGTTACTTACAGGCAACAAATACAATCGTTCAAATCGCATTTAATAGTTGGGGACCCTGAATGAGCGAAAAGCTAAGGATGTCTGGGAATTACATTATTGGAGATCAGCGGGTAGAGGAGTCACTGAACCAGAATGAACTTCAAATAAACCTGAATCTTGAGAACATTCTCCCGCCTGCTCATGAGACGGCAAACCTGGAGCTTGCTGAGATCATTGATGCCCGAGCAATTCAGTCCTTTATGGAAGATTTCTATAAGCTTGCTCACATCCCTATAGGCATAATCGATCTCAAAGGCAATGTTCTGGTAGGTGTCGGATGGCAGGATATATGCACCAGATTCCACAGGTTTCATCCCGAATCCTGTAAACACTGCGTAGAAAGTGATACAGAGCTTTCCAGGGGTGTTGCTCCTGGAGAATTTAAGCTGTACAAATGCAAAAACAATATGTGGGACACAGCAACCCCGATTATTGTGGGCGGCCAGCATGTAGGCAATATCTTTTTAGGTCAGTTCTTTTTTGAAGATGAGCATCCTGACTATGAGCTTTTCCGATCCCAGGCAAGACACTATGGCTTTAATGAGGAAGAATATATAGCAGCTCTAGAAAAAGTTCCGCGGCTGAGCAAAGAGACTCTGAATACAATCATGGTTTTTTTCATGAAGCTTGCCAGCATGATATCGCAGCTGGGCTACAGCAATGTAAGGTTGTCTCAATCACTGGCTGAACGTGATATACTGGTGAATTCGCTGCGGGAGAGCGAGGAAAAGTACCGCAGTGTTGTAGAGACAGCAAACGAAGGCATATGGATAATTGATGCTGAAGACAGGACTATTTACGTAAACCAGAAAATGGCGGAGATGCTGGGATATACTCAGAATGAGATGATTGGCAGATCAGGGTGGGACTTCACCGATGAAATAGATAATACTGTTCCCGGCTTGAACAGGAAAAAGAGGCAGCAGGGCATTGATGAAAGCCATGAATTTAAATTTATATGTAAAGACGGCTCGCCTTTATGGGCACTTGTAAATACTAAATCCTTCTTTGACAGGGATGGAAAGTTTGCAGGCTCTATGGGAATGCTCACCAATATCACCGAGCGCAAAAAAGCTGAAGAGGCACTGATTAGAAGTGAGAATAAATTCCGTACTCTGGCTGAGAATTCTCCCGATGTAATTGCCCGCTTTGATAGACAAAAACGCTACGCATACATTAATCCTGCTGGTTCAGCTTCCGGTTACTCTCCAGAAGAGATTATAGGGAAAAACAGCAGTGAACTGGGGATAGATCCGGACATAGTTAAATTATGGGAAGAGCATATTGAAAATGTTTTTATTACAGGCAAACCCGAAGAAATGGAATATGGGTATAAATCGCCTCAGGGAAAAGAATACTATTTTAGTACCAAAATAGTTCCGGAGTTTTCTGAAGGTAAAGTGATTTCTGCTCTTGCTATCTCACGGGACATTACAGATATAAAGAAAGTAGAAGAGAAATTGAAGGAAACACTTAATGATTCGGAAAAATTGGTTAAAACGCGCACGCAAGAGCTTGAGAAAGCTTATAACTCCTTGAAAGAGAGCGAAAAAGGTCTTGCTGAAGCTCAAAAAATGGCTCATATAGGGAACTGGGAATGGGATATTGCAGCCGATAAAGCATACTGGTCTGATGAAATGTATCGTATATTCGGGCGAGATCCCAAAAAAGAAGCACCGTCTTACAATGAATACCTGAGTCACATACACCCGGATGACCGGGACTACTTTGATAATGCCGCCAGGAAAGCTGTAAGCGGAAAACCTTACAGTATTGAATACAGAATTATCCTTCCTGACGGAGAAGAACGTATTATCCATATGCAGTCCCAGGTTATTTTCAATGAAAATAACACTCCTATCCGAATAAAAGGAACAATTCAGGATATCACAGAACGAAAAAAAGCTGAAAAATTCCTGGTAAACCTTGAGATTGCCCGTAAAAAGGAAATTCATCACAGGATAAAAAATAACCTGCAGGTTATCTCCTCTCTCCTGGATCTTCAGGCTGAAAAATTCAGCAACAGAAAATATGTTAAAGATTCCGATGTCCTTAACGCTTTTCGGGAAAGCCAGGATAGAATAATGTCTATTGCCCTGATTCATGAAGAACTTCACGAAGGCGGAGGAAACAACACACTGTACTTTTCTCCTTACCTTGAAAAGCTGGTTGAGAGCCTTTTCCAGACATACAGCCTCGGAAATGCCGATATCAGCTTAAAAATAGACCTTGAAGACAATATCTTCTTTGACATGGATACGGCAGTTCCTTTAGGGATAATTGTCAATGAAATTGTTTCCAATTCCTTAAAACACGCATTCAAAGGCAGAAACAAAGGGGAAATCCGAATTAAACTCCATAAAGAAGAAAGAACTGGAGAAGAAAACTCCAGAAATGAACCGGGCAGGAATGGAGAGCAAAAAGGTACAGGATATGCTCTTATTGTCTCAGATGACGGAACAGGCATTCCAGAAGACATTGGCCTGGAAAATTCAGATACGCTTGGTCTGCAGCTTGTTAGTATTCTGGTAGACCAGTTAGACGGCGAAATCGAACTAAAAAGGGAGAAAGGCACTGAATTCATCATAAGAATCAGTCTGCAGCAAAGTTCTCAAAAACCTCTGGCTGGCAGGGCAGAAATGGAGGTATCGGATACCTCATTTTAAAATGCTGCCTGAATATTTTTAATCTTAATGTAACTGGAACTGCGAAGAATATTTCAATGAATTTCTTTTCGTGTAAATTCTTATATTAAGGAACTGTTATATAATTGATTCTAAAACGAACTTTAAATTCTCATCGCTTTATATCAGTGGTGTAAAATTTTTCGGCAGGCTCTCCTTTGAGCTCTGTCCTGTGGAGGGTAAGGAATTGCTGCCGGAACTGCAAAACTGAATAGTCTGAAAAACTAAAACTATACTCATGGAGGAGACTATCTATGTTAGGGGGCTATGCAGGAAAAATTCTTGATGTTAATCTTGAAACCGGAGAGCTTAGGGATAAAACTCTTGACGAAAAAACGCTGAGGATGTACCTCGGAGGAAAAGGGCTCGGTCTTAAACTCGTATATGATGAGTTCAGGCCTGACATGCAGCCTTTTGACCCTGACAACCTGCTTGTGTTTGCAAGCGGTCCGGCTACAGGGGCAAAGATCCCTACAAGCGGGCGCTACCACGTTGTCTGCAGCAAATCTCCCCAGACCGGGACTGTGGGGAGCGGAAATTCCGGAGGCAAATGGGGACCCTACCTGAAATTTTCAGGATATGACGCAGTTGTTTTCCGGGGAATTTCAAAGGAGCCTGTTTACCTTAGCATCGTGGACGGGAAAGCCGGGCTTGTAGAGGCTCCGGAGCTCTGGGGAATGACAGTCCATGCTGTCACGGACGAGCTGACAGGAAGGACGGAAAACCCCAGGAAGACTTCTGTTGCCTGCATAGGGCCTGCTGGAGAAAATTTAGTTCCCTTTTCCGGCATCATGAACGACAAGTACCGGACTGCCGGGAGGACAGGGCTCGGTGCGGTCATGGGGAGCAAGAAGTTGAAAGCGATAGTGGTTTCCGGGAGCCAGAGGGCTGAGCCTGCAAACCCCGAACTTCTGAAAGAGAGGGTTGCGGAGGCTATGAAAAAGATAAAAGAAAACCCGGTTACAGCTCCCGATGGAGGGCTGCATACCTACGGGACTGCCGTCCTCGTAAATATCATCAACGAGAGCGGAGCCTACCCGACCCGGAACTTCCAGGAAGCTTACTTCCCTGAAGCCGATGAACAGAGCGGGGAAACCCTTGTTAAAAAGTACCTTACAGGCCGCGGAGGCTGCTGGGGCTGTCCTATACTCTGCGGGCGGAAGTCCGATGTGCCTGAAGGGCCTTTCAGCGTCCGCGACACCGAAGGTCCGGAGTATGAGACCATCTTTGCCTTTGGTTCCGACTGCGGAGTAAAGGATCTTGACGCCCTGATAAAAGCCAACCACCTATGCGACGAGCTAGGGCTTGACACAATCTCCATGGGAGGGACGATTGCCTGTGCCATGGAACTTGTGGAGAAAGGAAAAATCCCGCAGGAAAAGCTCCACGGCTTTAACCTGCGCTTCGGGGATCCCGGTTCAATGATTGAAGCCATATGGAGGACTGCCTACCGCGCAGGGATCGGAGCTGATCTTGCCCTCGGTTCTAAAATGCTTTCGGAAAAATACGGGGCTCCGGAACTCTCCATGGCTGTCAAAGGCATGGAACTTCCAGCCTACGACCCCAGAGCTATCCAGGGAATAGGCCTGAACTACGCAACCGCAAACCGCGGCGGTGACCATGTCTACGGCTACATGATCTCTCCCGAAATTCTGGGGCTGCCTGAAAAGCTTGACCCCTACGCAGTCAAGGACAAGCCCAGATGGACCATCATCCTTCAGGACCTGACATCAGCCATCAACTCTTCTGTTGTCTGCCTCTTCAGCTCATTTGCCCTCGGCTTCCCCGAGTATGCAGGGATGCTGGCAGCTATTACAGGTTTTGAACTTGATGCCGATAAACTCCTGAAAATTGGGGAAAGAATCACAAACCTGGAGCGGCTGATGAACAACATGTATGGACTTGACAGGAATGAAGACGTCCTCCCAAAGCGTCTCACCGAAGATCCTGTACCGGCCGGTCCCGCCAGAGGCCAGATCTCCCATGTCCCGGAAATGATCCACGAGTATTATTCCCTTCGTGGCTGGGTTGAAGGAAAGCCCACAAAAGAGAAGCTGAAGGAACTCGGGATTTCCTGAGCCTTTACATATCACTTTGGCATGAAAGTACTTGAAAGCACTTTCATTTTTTGGGCATGGAATTCGAAGAATATCATGTACGATTTTTATTATTTCCTTTCAAATCGCTTTATTCTTTTTCCGGAGAGATAGGCTTGAAAATCCATGTAAAGTTCCTTGCGACTATCCGTGAAATTACCGACAAATCCGAGATAGAACTTGAACTTCATTCCGGTGACACCGTGGGAACTGCCCTGCAGGCCCTTCAAACGCTCTACGGCGCAGAGTTCAAAGAAGCCACAACAGGCACAACCGCAGGCGGGATTCCGAAAGTGAGGTTCCTGGTTAACGGGAGAGATACTGATTTTCTCGAAGGGTTTGCGACCGTGTTAAAAGAAGGGGACGTTATGGTCCTGGTCCCTCCGATTGCAGGAGGATGAAAAACTGAATAAAATAAGAAAATTAAAGCAGTAAATTTCGAGAATGAAATTTAATTTTTATAATAAGTAACCGTTTTACAGTAAAATATTCTCTAATATAATATATATTAAATGTTTTTATTTTCTCATACTAATCCAAAGAGACTGTTTCAAAAAATATTTCCGGTAAACTTATCGCATATCACGCAAAATAGAAGATAAAGGGTGAAGCCGATTAAAAGATGAAAAAAGGTGAAAAATTGAAAGCTCTAATTATTATGGATATGACCAATGATTTCGTATTCGAGAAATATGAACATGAAGGAAAAGAATACGAAGGCAGGCTTGTGGCCCCGCTTGGAAAGACGATTGTTGAACCAATTGCAGCCCTTGTGAGAAAAGTAGTTAACAGCGGAACAGTCTCTCTTATCAGGCTTTCGAAAGACCACTACGATGCTTTTACAAACCCTGAACTTGAACTCAAGGTTGCAGAACTCGGAATTGATGAGGTATTCATGACAGGGCTGGTTGATGAGGTCTGTATCTACCGAAACGCTTTGGGCTTTCTCGAAAGAGGTTTCCGGACAAACGTCGTGAAAGGCTGCACTGCTCCCTTTGATCCGAAAAAGGGAAGAAAAGCCCTGGAGGAACTCGATTCCTGCGGAGCAGAGATGGTCGACGACATCCCTTCGGACATAGGGGTGATTCTCCTTCTTGAAGATGAACACGATGAGAACTCAGAAGAAATTAAATCCGGAAGCTGGCCGCCCCACAGCATGAAAGGAACACCTGGAGCCCTTACAGTTAAACCTATCAGGGAGATACTTGAAAACAGAAAATAAGAATGAAAGCGGAAATAAAAAGGGAAAAAAAAGAGAAAACGGAAAGAAGGTACAGGAAAAAGATGGCAAGAAAATCCTGACTTTAAAGTTTTTTTCCCCTTTTTCCTTCAGATTATCAGTTTCTTCCTTTCTCAGCCTGGCTCAATTCAATACTCTTTCTTCAAAGTTCAAAACAGGTTCAGTTTCTTCAAGCTTATTTTCATTTGGCTCTTCAATCACCTGCGGCTTTTTTTCCTCTTCGGATTTAATATGGAGTACGCGCTGCGGGTAGGGGATTTCTATCCCGTTTTCTTCAAGGGTTTTTTTAATATTCCACAAAAGCCTTGTTTTCAGCCCGAACCATTCACTAACAGGCGCCCAGATCCTGACCGCAATCTCAACCCAGCTGTCCGCAAGGTCGCTAACAAAAACTGATGGAGACGGGCTCAGGAGAGCAAAAGGCTCCTTATCTATCAGGTCCTTGATCAGCCATATTGCAGCGCCGGCATCGTCGCTGTAGCGGATTCTTATAGTATATTCAAATCTTCTTACAGGGTGTCCCACGATATTTGTGATATTTGTTGTAAACACCTGCTGGTTTGGGATGCGGACAAGAAGACCGTCATAGGTTCGCATGAGAGTGGAGATTATACGGATATCAGTGACATAGCCGGCTATCCCGTTGACTTCCACCTGGTCCCCTATTTTTATGGGTCTTTCAAACATAAGGAAGCAGCCGGAAACCAGATTTCCTACAATGTTCTGGCTTGCAAAACCAAGCACTATACCTGCAACCCCTCCTGCAAGCAGGAGTCCTGATGGGTCAAGCCCTATTAAAGGAAGTATTGAAATAAAAATGACAACAAGGGTTCCGTAATAGAGGAGTTTGAGGATAGGCTCTCCCACATCCTTGCTGACCCTGTCTTTAAGAGACCTTCGCAGGTAAATTGTGAGGACTCTGGAAAAGATTATCGAAAATGAAAGAATGGCTATAAACTTTATAAGGTCCGCAGGGGTAACCGGCCCCTCTGATGTAGAGTACAGGGTAAAATCAAGAAGATTAATATCAGGAAGGATCAAAAACCCCACCCCATATAAAATTTAAGAGGCACAAAGCCAAGCTTCCGGAGGCCGTAAACGCCAAAAGCCTCTTTCCTGATTTTCTGGTCTTTCACAAGATAACCTTTCATCTCTCCGTTAATCGGCTGTATATCAAAACCCGTTTCAGCCGTGTTCCTGTTGAGGATGTCCATACGGGCTTTCATAAAAACATCCCCGTCATAGTAGAGTTTCATCCCATATGCACTGAAAACGGCTTTTGAGATCGAAGCCCAGTCCGAAGAAGCGTTTCTCAGAGTAAGCTCCATGATTCCTTCCTGCAGGGGATCAAGGATAGGAGAAACCGAGTATAATCTGCTTTTCCAGTGCTTACAGACAACTCCATTAGAAACTTCTCCGTAAAGGGTAAATTTCTGCCTCACCAGGGTGAGCACATCTATAAGCTGAGGATTCTTGTTGCCGGTATCCGAGATAAAGACACCTATTTCAACCGGAAAAGTCAAAAATATCTGTTTTTTCTCTCCGCCTGCAAGAAGCAGTGTTTTTTCGAATTCTATCAGCAGATTCGGAGTAATTTCTTTCGGAGTGTTCAGGGGTTCAACCGGATTTATGATAATTCGCTTTCGGTCTCCAAGAATCAGTCTTTCAACCTCATCTTTTCCAGAAGTTCTCCTGTATGTCCATCTGTCTCCAGTCCTTTCTACAGAAATGGAAATTCCTTCCTGTTCCACTGAAAAGGGGGGATCGTAGTAGCCGTACATAATATCCTGCTATTCCATAAATTAACATATTTCAATACTTTCTAAATAATATTAAGATCCACCCATTATAAAAAAATTACTTTAAATAAATTTTATGAGACTACAAAAAAGATACTCCTTAAAAAGATACTCCTTATTAATTAGTCAATTACCCCTGAATTCCGAAGAACTTTTCAATTTT
>NZ_DAOOUJ010000007.1:20317-26009 GCF_035390745.1 Methanosarcina sp. | reverse complement strand
ATACTCCTTATTAATTAGTCAATTACCCCTGAATTCCGAAGAACTTTTCAATTTTTTAAATGAGTCCTCTTGAGCGAGCGAAGCGAGTGAAAAGAACGCCGTCCTCCCGAAACGGGTCTCGGGTGGTTTAGACCCATCTTCTCTTTTTAAAGTAAAGAAACATGCTGATTCCTACCATCGCCATTCCCAGCATTACTGCAGGATAACCCCAGCGCCATTCGAGTTCGGGCATGTATTCAAAGTTCATGCCGTATACTCCTGCTATGAAGGTAAGGGGGATAAAAATCGTAGCTATAATCGTCAGGACTTTCATAACGTCATTCATTCTGTTGCTCAAGCTTGAAAGGTAGACGTCTACCATTGAAGAGAGGATATCCCTGAAAGCTTCTATGGAGTCAATTACCTGAATTGTATGGTCATAGACGTCTCGCAGGTAAAGCTGCGTGGTTTCATTTATCAGTTCTGACTCGGTCCTCTGAAGGCTATTTATCAATTCCCTGAGAGGCCAGACTGATCTGCGGAGAGTAATCATATCCCTTTTATGTTTCTGGATTGCTTTCAGGGTTTCAGGAACCGGGTCCACTATGAGTTCTTCTTCAAGGTTTTCTATTTCTTCCCCAATGTGTTCAAGAATCAAGAAATAGTTGTCAACCACAGCATCCATGAGGCTGTATGCAAGAAGGTCCACCCCGTTCTTTCGCAGGCGTGAAGCAGGATTTTTTAACCTGTCTCTTATGGGGTTAAAAACATCTCTTTCCCTCTCCTGAAAAGAGAGGATGTAATTGGAGCCGAAGATAATGCTTACCTGATCTATAATGATCTCTTTTCTTTTTTCATCGAGAATCATCATTTTCAGAACAGCATAAATATAAGAATCGTAATCCTCCATTTTCGGTCGCTGCCCGGTGTTCAGCACGTCTTCAAGGGTAAGAGGATGGACCCCAAAGTAGCTTCCAAGTTTTTCTATAATTCCTATCTGATCTAATCCGTCTACGTTTATCCACAGGTTCATGCCGGGCTGGTCTTTAAGTGCCTGACATTCTTCCACAGTTTTCAGTTCTTTTTCTATCAGTTTTTCACTGTTATATACCCAGGCCCTGATAACGACTTTTTCTGCCTTTTTTTCCCCCACATGTACAAGAGTTCCGGGGGCAAGACCGACATTTGATTGCTTTTTTTTGAAAGTTTTAGATTTCACGGCTCTGCCTCACTTTATAATAAAATTAAACATTTTATTAATTGGAGTTTCACTGATTTAAGCCTGTGCATGCTTTTTGTTCGAATCAGTATAAACTCTGAAGCAATCTTGATAGCTTTGAAGCAGTCCTGATTATATTCCGCATAACCTCAATTTCAATACAAAGGCGGGATTTAAAGCGTTTACAGATAAATATATCTATTATCCATTATATAGAATATTACGAGAAATCTAAAAATTGATCTTCTAAAAATAGGGGAATTTGGGAAGATCATCAAATTGAAAACCAGATAAAGGGGTAGTGATATGGTTCAAACGGAAGTTACGAATAGTTTATACAATATGCTTGATCAGTTTATCGCTTTTGTTCCTACATTGGTAGCCATAATTCTTCTTCTTATTATAGGTACAGTAGTGGGAAAAGCCCTTGGAAAGATCGGGGCAAAGATACTGGATAAGATAGGTCTTGACGAACTGATAGACAAAACGGTGATAGGCGGAATGCTGAGAAGAGGACAGATGAGTACGGTTGGCTTTTTTGATGCCGTCATCCGCTGGTTTATCTATATCATTTTCGCCATAATAATCCTGGACCTTCTAAATATTGAGGTCGTGAACAACTTCGTTGACCTGATTATATTCTATGTTCCGCTTGTGATCTCTGCTCTTATCGTCCTGCTCATAGGTTTGCTGATCGTGGATTTCATCAGCGATTTGCTCAAGAAAGTACTTGTTTCGACTGGAGTAGACGAAAAATTCGAACAGACAACTTTCGGAGCTTCAGTCAGGTCAGGTGGAATGACGATTTCAGGTATCATAGCTGGAATAGTCAGAATATTTGGATATCTGATTTTCCTCACAGCAGCTTCCGATATCCTCCGGCTGGTTATGATTACCGATCTGCTGATAAGTATTACCCAGTATTTGCCACGTGTTATCGTAGCAGTCCTGATACTGATGATAGGAGTTCTGTCCATAGATGTGGTAATGGACTACCTGAGCGGTACTGTCAAAGGCATGAAAGTCGAAGGAGCAGACGTAATCCTTCCACTCCTGAGAGGCTTCCTGCTCCTCATTCTGGTACTGGTTGCCCTGGACACAATGATGATCGACACCGGTATCCTCTATGTGTTCTTCGGACCGCTGGCATGGGGAATTGCTATCGTGGTAGCATTCAAATACGGAGTCAAAGACGCAATTGTTGCTTACGCAAGGGAAAGGAAGTAATTTCTTCCTTTCATTTTCAATTTAAAATACCCTTTTTTGCTTTCATCCTTAACTTTTAAGCGATTTCTGTTCAATCTGAATTTCTATTGTTTCAACTTCCTCAATCTCTTTTGTGAAACTTACTTTACATTCTTACAATTCATGTATTCTAAAATCAATATTTATATAAGGATTCCTGCAAAAGGTTGAGGGCATGGAAACCCTGGATACTCTGAATAACACTACCCCGGATACGGATACTTCTCTTGCAGATAACATTTCCTATTTAGACACAATACTGGAGCATGCATTCACCTGGTTCTCTAACAACCTGGATACGCTGTTGTTCATTATTTTTGTAGGCATGGGCACTATCCTTGTCGCAAGAACTGTAAACAACATTTTGATAAATTACCATAAAAGAGTCAGCAGCAAGCTGCATATCGATGTAACTACTTTCCGAATGTTCAGGCACATAATGGTTGCAGCAGTCTATTTCATAGGTCTGGTTGTTGTAATCTTCAGCATTCCTGAACTGCGCAGTCTCTCCGTAGCGATGTTATCAGGGGCAGGGCTCGCCGGTATCGTAATCGGTTTTGCAGCCCAGAACACGCTGAGCAATATTATTGCAGGCATTGCCCTTGCTCTGTTTCAACCTTTCAGGGTTGGAGACAGACTGACTATTATGAATGAGTACGGAAAAGTTACGGACCTCAACCTCAGGCATACAGTAATTCTGACCTGGGATAACAGGCGCCTTATTATCCCCAACTCAGTGATCAGCAATGAAGCAATAGTTAACTGGACCATAGAAGACCCTGCAGTTATCTGGCCACTGGATGTTGGAATCAGCTATGACTCCGATATCAGCCTGGCAAAGAAAATTATGATTGAGGAAGCCAGAAAACACCCCAAGGTCATGTCTCCCCAGACCCTTGAGTACAGCGTTGTAAAGCCAGGATTACTGAAATCCGAAACTCTTACAAACGGGTTCATGAACCCTTCCGTACTCCATCTTGTAGATCCGGATTTCAGGGAAAGGGGACAGGTTAAAGTATACGTGACAGAGCTCGGAGATTTTGCCATAAATCTCCGCATGCAGATGTGGTTTAAGGACAGGAGTGATGCATACAGTTCAGGATGCGAAATTAGAGAAGCGATCAAAAAGCGTTTTGATGAGGAAGGGATAGAAATTCCGTATCCTTACAGGACTATTGTATACAAGACAGATATTGAAAAGGGAAAGGCTTCTGAAAAACCTTCATCATCAGAAGAAATTAATAATCTACAAAATTAATGAAAGGTATGGAAGGGAATCCGATCAAGAAAATAGAATGATGGAAGGGGTTTAAAGTTCCCTTTCATCGATTACTCTTTTAGTCTTTTTCATGCTTCTTGGAAGTTCACCAAGCTTCACACCCACGATATCCACGGTTACTCCTATAAAGTCCTTGAAAGCTTTTCCCAGGGCTTTCTCAGCTTTTAATTTTTTTGCAGGGTCTTCTGCATCTTCAATTTCGACCCTGAAAGTCATGTTGTCCCTGCCGTCTTTTCTCGTAAGGAGGATCTGGTACTCGCTGCTCACTCCGGGAACTTTGTGGATAATATCTTCAATCTGTCCGGGGTAGATATTTACTGCCTTGTACTTAATGCGGTCATCAGACCTCCCTAAAATCCGGTCAATTCTCGGGAAGGGGCAGCCGCATTTGCAGAGTCCCGGGATTATGCGCGTAAGGTCTCTTGTCCTGTAGCGGATCAGGGGAGCTCCTTCTTTTGTGAGAGTGGTAATAACAAGTTCTCCGAGGGTCCCATCGGGCAGTTGCTCACCTGTTATGGGGTCGATGATCTCAAAAAGCAGGTGGTCGGACCAGTAATGCATCCCTTCGTGGTAGGAGCAGTCAAGGGCAATTCCTGGTCCATAGATTTCCGTCAGCCCGTAGATGTCAAAGGTCTCGATCCCGAGTTCGGTTTCGATCCTGCTGCGCATCTTTTCGCTCCAGCGCTCCGAGCCGATAACACCTACCCTGAGATGGATCTGGTCTTTCAGGCCGCGCTTTTCAATCTCTTCGGCAAGCAAAAGCGCATACGAAGAAGTGCTTGCAAGGGCTGTGGACCTGAGGTCGACAAGCATCTCAAGCTGTTTTTCGGTATTTCCGGGCCCTGTAGGTATTGCCATTGCTCCAAGGCGCTCGGCACCGAGCTGGAATCCGATACCTGCGGTCCAGAGCCCATATCCCGGAGTTATCTGGATCCTGTCTCTGTTGGTAAGCCCTGCCAGCATGTAGCAGCGCATCATAAGTTCTGCCCAGACATCAACATCCTTCCGGGTATAAGGAATAATTACAGGCTTGCCTGTAGTTCCTGAGGAAGAATGGATCCTGACAACTACGGAATCAGGCACTGCCTGAAGCCCGAGGGGATAGGCGTCCCTCAGTTCCTCTTTGTGCGTGAAAGGCAGGAGTTTCAGGTCTTCAAGGGATTTTATTTTCTCGATATCCACGTTTTCTTCCCTGAACTTCTTCTGGTAAAACGGACTGCCTTCAACAACACGTCTGAGCAGGTCCTTCAGTTTTGCAAGGGTATCTTCTTCCGAGAGATTTGGGTGATAGAGCTGGACATCAGGATCGAGCTCAGAATCACAGGATGCTTCATACATTTAATTTCACCTTCTTTTCCCCGTTCAGGGGCGCAGAGATCAGCTTTATTTTTTCTATCGCAGCTTCAAAAGCAGCCCTGTTTACAGCCCTGTGTTTTTCAGGGATTTCGGTTTCAAGTACTGCCAGAATGATTTCTCTTGAGAAAGGCAGTATATCCATACCTGCCGCCGCTCCCAGCATTGCAACATTGGCAGCCCTGTATGTCCCCGCCTCTTCTGCGAGCCGGGTGAAATCCAGACAGAGCATATCCGGGAAGTGTGCCTTCAGAAAAGACAGCAAAGACTCAGGGTTATATTCCGGGCTTCCGGGGGGTTTTGATGCAGGGGGTATGGCATGAGAGTTTACTATGATTTTTCCGCCTTTTTTCAGGAACGGGAGATTCCTTATGCTTTCTGCGGGTTCAAGTCCTATAAGCATGTCTGCCTTCCCTGCCGGGATAAGTGAACCCGAAATCTCGTCTCCTATCCTTATATGGCTGCTCACCGAACCTTCCCTCTGGGACATGCCTATGGTTTCGGCAGTGCTCACACGGAACCCGGCTTTCATTGCAGCAAGTGCAAGCATTCGGGAAGCAAGCACAACTCCCTGTCCTCCAACACCTGCAACCAGAATATCGTACTTCATTTCTTCA
>NZ_DAOOUJ010000007.1:0-20217 GCF_035390745.1 Methanosarcina sp. | reverse complement strand
CACAACTCCCTGTCCTCCAACACCTGCAACCAGAATATCGTACTTCATTTCTTCACCCCTCTTTCCCTTATGACTCCCGAAGGACATACCTGCGCACAGAGCCCGCAGCCGCTGCAGCTGTCCTGAATTACAGGCTTATCCTCTCCCGCAGGCAGGAAAATAGCAGGGCATCCTAGCTGCTTTACACAGAACCCGCAGCCTGTACAGCTATCAGCATCAATTTCAAAACGTATCCTGGATTTGGTGATCCCCACGCATCTCCCTTTAAACACGACTGCAGAAGGACCTTTAAATTCCATAGCTTCTTTTGCTGCCTCAATGCAGTCTTCAAGGCTGTTTTTCAGGCTTTCTATATCTACTGACCTTACAAATTCGACCCCGCAGCTCCGGATCACATCGGAGATGTCAATCGCTTTGGAAGGGTTTCCAAGTACAGTAAGCCCTATTCCAGGATGGGGCTGGTGCCCTGTCATGGCAGTTGTGCGGTTGTCAAGGACTGCAAGGGTAACATCGGCTCCGTTGTAAACAGCATTTATCACAGCAGGGATTCCTGAGTGGAAGAAGGTCGAATCCCCTATGAAAGCAACCTGCTTTGCTCCAGGGTTCGTGCGGGAAAGCCCTCCTGCAATGCTCATCCCTGCCCCCATACAGAGGCAGGTGTCAACCATGTTGAGGGGGTATGCGTTTCCAAGAGTATAGCAGCCGATATCTCCGGAAAAAATAGTTTCAACTTTGGAGTCCTTTTTGAGCTGCTTTGCAGCCTGCTTGAATGCGTAAAAAACGGTCCTGTGCATGCAGCCGGCGCAGAGGGTTGGAGCCCGGACAGGCAGGAGCGGAAGTTCTCCTCTTAAAACGGCAGGAACAGCATGGGAAAGACTGGAATTTTCTCCGAGTTCTGCAAGCACTTTGTTTATACAATCAATAACAATATCAACGTTATATTCCCCGCTGACCGGGAAAAAGCCGTTCTTTTTTCCGTAAACGTCAACAGGCAGGTGAGATTTTCCGATAAGCTGGAGTGCCTGTTCTTCAAGGTAGGGGTCAAGTTCCTCGACCACAATCAGTTTTTCGATCCTCTTTAGGAAGGAAAGAGCTGCTTTTTCAGGGAATGGATAAACTGTCCCGACCCGGAAGAGAGTGAAAAGCTCTTCAAAACCTTTTACAGCCTCCTTTACATAGAGGGCTGAAACCCCTGAGGCTATAATCCCTATTTTTCCGCTTCCTGAAACGGAATTGTACGGAAGCTCTGAAAAGCGGTCTGAAAGCTGCACCTGCACGTTTTCAAGCAGAGGATGCCGTTCTGCAGTAAGCCTTGGAAAAATCGTCCAGCGCCTGTCTTTTGTAAAACCTTCACAGGAAACATTAACCGGTGCAGGTTCCGGGTTTAAAAGTTGAACGTCTTCGCAGCTGTGGGAAACCCGCGTTGTGGTCCTGAGAATGACAGGGGTTTCAAACTCGTGTGATATTTCAAAAGCCAGCTTTGTAAGCTCGTAAGCCTCCTGCGGAGTTGCAGGGTCAAGTACAGGGATATTTGCAAAATGCCCGAAAGCCCTTGTGTCCTGTTCAGTCTGGGAAGAATGAGGTCCCGGGTCATCTGCAACAAGCAGGACAAGAGCTCCTTTTACGCCGATGTATGTCAGGCTCATAAGGGGGTCGGATGCAACGTTTAGTCCTACCTGTTTCATGGTCACAAGAGCCTTTGCTCCGGAATAAGCCGCTCCTACAGCCGTTTCAAGTGCGACTTTTTCGTTGCTTGACCACTCGGTATAGATCCCGCAATTTTCGGCATGACGGGCAATTGTTTCCAGAGCTTCGGTCGAGGGGGTGCCGGGATATCCCGTTACTACCTGTACTCCGGCTTCTATTGCTCCAAGTGCAATGGCTTCATTACCCATTAACAGTTTTTTTTCAGTCAAATAAGCTCATCTCGGATCGTGGGTAATATTTAATGAAATGTATAATTTTGACAGCCTCAAAGGAAATAAAATGAGGTTGAAAACGAACCTGAATTCCCAAATAATCTGATAAAATTGTTTTGAGAATTCAAAAAGAATTTAAGGAATTTTTCCAACGCTCTCGCTGTGGAAAAATGATGTTCATCTATGTACAATGCTGTGGGAAGAAGTACGTAAAATTCGAATATAAAGTTTTTGTTTTATGAGGAGGTGTGATTATCGATTTACGCTTAACAGTTATAATGTCATTTATAACTGTAGAATAATTATATATATGTTAAAATACAGTTTATCTGTTAAGGTTAAATTTGAGCTGCATTAATCTTACAAATTAGACTGCCTATTTGAGATCCATAAACCTGAAATTGCTTAAAGAGGTCATGAACTTGTTGTCAAAAAAACAGTTAGCAGTGGAAAATGCAAAGGAAATAGAGGCAATTACCAACTCGCTGGTAAAGGAAATCGATGCATTGAAAAAGAAAGTAGAAGCGCTGAGGGAATCATTAAAAGAAGATGAACGTTTTGTAAGATAAAAAAGGTGTGGGACAAAGAATAAAACTCATTCTTCCTCCCTCTTTAAAAACGATAAATAAAACCGGCAGGAAGCCGATCTGGTTTCTCACTTAAACCATTTGTTTGCCTTTTCCTTTAAAACCTGTTCTCAGATTGTTGTTCTTCGCGATTTTGTGATTTTCTTCGCATTTAAGCCGTTTATCGGTTTTTGCGTTATAAGCTCTGGATCTTCCCTTAACGGCATCATCATGTCTGTCTTCAACGATGTTTTTTACCATACTAATCCCCCTGAAGATTTATTAAATCACTGCATATACTGAGATCAAAATATTTAACAGTATTGAATCATATTTTTCCTTTCTCACAGCTTGATGAGATTATAATTTTGTGGAAAAATCATCATACTTCCCTTTGCTGAGACCCAATGATTTATATTATATTAATATTAATAAGCGGCTTTATGAATTCATCCTGTATGCTTCAGACAGGCTGTGGATGCAAAAAAATTTGCTTAACAGTTGTTAAGATGCAGTTTGTGAGGAACACGGCTATATAATTTTCAAATAGCCAGGGAAATGTAAAAACGGTATGGTGAAATTGTATGATCCCAAAGGATATGGTAATCTTTTTCCTTGAGATCGCTGTGATGCTTTTTATGGCGCTGTCCTGCGGCCATATAATGAGCAGGCTTGGCTTTCCTGCAGTTTTTGGCGAACTTTTTGGCGGTATTATCCTCGGTCCGACTGTCTGGGGATGGCTCAGTCCTGATACTTATCAATTATTATTCCCGGAGACAGGTGTTGTTTTTCAGAGCAGGGATGCCCTTATCCAGATTTGCATGCTTTTCTTTTTATTCGCTGCAGGTCTGGAAATGAACCTGGACCTTGTTAAAAAGCAGGGCAAAAATATAGCCTGGGCCAGTTTAATGGGCATAGTTGTTCCGTTTATAATGGGTATCGGGATAGTCTTTCTGTTCCCGGACCTGTGGAAAGAACATTTTCAGGGAAGGACATTGTTTTTTGCGATGTTTATGGGCACGGCACTTTCCATATCTGCCCTTCCGGTCATTGTGAGAACCCTCATGGACCTTAATCTGATGAAAACGGATATTGGAATGGTGATTACCGGCGCTGCAACTATCGATGACCTTGTAGGATGGTCTTTATTCGCCTTTGTGTTAAGCAATTTCGCACATGAAAGCGTCATGAATATCCCCCCTTATGTTACTTTCATTCTGGTGATATTGCTTTTCGTTTTCATGGTCACCATAGGTCGCTTTGTGGCTCAAAGATCTCAAAAATGGTTTAAGTCGCACCTGCCGTGGCCGGGTTCATTCCTCGGGATAACGACTGTCCTTGTACTGCTGACAGCAGCCGGTGCTGAACTGATAGGAATACATTCCGTATTTGGCGCTTTTTTAGTGGGGCTGGCTTTTTCCCAGAACCTTGAGAAGCGTGATGATGCACATGAGATGATCTATCAGTTTGTTATGTATTTTTTCGCCCCACTCTATTTTGTTTCAATCGGGCTGAGGGCGAATTTCGTGGAATCATTTGACCCTGTCCTTGTGCTGGCAGTTCTTGTCATTGCATGCCTGGGTAAGGTGCTTGGAGTCACATTTGGTTTGATGATCAGCAAGATGCACTGGAGACAATCAGTTGCAATAGGCTTTGCCATGAACGCCAGGGGTGCAATGGAAATGATTCTGGCTACAGTTGCCAGGGATGCCGGACTCATTGATGACCATGTATTTGTGGCTTTAATCTTTATGGCCCTGGTTACATCCTTTATAAGCGGGCCGATTATCAGCCGCTTACATGCTTTTAATCGCCCAAATGTCTAACTTCAAAAATATTAAATTTTTCTGAAAGAGGGATAATCCCTCTCAACCCTTTTTTAAGACCTGCTTTCAAATTCTTTTCATCCTTGCAGACTAATGGTTCTAAATCCTGTGTAACTTTTTTAATTTGTCTCACGTGTTATGTTGAACGTATTATATAGATTTAGTTTCTTGTGTAATTAGAAAATGAATATACATTCTACATATCTCTTTAATATTAGTTTCATGCGTATTTATTATTGGGATAGATATTGTTTCAAAAAGGGCTTTTTTGCATCATAAGTATGAAGATCCAGTGATGAGAATCCAGCTATATTTTTCCATTCTCTTTTCTCTTCCGGGCAGCAGATCTATATTACCGGTCTATATTGCCGGTCTTATTATATCTTTAAACTTCCTGAACAGAAGTGGACACAGGGTATTTACGGTTGTTATTTAGTTTCATACGTAACTATTATATACTTCATGATTGTATGGGGGTGTTATATAGAGTAGTTTCACAGGGAATCATTTTGTTAATTGCCCTTATCAAAATGCTATCTCAATTCATAAAAATGAAGGAGAAAATATGGAGGACCAGGTAATACTGCTCGGCACTATTGCCCATATTTACCGGAGCCATCTGGCATACATGGCAAAGGAACTCGAGGCTTACAGAGTCGGAAGCGGGCAGTTTGAGTTTCTGCTGGTTTTATACCACAAAAATGGGATCTCTCAGGAAAATCTTGCAAGAATCCTGAAAGTGAGCAAAGCGACCAGTGCCAGAGCGATCCAGAACCTGGAAAAAGAAGGTTATGTGTACAGGCAAAGGGACGAAAACGACCTTAGAGCTTACAGGGTTTACCTGACTGATAAAGGAAAGGAAATGAGAGATATAATTTTTAAAAAGTTGAACTCTTTTACAGACATTCTCTTTTCTAACTTTACCTCCGAAGAAAAAGAAATTTTCAGGCTGCTCAGCCATAAAGCTTCAATTAAACTTTTTGAGCCCGGGTTCGAGCCTCCATCTGATAGGTCGGATGACCCTAAGTGAAAACTATAGAGGCGAAAAAAAAATGGAAGAAAAAAGTGAATTTCTCGGTACAGAGAATATAAGAAAACTCCTGTTTAAACTTTCAACTCCCGTAATCATCGGAATGCTGGTGCAGGCAATCTATAATGTTGTGGACACCTTTTTCGTGGGACTGGCCTATGGAGAAAACAGCGTTCAGGCTATAGGCGGCCTTTCAATTGCTTTTCCAGTCCAGATGATAATAATGGCTTTTGGAATCGTTCTCGGGACCGGGGGCTCTTCAATAATTTCGCGTGCCCTTGGAGCGCGAGAAAATGAAAAAGCCGAAAGAGTTCTTGGAAATGTTTTTTCCCTGAGTTTAATTTTAAGTGTGCTTATAGCCGTTCCCTGTCTTCTTTATCTTGACCCGATTTTGAAGGTTTTCGGAGCAACTGCCGGAGTTCTGCCTTATGCCCGGGATTATCTTAAATACATAATTTCAGGTGGTATTTTCTTTGTCTTTGGAGTGGCTGCTCAGAATATTGTCAGATCTGAAGGAAATGCCCGCCTTGCAATGAATGTTATGCTTATAGGAGGCGGCCTCAACATTCTTCTTGACCCGCTTTTCATGCTTGGTTACGGGATGGGTGTTGAAGGCGCTGCAATTGCAACCGTACTGTCACAGGCTGTAGCTTCAGTTTGTCTTCTGTTCTACTACCTCAAAGGAAAGGGGTCTGTTCATTTCAGGCCAGAAACCCTGAAACCAGACATGAAAATCATTAAGGAAATCGGGGCTATTGGTACCGGGTCTTTTGTGATGGAAAGTGCGAGCAGTGTAATGATGATTTTCGTGTATAATTCGCTTGCAAATTATGGAGGAGATGTCGCAATTGCCGTTTTTGGTATAGTGATGAAGATCAATTCCTTTATTTTCCTGCCCCTCCTGGGTATTGCTTTTGGCTTGCAGCCGATTGTAGGGTTTAACTATGGAGCCAAAAGGTATGAAAGGATAGCTGAAGCCGTAAAATCAGCTCTTCTAGTGACTACGGCTTTCGGGGTTTTCGGCCTGCTTATTGTTTATTTCTTCGCAGAGAAACTCTTCATTATTTTCAGTGCAGATCCGGAGTATCTGGAGCTCGGGAAAATTGCTGTAAGGGTTATGGTTCTTGGAACTCCTTTGATAGGTCTGAATGTAGTCACATCAATCCTGTTTCAGGCACTGGGAAAAGCCAGACCTGCTTTTCTCCTCTCTATCAGCCGGCAGCTCCTCTTCCTGATCCCTGCTGTTGTTATCCTTCCACGTTTATACGAACTGGACGGGGTCTGGGCAGCGTTTCCGGTTTCGGACATGCTGGCATTTCTGCTTTCCGGGTTTATGCTTTACAGGATACACAGAATATTTAAAGAACGCAAAGTTACTTCAAAAATCACCCCTGAATCAGAAACTGCAGATAAGGCATTGAATGTCTGATACTCATCAAAGAAACTTCAAACAACATTAAAAAACCGTTTGTGAACTACCACTCAGCTAAAGACTGAGCGGTTACCTGGTCTTTTCCTCCTTCTATTGAGGGCAGGTCCCCAGGCTCTTATCCACTTTTCGCAGGTGTCACAATCGAATTAGATTTTGATCTATGGAGCGAATTTACTGATATTGATCGAGGCGTTTTATTGATAGATGCGTTTATATCTCTATCATGTTTTGTTTTTGATCAGGACATTCAATTCACGAGCTGAAGACCAGTAGAATGTCAGAGCCTCATGTGCTTATGGCATTGTTCCGCACTGATATTTGACGATTTAATGTTGCGGTTTTCCAGTTCAAATGTGTCAGTCCTATTCCTATTCTATAACCATATTTCATTTTAAGACACGCTCTCAGCCAATTATTTGCGGAAGGTGCATGAAACAGGTCTTCTAATGTCGAGTTTTCCATATGGTATTTTTTTAAAATTTGTAATTTTGCAGAATAAAACTGGCAAACCGTTCTATTTACAGAAAACAGTTTCCAGAGAAAATTGGTGTAAGTTTTGAACAATTCTAACGCACAATAACACTTTATAGTAATCTTAAAAGGTGATTAAAGGCTAATTAAAAGCTTAATTAATAGAATAATGCTTATAAAAACTTCATTTCTAAATTTATTTCATAAATTTCTTTCTTTCTGGTAAGTATGCTTTTATTATTAAATGCCCATGGAGGGGTTGACTGCCTCAATCCCTCCTGAACAGTCAGCTGACAGAGCGCCTGTCTAATAGGTGTTTCAGTCAGATAGGAGTAAAAGAGAACTATCACCTGGAAGGATACCTCGCCACCAGAAAACTAAAACTCCTTTACAAGATCCCGGGTGTTACCTGTTCAGGAACAAAGGAGAGGAGCAGTCAAAACAGAAACCCCTGCACCCCAGAAAATAAAGGCTGAGGCGCCATGCACCCCGCTGGTGCCTCAACCCTGTCATATCCAAAGTTATGAGCCATTCTCACTCTAGTGCTCCGGCAAAGGGCATCAGATCAGATTGCAAAACAGGTAGAGGTAGATAGAAACCAGAAGAAAGGTACGAAAATCAAACTCAAGCTACTCTGAAAATATTCAGGTTTGGCCTGAAAAGTTGAACCCGGATTTTACTGATTTTTAGAGGTGTAATTTTGATACTTTCAAAAATAATAGATATATTTAAAACGAAACTAAGCTCTTTGCAAATAATGGATCCTTTCGAAAAAATGGCGAGTTATTACGATGAACTGGATCCATAGATTGAGGAATAAAAAATGAAGAGATTTTCTTTACTGGCAATCTTGCTGCTATTTTCTGTATTCATATGCCTGGGAGCTGGAACAGCGCTGGGCGGATCAAATGGAAACATAACTTCCTCATATCTGGATGTAAATTTAACAAATCAAAATCCTGACACTGCCCGCCCAGGAGAACCTGTTGAACTAACTGTCAGCGTGCAGAACGTGGGCACAAAGGATGTAAAAGATATTTCTGTCAAAGTCAACCCTGAATATCCTTTTACCGAGATTTCCGGAGAATCCCTTGAAAAAAACATCTCCTATTTGAATGCGAGGCAGGACGACGATGAGGGAGGCGTTCTTAAATTCAAGCTCATGACTGATTCCAATGCATCCGCAGGTACGTATGATATAGACATAGTCACTACCTATAAAAGCGGCTCCGGGTCTTCTTCAACCACGTACACAACTACAGAAACTGTCACTATCGAGGTAAGGGGCAAAGAATATGCCCAGATTGTGACCATTGACAAAGCAAATATTGACATTGCCAAGGAAGAGGATCTGGAGTTCATTGTAACAAATACTGGAACCTCGCCTCTGAAGAACCTGATCGTCTCCTGGACAGACCCTGACGGTGTAATCCTCCCTGTCTACTCGGACAATACAAAGTACATCAAATATCTTGATGCAGGTGAATCAGTAAACGTTACTTATGCCGTAATGGCAGATGTAAATGCAGATCCAGGTCTTTATACTCTGGACATAAATCTCACTATGGAAGATTATGACTCAAATGAAACAACTATCAATACTACAGCCGGTGTTTTCGTTGGTGGAGAAACCGACTTTGATGTTTCCTTCTCCGAAAGTGATGAAGGAGAGATCTCGCTTTCAGTTGCAAACGTGGGAAACAATATCGCATACTCTGTGAAAGTATCAATTCCGGACCAGGAAAATTACAGGGTATCGGGAAGTTCATCAACAATTGTAGGAAATCTGGAGAAAGGAGACTACACAATAGCGTCCTTTGATATCGCAAGCACGCAGGCAGCTTCCGGTACAGATGAAAACTCAGACCAGGGTATTGCAAAAGCCAGTCAGGAAGGAAATGCCACTTCCGTTTCAGGATACGATTCACCATTAAAAGTTCAGATTGAATATACGGATGCAAAAGGGGTAAGAAATACGATAGATAAAGACGTAGAAATTGAAATGACCTCTTCTTCTGCAGCAGAAGGCGGGCCAGAACAGGATAAAGGCGGCATAAGTTCTTACCTCCCATATATTGCTGTAATAGTGCTTGCAGCCGGAGTATTTGTGTACCGGAAAAAGATACAGAAAAAAATACTGGAAAGGGGAGAGAAATAAATCAGGGAATAAAGGTTTGAAGAAAAGAAAGCTGGCTTTAAGTCGCCAGGAGACTGAAAAATAAATATCCGCAGATAATGGAACAGTGAATAAGCGGAAGAAGGTCAGTAGTTCGCTAAAATCTTTCCTCCACTTTTACTCTACCTTCATTTATCTCAAACACCACACTGTTGTCCTTACTCTTAACTTTCTTCTTAACCATTCCTCAATTAGAAGTATAAATACATCAAACCTGAACTTATCCTCATCTATAACTTGAGGCCCTCTCTTAACAATCGTAAAATGTTTTTTCTGAATGTATAACCATATATTTTTAAGGAGGAAAGATACCAGTGCATAAAAGTACCTTATAGTTGCGTTTTTAGATGATGTCTTTGGTCTAACCACATTCCTCATCCTGTATGATGATTCAATAGCAAATCTTCTTCTGTAAACTGTACTGACCTTTCGTGGAGACCATTTAACTCCAAAAACAACAAAACCAAGGTTCTCACATCCCTTTTTATCTCTTTTTCCTTTCAGATACTTAACATCAATGATAATGTCTAAAAGAATCTTTTTCTTAGAGTTCTTCATGACATATTGTGTACTCCGAGCCTTATTCCCCTTCAGAAGTTGCTTCATCTTCTCTCCTTTCTTGACAACAGGAACTATGTGAGGAATACCATTACTTTGCAAAAATTCAAACACATCTATGGAATAAAACTCTCTATCAAGGCAGAGAACCTTGATTTTAAAATCCAGTTTATTGATGAGATCAATAAAGTAGGAGAGATATTCAACCATTGTTTTGTCTTTTTCTACAGGAAGAACAGATACAGTAAACCTTTCGTTCTTGTTAGTAATGTAGAGGGAGATATATGAGTAAAAAGAGTTTGTTGACTTTTTAGCCTGACTACGGATTACATATTTCTCATTAGATGAATCTGTTTTCCCGTAATAAGGATCGTTGGTGAGATCAATAGCAAATTCATAGCCTTTACCTGTTTTGAGAGTTTTTAGAGGATTTTGAAGGAGAATATTTTCGTTGGATAGGATCAATTCTTCCATGTTTAGTTTCTTAAGATGATGACGTAGAGAGGTTTCACAAGCAACAGCAGAATACTGTTTTGAAACAGAATGGACTGAATTTTTATCGACTGCCATACTCACAACAGTACGAATTATATCTTCACTTGTAAGAGAACCATTTATTTTAATGGTTACATGAGATGTAAGAGGTTCCAATACATAATCAATACAGTATTTTGATTTTAATTCCATTTTAAAGCTATTTCCAAGCTTATTTGTGAAAAAAGACATAGGGAGGTATTTTCATTACATATAAATGTATCGAATAGCCTCCTTTATGAAAAAATCAAAATTAGCGAAGTACTGAAGGTGTCTGTGATAGATATGATTTATTGTTTCATGAAAAAATATTTTTGAATGCCAGGATCTATCCTGACCAGAAAAAAATCTCAAAGGCTGCCTGCAAAACCTTTTTGAGTTCACTGAAACTCACTATAACTGAGTGACCTTCAAAGTCACCTCCAATTTTTTTATCGCAAACGTGATCTCTTCTTTGGCATATGGCATCTCGAGATAATTGACGCAATTAAAGTATTCAAGTTTGCTATTCCCTGCCCTGCAAGTTTTCCATTTCCTTCCCGGTAAAAACCTTCCAGAACAAAGAGTTTGCTGAAGCAAAGGACTGGATCCGTGAATAATAAAAGGAGTAATAATGGCGTTCAAGGGAGCGCCGTTAACGATTCCTGAATATTTATTAATAATTAGTTTTATTTTCAACTGTTGTTGTTAAATTTTTAGTTTTATTTTCAACTGTTGTGGTTAAATTTTTAGTTTTATTTTCAACTGTTGTTGTTAAATTTTTAGTTTTATTTTCAACTGTTGTTGTTAAATTTTTAGTTTCATTTTCAATTTTTTTAGTTTCGTTCTCTGGTGCTTTTTGAGAACAACCAGAGGCAAATAACACCAGTGTGATAAGTATCACTATAATCAGCACAGCACCAAAAAATTTTATTTTCCCGATACTCTCATCCCCTTTCACAATAGATGTGGAAATATATTCCCCATTAATAATATATATTTGTATTTATATAACTTATCTTCCAAATATTACAGTTTCTCATTCAAACCCCCTGAGAAATCACTTTATCGAGTTAAATGAAGTTTCTGAGATTCAGCGTCCAGTGAAAACAATATTTTGTACAGGCTCCAGGAGAAAAGTCACCTGAAAGTGATATACTCCTTCAAATCTGATATTAAAATCCTTTCAATCTCGCTCCAGCTGCTGTCCTCTGTTTCCGTGAACAGGAAACCAAATAGCCCGTATTTTTCATGGTCGGCTTTCCTGAACTCCAGGGGGTTTTCAAAGTCGGAGAGAAGCTTTTCGTAATCAAAAGCCTTTACATATTTTGAATCGATTTCCGCAGGTTTATTCAATATTACAAGGCAGAAACTCTTTCCTTCTCTTCCTGTAAGAATTTTATCCCATTCCGGCTCAAGCTGTTCCAGGAAATACCTGTACGTGTTGATCCCGTAAGCAAAATATGCAATATCCGTTGTGCACCAGCCGGCAAAACGCATGGGGTTAAGTTCGATCAGCTGTATTCTCCGGTCTTCTCCTATCCTCAGTTCTATATGCAGGGGAAAATTTCTGAGTCCGGCAAGTTTTCCTATTTCTTTTAACAGGTCTTCAACGGTTTCCCTGTAAGTTTCTATAACTGATTTTGAAGTAAAATATACCCGGTCGTTGACATCGTTATCAGAAGAAAAAATATGTTTAAAGATGTTGAGGACTACAGGTTTCCCTGCGCTGTTGAAATAAGCATCAACTGCAAACTCTTCGCCTTCGATGTTTTCTTCAATGATGAATTTTCCGGTATCAAGAACCTGTTCGGGATAACGTCCCTTGATCTCCTCAACTTCGGCTTTTATGCGCCTGAGGACAGAGTCCCATTCATCATCAGATGAAACCCTGTACACACCGAGGCTGAAAAAACCCACAGCAGGCTTTATAATGAAGGGTTTCTTTATATCTTCAACCCTGAGTTCGTCCAGTTTTTCAAAATCAATTCCCTGAAAATAAAAATCAGGGTATATCCTTTCCAGCAGTTTTCTGAATTTTATTTTGTTCTTGAACAGCTCTATTTTCTCAGGCAGCCCGGTAAAACCAAGGTTTTCCGAAATCCAGCCAATGGAATTTTCGGAATTGGAATAAAGAGCATATTCGCCTTTTTCTTTTATTAATTCGATAAACTCAGCTTCTTCAAGAAGCTTAAGCTTTTTTTCTGCATTTATACTCAATCCGGCTGCCATTTCATTTTTTAAAACAGGGATCTGCAACTCTGCAGCAGTATTTTTTAAAAATTCGGAGACGTAGGGAAAATCGAGGATTAACATTTTTCTAACCTTTTTCAATATCTTTCGGCATGAGGTATGGAGCCAGATAATGAGAGAGGTTAGTAATATTTATTTTGGAACGCGTTTTGATATTTGTTATGCAGCAGATCAAAATTATTTAGAGTTAAAACGAGCTGCAGGAAATAAGTTTAAAAAGATGGTTTTGTCGTCAGAGTCTATCCAGCCTGTAATATAAAGGACTGCAGCGAAAACCGGAACAGAGACAACACTGAGGAACAGGATATCCACATAAGACTTCAAGAGGATAATGATCACAGAAACCACGACCTGAGCGGAGCGAAAAGGACTGCAGGCTCCCGAATCGCAATTCGGGTGAGACAGAGAATAACACTGCATTGGTTAAATTTCAGGCTTTATCTTCCTCCAGGCTCATAAGGAGAGAACTTGCGAGAATGAGGACGCAGCCGACCATAGTACTCCTGGAAACCGGATCGTTTAAAATTAAATAAGCAAAAAAGATGGCACTCACAGGCTCAAGCAGGGAAATTATGCTCGCATTATGGGCTTTCACGTGCTCAAGCCCTGTGAAATAGAGAATGGAGCCGATTGATGTTATCATTACCCCGAGAAAGAGAAGGACAGGCAGGTTTTCAAGCAGGGCTGCGGAAGATACCCGAAGCATGAAGGGAAAGAGAATTACGAGGGTCACGCCTGTAGAAAGGAAAAGCTGTTCAAGTCCAGAATATTCGTCTCTCAAGTAGCGTGAGGTCATAATTATACAGGCATAGAAAAACCCTGAAAAAAGACCCATAAGAACTCCGAATAAGTATCCTGAGCCGGCTTCTACCGTGCCTGGAATAAGATTTTCAGGGCCTATAACTACCACTACCCCTGCAAGTGAGAGTACAAGAGCAGCAAGATTTTTTGCGCTGATTTTTTCTTTAAGGATAAAAGGAGCCATCATCAGGACATAAAGAGGGGCGGTATAGAGCAGAAGAACTGATATTGAAACATTTGTAAAACTCACAGCCGTGTAATAGGAGAGCATGACTCCTGCCTGCCAGGCTCCGAGAAGCAGCAGAGTTTTTCTTTTACCCCTGAGTTTTATTCCTGAGAGTTTTCCTCTGGCTCCAAGATAAACAGCAAGAACCAGAAAACCAAGAAGAATCTGGCAAAAAACAACAGCTCCTGCATCCATATTTTTAATATACAGGAAAAAGATTCCTGCAAACCCGTAAATAACGGATGAAGCAATAACCTGAGCATTTGCTTTTAAGTACCTGGGATCCATAACCTCTGCAAATAAGGGTTTCTGTTAAATAATACTTTCCGGGGTTTCATAAAGTAACTAAGGATATTTTTAAGGCCATTTTGAATTTTTTAACCCTTCTGTTATGCTTTCCTGTGAAAGAAGCTCATATTTCTATGTGGCTCGTTTCGATTCAACCTCCATTCCTGAAAAGGATTTGACCAAAAGAAATATAAAAAGTCAACTGACATAAAATATTTAGAAGTTGAAAAAAGTATATCTGTACAACTATTTTTAGGACAAATTTGTTAAAATCTAAGGGGAAAGAAATGAGAAATAGAACTAAATTCCTTTCAATGATTCTTATTTTTATAATATCCTTATCATCTACGGCATCCGCAGGCGAAATTACAGTAGACGACGATTATGGAGCTAATTATACATCAATCCAGGAAGCTGTGAATAATTCCACATCAGGAGACACAATAATTGTGAGACCTGGTACTTATACTGAAAACGTTATCGTCAATACAACAGGGATAACTATCAGATCAGAATCGAATAATAGTGATGCACAGGTAAACCCCCTGAATAAAAGTCTGAGCACCTTTCTGATACAAGCTAATAATATAACGATCAGCGGTTTAAAGATAACAGGAGCCAGTAATAATTCTGATAAAGATGCGATCTTCGTTTATGGCGATATGAATAATCTGACAGGCAATACAATTGAAAACGGTTCTATTGTTCTGGGATCCTATACACTAAGCAATTTAACAGACGTCTATTATAGCGACATGAATAACGTGACAGGTAATACCATTGAAAATGGTTCTATTACGCTGTATGCCGAGGTATCAGGCAATTTAATAGCCGAAAATAAAATTTCTAACGGCGAAGAAGGTGTACATATCTCCTGCTGTGGAATAAATAATACAGTATCAGGTAATACGATCTTAAAATGTTCCACAGGTATCTATGAATACGATCAGGGGGCGGATATTCGTAACAACAGGATTACTGACTGCGATTATGGGATTGATCTTGGCGCTTCAAGTTCAGGAGGAATCGACAATAATACAATATTAAACTGTGATGTAGGGATTCGTTTAGGAGAAGCTAGTTATGCTGACATAATCAATAATACTATCACGTCCTGTGCAGAATGCGGGATTTATGATATGTATGGCAACAGCACTAAACTAATCTATAACAATTATTTTAACAACACTCTGAACGTAAGGTTTGGAGCTGGCGCAGCGAGGAATACCTGGAATAGTTCTCTTACACCGGGTACTAACATTGTAGGAGGACCTTACATTGGCGGCAATTACTGGGCAAAGCCAGATGGAACCGGATTCTCCCAGACCACTTTAGATCTGGATGGGAATGGAATTGGAGATCTGCCGTATAATGTCTATGAGAATGATTATGACTATTTACCTCTTGTAATTCAGTCCAGTTCAGTTACTCCAACTGCGAATTTTACTGCCAACGTCACTTATGGTACCGCACCTCTCTCAGTCCAGTTTACCGACAGTTCAGAAAATGCAACCGGATGGAACTGGGACTTTGGAGACGGAACTACTTCAAACGAAAAAGATCCGGTTCACATTTATTTATCAGCAGGAAACTATACTGTTAACCTGACAGTAAACAACTCAAAAGGTTCAGATTCAAAGTTAACTACAATAACTGTTTCTGAAAAAATGGGATCAGTACTTCCTGTAGCAGACTTCAGTATCAGCGTTACAGGCGGTTATGCTCCGCTTTCCGTGACCTTTACTGATCTATCTCAAAACGCAACAACCATAAGCTGGGATGTTAACAGCGATGGGACCGAAGACTCAAAAGCTTCAAGCTTTACTTACGAGTACGCTTCTTCAGGGACTTATACCGCCAAACTGACTGCTACCAATGCAAACGGCACGAATGAAAAAACTGCTACAATAATTGTAGATCGGAAGAGCAGCGGCGGAAGCAGCGGTGGCGGGGGAGGCGGCGGAGGAGGATCCCCAGAACCTGCAAAGAACGTTAAAGTAAAGGAACTTGCTCAGGTCTTCATAACAAATGGAAAAGCTGTAAAGTTTGACTTCACAAAAAATGCTACTGCGGTTGTTAATTTGAGTTTTGACCCAAAAAAGACCGCTGGTAAGACAACAACTACTATTGAAATGCTTAAAAACAGGTCCACGCTCACTCTGAATGCGCCGGAAGGCGAAGTATACAACTACCTGAACATATGGGTTGGAAACGGCGGGTATGGAAGTGATGAAAACAATCTTGGAAACGCGGTTATTTGCTTCAAGGTTGAAAAGTCCTGGATGCAGGATAAAAACGTCGACCAGTCTTCAATAATCCTGAACAGGTATAATAACAAAACATGGAATGAACTTCCAACCTCCTACCTTAAGGAAGATAGCAAATACCTGTATTTCACAGCAAAAACCCCTGGATTTTCTCCATTTGCAATCACAGGCAAGGCAAAAATGACTGTAAATAACATACCGTCAGCAGTGGATGATACACAGAATAATGCAGGAAATACAACAGAAAATATTGAACAGACACCTGAAGAAACTCAGAGCTCAAACACTTCCGGAGAAGAAGGCTTTAATACGGCTGATTTTTTACGGGCTTTTGTTCTCATTTGTCTGCTCTGTGTGATGGGTGTGTTCGTGTTCAAAATGGATAAAAAGGAATAAAAATGCAGGTAGTGCAGGGTCTTTGATCAAACATGGAAGATGGACAGATTTACCTTATTAGTCCGATATAAGATAGTCCGGTTAAAAATGGTCTGATTTAAATCTGTCTTCTTTCCTATTTTTCGATTTCTCTTCCCATCACCTTTTCTCATGAGACTGAAGAATCGGGCTTTGAAACCTTATTTTTCACTCCAATTATCCTTACAATCACCATACTGATCTCAAAAAAGATTACCATGGGCACGGCGACCATCATCTGGCTGAAGACATCTGCCCCTGGAGTAACAAGAGCTGCAACGAACATCGCAAGAACATAGATATGCTTGCGGTAGGTCACAAGAGTGCTGTATTGTACAAATCCGTTTCGGGTAAGGAAAGTGAGAACTATCGGGAGTTCAAAGACCAGACCGAATATTGCTGTGGTTGTTGCTATAAATGAAATGAATTTGAAGATAGAATAAGTAGCAGTCACTCCTGAACTTTCGGCATCCATGTAAAGGAATTTAAGAAACAGAGGCAGCATGAGGAAGTAAGAATAAGCAGCTCCAAGGACAAACATTATTACTACCGCTATGCTCAGGAAAAAAAACTGGCCTTTTCCGATATATACGGGAATTTTAATAGAATATCTTCTTGAAACAGCCCTATAAACATAGAATGCAATAATGGGCAGGGTAAAGAGCAGTCCTATTATGATAGAGAGTTTAAGTTCCAGCATCATTACTTCCAGAGGAGATACGTAAACCAGCTTTGCACCTTCCGGAAGGAGGTCAATTTTCATTCTCTCGATCAGGGGACTGGTAAACTGGAAAGAGACAACAATGCCTGTGAGAAGAACTGCGGCTATCACAAGCAATTTGTTTCTCAGGGTCACCAGAATTGCACTTAAGTTTTCAATAGCTTCAGACATATAGAGTACCTATCCGGAAAGCAAAAGGAAATTTGTTATCTTACTTTAAAGAATCTGTATCCACTGCAGGAGTTTATATCATCAACTTTCCTTTTCCTATTTTGTTTTTTCCTTTCGTTTTTATGCAGTTTCTTCAAGGATTCTTTTCTGCTTATTCCTAAATTGCAGCAATTCAAGGAGAAATCTAATTATTTGAAATAATAATTCCGCTATAATTTCAACTGATTAAGCAAATGTATTATTATACAAAGTATAGTATAATAATTTAATTATTGTCTTAACCGGGATCATACTGTAATGATTTAAATACTATAAATATTCAGAATACGGAATAGATTACAGGGCATCCGTACAGAATACTGGAATATTTGTAAAAGATCTTCAGATTGAAGCCAATAAAATATTCCGATATAAATATATTTAGGTACGTGTAAGTAAGAGCGGAAAAAATGGACTCGCAGCAAACAGGTAATGTAACCCCTTCCACAAATGCATCCGGGAAGAACTCATATGCATCCGGTGTACCGGGGGATATTGAAGAACCCGTTATGGCACACCTGTTCGAGCTCAGGAACCGGCTGGCAGTCGTTTTAATCTGGCTCATAATAGGAATAATTATTTCTTTTCCGTTTTCGGCAAAGGGAATGCTGCTTATCTGGAAAGAGTTCATAGGTCCAGGTTTGATAATGTCATCGTACTCCCCTCTGGAATGGACCCTGGCCCGCCTCAAACTCTGCCTGGTATTTGCCCTTGCAATTTCAATTCCACTGTCCTTTTACCAGCTTTACAGGTTTGCAGCCAAAGGGCTTTATCCGCATGAAAGACGCTTTTTCCTCAAAGTTATCCCTGCATCTTTCCTGCTCTTTATCCTGGGAACCACAATCGGCTACTTCCTTGTCCTGCCCGCGATGTTCAAATATATTCTCTTCTACTCGGGAGATCTGGCTACAGCCCAGCTTTCAGTCCAGAACACTCTGTCAGCCGTTACCACAATTCTGGCAGGTTTCGGAGTTGTGTTCCAGCTTCCCCTTCTCGTGGTCTTTGCAGTGAAAATGGGACTTGTACAGTATGAGACCCTCAAAAAACAGAGGATTCTCATCTACAGCGCAATTCTGGCTTTTTCCCTTTTCCTTTCCCCTGACCCGACATTCATCGCCCAGATAGTTGTGGCGGTTTTGCTCGCAGTCCTCTTTGAATTCAGCTTGCTGCTTGTCCGGCTGTTTTAAGAATATAACTGGAATCTGGTGGAACATGCTTTGTCAAAAAACCTTCTTTTTAAAAGAATTTTCAGACAAAGCCCTCCCACAAACTGTTTTAAAAGAACTTTTATATCTGGATGATGATAGTAGCCAGCAATGATAGGCTCTACAGAACTGATAGCAATCTTAATAGCTGCCCTCTTTCTCTTTGGGCCCCAGAAGCTTCCTGAGCTTGCACGGTCACTCGGAAGTGCAATGGGAGAGTTTAAAAAAGCCCAGCGCGCAGCTGAGCTGGAGCTTACGGAATTCGACTCTTATACCCGAAAGGCTGCAAGTAAAGCCAGGGAAAAAGAGGGAGATAAGGAAGGAGTAGAAGTTAGCCCTGCAGAAAGCGGGAAAGAAAAAAAAGATAGTGAAAACAGTAATAAGAAAACAAAGGCCAATCCACTGAATGCGCTGGAATGCAGACCTTCTCTACCTGATCAGGTAACAATTCCTGAAAATCAAAACACAGGAATGAAGTAAAAGGGAATAACTTTTGAACATATTAAAAATGAAATAAAAAAAATTAAATAATATAAATCGTTACTTATAATAATTTAAAATAAAAAGTTTATATAACATGAATAGACTTAGCCTAATTTAAAGATATTCAAGTCATTCATTTAAATAATCAGAAAATTTTACGTTATTTAGATTGCAATTATCAACTTTGAATTTTATATTATTGTTGAAAACGAAAAGCTTGAGGTCCAGCAATGATAGGCACAAATGAACTTATAATGATTTTCGGAGTAGTTGTAATTCTTTTTGGGGCATCCAAACTTCCTGAACTTGCCCGATCTATGGGGAGTTCAGTGGGAGAATTCAAAAAAGCCCAGAAAGAATCAGAAAAAAGTCTTAAAGAATTTGAGAAATCATTAACAGAGCCTACACCAACCCCTACGAAAACAAAGGTGCAGGAAACAGCTGAAAAACTGGGAATTGACATAAAAGGAAAAACCGACGACCAGCTTCTTGAAGAAATCCAGAAGAGTGCCGAGAAACCAAAAGAAGTTTCAGTGCCATGAAAGAAATCTAAAGGATAAGCTTTTCTTTTCACCTTATTTTATTTAGGATTGATTGAAATATAACTTCAATTTTTCCTTCTGAATAGCTCTATACCCTTAGTTCCCACTTTTGCTCTATACCCTTAGTTCCTACCTTTTAAGCGCATAATTTTCATGTTCTATTTGAACCATCTCAATTCATGCGCATTCATCTCAATTCATGCGCATTCGGGCATGAATTTTTCCTCTTTTGATCTTTAATTTGAATGGTTTAAATATGACTATGTGCTTATATTATAAGCACATATGAAATCTACACTCCGTATCAAGAAAATAA
>NZ_DAOOUJ010000006.1:0-99963 GCF_035390745.1 Methanosarcina sp. | reverse complement strand
ATCAATTTTTTTAAAATAAAATAACATTAGTTAGAAAGATTGATATAGAAATAATATATAAAGTATGACGAAAGTTAAAATTTGTAGGAAAAGATAAGCTTTTGAAATATGCGGCTGCAGGACCGAAATGGGAATGGAAAAACGCCCTCAGATTCGCTTTATCAGCATAGTTTTATCAGTATAGTTTTAAAACGCCAGAAATTAAAATGTCTTTACTGAAAGGAGCTGGAGATTTATATGTTATTAAAAAAAGAAAATATGAGCAGGTTTTTACTATACCTTGCAGGAGTACTGATTTTTTTCACATATATTTCTCCATGCCTGGCAACTTACAACTTTGAAGGCACCCCTGAACAGGATGAACTGATTGAAATCACATCAGGTACGGTAAAGGGAGGATTGTATATTGACGGAGGAGAAGGGCTTAAAAAAACTCCTTACGTTCAGGAATTCAATGTCCCGGGAGATTCCGTAGTTTGGGCAAGAGTATATGTAGGGCTATGGGGAGGCACAGAAACAAAAACAGGAACTCTTGACCTTACTGTTGGAGATAAAGAGTATGAAAGCCTTGATCTGGAAGGCAAAGCAGATAAAGGGGATGACGAGGACCAGAATCCTGCTATATACTGTTCCGGTCATGGGGTTTACTGGATAGCTTATGATGTCAGCTCAAACATAAGTACCGGCCCCTTAACAGTAGAAGCAAAGACAAGCGGAGATATTGATGGAAGAGTGTACGGGATAATCCTTGCTGCGGTATATGAAGATAAAGAAGGGCAGGACACAAAATACTGGGTTGAGGAAGGTAACATAAACCTTCACGGAAAAGGGTGGAGTGAGGACCTGGCATCAACTCATGATGAAGCATATGCGGAATTTTCCGGAAAGATGGATGTAGATAAATACAAAACCGCAAACCTTGCTGTAGTGTACCTCTGTGGCAGCCCAGGTCTTGAAGATTCCCTTTACTTTAACGATGAGCAACTTGCAGATGGGGAAAATAAAAACGACATAGCAAGCTCAAAAAGTTATTTTGATTTTAAATTCTTTGATGTACTGGATTTTCTTGCAGAAGAAGATAACGAACTGAAGTTTCAAAGGGATGATGAAGATTATGTGCATCCGGTGCTGGCAGCTCTGAGCCTGGGGACGGGAGAAGAAGGAAGCTCTGACCTCATTGTCTCAGGACTTACCGTTCCTTTGCTTTATGCAGGGGAAGACAATACAATAAAAGCAAGCATCAAAAACATAGGAAAGGACTCTGCATACGGTTTTCAGGCAGCGCTTTATGCTGATGACGAAATAGTATCCACAGCCCCTGTATCTTCTCTTTCTAACGGTAAAAGTAAAACAATTGAATTCAGCTGGGAACCCTCCCGTGATGGGGAACAGGCTCTGAAAGTATACGTTGATTACACCAATAAGAAAAAAGAACTATGTGAGGTAAACAACTGGAACACCCCTTTTCTTGCAAGGATTGTGGATCTAACACCTCCTGAAATCGAGATAGAGTATCCGGAAGATGGGGACTCTGTGGATGCCGGATACCTTACAGTCAGCGGAACGGTTGAAGATACAAACAGGAACCTTACAGTAGATGTTAACGGCCAGAAAGCACTGCTTTCAGGGGAGAGCTGGAGTGCCAGCGTTCCAGTAGTTTCTGGCCCCAATACAATAGTTGTTTATGCGGCTGACGGGGAAAACAATACTGCAACTGAGCTTATTCTCGTCGACGGAAAGGCTTCATCCCAGCCTGAATACAGGCAATCCATAGAATCTGAGAATGGAACGGTAATCTATAATCAAGCCAATCAAATAGAGCCACTTAACCAAACAAAAACCCAGAATCAAACAGGGCCAGTATCCAAATACGAAAGTAAGATGCATGCAGTTCTTCGGATTTTAATGGAGAGATTGGGCTTATTTCTGCAGTTTTATTTGCAGGGCTTAGAAACAGGAGGGGAACAGTCATGAACAGAAAGGCAAAAAGAAATTATGCATTCTGTGTATCTGCAGCTTTTTTCATTGCATTGTTTCTGCTTTCAGGTCTTCTTCCTGCATCGGCAAATGAAGACGACTGGGACAACCTGACAGTTACCCTCGGGCCTGAGAACTCAATAGTTTCAAAAGATGAATACTCCCTGGAAGCACTGAAATTTGACGGGTACGGCATGGTGTGGGTTCAGGTCTTCAAAAACGGCATTCTTATCGGAGATGCTGTTCTGGAAAATAACAGTTCGAGCTGGTGCTATTTTGACAGTGAGAATGTAAGGCTGAAAGCATACAATGTCACTGACCAGAGAAGTCTTCCTATGTTTGGTAGTCTATTTTTCCCAAAAGCCGAGCTTATCTTTGAAACAAAAAGAAATTTTGAAAATAACGTTATCCTTGAGCTCGATCTCGAAGCAGACAAAGATGAATACTATCTCAGTGATGAAGTAATTGTTGATATGGAACTCAGAAATACCGGACTGGTAAAAGCCGAGAAAATAGAACTTGAGCTGGATTCGGACGAGCTCCTTGTAAAGGAAGGATGTCCGGAGAAAATAATGCTTGATAAGGGTTCAAAAAAGTCCTGTGAACTGCGGTTTAAGTTTCCTGAAAAAATAAAAGAAAATTATTTCATAAAACTAGACGTAAACTGGAAAGATAGTTCCGGCAAACACTCTCTTTCCAAAAATGTAGAAATTGAGGTCGCTGAACCGCTGGCAATCTACAAAAATACAGGTTCAGAAGGTTTTGCAGGAAGCCCTGTGTATATTACGCTCTCTGTGAAAAATATCCAGGACAGGGCGGTTAATGTCAGGCTTCTGGATTTGCTGCCAGCAACTTTTTCAGTTGTTAATAATACCTCTGGAGGAAAGGAACTGAATTCAGGAAGTTCATCCTGTTTAAGCTGGAACTTTGTGCTGGACCCGGAAGAGAAAAAGACCTTTTCTTACAGTGTAAAGTCAGAGATTTTAGGAGCCCACCGGGTTCCCCAGGTACATGCATATTCAAATTTATGCGGGCAGCCCTACACCGAAAGTTCCGATTCCGAGAATATAATTACCATATATGAAAATATTTCATACAGCCCGTACAGCAATAAAACCCTGACAGAAGTAACTCTTGCTTCAGGAGCCGACATCTCAGCTTATCTGGATAATAACGGATATGCTCTTCTGGACATCCTGGTGAAAAATGATGCCCTTGATGCTTCCATATTTATTCCAAAGGGCACAAGGCTGCTTGATAGTCAGAAAGAGCCTCTTAAAGCAATAACGATAACAGAGACAGACCATCCTGCCCTTCCAGGAACGCTGTATCTTGCAGGGAAATATTATTATGGGCTTGAACCTGAAGGCGCAGAATTTGACCCTTATGTTAATCTCAGTATGGGCCTCAACAGCTCAATGAAAGGAAATTTCGTATCCGTATACTGCTATGATGAGGATAACTCCGCATGGACTCTGGTTAACAGCACTCTCAGCGAAAACAGAATTTCAGCAAAGCTCACTGGCTTTTTCGTGTATGCAGCTCTTGCAGAACCTCCGGCACAGGTAAATCTGTATGTTAACCTGACATCTCCATAATGTGGCTGTTTATCGGTAATGGTTTGCTCTCTATCACGTTCCATAAAAGAGATTTTCTTCTAAAAAAGGTAGAAAAGAGCAGAGATTAAGAGCTATTCGAGCACTAAAAACCTGCAAGTAGAAATTTCAGTTTTCTTTTATTTAAAACTAAAATACCTGACAGCTATATACAGGAACGGTACAATACATTTCCTGTCATTTATTATGAATTCTTATATAGTCAGCAGCAAGGATTTCTTTGAATTCAAGTATTTTTCACAGGCTCCAGGGATGATACAAAATGCTTAAAACACGCCTCCGAGATTTTCTTCTTACAAAAGATGACTGGCTTTTTGCAGTTTCTGATTACTTCCGTAAAGATGGAATAAGAGCCACACTCCGTTACGTGCCGGATGAAAACGGGGAAAGGGAGTTAAACGGGATAAGGTACAAAAAATACGATTTCGGCCCTGCTTTTGAGTTCATGAAAAAACACAGGCCTGACTGGGTTCAGGACGTTCATGTTGTTCCGGAATCCGAAGTAAAAAAGGTGCTCCGTCCCTCTGACGTGATTCCGGAACTTGTGAATTCCGACAGCCGTGTAAGGGCAATCGTAAAAGTGCTTGACCTTGCAGAGATTCCCAGGACAAGTATGGGGGTTACGGGTTCAATGCTTGCAGGACTGCAAAACGAAAGTTCTGACATAGATTTTGTTGTCTACGGTCCCATGTGGTTCAGGGCAAGAGACGCTATAAGCGCTGCCAAACAGCAGGAGGGGTCCATAAAAGAGCTCGATGAGGATATGTGGCAGAGGATCTACAGAAAAAGAATCCCTGAAATCTCTTTTGATGAATTCATGCTTCACGAGTCCAGAAAAGGAAACCGCGGCATGGTTGAAGGCACTTACTTTGATCTTCTCTTCGTGAGGGAATGGGACCAGATTAAAGATCCCCTGCTTCGGGGAAAAGATACTGTCAAAATGAAAATCGAAGCCGAAGTCAAAAACGCTGACTTTGCCTTTGACAGCCCTGCTTATTATAAAGTGGAGCACGAGGAAATTGACCATGTTCTCTCCTACACGCATACCTATGCAGGTCAGGCTCTTCCCGGAGAGATTATAGAAGCCTGCGGTGTGGTCGAAGAAGTTGGGGACATAAAACGGCTTGTTGTGGGTACTTCGAGGGAGCCGAAAGGAGAATGGATAAGGTCTCTTACATGGCTTGAGAAGTGCGGATACACTTGATTTAAACGAAAATCTACTAAAAACTTAGAGAGAATATTGAATACAGCATAAAAATAGAGAGGAAGGTTTTTCCGAACCTTCCCATATTTTGGAAACCTTATTCCATTTTTCTTTTCTTCAGGGCTGTATATGATGCCAGAATCCCGGCTGCCGAGAATAAAACTCCGGCTCCCGGAGCACTTTTGTTTTCCTTCTCTTCATCGGAATCCAGATTTCCATCACTTTCTTCTGATGCTTCTTCTGAACTCACAAGATTATTATCTCTGGCAGGATCAATTTCGATTGACTGGCTGTTTTTCTCCTGACCTGAGATTGCAAAAGGTGAAAATCCAGGGGTTTCTGAGCTAAAGTAGAAATAATCTTCATCTTTTCCGGTCAGAGTTGTGGGCAGTGAGTTCCATGTGTTGTTGCTGTACCTGTAAAGAGTAATCGTGTTTTCACCTATCCCGTTATCGGAAAGCCATGTCCGGTTTACCCTGAAGCTTATACTGGCATTTTCAAGGTTTTCTGAACTTGAAAATCCGCTGTTCCCAACCCAGATATTCAGGTTTTTGTAAACCGTTCCAGGAGCAGGCTCTTTAACTATTGAGGATGTGTTCTTCAGCATTTCCACAATTGTAGTAGTTTTTCCGAAGTTCTTTTTGGGATCAAACTCTATTTTTACGATCTCGTTTGTTTCTCCTTTGAAGGTGTAGCAGGTGTGGATTCCCTTGAAAATCTGCTCATTTGAAACCTCTTTGAGTTCTACATTTCTGCTCGATTCAGGAGAACCCCCCCCGCCTCCGCCTCCGCCTCCGCCTCCCCCACTGCTGCCTCCCCCGCTGCTACCTCCGGAAGAAGTTGTTTTCTCCTTGACTGTGATATAGCCTGTTTTTGTCTCGGTATCGTTTCCATAGGTAGCATTGGATGCCTTGAGACTTACGGTATATGTCCCTGTTGTTTCATAGGTCCATGCCGGATTTTTCTCTGAAGAATCAGCGCTTCCGTTCCCGTCAAAATCCCATTCCCAGGAATCCGGGTTGCCTGTAGATAAATCAGTGAACTGGACTTTAAGAGGAGCAGTACCGGAGATAGGGGCTGCGGAAAAATCAGCTTCAGGAGGGGAATATGTCGCTGTAATTTCAGAAGCCCCCGTGACAGGGACTGCGGAGACCAGATATGCGGAAATATTACCTGAAAATGTGAAATTGCCAGGTTCTATGACTGAAGGCACTGTAACATTGTACACAACAGTTTTTCCTTCTCCTGCCTGAAGGCTCTCAACCCATATCCATTCCAGGGTAGACTCTTTGAAAGTCCCGGTACTCTGGAAAGTAGCTCCGTCACTTTCAACCACACTCACATTCCATCCGTCAGGAAGGTTTTCGTCGAGGGTGAGGGCTTCAACATACTGATCAGTTGATATATTCACAGTCACTGTAAAAGTTCCGCCTGTATAAACCGTTCCTGCGGAAACCTCCCTGTTTGCTTCCATTCCAGAAGCTGAAACCGGAAGTATAGCTGTTACAAAAAATATACCCAGTATAAGACCGGAGATTAAATATGAAAATCTGATCCGGTTTTTTGCTTCAGGGGTTTCAATCGTTTTCATGAAGACGAATCCTTTAGTTTTCTTGAGCTTATCTATACATCTTTCTTAAATTCCATATTCTGTATTGGTCTATATTATTATAACTGTACTCACCCGGACTGGAGCAGTAATTTTAGTAGACACGCAAGGACTTATCAATATTCAGCATCATAAGGCATCAAAATTAAGGAAAGAAAAGATATAACTTCAAGTTCACCCGCAGTCAAAGTCACATATAAATAAAACAGTGCCCTATTTTCTGTTATGATAACCAGAAAAAGTTATGTATGGCTTGCTCTGATTTTTGTAGGAGTTGCAGCTGCCGGTGCAGTGTTTGCTTACTCTGCCCCTGCTGGAAATACGGTTCAGGCAGATGAGCGCGAAACCACTGCTGATGGAGGAGAAATAACTGCCAATGGGATTGAATCTTCTTCCAGTGTAATAACAAAGGTAAAACCTTCAAATCCCCTGGAAATTCTCACTGCTGGAGCTGCAGAGACTGATTCGGCTACCGAGGTTACGGTCTATAACGATAACCTTGCCCTTGTGAAAGAACGCCGGAAACTCGACCTGAATACCGGAGTTAACAATGTCGAATACACCGATGTGGCTGCACTTATCGATCCGACCTCGGTCATGTTTGAAGACACAAAAAACAAAAACACTGCCGTGCTTGAACAGAACTATGAGTATGATCTGGTAAGCAGTTTCAAACTTCTTGACAAATTCCTGGGTAAGGAAATCACTGTAACCGAAAAGGAAGGAGAAACATACACAGGGACTCTTCTCAGCCACGACGGAAGGGTTGTGCTAAAGCTGAGCGACGGAAAGGTTGTAAGTATCACGGAGGTCTCCAGATTCGAGTTCCCTGACTCCGCAGGTCTGCTTACAAAACCCACCCTTGTCTGGCAGGTCTATTCTCCCGTTTCAGGCAGCCGCGATGTTCTCACATCTTATCTTACAGGCGGCATGAGCTGGAATGCTGATTATATCGTGAAGACAAATGCCGATGATACAAAAGCTGACATACAGGGATGGGTCAGCGTCGACAATCAGGCTGGAACCACCTATGAGGACGCCAGATTGAAGCTGGTCGCAGGGGAAGTCCACCGTATAGCTGTACCGGAGCCAATCTATTATGAAGGGAATGTAGAAGAAGCGGAAGTAGCTTATGAAGTTGAGAAGGGAGGCTTTGCTGAAGAATCCTTCTTTGAGTACCACCTTTACACCCTTGAAAGAGCAGCTACCCTGAAAAACAACGAGGTTAAGCAGATTTCCCTGCTCTCTGCGGATTCCGTGCCTGTAGAAAAGGAACTCATCTTTGATGCCTCAAAAAGCAGTGATGTGCAGGTAGTCCTGAACCTTACCAACTCCAAACAAAAAGGCCTTGGAATGCCTCTTCCTGCCGGGGTTGTGAGAGTGTACAAGGCTGATTCCGAAGGACAGCTCCAGTTCCTCGGGGAAGACAGTATAGACCATACTCCAAAGGATGAGGAAATAGAGATTGTTGTCGGAAATTCCTTTGATGTAACCGGCACCAGGACCCAGACCGATTACAGGAGGGTAAGTGATGATGTCTGGCGGGAAAGCTATGAGATCGAACTGAAGAACCATAAGTCCCAATCCCAGAAAATAAGGGTTGTAGAACACTTCTATGGAGACTGGGAAATTACCACTACATCAGATACTTATGAAAAGACGGATGCTTACACTGCCGAGTGGGAAGTAACCGTGCCGGCGGACGGTTCAAAAAAGGTCACTTTCACAGTGGAACGCAGGTATTGAGTTTCCGGATATAAGTATGAGTCTGGACTAAAAATATCTGAGAAATCTTCCAGATTCCGGCTTGAAAGAATAAGCCCGAAAAATTTTCACAGGGGGCGTTTGCCCTCTTACTTTTCAAATTCCTCTTTTATCTTTTTCCAAAAAGTCAGTGATCTCTAATTAATTGTTTGATCTATTCAGGAATCGTTAAAGGTAATATTCTTAGTTTTTTCTTCCTGCACCGCACACTTAAGTCCTGTGGGATAAGAGCCTCTCCGAAAAGTGGTTACCTGCTGTAACTTTTAATATGCAGTATGCAAAATCACAACGGGTACTTTGATATTATATACCTGTTATGGCTTTTCAACGTGCATTACTGACTTTCCGGACAGGCTCTAAATGCTATATCACCTTTTTATTTTTGAGAATGTTGCCATGTATGTCTGATCCTGTTATATCAACCTCTGATTTTACAGAACCCTTACTTTCTTTTATGTAAATATACAGCAAGCAAGCTAAACACCCCACAAACCATTTCAAAAGCAGGTATATTTACAGTTTCTCCCTCAGAATTTACATCGTAAATCACGAAACTATGTGTTCCTGGGCTGACTGTATGGAAAATATAATACACATTATCCGCGTGGATTACATTATCAGTACCAATAGCAGAACCGTCATATTGAGCCTGTATACCATTCTGAATATTTGTTAGTTTTATTGTGAAGTTCTCTATCTGTCTGGTTGTGGTGATGTCCACTGAAACACCATCAGGTATGTTATGTGCCTGGATCTTTGCGGTTTTGAGATTGTTATAGTCGGCTATCTGGTCCAGGTTAGAGAAAGCTGTATAATCGTGACCTTCATTTACATAATCCAGTAACTTTGACATATTTTCATACAGGTCTGGTCTTGTCATTATTCCCTGTATATGGCCACCAATAATGTAGTTTGCCGGGAAATTGATGCCATAGAAATAATTCATCTCTGCAACGTTCTGCGTGTAGAAGTCTTCCGCATTATTGTAGCTAATATCAAAGGTCTTGGGTATCTCTATCTCTATGAGGTTTGACTCCTTACCGTAAAGAATCTTTTGTTTCGGGAAGAAAACATTGTTGCTTAAAGTGTACCCTATTGGCACATTACCTGTATACCATCCATAGTTTGTACTGATGGAGAATCCAGCATCCGATGCCGCCTGGTATGCAGGCATTGCTGCATTGGCTCCAGGAAATCGGATTGATGAAAAACCGTAGTCTGAAACGCCGTAAGCTTCGTTTATTATATTTTCTGCATCAGTCACGTTTTCTTGGAACTGAGAAATGCTATAGTCACTGGATGTCCAATCAGTAATGAAATGCGGGTGAATTGTATGTGTGTCGCCATACTGAGCATAATAATCTAACCCTGTCTTTGTTGTTTTAGTGGAATTTGGTATTATGAAAAATGTGTTTAGGTTCTTTACATCTGTCAGACTTTTGCTTGCTTCCATATCAAAGAAAGGTTGCACTTTAGCGATCTCTGAATCAGATGCAAGGACGTCATCTATCGTAATCGTAAATTGTTTGTCTCCTTTTGGATACGTGATACTAATACCATATGTGTTGTTGTCAAGTTCAAGCATCCAGGCTTTCACGCTTTGGAATAATTTTGTTGCAGATGCCCTGTCAAAATAGTTACACGAGCCTCCGCTGATGAACATGTTTTCATTACTGAAGATAGCTCGAGCTCCGGTTTCAGGGTTTTCGAATTTTATGAGCATATCACCATCCCGTGAGTCGAACATTAAAACCCTGTATTCAAAGTCTGAAATAGTTCCCGAATCAGGATCGAATGCTCTCATATACGTAGATTTTTCAGTAGAGCCAAGTGAAGTGTAAGTGTTATTCATGCCATATGTAATCGGATCATTTGTATCTACAAAGATTGTAGTGTAGTTACCGACTACGGCCTCGGACGGGTTTCCTAATATGTTGATTCTATTTGCAGATATTGTACCATCCTCTTCCAGCCGTGGATCGGCAAAAAACCAAACTCGTCCACCGCTGGAAAGGTACATGTTGATTGCTGAAGCTGCAGTATCTGACATATGTTTGTCAGGAACAAGCAACAAATCATAGTTATCTTTATTGAGGTTCTCAGATATTGTGGAATCAGTGAGATATGATAATTTATATTCGAAAAACATCGACGTAAACAAAGGGTCATGAGCTACAGTATCAGTGGATGGGAGATAGACTGCTATTTTCAGTGTATTATCCAGACAGTTTTTGTTTTCTGAATCTGCCACTGCTGGTGTAGATATAAGTAAAGTATATATTATTATGAAAAGTATATTTTTGATATGCATGTTAACCCCTTTAAGTACCCTGGTGCATCGATTCCCAATTAACTCCTCTTTCATTTAGATTATATTTTGGCCAGACATTTTCGTCTTTTTCTTCAATTATAAGTTTCCAGATAAAAGTGGCTGGCTATTCGTAAGTTACCTATATATTACCTGATTTTCCCTTAATTCCTTTATTGAGTCAACTTTTATCCCTCTCAACAGGCTTCTTGCCATTTTACTGAAAAAACTTTCAATTATATTTAGCCATGAATCATGTTTGAGTATTAATACAAATTCAAATTTACCCGGGAACTGTTCCGGATATTCTCGAGTTTCTATAGAGGTATGTGTTTTGTGATTGTCCTTATAATTTGATCTTTTCTTTAGAATAAATTAACTCAAGTCCTTTAAGGGATTGTATGAATCCCAATTTTCTATATTTCTAAAATATGTTATAAAGATTTTTTTGGATATAAAATCAATGCCTGAAAATATAAAAAGAGTTTTACATCTTCTGTATTCATAAACTCTTGCTATTGCGGGATTACGCCCTTCTACTGGCATAAGATCCGGGTAAACATTTCCAGTAACTCTTAACAGATAACCAATGGAACGGCTTTATGTAGGTGAAAAGAATCGAAGCGAATCTTGTAGAAGTATTTAAACATAAACTAAAACTGAACGAAATATTAAATAAAAAAGTTTATTTATTATTTGTAAAAAATTATAGTATTAGGTATAGTGAGCTATTGATAGCGCTTTTGTTTTTTATTTAATGGTAAGTCCTTCTTTTCTGCCAGTCAAAATCAAAATCAATCAACTTGTTATTTTTGGCTAAATGTTACAGTATAACTAAAACCTGTATTATTTCATTCACAGAGCCTTTAGTTCCGTTTATTAATCTTATACGACCAGCATTCAGAGAATACTATCTAAATAATGTTAGTTCAATAAGCTAACATTATATAGATAGTAGATGTAGTTTATAGCAAGTACAATTAAAAAAGAACTTAACAGTGGGGGAAAGAAAACATGAAACTGGCCTTGGATAAAACTGGTTAGTTTCGGAGAAATCTTTACATAAAATCTAAAAGCGCCTTGTTCACCTGGCTCTTATGCCTTCAAACAAGGATAATCTGGAACGATAGAAACCTGCCCGAAAACTGGGTACCTAAACTTACACGAATACAGTCAAAATTACTTGAAATAAAGATGGGTGATGCATTATGGAGTATGTAACAAAAAAATGTCCAATTTGTGGGCATGAATTTGTAGTCCTGGAGAATGTGGAGAAAAAGGCAATTTACTGTACACTTAAATGCCTTTCAGCCGCTCAGGGAAAAGTGAAGAGAGGAAAAGTTTCCTCGTTCATGTCTGTATAATTATCCAGTTCATCGGAAAAAGTATAATTTCTTTACTTTTTCCTTTTAACCTGAAATAATTAAACCTGAAGCAATAAAAACTAAAACCAGCTTAAATCAAAAAACCAGCTTAAATCAAAAAAATAACTTAACAGTGGGGGAAAAGTATGAGGATAAGAGTTGTCAGTTCAAGGGAAGAGATCTTTACACTTAATCCGAATGAGCGTATTGTTCACCTGGCTTTCAGGCCTTCAAACAAAGACATCCTGGGATTGGTGGAGACATGCCCGAAGATCGAGGTAATTCAGGTACCTAAATCTTACATGGCTACTGTCTCCAAATCCATCGAAATGTTCCTTCAGATGCAGAGGATCCATCTCCTCGAAGGAGACGTCTGGGGGCACAGGAAGGACATCAACGAATACTACGCAATTCCATCTTCAGTAATTGAAAAGATTAAGGAAATGAAAACCGAAGGTAAATCCACTGAGGAGATTGAGAAAAAGATCTCAAGGGAAAGCAAGCTGAACCCTGGAATGGTTTCTTACATCATGACAAAAGAAGCTCCTGTCTGAATTCAAACAGGACAAAGTAAGACAATAAGGACAAAATAAGACAATAAAAATTTGCTGAAGATTAAAACATAAAAAAGAATTGAATCGAAAATAATCAGGATAAAACCAGATATTAAAATTATTAAAAATTAATTGAATTTTCCATTTAATATCTGATAGCTATACAGGCAATCAGATGAGGTAGGATGTGGGGGGGTTAAAATGATTAAGAGAGATATCGGAGATTTTGCAAAAATTCTAAGAATATCAGTAGTGCATCAGCCGGATGTCGTATTTAGCCGAAAAGAGAAGAGCAAGAAAAAATTTTCGAACTCATCCGGCAATCACCTTATACACAAATTCATGCCGATTGTCTCATTACTTCTGGCTATATTAATCACCGCTTCAGTGGGATTATTCCTTTACACGGGAATTAATCACTTAAACGGCAGTACGCCTGGAAGTGTCACTATAAGCGATAATCCTACAATCGGAAGTATAAATGTCAATAAAATAATGGAGGTATACTTCTGGTTCTTTATCATAACCGCTTTGTTGCCACTTTCGTTCTTCGTGATATGGAAAGTATTGTCAGAGTGGAATAAGAAGAGGGAGCAGACTAAATACCTGCTTAAAGGTGGTAAAGATCCTGAAGATCCCGATCATAAAGATCCGATGCTAGTCTCTGTTATAGCCCCGGCTTATAACGAAGAGAAATCAATAGGCAAGTGCCTTGAATCCATACTTAACCAGGACTATAAAGGGGAAATTGAGGTAATCGCTGTTAATGACGGGTCCAGTGACCGGACTGCAGAGATTATTTCAAAATATCCTGTAAAACTTCTCGATCTGAAAGTAAACGGAGGAAAAGCAAACGCTCTAAATAAAGCGATTGAGATTGCAAAAGGAGACATCCTGATCTTTACGGACTCAGACTCATATATGGCTCCCGATGCTGTGAGCTCTTTAGTCAAATGTCTAAACGAGAATAAGGATGCCCAGATGGTGGCAGGAAATGTCTATATCCATGACAATCACGGAAAAAAACAGATAATAAAGTACTTCCAGATGATTGAATATCGCATAGAACAGGAAATTACCCGCCATCTTCAGGGACTGTCCAACAGTATTCTCGTATGCCCTGGACCTCTTACTGCTGTCAGGAGAAAAGTATGCGACGTAGTCAGGTTCAGTAACGAAACAATAGTTGAGGATGCAGACTTTACAATCAAAGCTCTTAAAAACTCTATAAAGATAATTCAGGAACCAAAAGCAATAGTTTACACGAACGCACCTGAAACTGTTCGCGGGTGGTATAAACAGAGGAAGAGATGGTGGTACGGAAACCTCCAGTTATGGAGGCTCCATAAGAAATGGGCAGTGAGAAACCTCTGGATGGTATTCAACTATTCAGGATACATTACGGGAATCTGCTCTATCATCCTGATGATATCAGTACCGTACTTTATCCTTCAGTATGATAACATCCCGCTGGTACTGATGATCGGAATGCAGTGTATTGCTTTCTCTATACTGCTGTATGTAATGCTCATTGGTCCATTCTTTGCCAGAGACAAAAAACTGCTACTAATGCTGATACCCTATGTATTGATCTATGCGACAATAAAAGTGGTAGTAATCAGCAGCCTGTTCCTCCGCTACTTAACAGGCATAGGAGTAAAAGTCAAATTCGGTGCAAAGACCTTTGTAGTAAGATAATAAAAACTTAAAAACTAAAAACAGTTACAAAAAATTATCTTCTACAGGGGTCAATCCCCCTGTTTTTTGAGAAAAATGTGGAGAGAATCTTATGCATATATTTTTGTGGGAAGTTGGCGGCTTTCATCTCCACCTGCCATTTCTGCCAAACCGTAACTGCAGAGGAATGAGACTTCAAGCATGGAGTTAAAAACCATGAAATGCCACTATATTACTCATTTCCAGTCTAACCATACAGGAACCGCCCGCATGAAGTTTAAGGGAATCCACAAATTGTGCAGGCAGTTCTGCAGTCAGACTTTTGTTATGTTTGACAAGTTTGAGGGAAATTCTTTTTTTAGGTCCTTTATTTATGATACTGTTGACATGTGCAGGATAAATGTTTTCGTCCCGACCTTCAGAATCGGAGTCATCCCGAAGAAGAGTTATATTCTCAGGATGGATTCCCCAGGATATTTTATCTCCGGATTTAAGGTTCTGAGATTTTATTTTTATTCTCATGTCTCCGCTTTTTAACACTGCACTTTTTGACTCTTCCTCATATTTTTCCACATAAGCATCGTCAAAAATATTTGATATGCCTGTAAGTTCTGCCACATGAATGTTTTCAGGATGACAGAAGATTTCTTCCGGGGTTCCGAACTGCTGGGCCTTTCCCCCATGTAAAATAAGAACCCTGTCAGCCAGCAGGAGAGCTTCTTCAAGGTTATGGGTTATAAATAACAGCGGTATTTCAATCCTGTTTTGCAAATTTTTTATTTTTTCGGCAAGTCTGATTCTTATTTTCATATCAAGTGCTGAGAGAGGTTCATCCAGAAGTAAAATTCCCGGTTTGGGAGCCAGAGCTCTTGCAAGGGCTACCCTCTGCTTCTGTCCGCCTGAGAGTTGAGAGGGAAAACGGGTTTCCAGCTCCTCTATATGGAGAAGGCTCAGCACTTCCATAATCCTTTCTTCTCTTTCTTCTTTTTCCCAGTCTTTGAGACCGTATTCTATGTTTTTTCTAACGTTCATATGAGGAAAGAGGGTATAGTTCTGAAAAACATAACCAAGATTGCGTTTCTGGATGGGAAGATTAATTTTCCGGTCTTTGTCGTAGTAAACTTTATTTCCAACAATTATTTTTCCATTATCAGGTTCCGTGATTCCCGATATGCACTTAAACAACGTGGTCTTTCCTGATCCAGAGGGCCCAAAAAGTACGACAAGTTCGTTTTCCATTTCAAAGCTGACATCTAACGTAAAAGCCTTCCTGGTGCCTTTTTTTCCGTTGATTTCAGCTTCATTATACCGTTTTATAAGGTCAACTTTAACGCCCAATCTCATACCTCTAATTTTTCTACGAATCTACCGGTTAGAGCAATGGTCAGCAAGGACATAAAGACCAGGATTAAAACCAGCGCTTCGGCAAGTTCATTGTTACCTGCCTGGAATGCGCTGTATATTGAAATAGACATTGTATTCGTTTTTCCTGGAATATTTCCTGCCAGCATCAGGGTTGCACCGAATTCTCCAGTAGCCCTGGCAAAACTGAGTATCAGCCCTGCCAGTATTCCTTTTTTTGCAAGAGGGAATGTTATTTGCAGAGCGGTCTCAAGTTCACTTTTTCCAAGGATATAGGCAGAGTACTCAATTTCCCTGTCCACTGCTTCAATGGCTGCTTTCGCGGTATATACCATCAGTGGAAGAGAAACCGTATATGCTGCAATAACTGCTGCCTGCCAGGTAAACATGATCCCTTTCCCAATAACATCGAAAATCATCTGTCCAAGAAGCCCGTGTCTTCCTACAAGAATCACAAGAAGATAACCGATTACTGTAGGAGGAAGGACGAGGGGAAGGGTCACGAGCAATTCCACAAGCCTTTTTCCCCGGAAATCATGCCTTGCAAACACATAACCTATGGCTACGCCACTGCACAGTACAAGAATGGACGATATGGCTGCTACCCAGAGCGTGAGAGTTAAAGGAAACCATATCTTGTCCATCATGGAGATCATTTCTTATGTTTTTAGCTTATGCTTTTATTTTGATGCGGCAGTAAACCCGTATCCTTCCAGAATCTCCTGACCTTCTTCTCCGGTCACGTAATCCAGGAATTCCTGTGCTTCTTCTTTGTTCTCAGAAGTAGAAACCACAGCTATCGGATAGCTAATAGGGGTACTTACAGTCACATTGGTGACGATTTCTATTGTTCCAGGGTCTGCAGTCTTTGCATCGGTCATATACACAAAACCTGCATCTACCTCTCTTCTTTCAACATATGTAAGAACCTGTTTGACATCTTCGGCAAGTACAAACTTGTTTTCCGTCTGATTTAACAGTCCTGCTTCAGTCAATGCGGTGAGAGTATAGTTTCCGACAGGAACAGAGTCAGGATTTCCAATTGCGATTTTTTCAACTTCTGGAGCTGTAAGGTCTTCTATTCCCGTTATATTGAGGCTACTGTTTGCAGGAACTATGAGCACAAGGGAGTTCTGGGCAAAGTCTTTCCTTGTACTGTTTTCAATCAGTTCCTCTCCGGCAAGTATGTCCATGTTTTTCTCGTCAGCCGAAGCAAAAACATCAACCGGGGCTCCTCCCTCTATTTGCGTACGCAGGTTTCCTGATCCTGCAAAATTGAGACTCACATCTACACCAGGATTATCGGCTTCAAACCGTGATTCCATATCAGTAAAGGCTTCGGTAAGGCTGGCAGCTGCAGACACCATAATTGTTTCAGACTCCTGCTCAGAAACCGATGTCTCTTCTGCAACAGGGGTACTCGTTTCGTTTGTATCTTCGCTTCCGTTTTCAGCACATCCTGTTGCAAGGAACACGCCTAATAACACTAACAGAACTATTAGTCCTTTTTTCATAATTTCACCTGCACAAAATATAATAAGACGTTATGTTTGATAATACACAACGATCCTTCTGTATTTTTATAGTATAAGAATGTTCCCGAATTTGCCATAAGTTCAAAGCCATGTTTTTATACACGGTAACGAAACAGGTTTAATAATATCGTTTTTGATTCTTTGACTTCCTGAATCTGTAATTTTACAGAAAAAATGGCATGCCATCAGGTACTGGTTCAGGAACCCATTTTATCATGGAAACATTCTGCGTGACGGAGTTGAGTATTCAGAATAATCGTGAAATAAATTAAGTCGCTTTTCAGGACTATTAAGATAAGATAATTCCACTTTCCGCAGATCTACACTGCTATTTTATCTGCATCTTCAAACGAATAATGAGATAGCAGTAGCTTTCTGTGCACTTCTGTGGAAAGTGGAAAGGTTTTGATTATTTTATTCCCTTATTAAATGAGGAAAAGGAAATAAGGCTTTCAGTCTGTTGCTACCATCACACTTGAGGCCTTGAATGCTGCGTATACTTCACTTCCTACTTTTAACTTCATACTTTCAGCTGAGGTCTTTGTGATGATGGAAGTGATTTCTGTTCCTTCTGGCAATTCGATTACAATTTCCGCATTGACCATTCCAATGACAATACTTTTAACCTTACCTTTTAAGACATTGCGTGCACTCAGTTTCATTTTTTTGGACCTCCATTTAACACGGAATTTTACTTCCGCAAACTTACATATAAATATATCCTTATATGAACCTTACGAACTCAGGATTAATTTCCGATCTGTGGCCCAGGTATCTGAATAGGAATGTAAATTTTCCACTCAAAAAAATGAGGAGACGATATGTTTATATCAGGTTGTAAATTTACTTCTAAATGAAATTCTTTGTAGAATTCCAGCTATTGGAAGGAAAAGCATCTTACCGGTAGCGAACCCAAATATAAGGAATATTAACTGGTAAACAACAGCAAAAGAGCTTGAACACGGTTTTTTTCTATTGGGATATGGAAAGTCCTGAACTATCTTTGATTCCCCCACCCGTCTTCCTGGCTGCAGGAGAAAAGGCGCATTCCTGAGACCTGTTGACATTGAAGTACTAGTTCATAAAAATGATACAGTGCTGTACAACTGCTGTGCACTGTTCATTCAAATAAATATGAACTGCTGTGCAGCGCACGGAGCAATGTTGAGAGGTACACAAAATGCAGGGCAATAATCTATTGTTTTTCTGTTTTGAAGAAAGCACCGAATATGTGATATTGGATATTTATGCTGGAGGGCGGCGATTATGTTATTTAAAAACATAATATGTCCAGCCTGTGGGGCTGCCTGCGACGATATCCAGGTTGAATTCAGGAACGGGGAACTCGAAGCTAAAAACATATGCAAAGTAGGAGCTTCGCGGTTTAAGGTGATTAAAAGTTCCCGAAGGCTCAGGCAGCCACTTATAAAGCTGGAAGGGAAATTAAAGCCTGTTTCATGGGACAAAGCTCTTGAAAAAGCTGCTGATATCCTTGTTTCGGCAAAACGTCCTCTAATTTTCATGGGCAGCGATAATTCCTGCGAAACACATGAAATAGGGCTCATGATAGGGGAATACCTTGGAGCTGTTGTCGATTCAAATACCACAATTGGAAATGGGCCGGCAGCAATGGGAACTCAGGAATCCGGAAAAACAGGTGCAACCGAAGGGCAGAAGAAAAACAGGAGCGACCTCATAGTCTACTGGGGAACGAACCCCCTTGAATCCATGCCCAGGCATATGTCCAGATACGGAATTTTTCCCAGAGGGTACTGGACAGGAGGCGGACGTTTTGACAGAACAATTATTACCGTAGACCCGAGAAAAACTCTTACTTCTAAGGTTTCCGACCTTCATGTGCAGCTCAAACCCAATTCCGATTATGAACTGATAAGTGCCCTTCTCACCCTTCTTCACGGAAAAAATCCTCACCCATCAGTAGAAGAAATCACAGGAGTTCCCATCTCCTTAATGAAACAGATGCTCCACATGATGAAAAACTGCAACTTCGGCTCAATCTCGGCAGGTGTCGGGCTTTCGTCCTCAATCGGAAAACACAGGAACACCGAAATTGCCATGAACCTCGTAAAGGAGCTGAACAGCTACACGAGGTTTACCTTTGGAATTCTCCGCAGCAACTGCAACGTGGCAGGCTTCAATCAGGTTGCATCCTACATGTACGGATATCCTTTCGCGCTTGACTTCATGCGGGGTTATCCGCGTTACAATCCGGGAGAATTCACTGCTGTGGACCTATTGCGGGAAAAGGATATTGATGCAGCCTTTGTGGTATGCACGGACCTATTAAATCAGATCCCTGCCGACTGCTCAGCTTACCTTGCCGAAATTCCCCTTATCTGCCTGGACATTTCTCCATGTCCTACCGTAGTTGCCTCGGATGTTGTGCTTCCAGGGGTAATTGACGCTATGGAATGTGAGGGAACCCTTTACCGGCTCGATGATGTGGCTGTTCACTTCGAACCGTTCGTTAATTCCCCATTTGAATTCACAAAGAGTAACGAAGATACCTTAAAACAAATTTTTATAAAAATTCGAAATAAAAGAAATCAAGCTAATTTCCTTCCTTCCAAAAATAAAGAAGAAGCGAAAGAAAAAGAAGAAGAAGAAGAAGAAAAAGAAGAAAAAAAAGAAGAAGAAAAAGAAAAACTGATACTTGGAAATTTGCTCTGAATATCCTCAACCGTTATGTTTGATTAAACATAACGTTATATATAGTTAGTGTGCATTTAGCTGTTGAGGATCACAGGAGAGTAAAACGGTGTTCAAAAAAAGTCTCATGCCCTCGAAAGAAGTAAGGTGCATATCTCAGGCAAAGGTAAAACGCTGAAAATATTACCTTTGGACCGTCCGCCTTTGAGCCGCCCAGCTTTTTAACGCAGGAGAGTTGGTAAGAGAAAATTTTCTCTCTTTTCCAAAAGTTTTCCTCTTCTCAGGAAAATACAAAATCCACTGTCCACAATCCTTGCTCCGATCAAAAAATATAAAAGTGGATTTTTCCTGAAAGATCATGTAAATGATAGAAAGCCAAACTCCCGGTGAAGAAAAGATGGACCTGGTTCGGTAAGACCTTTTTACTCAAAATCCTGATGGATGGTTTTAAGAGTATCCTTTTCCAGCACATGAATAGGGACTCTAAGAGACATTATCAACACCGTACCCGGTCCTGTGATCCCCATAAAATTCCAAAAGTTCATGCCCAGCAAAAAGCAAACTGTCTAAATGTGGTTCTATGGTAGACTCCATTCATGAGATGATTAGAGCAAGTTTCGGATACGAAGATGCGGTAAAATGCATATTCGGTTTGAACTCTCTTGATCTCGAAACATACAAAACCCTGCTCTTACACGGCCCCATTACAACCGAAGGACTGGGAGAAATAGTGAAAAGAGAAAAAAGTACTGTATACCGTTCCCTGCAAAACCTCATAGCATGCGGTATTGCTTATAGAAAAAAAAGGTCTATTGAAGGCGGAGGGTACTACTATGAATATATATCAGTCGAATCCGGGAAAGTTAAACAGGTACTAAAGAAGAATATTGATGATTGGTACTATCAGATGAACGAACTAATAGAGAAAAATGAGTTTGTTGACAATGTCGGTTGATTAAAATAATGGATGAGCATACCCAAAACTTATAATTACATCTCTGAACCTCAAACTCTGAACCTCAAATTCCCATGATGCATCTCGCCTCCAGTCATGAAAACAGTTCTAAAACTATTATTATGCAAAACAAAATTGGTTTTGGGACGGACTCACTTATAATTTAAAAATGATATAAGAGATCTTCATGAGAGATTTTATATGATAGACTCATATAATCCACTGGCTTGGTTTTTTATTTTTTGATTCTTTTTTCTTCAGCTCTTAATTTTTAAGCTGGACAGGTCATTGACAGTTTATTGTCTGTGGGTGAGAAAGTATGAAATTGAAGCTGAAAATGAAAAATTTAGATATATCCATACTTTGTGTCCTTTTGATTGTGGTCCTTGGTGCATCTCCTTCTCTTGCTCAGATGGGCCAGGGCGGAAATGCCGCTGGAGGCATGGGCCAGGGAATGGGCCAGGGTATGGGTCAGGGAATGATGAATGGTTACGGGTTTGACCAGTACGATAGCAGGTTTTCAGGGTTCGGATCAATGACTTTCGAAGAAGCCTGCAACAATTTCGGAGTTCCGGTTGAAACAGCACTTTCTGACCTCGGGCTTCCTGAGGATATGGACACGAAGCTTACCGTTCTGGAAGTCGAAGAGCAGTATGGAGTCACAGGGCAGGAAATTGCAAGCTACATGGTAATGACCATGAAGAAGACGCCGACTTCCCTCAATTCCAGGCAGCGACTCATGATGTGCCAGCAGGCCGTGCAGAACGTAAGAGGCATGGGGCAGGGAATGTATTTTATGCATCAGGGCCGCTTTGCATACGGAAACTACACGACTTTCAGTTTTGATCCCGATGCAGGAGAAATCAGCAACTTTGCGCTTAGCGGAGACCAGATTTTCAATTCAGTAACGGTTTCTGATTTTGCCTTTAAGGATGAACATCTTGCAGGGGCAGCATCTATTTATTATGGCAAAGACAGCCGGATTTTGCTTCACGACAACCCTATGGGAATCATGCAGATCATGGCTTTTGCCAATAAAACCGTTATTTTTAACCTCTCCGAATATGTGGAAGCAGGTGTGGATACTGAACTTTCTGATGATCTGGGAGATGCAATTATCGTAAATATAACCAAAAACAACTTTGAGGGATCCCTTATTGTCTTCAAGAATTATCTCGCCACCGTTACTGATGACGAACCTCTCGAAGGGCTTGATGTTAAAGTCTCGGGTGATAAAGTCACAGTAACTCTTGTAAACAACAGCGTGGTCATGTTCCGTGCATCCCCCATGGACCCTGCTCTCATGCAGACCGGCTACATGTACGGTTCCCATGCTGCATACATGAACCGGATGCTCAACAGGGAAATTGCCCGCGGCATGGTAGGAGCTGAAATCGCTCTCCGTGCAGGAGGAAATAATTCCTCAGCTGTGAACTACACTCCCATGGGCATGCAAATAAGAGAAAGGGACAGAGACCGTATAGTGCTCGCGGTAGAATCAAACCTTTCGGATGGCAAGGTCATTACTATAAATCTGGACAACGAGACCATCAACCTTTCAAATCCCGACCGCCTCAGGCTTCGGATTGATGGAAATGCAATTGAAAGAGCCGAAAATATAGATAAACTCTTTGCTGGCGGAAACCGTCCGCTCTGTTATCTAGTGCAGGAAAACGAAACTGCGACCATGGCAGTATATATCCCCGAATTTTCGGAACACGAAATCGTAATTGACCTTGAGCCAGAAGCTGGGGAAGAGGAAGCCGGAGAAGAGAGAGCTACTGAAACTGAATCCAAATCCACACCGGCTTTCGAGATTGGGCTCGGAGTTGCAGTGCTGACTTTCACATGCCGGTTGAGGCGCAGGAGGCAATAAATAGTTCTTCCCGGTATGTTTAAATCAGTATCATTTAAAATAGATTCAGAGACTGCAGAATTCAAAATTCTGCACCACATCCCTTATTTTTAAAGATTTACATTTTGCAGAATAAGGTGTGGAGAGAAATTTGCAGAATCTCCGGAGGCTGAAAAAAGCCCTCACAGGGGGCAGCCGCCGGCAAATTTCTCTAAAGTGGATAAAGTAAATATTCTGGAATAAAGAAGTGAAAAGGAATTGCAAGACCGGGTACAGAATTGTTCTGTAACCTGGTGTTTTTTTTTGCATTTATCCTTCGAGGACAATCTCAATGTTAATGTCCTTTGGGACCTGGATTCTCATGAGCTGGCGGAGTGCTCTTTCATCGGCTGCTATGTCGATGAGCCTCTTGTGTACGCGCATTTCCCAGTGGTCCCAGGTTGCAGTCCCATCACCGCTTGGACTCTTCCTTGTGGGGACGACAAGCTTCTTTGTGGGCAGCGGAACAGGTCCTGAAATGCTAACTCCTGTTCTTTCCGCAATTGACTTTACCTGGTTGCAGACTCCGTCCAGATCCTTGGGACTGATGCCTGACAATCTGATTCTAGCTTTTTGCATACCTTTTTTCTCCTTAAAAAAATGAAAAAAGGAGAGTGTTATTTCTGCTTAACACTCATGCACATGCCTGCGGCAATTGTCATACCCATATCACGGATAGCGAACCTGCCGAGCTGTGGAATCTCTTTTACGGGCTCGATGACCATCGGCTTTGTTGGTTTGATGGTAACGATTGCTGCGTCTCCGGCCTTAATGAAGGTTGGGTGCTCTTCCTTAACCTGGCCAGTCTTCGGGTCCAGCTTCTTGTCAAGAGAAATCAGCTGGCATGCGATCTGGGAGGTGTGGGCGTGGAAAACAGGTGTGTAGCCTGCGGTGATTGCTGAGGGGTGCTGAAGGACGACGATCTGTCCGACAAACTCGTCAGCGACCTTTGGCGGGTTGTCAACGTGACCACAAACGTCTCCTCTGCGGACGTCGTTCTTGCCGATACCACGGACGTTCCAGCCGATGTTGTCTCCGGGGAGTGCCTGTGGAATTTCTTCATGGTGCATCTCAATGGACTTAACTTCACCGCTGGCTCCTCCGGGCATGAAGACTACCTTGTCACCTTTCTTCATTACACCGGTTTCAACTCTGCCTACAGGCACAGTTCCGATACCGGAGATGGTGTATGCGTCTTCGACAGGGACCCTGAGAGGGAGAGTGGATGGTTTTTCTGGTTCCTTGAGGTTGTTGAGGGTGTCCATCATGGTGGGACCCTTGTACCAGGGAGTTTTGTCGCTGTGCTTTACGATGTTGTCACCGTAGAATGCAGAGGTTGGAACGAAGGGGATTTCGCTTGGCTTGAATCCAATCATTTTCAGGATACCGGATACCTGCTCAACGACTTCCTTGTACCTCTTCTCGCTGTATTCAACTGCGTCCATCTTGTTGACTGCAACAATAAGCTGGGTGATACCGAGGGTTCTGGAAAGGAAGATGTGTTCCTTGGTCTGAGCCATGACACCATCAGGGGCTGCAACGACGAGAACTGCAGCGTCAGCCTGGGAAGCGCCTGTAATCATGTTCTTAACGAAGTCACGGTGGCCAGGGCAGTCCACGACTGTAAAGTAGTATTTGTCTGTGTCGAATCTCTTGTGAGCGATGTCAATTGTGATACCTCTTTCACGCTCTTCCTTAAGAGAGTCCATAACCCATGCGAATGCGAAGGATTCCTTACCCTTCTGCTTTGCTTCTTCTCTAAACTTGTCAATGATGTGTGGAGGTACAGCTCCTGCATCATACATTAAGCGTCCTACGAATGTGGATTTTCCGTGGTCAATGTGACCAATCACTGCTAAATTAAGGTGTGGTTTGTCTGCTGCCATTTATTATTCTCCTTTATAAATTATGGATGAGTTTCAATGCTATATTAAATCAAAGTATATTAATATTAGGGCAGATCTCGTAATGATCAGACCTTCTCCGGTCTTCTTTCAACCATTACTTACAATTTCCCGACATGAACATATATCAGGTCAACGTAATTTGAATTTCCAGCGGCCTGGACTGTTTTCCCCATTATAGGCATATCTTGTTTTAAACCTTTCCCATTGACTGAACTCTCTAGAAAATTCTGAAACCTTTTATTTGAAACATTCCAGACCTTTCTTTTCTGAATTAGAAGGGAATTTTGACTTAAATTGGTTTTGCCTTAAATAGAGGATGAAGCGGAAAAAATTCCGCTTACATTGAAAGGTAGTCAGAAGCTTTGGGCAGATCTTTCTTCAGGCCCTTCCTTTCTCTGATCTGGCCGACGATTTCGCCCAGGATGCTTGAAGGCACAACGTCAAAGCCTCCGAACTCGGTGCTCCACATAGCACGCCCTTCGGTTGCTGACCTGATCTCGCCGGCAAACCCGAACATTTCAGCCACAGGTACTCTGGCCTCTATAATTGCCAGGTCCCCTTCTGTGGTCATGTTGAGGATAACACCGCGGCGGCCCTGAAGTTCCTTTGTTGCACCGCCCATCAAAAGCTGGGGTACCTGAACAAAGACCTTCTGGTAAGGCTCAAGCAGACTGTCTTCTGCCATGAGCATGCCTGCCTGGATTGCCTGCCTTGCTGCAGGAATAATCTGGGCTGGACCTCTGTGGATTGCGTCTTCGTGGAGTTTTGCATCTACAAGCACGCACTTTACATTTGCCACAGGTTCTCTGGTAAGCGGACCTGCACGCATAACCTCTTCAAACCCATCGAGAACCAGTTCCATGGTTTCGTTAAGGTACTGGATACCCTTGGTCATATCGATGAAGATATTGGAGTTGAAGATGCCGACAATGCCTTTTGCTTCTTCTTTGTCCATTCCTAGATCAATAAGTTTCTGTCTCCTCTCAAGTTCAGGCATGTTCATGCTGACTTCCCCTTCCTTGATTGCGCTGACAATCTCGGGGTCAAGGGGTTCGACATAGATATAGAACCTGTTGTGCCTGTTCGGAGACTTTCCTTCTACAGCCTCGATCTTCCTCTTAATTGTTTCCCTGTAAACGACAATCGGCTTGCTCGTGGTGATTTCCACATTCTTATCCCTTTCGATCCTGTGGGCGATAACTTCCAGGTGAAGTTCTCCCATACCTGCCATCAGGTGTTCCCCGGTTTCCTCATCCAGAGTAATCTGGAGGGTCGGGTCTTCCTTTGCGACCTGCCTGAGAACCTCAATGAGCTTGGGAAGGTCTTTGGTGTGCTTGGCTTCGACAGCCACGGTCACCACAGGTTCGCTTACGTGCCTGATGCTTTCGAAAGGAGTCATTCCTTCAAGGGTGGTTACGGTGGATCCGACAATTGCGTCTTTTAAACCGGTAACTGCGGCAATGTTTCCTGCAGGGATCTTGTCCACTTCAAGCCTTTCAGGACCCATGAAGATACCGACCTGCTGGACCCTGCTCTTCTTTGCAGTCCCTGAGGTGTAAACTTCCATACCACGGGTAAGAGAACCGCTGAACAGCCTTCCTGTTGCAACTTCTCCTGCGTGGGGGTCAACGGAAATGTCAGTTACCATGAATGCGAGGTCTCCTTCTGCATTTGCATGGGTCATGGACTTTCCGATTTCGGAGTTCTCGTCTCCGTGCCAGATGACCTTTATCCTGCCCTTCTGAGCATCAATCGGGTTTGGCAGGAAATGAATAACCATGTCAAGAACAGCTTCATGCAGAGGGCACTTTTCTGCCAGGGTCTTCATGTCTCCAGCTTTACAGTAATCATAAACGTCCTTAAAGGAAACCCCGGTCTTCTTCATCATAGGAACACTGATTGCCCAGTTGTAAAGAGCTGACCCAAAAGCTACGGTTCCGGCTGCTGCATCGACTTTCCAGCCTGCCTTGAACTTTTCAGGGTTCATGTTCTTGATGAGCTTGTTCACGTGGTCAATAACTTTTCCGAGGCGGACCTGCATTTCCTGAGCGTCGACCTGCAACTCATTGATAAGCCTGTCTACCTTGTTAACGAAAAGCACGGGTCTTACATGTTCCCTGAGAGCCTGCCTCAGCACAGTCTCGGTCTGGGGCATAGTGCCTTCTACTGCGTCAACTACCACTACCGCACCGTCTACTGCTCTCATGGCACGGGTAACGTCCCCACCGAAGTCAACGTGTCCGGGGGTGTCGATAAGGTTAATCAGGTAGTCTTCATTATCAAATGTGTGAACCATGGAAACGTTGGAGGCATCAATTGTAATACCTCTTGCCTGTTCCTCTTCATCGGAGTCCATGAACAGCTGTCTGCCGGCAAGTTCCTTGGAAATCATGCCTGCGCCTGCTAACAGATTGTCCGATAATGTGGTTTTACCGTGGTCAATGTGTGCAACGATTCCGATATTTCTGATCTTCTCTGGATCATTCATGAGCGTTGTCACACGCTCGACCATTTTCTTTCTTCGTCCCATGCTAATACCTTTTAAGCGAAATATGAATGATTATATGTTTATTCAGGAAAGGCCCGGATAACGATTAACGGGCTGCCTTTGCAACTCTTTCCTTTGCATCCTTTCTGTTAATGGAGAAGGATTTTGTATCACGGTTTGCGGCTCCAATGAGTTCAGTTGCCAGACATTCTGCAACAGAGCGCTTGGATTTGAAGGCTGCAGCATTTGTTCCCATGCTGATGTAGCGCAGAGCAGTGTCAACGCGCCTCTGAGGAGCAGTGTCAACTGCTTTTGGAACAGAGATTCCGCCGTACTTCAGCCTGACCACTTCTTCTCTGGGTCCTGCATTTGCAATGGCGTCCACGAGAACCTGGATGGGGTTCTGCTTGGTTTTCTTGTTCACAATGTCAAAAGCTTCCTCAACTGCGCGGAGAGTCACCTGCTTCTTTCCGCTGTTGATTTCGGTCCTCATGAGGTTGTTTGCGAGGCGCTCTACAATCGAGATTTCGGATTTGTTGAACTGCTGCCTTGCATGTTTCCCGCTGCTGTGAGGAACAATTACAGGTGTAAGGCTGACATAGCGCTTAATTCCAAGGTCTTTGACCTCGACTTCCGTAGGGTCCCATTTCCCAAAAATCTTGTACAAATAAATCATCTCCTGGGCTTTTCCAATCTGCCGATGACCAGCTGGTTCAGGGACACGTTGTTTACGGCAATTACCTTGAAACGTACGCCTGGAATGTCACCCATAGCACCGCCCATGCGGCCTCCTATCCTCTCAACGGTAACTTCATCGTGTTCATCAATGAAGTTTACTGCACCGTCTCCGGGACAGAAAGCGGTAACCTGACGCCCGTTTTTAATGAGCTGGATTCTTACGCATTTTCGGATTGCAGAGTTCGGCTGTTTGGCTTCAACTCCCACTTTCTCTAATACTATACCCCGACCCTGCGGTGCGCCACCAAGAGGGTCAGCTTTCACGTTCAGACCAAGAACACGCCTGCCGTAGTATGTATCTTTCCAGCGGGCATCCTTCCTGGCTTGTTTGAGTATATTAGCTGCATATTTTCCTTTAGCCATAGTAATTTCTCCAGTTAATAATTGATCACAGTTTCCTGATTTGGCATAAAATGCCAGAATTGTCCTTCAACGCCGGATTAATGGATCAACGTAAATTAAGGAATATCACTGCAGGATCACGTCTTCAATAGTGTGATGACGGCGTGCAAGCATCTTTACTTTCTCTATATTTTTTCCGTTGCGACCGATGGCAAGCCCCTTCTCTTTATTGGGTACCTCTACATAAGCTAATCGCTTGCCATTTTTGTTTGTAAGGTTCACTGAACTTACAGATACCGGCCCGAAAGCATTCTTAATAAAGGTTACAGGGTCCTCTGAATACTCCACAAGCTCAATGGGTTTGTCAAGGGCTTTTTTAACACGGTTTATATTCTCCCCGTTTTTGCCTATTGCAAGCCCCATATCACCCTGCTTTACAACATATACGAGCCTTTCCTCTTCCGGAATACAGTCAAGTATTTTGGCCCGCGTCATGTTTTCAAACAACGCAATGTACTGGATGCTTTCTGCAGTAAGTCTTATTTCACCCAAGACGTTGCAACTCCTTTTTATCAAGCTGTAGCTGCCAGTATATCCGATTCGCCCGCGTCAAGGATTGCCATGGCTGCAATCGTGAAAGGCTTTCCGCATACAGGTCCGAGTTCTACACTTGTACCTTCGTATTCAAGAACCGGAACATTTGTTTCCTGAACTTTCTTCTTAATTTCTTCTGGGCAGTTTGATGCCAGGATAACCATTTTTGCTGAGCCATTTGCTGCTGCATCAACGGTCCTGTTGGCTCCGATAATTACTTTTCCTGTTTTCACAGCCTTGATAAGGGATTTATCAACATTGATCTTCATTTTCATCAACTCTCGTCTCAAATTAGCTCTTCTACTCTATCTATTTCTGAATAAAGATTCCAAGCTCGGTGAGTATATGGTACTCTAAATACCTGATGCCTTATATCAATTTTCTGGTTATGAGCCTCGCGGACTCAAGTTTCTGCAGCAGGATTTGGTGAAGTCTAATAAGGTAATGTATACCTGATCTGGACTCGTCCTGTATCAGATTATACATTTAAATAATTATAGGTCATGCCGGAGTTTTAACTCCCGAATTTATTCTTCTTTGGCTTCAACTTCTTCTGCTATGATTTCCGGTGTTACATCAGGTGCTGCTTCCGCCACTTTCTCTGCCTTTATTTCCGGTGACGCTGCTTCCGACATTCTCTCTGCTTTTCTGCTTATCAGATGGACATCTCCCGTACCCATGCGGATCGGCTGGCCCACAATGATGTTTTCCGTAACACCCTGCAGTTCATCCACATATCCGCGCATACCTGCATCAAGCAGATGGTTGACAGTAACTTCGAAAGCTGCACGGGCAAATACACTTGCCTTTTCACCTGAAATTCCGTGCCTGCCTATCTGTTTTACTTCCCCATCCGAGGTCATGAGGTCTGCCACAAGCATGATATGCCTGATGTCCACGGTAAGACCCTGTTCACGCAGGGTATCCGTAGCTTCTTTAATAATGGCGTTTCTCGCAGCCTCAATGCCCAGGACTTCATAAATTTCATTAATGTTGTTTGTACTGGTTCTGGTCTTGTCAACACCCTCGAACTGGAGAACTTCACGCAGAGCTGACCCTTCTGTATAGAGAGTATATTCTTCACCCTCTTTTCGGACCACGACTCTTTTGATACCTTCTATGCCTTTGAGAGTAACATTGTGTATGCTCTTTGCAAGCTGGAGCAGTTCCCTGTAAGAGGGCTCTCCGGGAGTAATAACTATCTGGTTGTCTATATCGGGAGAAATGCTGACCAGGACATTCAGCTCTTCATTAAATTTCTCCTTTACCTGGTCTATGGTAATATTCCTGCCTTCCATTGCCTTTTCGTGCAGGTCTATTATAAGCTTCATCTGGGAAAGGTCAGTTGTAACGTCAGCTATATGGTCGATTTTGGTCGCTTCAATCTCCCATGCCAGGGCTCTTGTCTTTTCCCTGTCATAAGCATAGTCTTCAGGATGTTCTTTTGAAAGAGCAATTGTCATCATAGGAGTGCTCGGAATCTTCCTCGCATCCACGATTTCAATAAGACGGGGCAGACCGAGAGTAACGTTAATCTCAGCCACACCGGCGTAGTGGAAGGTACGCATCGTCATCTGAGTACCCGGTTCCCCTATTGACTGAGCTGCAACAACACCCGCAGCGTCGCAGGGCTCAATGCATGAGGCAGTATATTCGTCCATTACCCGTTCTATAATCTCTTCCATTTCCTTTTTGCTTACCCCGGCTTTGAGGACATCTTCCCTCAGTGTTTTTAAAATGTTAGAAGGAAGCGGGAGGTCCTTAATCATGCTGTCTACTGTGGCTTCGCTGATACTCATCATGCCACCTCCTTGTTTACCACGGAACGGACAATCCTGTGGATGGTGTCAGGTTTGCTGAAATCACTCTTTGTCGGGTTAATTCCATCTTCCCCGTACTTGAACTGAACAAGCACACCTCTGGTGTCCCTGACTGTAAGGTCGTACTGAACCTCAAGGTCCTGAAGGGCATTGACAAGTCTTCTCTGCAGGTAACCTGACTGTGATGTCCTGACTGCAGTGTCCACAAGACCTTCTCTGCCACCGATTGCGTGGAAGAAATACTCGGTCGGGTTAAGCCCGCTCTTGTAGCTTGCCTTGACGAACCCATGGGCATCCGATCCCAGGTCACCTTCAAGGAAGTGGGGCAGGGTTCTGCCTGCGTACCCTCTGCGGATGCGCTCACCACGCACTGCCTGCTGGCCGACACAGGCTGCCATCTGGGTAAGGTTAAGGATAGAACCTCTTGCTCCTGAACGGGCCATAATAACTGCAGGATTTTCAAGACCCATGTGGCTGTCTGCAATTCCTCCGGTCTTGTCTCTGGCTTTACCCAGCTTCTGCATGATGCTCATTTCAATTGTTTCGTCGAGAGTTCTTCCCGGGAGCGGATCGAGCTCTTTATTGATATACGACTTGATAAGGTTCTGTACTGCATCTTCAGCTTCAGCGAGAACCTCATTAATCTGGATTCTGGCTTCTTTTGGAATATCTTCATCAGCTATTCCGAAACTCAGGCCCGTGCGCATGATTGCCCTGATTGCCAGTTTTGTCATATCATCTATAAACTGGGACCCTGCTTCGGGACCGATTTCCTTGATGATGCGGTCCTGGATCTTTCCTTTGAAAGCCCCTATTGCCGCTTCGTCTATCGTGCCCTTAATGAGTTGTCCATTCTTTATTACCACATATGCATCGTTGGGACATTCTGCTTTCTTACAGGTGTCACAGTGTGAGCAGACCTGGGCTGTGAACTCTGTATTGAGACCGTCAGGAAGAATCTGGCTGAAAATCTGTTTTCCTGTCCAGTATGGCTTTCCATTCTCATCGTACCCTGCAGGTTCAGGCAGGCTGCGTGCGCTGCTTTTTCTCAGGAGGTCGTAAGCATCATGACGGGAAATTTTGTTTTCAAAACGTGTCAGCAGGAAAAGCCCTGAAATGTGGTCGTGAATCCCGCCGATAATGGGACCTCCGAAACGCGGGGAGAGAATGTTTTCCTGAACCTGCATGAGGATCTTTGCCTCAGCCCTTGACTCTTCAGTCTGGAGGGCATGCATGTTCATTTCGTCACCGTCAAAGTCAGCGTTGTACGGAGGACAGACTGCAGGGTTCAGCCTGAAAGTTTTGTTCGGCAGCACTTTCACAGAGTGTGCCATAATACTCATCTTGTGCAGAGACGGCTGCCTGTTGAAGAGCACGGTATCCCCGTCTTTTAACTGGCGTTCCACAGTCCAGCCGAATTCCAGCTTATCGGCAAGGTCATCCTTGTTCATATTGGTTACTTTTATGCGCCTGCCATCAGCCCTGAACACATAATTTGCTCCGGGATGAATATCTTCGCCGTTCCTCACATAAACCTTGAGCTGTTCGATGTTCCTTGGGGTTACAACTACAGGAACTGTCAGGGTCTTTGCAATGGGCATAGGGACGCCGACTTCGTTTATACTGAGGTTCGGGTCAGGAGAGATGACGGTACGGGCAGAGAAGTTAACACGCTTACCTGACAGACTTCCTCTGAACCTTCCTTCTTTACCTTTTAAACGCTGAGAAAGGGTCTTGAGAGGTCTGCCTGATCTGTGCCTTGCAGGCGGAATTCCTGAAACTGAGTTATCAAAGAATGTAGTAACGTGATACTGAAGCAGCTCCCAGAGGTCCTCAATGATAAGCTGAGGAGCTCCTGCTTCCCTGTTTTCCTGGAACCGCTGGTTAATTCTGATAATGTCTACCAGCTTGTGGGTCAGGTCGTCTTCACTGCGCTGCCCGGATTCAAGAGTAATTGAAGGGCGCACTGTAACAGGAGGTACTGGAAGGACGGTAAGGATCATCCATTCAGGCCTTGCGTTCTTCGGGTCCATCCCTACAACCCTGATGTCCTCATCAGGGATATTTTCAAAGCGGTCCCTTATCTCGGTAGGGGTCAGCTTCTCTCCGTTTTCCAGGTATTCACTGGGCTTTTCGAATTTGATTTCGAGCTGTTCTTCATTACAGTATGGGCAGTTCTTTACCTTGCTGGCTTCTTTATACACTTCATTAATCAGGTCATCAGGCATGTGCCCGATTTCTTCAATTGCAATGAGCTGATCCAGAAATTGCTGTTTCTGAGCCGGATCCAGCAGGAGCCTGCTGCATTTCCTGCAGGTTGCCCTGAGGAGTTTTCTGATTACCTTGTTAAAACCTACGTGGACAACAGGGGCAACAAGTTCAATGTGCCCGAAGTGTCCGGGACACTCTCCTGCCCTGCCGGAACAGGTCTTGCAGCGAAGCCCGGGGTCAATAACCCCGAGTTTTGTGTCCATGAGTCCCATGTCAATTGGAAATCCGTCGTCATCATAGGTGTCAGCCGTGATAATAGGGGTTGCACTCATCTTACGAATTTCTTTTGGGGACATTAAACCGAATTTGATAGAAGCAATTCTTTTAGGAATCGGAGGTACGTTTGCCATATGTCCACCTCAGTTACACAGCATCTTCGAGTTTAAGCCTGGGAGCTACTCCGAGTGACTTAATCTCGTCAAGTAACAGCTTAAACGCATAGCTCATCTCTACAGGATATATGTCCGTGTCAGCCCCGCATGCCGAACAGAAAGCTATGTTCCGCTGCTTGTCGTATGTTGCAATCATTCCGCAGTGCGAGCAGACAAGTTCCACCACTTTGTCAGACTCGTCGAGCAATCTTTCTTTTAAGGACATGGCAGCTCCGTGCCCTACCAGCACATCACGCTCCATTTCACCGAACCTGAGACCACCTTCCCTTGCACGACCTTCTGTCGGCTGGCGGGTGAGCACCTGTACGGGTCCGCGGGACCTTGCATGCATCTTGGAGGTAACCATGTGGTGCAGTTTCTGGTACAGGATTACACCAACGAAGACATCTGCAGGGATCATCCTGCCTGTTGCCCCGTCATAGAAAACCTCTTTTCCTGTGTGGGCAAAGCCGTGCTTTTTCAGGGCTTCTCTGAGGTCTTCTTCTTTTTCTCCTGAGAAGGCTGTTGCATTAATTCTTCTGCCTTCCATGGAACCTACTTTTCCGCCGATCATTTCCAGGACGTGCCCTACAGTCATACGTGATGGAATTGCGTGCGGGTTAATCATCAGGTCAGGAGTCAAGCCGGATTCCGTAAACGGCATATCAGCAATAGGGACTTTTAAGCCGATAACTCCCTTCTGCCCGTGTCTGGAAGCGAACTTATCCCCTATGTCCGGGATCCTTTCGTCCCTTACTTTTACCTTGGCAAGGCGTGTTCCGTTAATGGATTCTGTAAGGATAACTGTGTCCACAATCCCTGTTTCGTTGGATCTCATTGTAACAGAGCTTTCTCTCCTCTGTTCAACTGCAATCCCGAAGTCAGAAGGCTCTTCAAGGAATCTAGGAGGGCTGGTCTTTCCTATAAGCACATCATTCGGGCCGACAGGGGTTTCAGGGTTTACAAGCCCGTCTATGTCAAGGTTTGCGTATGCATCTGCGCTCCGGGCTCCGCGGTATTCGGAGTCAGGAATCTCGAACTTGTCTTCCTGCCCGCCGGGATATCTCCTTTCTTCACCTTCAAAAGTCCTGAGGAAGTGGCTTCTCCCTAATCCTCTTTCAATTGAGCCCTTGTTGAAAATCAGAGCGTCTTCAATATTATACCCTTCATAAGACAGGATTGCGACCACGAAGTTCTGGCCTGCAGGTCTGTCGTCGAAACCTATTGCCTCACAGGTTCGGGTTCTTGTCATTGCCCTCTGCGGATAGTGCAGGACGTGGGCACGGGTATCGGGTCTTAACTTCTGGTTTGCTGTGGAGACTCCGATACACTGCTTGATCATGGCTGCACCCATGGTATTACGCGGAGATGCATTGTGTTCCGGGTAAGGGACCATTCCGGTACAGATGCCGAGCATAAGTTCAGGATCAAGCTCCATATGGGTATGCCTGTCAGTAATGTCAGCCTCGTAGAGAGCAATGTATGCATTTTCTTCTTCTTCGGCATCCAGGTACTCTACACAGCCTTCTTTTACCAGGTCATCAAAACTGATTTCCTTATTCTTCAGTTTCTGCACCTGCTCCGGGGTTACTTTGGGAACGCCGTTTTCCACAACCAGAAGAGGTCTTCTTGCCCTGCCCATATCGGAGTTTATAATTACTTCCCTGGTGCTGTCATTAAGAGCTATATTGACCTGTCTTGAAATGAACCCCTGCCGCCTCATTTTTCTGAGCTCTTCCACGAGTTCCGCAGGGTTGTCATGGGTCCCGACGAGCTCTCCGTTTATGAATACTTTTGCTTTAGTCATCTGACATCAACCCCTCAGTCACCATACATTGATCCAGAGTCGTCCATATCTGAATAATCGTAGAAATCATCATCTTTGTATTTGGTTTCGGGTTCCGGAGTTTCTTCAAACTCTTCAATAATTTCTTCCCCGAATTCATCGAGTACTATTTCTCTCATTCTTGCCGGGATTTCTGGCATTTTCACAACTACTTTCTCAACGTTGAGGTCGTAGAGTATTTTCTTAATGTTCTCTGTTTCTTCTATCCCCGTGGAGAGTTCAACCATTTCGGCGAAGTTTTTCACAAGGCCACAATTTGGACCTTCTGGAGTTTCGGAAGGACAGAGGCGTCCCCATTGGGTTGCATGCAGGTCACGGGCTTCGAAGTGAGGCTGAGCACGGGAAAGCGGAGAAATCACGCGGCGCAGGTGAGAAAGAGTAGAAATATAATCGTTCCTGTCAAGAAGCTGGGAAACACCTGTTCTTCCTCCTACCCAGTTTCCTGTTGCCAGAGGGTGCTGCAGGCGGTCAGTTAAAACGTCTGCCCTTACAATTGTGGCAACATTAAGTTCCCTGTTCCTCATGTTTGCACGTTCGAGCTGGTACTTTATGTCCCTTGCCAGCCTGTTGAAGGATACCCTGAAGAGGTCTTCCATCAGGTCGCCTGCGAGTTTAAGCCTCTTGTTTGCGTAGTGGTCTTTGTCGTCTTCTGTACGCTTGCCAAGTGCAAGTTCAAAGCAGGACTCAGCCATTCTTGCCAGGAAATGAGCTTTTGAGATCCGGTCTCTAATGTCATTTCCCAGATGGGGGAAAAGATACCTGTCAATTACGTAGTTTGCTCTTTTTATCTGGTATTCCTTAGCCTGCCCGGCAGCAACCCTTGCCCCGATCTTTTCGATCGCTTCTTCCTGAGTCTCTACTTCGGCTTCTTCAAGGTTTTCCAGCATGAACTTGATAATTTCGGGATCGCTTGAAACTGCGTTTACGATATCTTCGTCAGTTACTATCCCGAGAGCCCTCATAAGTGTAATGAAATATACTCTGCCGGATATTGATGGGAAAGAAACCTCAAGCAGGGACTTTCTTCCTCTTTCCACAATTACGAGTGCCCTGTATCCTCTTTTCTGTGAAAAGACCTTTGCGACCTCTATCACGTCACCGTAACGCTCTCCGTACTCAACAAGGATTTTGTTAGGGGCAAGGTCTTCAAGGGTCATAACTACCCTTTCAGTACCACCGATAATGAAGTATCCCCCCGGGTCAAGAGGGTCTTCTCCATAGCGGACTTTCTCAGCCTCGCTCAGCCCGAGAAGGTTGCAGATTTTGGACTTAACCATAACAGGAAGCTGCCCGATCTTTGCTTCCATTGCCTCTGACTCTATCCCGTCTTTTACAACACTCATTTCCAGGTAGAGGGGACCTGAGTACGAAAGGTTTCTGAGCCTCGCTTCATTCGGGTAAAGCTTTTCGATCGCTCCGTCTGCCTCCTTTACTACTGGATGCTCTACCCGGATCTTGCCGAGCTTGAGATAAGTGTCTTCAATGTCGGTTTCTATTATTCTCTGTTCATCAATGATCTTTTGCAGCCCATAATCTATAAACTTATTAAATGAGTCTATATGATGCTGCACTATCTTGTCCCGTGTAAAATAGGCCTGCGACAGTATACTGCTTTCTAACGCGATGATAGCACCCTCTTTGCTTTGGTAAAATGAAAATCAATAAATGATGATCCTCAGATCTGGATCTTTATGTAGTCGTTGAATCTTTTCCGTATGATGGTGCATGGGATTCAAAAAGATATTCAGTGAAAAAAATATGATTTTGCAAGCGATTTCAACTCCCCGTCGCTTACTCAATCACAAGTCTGTAATAATCTGCCTCCCCTGCAGTCTGACTTTTTCTTGTTATTTTCACGACATCTCCGACAACAGCTCCTATTTCTTTGCAAACAGGATCCTGCACTTTGATTTTCGGAAGTTGTTCCTTTTCAATAAAATATTTGCTTAAAACAGACTTTAACTCGCCCTCAGACATGATTTCATGCTTAGGGACCGCCTCATGGTCGAGCAGGCTGAACTTTGTCAAATCCTTTCCTCCAAAAATAAAGCATTCAAAAAACTTGATCAGATTTCTACAGCGGATGGCCTTTCCGCCAGTTGTAATAAAGAACATGGCGGGCCCGTAGGGATTTGAACCCTAGGCCGACTGGTTAAAAGCCAGTCGCTCTGCCTGACTGAGCTACGGGCCCAGTTTGTTTATTTCTCCACCTCTAGATTTTGCACCATTGAATGCTAATTTCTTAGCATGCAACCCTGCTGCCCCGCTGCATCAGGGAGCACCTCTTTCACGGGTGCAACCCTCTAATTATAGCTATACTATTTATAACTTATGGTGGGTTTCCTTTTTTTCCCGACTTCTTTTAAATTTTGCAATAAATTTATTTTGTATGTATTTAATTTCTGCATATAATTCTCTGATTTTTCCAGTAAAATATATGTACGATAATTTTCACTTTTTTAAAAGTAAAGCTGAAAACTGAATAATTCCTCCATATTTTAGGGTGAACTTAAATTTTTGCCCTGATTTTAGATAACTTCCCGCGTTCTCGACAGTAGCCTCTAAAATAGTAGCCTCTAAAAATGAAGCATCGATTCGTCATATTAATCAGTTAGTCATATTAAATTATCTAATTTTAAACTCTTTCTATATTCACTGAAAGTTATGACTCCTTATCTTTCCGTGTTCGCATCGAGACCTTGATTGCAGCTCGGTAAAGGAAAAAAGGAAAAATTCCTGCGAAGGAAATCTTAAATGCGTATATTTGCGCCGAGCAGTTCAACGAAAGCCCTTAACCAGGAGGGATGGTTGGGCCATGCCTGAGCCGTTACCAGGTTTTTGTCAATTATCACTGGTTCCGGCTGCCAGTCAGCACCGGCTAACCGGCATTCCGAAGCACATGCGGGATATGACGTTACCCGATAGCCTTCCAGAACTCTGGCAGCCGCCAGAAGCTGCAGACCGTGGCAAATAACTGCTACAGGTTACTCAGCCTCAAAGAAATCCTTTACGAGTTTAATGGTTTCATCATACATGCGGATGTATTCCGGAGCTCTGCCGCCCGGGACGACCAGACCTGCATAATCATGCGAATTTACTTCAGCAACAGGTATATCAACAGGAATACGATGCCCTGTCAGCTCAATGTAGGTATCGAGCGTGGTAAAATCGTGCACAACCAGTTGCAGCATATCACCAGTTTTTTTGTTGGGTGCAGTTACATCCACATGGTATCCCAACATCTGGAGCGACTGTTGAGGTACCTTAACCTCATAATCCTCGGCGCAATCGCCTGTCAAGATAAGGATTTTCCTGGACATGTCTTTTCCTCCTCGCTATTTTAGTCATTTCCAGCTTATTAATCCTATTTTTTCAGATAGTCCAGACCATATCAAATAAACGAATATCTCAAAAGAAGAATTCTTCTTACTTTTCTTCTACTATTCTTCTTACTTTTCTTCTACTGCAAATTTTATGCAGAACTCCGTTCCAGAATCCCTGTTTATTTCAAGTTCGCCGTCCAGCTGGTCTACAAGGGTAGTTATCAACTGCATACCAAGAGTTTCAGGATTTTCCAGATCAAGACCTTCAGGAATACCTGCTCCATTATCTGAAACTTTCAAAATGAAGCTGCTGCCTGTACAATCTCCGTTTTTGCTTCCTGCACCTGTGTTACATTCCCCGTTCAATTCCCTGTAAAGTTTAATTTTAATTTCTCCTTTTCTATCGGGAAATGCGTGTTTGAGGGAGTTAGATACAAGCTCATTGACGATCAGCCCCAGAGGAATGGCAGTATCCATGTCAAAGAAAGTGTCCTCTTCCAGATTGATATTTAAGCTGATATCGGCATTTCCAAGGGTATAAGTATGAAATAGATTCTCAACAAGTCTCTGGAGGTATGGTGAAAAATTCAATGTATCTTTTCCCCTGCCTTCATGAAGCTCTTCATGAATCAGGGCAATCGATATTACTCTGTCCTGGCTTTCCCGAAAAGCGTTCAGAACTTCCGAATTCTCAACGTATTTTCTGCCCCGGAATTTTTCAGCCTGGAGGTCGAGTAAGGAAGAAATTACCTGCAGGTTATTCTTGATCCTGTGATGAATTTCTTTTTTGCGGGCAATCTCAAGGTTTACAAGGGCTTTTTCAGCCTTTTTACGTTCAGTTATATCCTCAACTATTCCTTTTACCCGAACAGGGACATTTTCATCATTATAAATAAAATCGGATTTTATATGGAGTGTACGTTCTTCCCCGTTAGCTAAAACAATTCTAAAATCAAGTCCAGAAGTACGTACATTACTTGTATAATCATTGACTTTACAGTAATAGTCAAGGTCGTCGGGATGAATATAACTTAAATATTCATCTAAAGATGGGGCTGATTTTTGAGGATCACGTCCAAAAATCCGGTACATCTCTTCAGACCAGTATGCTTTATCAGCCGCAATATCCCATTCCCAGCTCCCTATATGAGCCATTTTTTGAGCTTCAGCAAGGCTCTCTTCTCTTTCTTTCAATAGCTTATAAGCTTCTTCTAGTTCTACTGTGCGCTCTTTAACCAGGTTTTCCAGATTATCGAGTGTGTCTTTTAATTTAGCTTCTGCTTCTTTAATGTCTGTAATATCATGAGAAATAGCAAGAACAGAGACTACCTCGCCGTCAATAAACTCAGGTACTACCTGTGTATTAAAGTAATATTTCTTTCCCTGAGGAGACGTATAATGGAACTCCATCACCTCAGGAACTCCGGTGGTAAAAACGTTTTCATAGTGCTCTTCCCATAGTTTAACCAGCTCAGGGTCCATTCCCAGATCACCATTGGTTTTTCCAATGATTTCTTCTGGAGAACAACCATAAGGCTCTACATTGGCAGGATTTACATATATGTGGCGTTTTTGTCTGTCAAAACGAGCAATCAGGTCAGGAGAATTTTCAGCCAGTGTGCGGAATTTGTTCTCACTTCTTACCAGTGTTTCTTCAACCTGCTTTTTTTCAGTGATATCGCGGACGATACCTGCCCTGAAGCGGACAATGCCGCTTTTATCCTTAATGATCGAGAAGTGGTCAGCTAGCCAGCGGTATTTTCCATCCTTGCATTTAAAGCGGTACTCATGTGCCCCAAAACCCTCTTCTAATGACCTGGAAATTTCCATAACGATACGCGGACGGTCTTCCGGATGAATGCGGCAAAGAAGATCACTGCTGGTCATCGCATCTATTTCCCTTGTAGAAAAGCCTGTAATCTGCTCTATCACCGGGCTCATATAATCAAAGCAGTTATCCTGAAAATCCATTCGGTATGCCGAGTCGAGCGAATTCTCAAGAACTGAGCGAAAACGCTCATAGCTCTTCCTTAACTCTTCCACAAGGGCATCGCGTTCTGCCAGAGACTGAGCCAGCTTTATATTGCTATAGCTCAGCTGCGAGAGTATATTGGCAAAACCCATCAAAAAAGCCATCCCTGCATCAACAGTCTCTCTGCTCAGCCTCGGAACTTTCTCAAGCGCTGATATGTATTCGTCCTCATTGAAACCATACTTTCTTGCCTGAGAACGGAAAAACTCATAGTCCAGAATTTCATCCTCAAAAAAAAACTGCCCTGAAAAAATGATGCCTACCTGCTTGCCTGCAACCATAACAGGGGTCGTTACATCCCACATATTGTTCCGGCACCTGTAAAGCTTATACTCTCCCGGAGAAATGCCCATAGACAGCTCCATGTCGCTTTCTCTGCAGTACCTGCAGGTTTCAGGGTGAACCCTGTGGAATCTCGTGCAGATCTCCTGCCATCCGACACATGCCAGAACATTGCCTTTGAGATCGTTCAAACCTATGGGAACATTAGTAAGCTTATAAAAATCGTTTATGAGAGACTGAATAACCGGAATATCAACAATCTCCGCAAGCTCAAAGGTATCCGGACTGCTGACAGGTGAGAGAATTTTCTCCAGCTTTAACCTGGCGTGCTGCTCACTCTGACGAAGTGCATCCTCAGCCTGCTTGCGTTCGTTGATATCACGGGCAACATGAACGCTCCCGATGAGTTTTCCTTCAGAGTCGTGAAGCGGTGAGACGCTTACTAAAAAATAGCCTCCAAAGCAGTCCTCATAGACTTCTGCGGTATGTTCGAGACCGTCCTTAAGCAGCTGCCTGTGCGGGCAAAAAGAAGGAGGTTCGTCTGTCCCATGAACAGCTTTATAGCAGATCAGGCCTGCACACTCTTCCGGTGCCACATTCAGTTTTGATGCCATGGCTCTATTTGCCCGGACGATTCTATACTGGTCATCGAGTATGGCGACCAGATCCGGAATAGCATCAAAAGTATATTCCCAGTTCCTCGTTGCCTGAACAGCAATCTCCTCTGCTTTTTTGCTCCTGGAACTTTCTATCTTCTGCCATTCTCCTTTCTTTTTAATCAAAGCAAATTGATGGTTGACCATCACATCTATTATCCCGGTTGAACTGCACCTGTCGAGAGAATAGGTACAGAGAGCTATCATCCGGTAATTTCCAAGGATTCTGTCTACCTCGTCTTCATAATCTACAAAGTCGTCCCAATCTCTTTTTTCCATCCAGGAAGTGTTTCCGCTCAACCTTAAACCGTCAAAACCAGTTTTCAGGGCATTATTGAGCTTTTCAATCCAGCCGTTTAAAGACCTCCTGGAATCGAATACGCCCTCGTTCACATACCAGTGGGTATATGGAATAATTTCAATTTGCCCTTTCTCCAGATAAGCATCAATGCCGGGAACAGCCTTTTTAAGGGCTTCTTTTGCCTCTTCTTCGCCCAGAGGTTCTGATGTGACCCAGATGCAAAATTCATTATTTTCCAGCCCTGCTTTGAAGTAAGGTACAAGTATGTCTTTCAAATCTTCTTTTGTCTGGTAAAACTGGCAGAAATGTGTCCCCCAGGAGATATCCCCTATAATGTCAATACCAGACTTCCTCAGTTGTCCTTTCATCCCAACCCCTTCTCCGGGCTTATTCCCAGACTATCGTTTTACATGAATCGGTTGCCGTACAAGGCTCTCAGCTTATGTTTTTGGGAGAATCCTCTTTGTTAAAAGAAGTTTAGACTTCTTAAAAAAATAAAGTGATTTATCTGCGATCTGGATATTTTATGAATGAAAACAGAATTGTAAACGTTCTCCCAATACGAATTTCCGGTTTAACTGTTTTCTTAATAAGAATTCCCAGCTTGTAAAAATGAAATTATATGTATTAGTAACTAATTATTTTTTGATCTTATTTTGTAATTTAAGTGGGTAAATATTTTCACTTTTCCATAAATGGAAACATGGTCATATTTACCGCACCCAGTATATCTGGAATTTCCAATATATCTGGAGTTTATATTTGCTTAGAGCACTTTCTTTTGCTTCGTCTCTGAATTACGTTCCGCACTCCCATCCGCTCATGTAGCACTCCTGTTTGGAAGTGAGCTCGTCTGTGCTTATGCCCATAGACTCAAGCTTCAGCCTTGCCACATAGGTGTCAAGTTCTCTCGGGACCCCGTGGACTCCGTTCAGAAGCTTGTTTTCTGCAATGTAACGCACGCAGAGAGCCTGGTTTGCAAAACTCATATCCATGACCTCAGCAGGGTGACCGTCGCCTGCAGCAAGGTTTACGAGCCTGCCTTCCGCTATCACATTAATGCGTCTGTTGCCTATATCGTATTCTTTGATATTGTGCCTGACAGTCCGGGTGGATTTTGCAAGAGAATCAAGGGCTTCCATGTCTATTTCCACATTGAAGTGACCTGAGTTTGCAAGAATTGCCCCGTCCTTCATAACCTTAAAGTGGTCGGCTGTAAGGATATCTCTGTTTCCTGTTGCAGTTACAAAGATGTCTCCTATTTTTGCAGCTTCTGCCATTTTCATAACCCTGTGACCGTCCATTCTGGCTTCAAGGGCTCTTATTGGGTCTACCTCGGTAACGATTACGCTTGCCCCAAGGCCTGCAGCCCGCATTGCAACCCCGCGCCCGCACCAGCCGTAGCCTGCAACAACAACGTTTTTGCCTGCCACAAGAAGGTTGGTGGTCCGATTGATTCCGTCCCAGGCTGACTGGCCTGTCCCGTAACGGTTGTCAAAAAGGTACTTGGTCATGGCATCGTTTACGGCTATTACCGGCATCTTGAGTGCGCCGTCTTTTTCCATCGCGTGAAGCCTGTGCACACCTGTGGTGGTCTCCTCACAGCCCCCCAGGATTTTCGGAAGCATTTCCTGCCTTTCTTTGTGAAGCTTGAAAATCAGGTCTGCTCCGTCATCGATTGTGATGTCAGGTTCAATATCAAGAACTTTATCTATTGCTTCATAATACTCGCTCGTACAGCACCCGTATTTTGCAAAACAGCTTATATTCTTCCTGGTATCGAGAGCAGCTGCCACATCATCCTGAGTGCTCAGAGGGTTGCAGCCTGAAATTGCAACCTGTGCGCCGCCGGCAGCGAGGGTCTCGACAAGGACTGCGGTTTTTGCTTCCACGTGCAGTGCCATTCCTACTTTAAGCCCTTTAAGGGGTTTTTCTTTTTCAAATTTTTCTCTGATGATCGCAAGCACAGGCATGTGATTTCTTGCCCATTCCATTTTCATGTTTCCGGATTCTATGAGTTCTTTTTCGGTCATGGTGATCCCGTCATTTATTAGATAGGCGGTTAAATTTTCAAGCTGGATAATTTTGAAACTCTAAATTGCTGCCCGAAATACAGATGAAATAAAATAACTCTGTATACACTGGGCCTATAGTATTTATTTTCCTTTATATCGTGCCAGTATGCTTTAAAATATTATAGCTTTTAAAATATTATAGCTTAATAGTACCAGGACAGAAGATTTCAGGCATTCACCCTTGCCGCAAGCTCTTCTGCGGCTTTTTGAGCTTCTTCTATAACTTTCTGTTCGTCCATCACGAGAACCCTGTAGTCGTCCATAAGGACTTTTCCGTCCACGATTGTTGTCCGGACATCGCTTCCTCCTGCAGAGTACACCAGATGGGAAGGAACATCAAAGCAGGGGGTAAGATGCGGTTTTTTCATGTCAACTATAATCAGGTCTGCCTTCATTCCTGCCTTTAACATGCCGCTTTCCGTCCCAAGAGCCTTTGCTCCATTAACGGTTGCCATCTTCAGTACCTGGCGGGCCGGAAGGGCAGTAGGATTTCCTGTGCTCAGTTTGTGCAGAAGAGCAGCAGTTTTCATTTCTTCAAACAGGTCAAGGTTGTTGTTTGAGGCGCAGCCGTCAGTCCCGAGGCTGACATTCACCCCTCTTTCCAGCATTTTGTAGATAGGGGCAGTTCCTGAAGCCAGTTTCATATTGCTTATTGGATTATGGGAGACATTTACCCCCTTTTCCCTCAAAACTTCTATATCGCCGTCAGAAAGCCATACACAGTGGGCAGCAAGCACGTCAGGCCCAAAAAACCCTATATCATCAAGCATGTGCACCGAACATTTCCCGTACCTTTCTTTCATTGCCAGCAGTTCAGCTTCAGTCTCAAGGACATGGATGTGGATGCCTGCTCCGTCCTTTCTGGCTTCTTCTTTCACTTTTTCAAGATACTCATCCGAGCAGGTATTCGGGGCATGAGGTCCGTACATTGTCTTTATCCTGCCGTCTGCTGCTCCCTGCCAGGCTCTGACAAAGCGCTTTCCTTCTTTAAGGTCGGTTTCCCCTTTTTCTTTGTTCCAGAGCTCGATGAGGCCGTGGGAAAGTGAAGCTCTGATCCCTGATGCTTCAACAGCTTTTGCAGTCTCGTCCATAAAGAAATACATGTCTGCAAATGATGTTGTTCCGGATCTGATCATTTCAAGGCAGGCAAGCAGGCTTCCTCTGTAAACATCTTCTGCTCTAAGCTGGGCTTCGGCAGGCCAGATATGTTTCTCAAGCCATTCTGCAAGCTGAAGGTCATCGGCATAACCCCGGAAGAGAGTCATTGCCGCATGCGTATGCGTATTTACAAGCCCTGGCATTACTACCGAGCCTTTTGCATCAATCACGGTTTCAGCATGTTCTTTTGTTTTCTCTCCTATTTCCGTGATTTTTCCATCTTCAATAACAACGGTCCCATTTTTCAGGTCTCCAGCATCAGGGTCCATTGTTAAAACATAAGCATTTTTTATTATTATGTCAGCCATATGATCATATCCATCAGGTTTGAACTGCAACTCCTATTGAACTGAACTTCACTGGACTGCCCTTTATTGAACTGCCCTTTATTGAACTTAACTTATCAGATAATGAACACGAGTTTACGAGGTTATCCTAAAAAAGTTGTCCTGAAAATTTCCCTGTGATTATTATAAAGCCAGGAATCTTTATTATAAAATGCAGAATCTTTATAAAGCATTTTTGCCTGACCGGATAATCTAAAACTTTGAAACAATCTGATAAAGTGGGGAAACACTTATTATTTTAAAAAACCGTATTTGAAGTGTCGATTTTCTCCCCAGAGTTTTGCTTCAAACCCCTGCCCCCGATTTCTAAAAAGTAAATTATAGTTCAGGGTTTCAGCTTGCCGTTTTCGTTTTCAAGGTTAAGAGCCTCAAGGTAGAGGTGCATTATCTTCAGCCTTTCTCCTGCAATCCTCTTTGCCGTATCGGTATTCAACCTTTCGGGAATTGTAAAAGGTTTATAGCGCATGTATTCGTTAAAACCCTCTACAGGATCGTCTATGTAGACAGTCTTTTTTGAGCTTCCTTTATCAAGCCCTGTTGTGTGCTTCAGCATCCTGAGAGCCCCCATTGACAGGATAGACCTGAAAATGCCAATCGCTCCCAGGGCATCAAGCCTGTCTGCATCCTGAAGGATCCTGGCTTCTATCGTTTCCGGGCTTTTTCCCCCGCTGAACCTGTGGGTCAGGATGCAGTACGTTACAGCTTCAATAATTTTTTTCTCAAGGCCTGCCCTGCTCAGGAACTCGGCGGCTATCTCGGCACTGTAGAGGGCATGGTCTCCTCCCTCTTCGTGTTCTTTGATAACCCCCACATCATGCAGGAGAGCTGCGAGCCTGAGAATAAGAAGATCTCCTCCTTCTTCTTTCTGAATCTCCATGCAGAGGGCTTCTACGCGGTTTATGTGAGACATATCATGGGAACTGGGCTCCCCTTCATGAAAAGTAGCCGCAAATTCCCTTGTTTTTTCAATCAGGTCCATAAATATCCTGCTTCAGGCAATATCCAGATTTCAGTATTCCATTTCTGCAACCATGTTTTTAAGGTGTTCCTGAATTTCGGAAATCGCTTCGGAAAGAGTCCTTTTATTATCGTAAGTGGTTATCAATTTCACAAGTTCATCTTTCCTTTCCTTTTTCATTTCCCGCGCGAATTTTGTCATGTTTTCCAGAGCTCGCGTAAGGTTGTCAACGATTGATATTGTGGCGGTTCTGGAAGTCCGTGAGAGAGGGTTCAGGTCGATTGTTATGACAGTCTTTCCCATCTGTACAAGTTTCTCGCAGCGGTCCCCGTCCTCAAGGGGAACGAGCACAACATCTGCAGTATAGATCCCTTTGCTGCTCACAAGCCTTCTGTCGTGGGAGAGCTCAAGGCTTGCGTCCGGGTTCTTTCCAAGCACTTCGGAAGCTCCGTTTGCTTTCAGATGTTCTATTATAAGGTGTACCCGGGTGTCAGTCCTGTGGAAAAGGTTTACTTCAATTTTGGCTCCGGTAATGTCTGCCAGCGAGACAACTTTATCAGGAGCCAGAGCTGCAACGTTGCCGTTTACTGAAATAACAGGGTTCTCAGCGAGGAGAAGTGCAGCAACTGCAGCTCTCTCTGCATACAGGGCAGATTCTGTGCTTCTTTCGCCTATAAGATAATCAAAGCTCTCTCCTCTCCCCTGGGCGATAAGTCCCTGGATACTTGTAATTCCCATTTTTACCCCGGCTGCAACCTTTTCACGGGCGAGCAGGGATTCGTACCTCGGGTGGTCTTGCGGTATATCTGTCATATAGGTCGCTTACCTTTATGCTTGTCAATTTACTTTTTTTCTTTTCGTTTGAAACTTTAAGGACTCTGCCCTGATCTGCGGGCAATTTATGCGGTTCAGTATTTTTTTATTTCAATAGTATTTAAGTTGTGGGTGCTTTCTTCCACAGAGAGCCTTTAGTCACTCATTTTTAATTAACAAAGTAGTATACGACGTTTTTTTCCCGAATTTAATCATTCAAACTCTCTATTTGCAAAAACCAGTTTTTCTTTCTAGCTGAATTTCCCACGTTCTCAATATATTTCTTTATTCACAGTATATTTCTTCAGATATAGTTATGAAATATTCTGCCCGGAAACGAGGAATCTGGAAACAGAGCCAGAATAAGGCTCAGTCATAAAGTAATCGGGGTACACAGGTACTGATCCCGTATTCCAGAACCTGCCCGAAATCCTGAAGTGCTTCGTAAAGAGCAAATTCCTGATTGTGGGGGGCAATTGCAAAGACTGTATCTCCAAGCATTGCCTGGGAAGCCATACCTCCACTTGCATTTGCAGCCTCAATAACATCCCGTGCAGTACTGCTCATAAGGCCTGTCTTGCTGGCAAAGTCTTTTGCCTGATACATAAAGTTCTCAAGAGTTGGCTTTTTAAGCAGTTCAAGCATAGCAGCTTTTCCTGCGGCGTTAATCCTTCCTGCTGCAGCTTCATCTGCCAGGACAGAGTCCGTAGAAATCTCACCGAGTACGATACAGAAAACCCTTGCTTCAGGAGCGGGAATCCTGTCTATATTTCCGAATTCAGGCCCTCCGGGATGCAGCCTTATCACCACTCCGCCGCTTGACTGGGCAGCGACATCTCCAAGCCCGCTGCGGTTAACAACTTCAGCTACGTGAGCGTATTCGGTCAGGTTTTTTACGGTCCTGTTTAAGGATAGAGCCCTGTTCAGGGCATAAGCTGTCCCGAGAGCTCCTGCCCCGGACGCTCCAAACCCGCACCCAACAGGGATTTCCGCCCAGCTCTTCACCCTTACAGGCTTATCGGTCATCATCTCCACAACCGTGCGGGTGGTTTTGCCTTCAACTTTTTTTCCATTGAGGAAAATCTCGGTATTTTCCACGGATTTCCCGACCTTTACCTCGGTCGTGACTCCTCCGTTAAGAACGATTCCGCAGCCGGTAGATCCTTTCTGGTGAGGGTCGTTATGCTCATGGATCTGAAAAAAACCTGTTATATGCCCTGGAGCATATGCTTTTGCGAAAAAGTCTGCCCCTTCACTCTCGTATGTATACATAGAAAACGCCTTTTTTATTCCTTAAGCTATTTTTTCAAGGTCAATTTTTGTCCTGTAAAATTTCTGTTGTGAATTTAAAATCCCGGCTACCTCTTCAAGGATGCTGGCTGCAAGTTTCCGCTTGTTCCCGCTTACGTGCCAGGGTTCGGCTTTTCCCCGCCTCAGCAGGTAAAGTTCATTTTCTTCAGTACCCATTCCGCCTTTTCCTACATCGTTTGCTGCAATCATATCGAGTTTTGTTCCTTCAAGGGTTGCAGCAGCCCTTTTAAGGAGTTCTTCTCGACCTGTGCCTGTTTCGGCTTTAAAACCTATTATCACAAGTTCAGGGTGTTTTTCCCTGCATTCCTTTATCAATTTCCGGGTGGGTTTCAGTTTCAGCACAAACTCTCCCCCTGATTTTATTTTCTCAGGAGAAGGTTCGGCTGTATAGTCTGCGATTGCTGCAGAGCTTATAAGGACATCATACCCCGTTTCCAGTTCAGAAAGCACAGCTTCAGTCATTTCCGCAGCACTTTCGGCAAAAATCTCCCTGATCCCTGCAAACCCGAGCCTGTCCCTGTGCACAAGGGTTACATCAGCCCCCCTGCGGTAAGCTTCAAGGGCAAGTTCCCTGCCTGTCTTCCCTGAAGCCCGGTTTGTAAGGATCCGGATAGGGTCAAGGCTTTCAGCAGTTGAACCGCCTGTGATTATTATCTTCCGGTTCTCCAGGCTCCGGTCTCCAAGAGCCCGCTCTACTTCGAGCACTATTTCTTCGTTTGAGGCAATTTTTGCAACGCCCTCTTCAAACCTGGGACCCACCATGGAAATCCCCCAGATCTTCAGCTTAGCCACATTTTCAACTACAGCAGGGTGTCTGTACATGGACTCGTGCATTGCAGGGACAAGCATAACAGGAAGATCTGAACCAAGAGCTGTTGTTGCAAAAGAGGTAACTGTGGTATCGTCTATCCCGCACGCTATTTTTCCTATGGTATTCGCTGTTGCCGGCGCTATAAGAAGGAGGTCTGCCCTGCCTTTGAACCCGCAGAATTCCACGTGCTCCACCCTGCCCCCGAGTTCGGTAATTACAGGGTTTCCTGTGGCATAATGCAGGGCGTCAGGGTGCAGGATATGCTTTGCAGCTTCAGTCATGACCGCATGGACTTCTGCCCCGTTTCGAATCAGTTCCCTTGCAAGTTCAACTACCCTGACAGCTCCAATACTTCCGGTAACGCCAAGGACGATGGTTTTTCCGGCAAGAGAGGAACTCCTGTGCCCCTGGATCCAGAGAGTAGGATGAATTTTTTCAGCCTTATTCCGGACAGGGATTTGCTGGTCAGGATTCATTTGATCCTTTTTATTTTGAGACTCTTTCAATGGTTTTTTCATTCAGGCACCGAAGTAATCGATAAGAATTAATTATGTAAATGAGCTCACTTTTCTGAAAAAATCCTGAAAAATCACAGTGACATTAAATATAATATTCTTAAAACTTTCGAAATATAAGGGGCGCTTAAATCTGATAGAGAGTATATTTTATTATTAAGTCCAGCAGGACCGTGTCTTCCAGTATCATATACAATTGGAAGTTTTGTGGTTGTCACGTATCGTAGATGATGCAATAACAATATTATATTCATAATATTGTCTTCATTTGTCTCTAACTGGCTTATGTCGCCATTTATAATTAGTACAGTTAAATAAGGTATTGCTATATTATACAGTCAGGTTACTTACTGGAGATTTCTGCATTGTATTGGGTATTGATTTCAGGAAATACATATTGATTTTATGATCTATTATGAGAAAGGCGGTAGGCAGATGACCGACAAAAAGGCTTCAAAAACAGAAGTTACGGCAGATGAAAAAAAAGGTCTTGGCACCATTTTTGGGAAAATCTCCGGAAAAGGCAGGCTGGAAACTGAAGTTGACAGGCTTTCCTCAAGGATAGCTGAGCTTGAACTTGCTCTTCAGGGTGCAAAAAACCAGCTTGAAAAGAAGGAAGCCCTTGCAAGGCAGGCAGTTTCGGACAGGCAGGAAGCTGAAGCCCGTTTAAATCAGGAGCTTGTTCGGATGCAGACCCTTTCGCATGAACTTGAATCACTTCGGACTGAATCCCAGAACCGGCTCGAGTTTCGCGGAATTGAAAACCTGAGCCCTGCTGCTGTTCAGGCTTACCTTTCCAGACTCAATTCCTTCCACTCCCCTTCCGAGGACCTGTTAACTGTATATCTCCCCTCCGGAACTCGCCTTTCAGATGTACTTCCCGAAAAAAACCTTGAGATGGTCGAAGAAGAGACTCGCTCCCTCCTTGACAGGCTTGACACCGAAACAGGCATGGTATTTTTTTACGACCTTCACCGCATGATTTCCGAAGCATTAGTCCCTCCTTTCCCTGTCGCCTCCGCTGCCTGGTATCTCCAGAATAACTTTGAGACCGCCCCGCTTGAAGAAATCCTTAATTCCTCCTGCCGCCTGCTCGTTCTTGTCCTGCATGCAGGCGAGTCTTTTATAGGCTTTGCTCCTGATGCCCGCGTCTTTGATACGGAAGAGTTTATCAAAAGCAGCGTAAAAGAAAAACACAGCAAGGGAGGCTTCTCCCAGCGCCGTTTCGAACGCCTCAGGGAAGAAGATATTGCACATCATATGGACAAAGTTTTTGAAGCTCTGGACAGGGTGCTCGAAGAAAATTCGCCTGTTGACTGCGTTATTCTGAACGGAGATACCCCGCTTATAAGGGAAGCTGAGAAGCGCCTTCCTCTGAGCCCTGAGATTATTGAAAAAGCGGCTGATATTAAGGTAGAAAAAACGGGTGGCGAGGAGATTATAAGAACTGTTTTAAGCTCCAGAAGATATTTGCTGTGAAGCATTTTTTTGCCCAAAAACAGTTATAGCTACGCAAAAATTAATCGGCTGCAATAATTCCGGAATAGAACTTTCTACATTGAAAAGTAATCTTTAAATATATCTTCTCATTTTTATATATTGAGAATATATACTTATTGGGCATGCTCGTTACTATTAAATAGGGCTTTCGAATTCTGGGTGATAAAGGTACAAAATGCTAAAAAATGAACGAAAAATACGTTTGAACAATTTTACTTCTGAATCTGTGGAGCTTGGAATACTTCTTGCACTGGTGGGAGGATTCCTTGATGCTTATACATTCATAGGGAGAGGCGGTGTTTTTGCCAATGCACAGACCGGAAACGTCGTTCTCATGGGCATAGAAGCTGCAACAGGAGAATGGGGGAAGGCAGTTCTTCACGCAGTTCCTATTCTGGCATTCATTCTCGGAGTGGTGGTTGCCGAGATCATTAAAAAACCTTCAATGCGCCTGTTTGTGCCGGATGCAGAAAGGGCAGTCCTAATTCTTGAAATTGCAGTCCTTTTTATCATAGGCTTCATACCCTATACAAGCCCGGATATCATTGTAACTGTTGCAGTCTCTTTCGTCTCTTCGGTTCAGATATCTTCATTTCGCAAACTGGTTGGCTCTGCATATAACACAACAATGATTACTGGAAATTTACGCTCGGCTACACAGGACGCTTATCTTGCTTTCGCAAAAAAAGACCGGGAATCGTCTCTGAGAGCCGTCCGATTCTCTACGATTAACCTCTCGTTCCTTGCAGGAGCAATTATTGGAGGGCTGCTTACATCGTTTATCGGAGCTAAAGCAGTTTGGGCTGCTGTAATTGTGCTAATATGCTCCGCAATTCTTTTCAATGCAGGCGAAAGTAAAAGTAAGGAAAGCAAGAATAAGAACGCTGGTGTTGGAGTATAAAGATTCAGGGCTATCTGACAAAAGATTAGTGAACTCCGGATATGACTTCTGCGCAAGCTATATGAGCTTTAAGTGCAGGGAAGGTAAGCAATGGCAAGAGATAGAAGAGATTATTATTATCATCAGGCAAAAGAGGAAGGGTACCGGTCCAGGGCTTCCTTCAAGCTAAAACAGATCAATGAGAAGCATAAGGTTATCAAGCGGGGAGACTCGGTTGTGGACCTGGGTGCGGCTCCCGGCGGATGGCTTCAGGTCGCAAAACAGCTTTCAGGAGGAAAGATCCTTGGTGTCGATCTGCAGAGGATCGACCCTATTGAAGGAGTCGAGACCATTCAGGGAGACATTAATGCGGATTCCACGATAAAGAAAATCATCAAAATCGTGGGGGAAAAAGGAGCAGATGTGGTTCTCTGTGATGCAGCCCCCAACCTTTCAGGAAACTGGTCCTATGACCACGCACGGTCAATTGAGCTTTCAACCTCGGCACTTGAGTGCGCAAAGAAGATTCTCAAGCCAAAAGGAAATTTTGTGGTCAAGGTCTTTCAGGGAGACATGTTCAACGATTACCTTGACAAAGTCAGGGAAAACTTTGTCCGCACCATGGCTTATTCCCCGAAAGCTTCCAGGTCGCAGAGTGCGGAGATCTACATCATCGGAAAGAAGTTCCTCACGGCTCCCCTGAGGAAAGGAGACAAATTCGTTGTGGATATAGAAAAGCTCGGCTCAAGCGGAGACGGAGCTGTTCTCATTGAAGGCTTTGTGGTCTTCGTAAAGGAAGTTGAAGTCGGAGAAAAGGTCCAGATCAAAATAACGGATGTCAAACCGAACTTTGCTTTTGCAGATGTTGAAGAAAGGCTTGGAAAATCTGAAAATCCTGAAAAGTTCGAGAGCTCGGATTAATTTTATCATGAAGTTATGTTAATAAAGTGAGTTAATAAAATGATTTGTATAATTCAGCATAATTAAGCATAACTCAACATAATTAAGCATACCTCAGAGTGAAAAGAATAAGGTGTAAAAATAAAACGAGTTTAAAACACGGTGATCCCAGTTGATTGACCTTCATACTCACACTATTTTCAGCGACGGGGAACTGCTCCCCAGTGAACTCGTCCGGCGTGCCGTGATCCACGGCTACGAGGCTATCGCACTTACCGACCACGCAGACTATACAAATCTCGAACAGCTTCTTGATGCCGCAAAGAAAGCAAAATACCTTGAAAAAGAATGGGATATTCGCGTCCTGACCGGAGTTGAGCTGACGCACGTCCCTCCAAGAAAAATTGCTCCCATGGCAAAGAAGGCAAAAGAGCTGGGCGCAGAAATCGTGGTCGTGCATGGGGAAACTATCACCGAGCCTGTCGCCCCCGGCACAAATGCAGCGTCTGCTGCCTGTGAGTATGTTGACATTCTGGCTCACCCGGGTTTGATCTCTGAGGAAGATGTCCGGACTGCTGTAGAGAATAATGTATTACTTGAAATCACTTCCAGGAACGGGCACAACAGGACTAACGGGCACGTTGCAAGGCTCGCCCTCGAATTCGGAGCAACGCTTGTTGTGAATACCGATACCCATGCACCTGAGAACCTGATAACCGATGAGACCGCTCTGAAAATCGCAATGGGAGCCGGGCTTACTGAGTCAGGGGCAAAGGAAGCGTTTAAAGCTTCGAAAAAGAAGGTAGCAGAGATAGTCTGAGCTGTGAGTATTTAAAAAAACGAAATTTTCCGGGCAGGAACCTTTTAAGAGAATCTAATTCTTTTCTAATCATTTTTGCTTTCCCGCCCCAAAAATATTGAAAATATCTGGATCCGGATCTTTTCAGGTCCGGTTTAAGCTCCAGGACAAAGATTTTTGAAAACTCTGGATTATAAAGATCTCTACAACATTGATATCTTTAAGTAGTAGCTACATTTTTTCCAGCTTCACCCTTCCCGAATAAGTAGCCGAAGGGTATGGCTATGAAGTCTCCTATAATATAGCTGAGGAATATCACAGCGAAAACATATCCATGTGCTGGGAACTGCCCTTTCAATATAAGAGGCAGGGCAACCCCTGCAAACCAGATTATCTTATAAGATAACTGTAAAAGCAGGACTGGAACAAACTTGAGGGGAGACCTCAAGCCAAACAAGGATACGAGACCGAAAGCAACAAAAACACTGCCGAAAACTCCAAAAATAACTGGGTCCTGCAAAGGCCATCCCATCATGGTTATTATGGATTCGGGAGCTATAACCACTCCCAGTCCAAGAAGACCAGCACCAATAATTGTATAAAGGTACATGAACTTCAGCCATCCCCACCGAATAACTGGATCAATAGAATTCATTTTCCACCTCTTATGAAAAGATGCTCTTTATCTATAATTCAAAATTCCCTTTTTGAAATTCTAATCAGGGCTTACGCATATGAGGAGTGGAATCAAATAATATACATTCTCGCCAAAACCAGCAAGATTAAAAAATAAGATGTTTTCAGCTTTAAGTTCCCAGCCCAATTGAGTAAATCCCAATTCTATTTATTGCCTTCAATTTATATAATAATTAAGATTCAATTTGTTGGCAGTGTGCCTAATTTGCTGTAAATTTGAAGTCAAGTTTTTTGTATATTGGCCCAGGTGCAAGAAAATGAAAATCCTTCAAACCCTCTCCCGCCTCTACGTTCCCGACCTCGATCAAGCCCTCGAACTCTACGAAGAACTCTCAGGTACACACGCAGCCATGCGTTTTGAAATTCCTCAAATCGGTGTGGAACTGGCTCAGATAAGTAATATTTTACTCATAGCCGGCTCTGAAGAAGCCCTGAAGCCTTTCAGAAACACGCAGGCTACATTTCTTGTTGATTCTCTCGATGAGTACAGGGCTTTTCTGGAAGAAAAAGGAGCAGAAATCATCCGGGGACCTGCGAAAGTTCCGACCGGCAGGAATATGACTGTAAAACATCCTGACGGGTCAGTGATAGAATATGTGGAGCATTCGAAGGCTCCTGAAAAACGGCTTGAAGAACAAACTGAAATGAAACAAAAAGAGTATCCAGATATACTGGAAAAACTGGAGAGACCTGATGCCTGAAGCCAGAATTCAAGAAAAAGGAAGCTGGAGAATTAAAAGCCAGAAAATCCCATTGAGAGCTTTTTTCTCCAGATTTAATTTTTGTCTTTAACTTAAAATCACTTCTGTCCCATCAGGACTTTCATGTCTTCTTCTACCGTTGTGTTGGGTCTGATATTGAAGTTATCAACCAGCACCTTGAGCACATTTGGAGAGACAAAAGCCGGAAGTGTAGGGCCGAGGGTGATATTCTTTACGCCAAGGCTCAAAAGGGCGAGCAGGACAAGTACGGCTTTCTGCTCGTACCAAGCGATGTTGTAAGAGACAGGCAGTTCATTTATGTCCTTGAGGCCGATGGCTTCAGCAAGCTTCTGGGCTATTACCACAAGCGAGTAAGAATCATTGCACTGTCCGGCATCGATAACTCTCGGGATTCCTCCGATGTCGCCAAGATCCAGTTTATTATAGCGGTATTTGGCACAGCCTGCTGTTAGAATTACAGTGTCTTTCGGAAGGGCTTTTGCAAACTCGGTATAGTACGCCCTTTCCTTCTGCCTGCCGTCGCAGCCTGCCATGACCATAAACCTGCTGATCTTTCCGGTTTTTACGGCATCTATGATCTTATCCGCAACCGAGAGGACTGCTTCGTGCGCAAAGCCTCCGGTGATTGTTCCGCTTTCCAGTTGCTCAGGCGGTCTGCTCTTTTTCGCCTGTTCTATAAGCGGAGTGAAGTCTTTTGTGCCGTCTTCTTTTTCATAGATGTGCGGAAGCCCTTCGAAGCCCACAACCCCTGTAGTATAGATCCTGTTTTTATACGATTCTCTAGGTGGGATTATGCAGTTTGTGGTCATCAGGATAGGGCCGTTAAACTTTTCGAACTCCTCATTCTGTTTCCACCAGGAGTTACCGTAGTTGCCTGCAAAGTTATCGTACTTCTTAAAGGCAGGGTATGAGTTTGCAGGCAGCATCTCTCCGTGAGTGTAGACATCAATTCCTGTTCCTTTTGTCTGCTCAAGGAGCTGTTCGAGGTCCCGCAGGTCATGCCCGCTGATAAGGATTCCCGGATTATTCCTGACCCCTATATTGACTGCTGTCGGCTCGGGGTTTCCGTAAGTTTCTGTGTTTGCTTTATCTAGCAGGGCAAGTACAGAAACACCTTTTTGCCCGCATTCAAGAACCAGGCCTATAAGGTCTTCCATACTCAGGCTGTCATCTGTTGTGGCAACCAGCCCTTTTTCTATGAATTTAAAAATTTCTTCGTCTTTATACCCGAGAATATAAGCATGGTGTGCATAAGCTGCCAGCCCTTTCATTCCAAACGTCAGCATTTCCCGGAGAGACCGGACATCTTCGTTTTGCGTGGAGTGAACAGCAACATCCATTTCGGATATGTTTTCCGGGGTGACCCTGGCTACTGCAGGCAGGGATTCTTCAGCAGGCAGAGAACCAGCAGGAAGTTTTGCCTTAATAGCATCGCGGATCTCAAATCCTTTCTTTATATAGGATTCAATCGCCTGTTTGTCAAAGTTGGTATTCGTAAGGGTGGCAAAGAAACCGTCGAGTATAAACCTGTCTGTTGCTTCTTCGTTAAGGCCGGCTTCTCTTGCTTTCTGGTTATAGAAAGATATGCTTTTAAGGACGTAGATCAGCCTGTCCTGGAGGTCTGCAACTTCCCCTTTTTTGCCGCATACCCCATTTTTAGTACAGCCTTTTACGTTAAGCGCTTCCTGGCATTGGTTACAGAACATACCATTTTCACCTCATATCTGTTGACACGAAATTCCCATTTTTCCCTTGCTTATTTAATGTTCACTACATTTTAGAGATTTCCGGTTGCCTTCATTAAGCAGGGTATCTTTTTGATACCACTATTGATGTCATTTTTAATGTGATACCAGATCATATATAGCAGACAGTTTCGAAGTAGGTATCAGTATCAAAGATGATACCAGAAAAAATGTCAAAAAGCTGTCACAATGAAAGACTGTAAAGACAGAAATGAGCAATTTGAAAGGATTAACGAGTTAAAAGAAGAGTATTCAAAAAGCGAGAATCCTATTATCAGTATAGATGTAAAGAAAAGAGTTCATAGGTAATTCCTACCGAGATGGTAAAGTTTACTGCCAAAACGCAGAAACTCTGGTATGAAATTTTAACATTTTCAGTAAAAAGAAAAATTAAATAGGCTTCGAGATTCAAACTCTTTAGGAAGGAACATGAATATGGATGCCGAAGAAATTAGAGCAATATTCAGGTTTTCAGCCAGGGAAAAAAATATGATTTCCAGTTTTGGAATTCAGGGGGATCTGTTTCTTCCTTTCTTGCTTTCGTTGAAATCGGGAGGCTCATGGAGCTATGCCACCGAAGAAGCAAAGAGCATTGCAGTAAAAGATGTAATTACCTGCTACGATGAAGACCGCAAAACTGGCTATACTCTGGAAAAGATCTACTTTTTTATCGACCCGGAAATCATAGATGAAGAAGGGATAGTCCGCAGGCTGGAAAAGTGTGGGACAAAAGAAGAAAGGGAACTGGTTGAAAGACCTTATTTAATAACCCTGCAGGCGAAGAAGATTATATTTGCAGAGGTAAACCCGGAACTCAGGAAAATAACGGTCCGAGAGCTGAAAAAAAAGCGCATACAGCTAAAAGGTACTCCGGCATACAGCGCAGCTCATGAAATCGAGCATCTGGAGAAAGGAGAAATAAAAGGAATTCCGTTCTGGAATTTTGAATACGTTAAAGATACAGTGAAAAGTGAGCAGAAAAAGAAAAAAGCCAATAAATAAAAATCGCAATGTAAAAGTAATGTCAAAAGCTCATGAAAATGCAGAAAACCGAAACAAATACTGCAAAATACGTTTCCCATATTTGTTTCATTTATTTTACACATTTCAAGTCTTTTTTCTTCATCCTACTGCTACTGCTTCTTTCTGCTTTTTGGGCAGAGCCGACAGACAGGCTGGCGGAGGTTTTCGACACCATGAGAATTAAAAAGCGACTTCTGGGGACAAATTAAGTGTTTATCTGACTGGCGAGCCGTTTCAATCCTGCAACCGCAGCAGAAAAAACAAAAAAATTCCGGACCGGCTGCTTTTAATAATATCAACCGATCGATCAGGCACTGTCAGATTACTTCTGCCTTATAATATTTTTGACCCGTCTGTCCCATTCTGTGGACTCGAAAAGCTCTTTAAGTTCCGGAGAATCTTCAATAAAGCAGAAGCCCCAGTAAACTGCCGGCAAAAACTCACGTTTCCACTGCTCTTTTTTCTTTTTATCAAGGAACTGATAGGTTTCCGAAGACGAAAGTCGGCTCACGAAACCGAGCACTTTGATAAGGTCGGGAATGGTCTTCTGAGCAGAACCGAGTTTAAGGCATTTAAGTCTGTAGCTATCTATTTTCCTCATATCAGGTTCAAATCCCAGAGTCCTTAGAATTTTGTTTTTCTCGGGCATGGAGATGCGCCCGCCTTCGTACTTAAGGGAATTTAAAGCCTGAAGTTTCAGGAGCCATTCGACTTCCCCGAAAACCCTGGGTTTGTGCTGCCTTGCGACATCTCCCAGCCTGCGGTCTTCATACGCTTCCCGCTTGAGCTTATTAATCCTGGCTGAAAGCTCAAAAAGCTCTTCTGCGTCCACCACTTCCCTTACCCTGAACCGCAGGGCAGCCCGCATAAGTTCCCGCTTTTCGCGCTCAAAAGCTCCTATGTCTTTTTCTTCGGTCAGAGCGAGCAGGCGTGAAAAATACTTTGACCTTATGGCAGTTGGGGGAAGCCTGACAGGAACTTCCCTGATCTGGGAACCTTTTCCTCTGCCTTTTCCGATAGCTCTGAGCTCTACCTTTTTAATCTCTATTTTCCCTTCTTCTATTGCACGGGCTGCATCCCCTTCAGAGAAAAGCTCTTCAAGGCGGATTTCTGGCTGAAGCATCTGAACCTGGTCAACCTTTTCTCCATTAAAAACCCCTTCTCCAAAACGCTGGTACAGGGAATCGATGCTGTCCGAGATCTCAAAGATGTTCCCTTTAGCCTTCCCGGAAACAGGGGAAAGCCTTGTAACCCTTCCCACCTGCTGCTCAAAGAGCCGCATGCTCAGGGTGGGGCGCAGAAGGATAAGGGATTCGAGTCCCGGAAAATCAAAGCCTTCTATCAGCATGCCGACCGTACAGAGGATATAGGGCGGTTTTCCTGTGTCCCTGAAAGCTGCGAGGAGGGCGCTCTGTTCATCTTTGGGCAGTTCCGAGGTTATAAAAGCTGTATTTTTGAATTCCCCTTCGGGAGTATAATTATCAAAGTCGAGAGGTAAAACAGGGTCAGGATCTTTTTCTAGTTTAGAAGCCGAGATTTCTCCGTTAAAAACCGAAGCAGTAAGTTTTGCATGAAAAGCATTGATTTCCTCCCCTTCTGCCCCGGCTCCGTAAACTCTTTTCCGGACAGGGGCACAGAAGACAAGGGTCTTTGCATTCCTTTGCTTTATCATCGAGTCGTATACGTCTTTTGCAAGCTGTGTCCTTTTTACTACTTTTTTCAATTTGTCGGCTGTGCTGCAGTCAAGGAAAAGGTCCTGTTTGTCAAGTTCATCCAGCCCTTTTTCAAAGTCGAAGATTTCAAAGATATCTTCAGAACTTTCTGCAATCGTATACTTAAGGGGCGCGAGCTCGTTGTCAAGGATACATTCAGGCAGGGTCTTTGCATAAATTTCTCGCATGTCTCCGGCAATCTCGTCCACGAACTTGACATTTCCGACAACACCCTGGAAAGGAGTTGCAGTCATCCCCATGATTTTGGTCCTTTCTCCGAACTCATTGAGAAAATCATTTCCCCTGTTATTTATGAAGTTATGGATCTCGTCAACTATTGCAAGGTCGGTATACTCAAGAACTAATTCTTTGATTTCGGAAGCCTGCTTCCCAAGCAGTGTCTGGAGAGAGGCAAAAAGCACAAAACCTTTATCTTTTTCCTGCCCTGATTTTCTGAGTGCTTCTGCAATCTCTTTTCTCGAAACCTTATGTTCGGAAGAGAGGATGGCACTATTGGGAAAAAGTGGTCTGTCTCTTTTCCTGTCGTAGTATGTCTGGCTTAAGAGAGGATTGTTTTTGGAAATCAGGAAAAGTACAAGTTTTCCATCTTCGTAGTATTCTTTCATTATATGTTTTGCAAGAAATGTCTTACCCCAGCCCGTTGGAACTTTAATATAGCCTCTCTGATGGGTTTCAAAATACCCCAGAATATCTTTAAAGATTCTTTTCTTATCTTCTCTCAAGGGCTCGAGCTCGACTGTTTCCATGCCGGCTGCGGCTTCATTTGAAATTGTCATCAGTACGCGGTCCTTATGATTTTAACATTATGAAATTTTGTATATATCCTAAAACCAGAAAGCTGCCTTTCAAAGAATTCTTTCAAAGAGTTTTCCGGAAAACTGCATGCTCCATGCACAGGAAACAGTGCATGTAACTGGAAAGATTATAAGAATTAATTCCCCTCACTGCAAAATAACAAATAAAAATCCTCAGTCAAGAAAACTGGACTTAATCTGGACTATCTCTTTTCTTTTAAAATCGGAAAGAGTATGTCTGAAGTTTTTTTAGTTAAAAGGAATCCCTTTTCAATAATAATAACTACCGCAATATAAGAATTACGGCGGTATAAGAGTTACTTTAATGTAAATTTTCAGATATATATAATGATACATTATATATTATCTATAAAAATATAACTATTTTGAGAGTAATGGGTAAGGATAAAAAGGAAAAATCAAAGGAAAAGCTCATTGAAGAGCAGACTTCCTTTGAAGTTTCCTGTTTTCCTGAAAGGAACCCTGAACTAAATTTCAATCGCTTAAATTCAAATTGCTTAGAAGAACTTTGGCCTTACAGAAAGGTATTTTGCAAGCGGCAGCTTCCTGTAGGGTTTGCCAGCGGTTTCTTCTTTTATGCGGGCACTGAGTTCTTCGGGCGTAATCTGGACTTTTTTAGGCTTATCCTGTTCGGATTCTGCACGGATGGTTACATTAATTGAACCTTCTTCGACCTCTTTGTCTCCAATGACCACAACATAAGGCACCCATTCCCTGCCAGCTTCTCTTACTTTCTTTCCTATTGACAGGTCGCGGTCATCAATATCGACTCTGCAGTCCAGTTTCTTTGAAACCTCTTCGGCAAAAGCTATGTGCTTTTCCGAAACCGGCACGATCCTGACCTGAGTTGGGGAAAGCCAGACAGGCAGCATCGGGACCTTTCCTTCTTCGGTTTCCATTGCAGCCTTTTCAAGGAGAGCATAAATGCAGCGTTCGATTGCACCGCTCGGAGAGCAGTGGAGCACAGTAGGTCTCTCCAGTTTGCCGTCGGCATTCACATAGGAAATATCATATCTTTCGGCATTTTCCACATCAATCTGAACAGTCGAAAGTGCACTTGCCTTGGCAAGGGCGTCTACGAAGTTAAATTCGAATTTGAGCACGAAGTAGAAGAAACGGGTGTCCCACATCTCCACAAGCACGGGCTTGTTGACGGTCTGTGCCATACTGACTACCAGGTCTTTGTTCGACTCATAGAAATCTCTGGTAAAGCGGATGGCAACTTCATAATCATTAATATGGATTCCCACGTTTTCAAGCACATTGATGCAGAGGTCATACTGTTCCTTGAACTGGTTTACAGCCTGGTTCATGTCCTCGCAGAGGGTGTGCATATCCGGCATGGTAAAAGCCCTGAGCCTCCTCAAGCCCACAAGTTCCCCGCGCTGTTCTTTTCTAAAACTGTAGCGGGTCATTTCGATCATCCTGAGAGGAAGGTTCTTGTAGGAGATCGTCATGTCGTGGTTCATAAGGAACTGCCCGAAGCAGGCTGCAAATCTAAGGAACATCTGCCTCTTGTCCGACTCGATAGAGTACTGCCTTGCAGGGAACCTGTCAAGGTATTTCTTGAGGGTCGGGTGGTTCATGTCGTACATCAGGGGAGTCTCGACTTCCATTGCCCCGAAATCGGTTGCGACATCAAGCACGTAGTTTTCAATGAGGGATTTGACAAGCCTTCCTTTAGGGTAATAGCGCATGTTCCCTGAATCTGACCCTGGTTCGTAGTCTGCAAGCTCGAGCCTGCGCATGAGTTCTACGTGAGGAGGAGCACGCTCAACTGCCCTGCTCTTGGAAATTTCATAATTCACAAAATGCTGAAGTTTTGGATAGGGTGTCAGATCAAAGCCTTCGACTTCGTGAAGTTCTCCGTCCGGGGTCAGGATGCGCCAGTAAGACCTTGCAGTACCCTCAGCTTTCAGGGCTTCGGAAACGACTTCTTCTTTCTCGACTGCCACGGCTCCACATGACGGTTTTGCTGCCCCTTCAGGGCGGATGCTTCTGGAAAGTTCTGAAAGGGGATGCCCTTTGCAGCTTACGGTAAAAGCCTTGTACCACCCGAAAGGAGCTCTTTTGACCTCGTATTTAGACGAGAGAGCTGTTTCCATACCTTTCAAAACCTGAACTGCAACTTTCGGAGAGGAAAGGTCAGAACTCAGGTGAGCGTAAGGGTAAAGCATTATGCGGTTTGTTTTGACCTGGGCTGCAACTTTTTCGATTTCAGAAACAGCCTTTTCTATAGCTTCTTCTGGATTGGCTTCGTCTACACTTTCCACAGCCGTAAAAGCCGTGAGAGCTTCCTCAAGCCTGCCCGACTTTAGAGACTCTTCAATTTTTTCAGCAACTGGAGTTTGTTTTTTGGTTTCGTATTCAATATAATCAGAGTGAATGAGCAATAACTGCATTCTATCACCTGTGTTTTCTAAACCGAATATGGATTCCGAATTAGCTTCGGTTCCTGGTCAAACAGAGAATCAAACAGTATTATGACTTAGTATTATGACTTAAATGACTTAATACTACGACCTGATTTTAAGACTGTTTGTGGTCTGTATCCGTCAGTAGATCCTGATTAAAGGAAGTAAGGAAGAATATATGAAAGTCCTAACATCCTGCAATGATATAAATCAATCCCTTTCGCTTCATTGAAGACAATTTTTTCAATCAATCCTGGCATGAGTTTACCGGATTTATAAGGTCCAGGTCAGCCTGTGCCGCCACTTCAGGATTGATCTGCTCCTGATAAACCCTGTAAGCTGCAACAAGCGCTCCAAGAAGAATCGGGGCTGCAAAAAAACCTGCAATTCCTCCCACAAAAGCTCCTCCAAGGAAGGCGAGCATAAGCAGCATAGGATGAATCTTTGACTTCAAACCTGTCAGGTAAGGCCTGAGAATCAGTTCAGGGGGACCGTAGATTACAAGGGAAGAAACAATAAAGAAAAGAGATGCACTTTCAAGTCCCTGATCAAAATAACGTACTATAGCCAGAGGCACGAGTACCATATATCCGGCAAAAAGAGGGATAACTGAGGCAATAAAAACCAGGGTTGCAAGGGCAAGCACATGGGTAAATCCGAAAGCGTAAAAGACAAAAACCGAAGTCACGCTTACTATCAGGGCGGAATAGGCATTGCCTATGAAAACTCCTTTCAGGATTAGGTCAAGGTGAGCCGCATAACGGTTTACAATGGCCTGATAATCCCCTGGGATTACGCCAAGAAAAGCGCAGTAAAGCCTGTCCCCATCGGCAAGCAGAAAATAACAGAAGAAAATAGAGATTATGAAGTTAATTACGAAAAGTCCTATGTTCCGGGCATATGAGATCAGTCCTATACTGCCGACTGCAGGTAAAAGGGAGCTAAAAAGGTTCCAGATCGTATTATTTATCCTCTCGACATATTCCTCCGGAATTTCCAGTGAATGTATAAACTCCAGAATTCCGCTCATAACTGAAGCCTGGTGTTCGATGAACCAGGAAACCTGATTAAGAATCTCGACAACTCCTACTCCTACAATGAATACTATAGGTATAAAAATACAGAGACTGGCAAACAGAGCTCCTATTTTTCGGTACTTCCCAAACTTTACCTGGATAGGCCTGGCAATATAAGCAAAGACTATCCCGAGAACTATTCCATCTGCCAGTGGCAGCAGTATAAGGAAAGCAAAGAATAAAAGTACAGCTAATACAATAGCTGCTCCTATTTTCCAGCGACTGGCAATAAGCTGACTCACACCGTCCAGATACCCCGTCTGGAAAACTGGCCTATCGTGTTTTAGATCTTTCGGCATGCTATACAACAGTTAGAATTTCTTAATATATAAAATGATTTGCGTATTTATAGGTTCGATCAGTTCAAAAACATAATCCTGTGGAAACGAAATTTAAACACATATGATAAGAAAATATCCAGGATGTGAATTTATAATCCTTTCTAGATTATTAACACAAGATCAGGATTATAAACAATCAAAATATTATCCTTAGGATGTTATACTTAAGAATTCATATTTATGATATAATATTTATGACTTCATATTTATGATATAATATATCCATAAAGCCCGCCAACATATCAACTTTAACACATCCTCTGACCGTTCTTTACTTCCCCTTTATGCTGAGGAGTTATCTCACGGAAAAAGTTTTCATCGTGTGAGTTTCGCGGCTGCTAATGGAATTCAGGACAGCAGATGCGCTCCTTCACTCTGTATCGCCATAAAAACAGGACATCTTTTGTAGATCTTTCAATTACGAGTTTGGCTGCCAGCTTGTAAGGACTTTAAAAATGCGGGCTGCGCTTGCGGTATCTATCTTTTCGCAGGATTTTGTATTATTTTTACATACCATAATTATTTTTACATACCATATGATCTCCCACTAAAATAAATGTGACAAATATATTTATCATTTTCGATATATTTGTAAACTTAGGTTATAAAAAGAGATAATTCTCTGCTTAATGCAAAATCTGGAGTATTAATGTTAATATTAATGGTTTTATTTACTTAGATGAGATTAAAAAAGCAATAAGCATCTGGTCATAAGCGACAGACAAACCAAACGCACTCTTAAAAAATAAATTGAAGCCATCAGGCTTCGGGATTATATCAAAGCAGGTTGTTTATTCTCCTTATCAGTGCGAACCCAGGCACCGCCAGCCACATCTTTTATCAGTCCCTGTTTTTCGAGGCTTGAGATCGCAGCTGCAATTTCAGCATCGCTACCCTCTACAAGTTTATATATCATTTTTGTGGTCAGCATTTTATTTTCATTGAAAAGCCTGAGCAAAACATCATCTTTAGACATTTTACACGTACTATGCTTGTTTTTCTTGTGGTGTTCGTTAAGTTTTTCAAGTCCCATATAACATCACTCACTAAAATAAAAGAGCGTGTTGTATATAATTATTACGCAGAAATGTCAATTCATATGAGAACTATGTGATTTGTAATTAGGCTTGAAGGAATATGTTGAATTAATTTTAAATTAGGGGAGCATTAAACGTCCTTTTCTGCTTGTAAAATTCTGCGTCTAAAGCTGCCGTTATCAATCGGGCAAGGTTAATGGGCGTACTGCTGTGCGGCTTTATGGATCTTTTGCATCCGCTGGTCTGTTTATTAAGAAAGACGAGTTTAGAGAGATAAACTGGTCGGCATGTTTTAATGTAACTGCTCGTCTCATAAGTGAAGTTTAAATACAACTGAATCATTATATTTACTGGGTTGTGGGGAGCAATCGTATGTAAAAATCTCTCTATGTTGGACAAAACCTCTTTCATTTACCCCACTCCCAAAATTACTTTTCTGGAAAATTCCTGAATCTTTCCAGGAAGGATACTGAAGCCTTTTTTGATCAGCAAGATTTCATAAAATTAAAACATGAAATAAAAAGCCGTTCTTAACATGCTAAAGAAAAAGTGAAATGGAGTTTACCGAATCCTGCTTTTTTGAATCTCTTTTTGAATCTCTTCCAATATTTTCTTCTGCGTTTCTGCAATCTCTTTTAATGTTGCATTGATCTCTGTCATTATATCCATGGTATTCTGCATAATACTGGTTTCCCGGATATCCTCAAGGCATGTCCCGATTTCCTCAAGTTCTTCCCTTTGAAGTTCACGCAGGATATTTCCCATTACTCCAAACTCACGGCTTTTATCGGCACTGTCTGCCCCTTTATCTTCGCAGTACATGACTGTAACAATGCTGCAAAATATAAATAAATTATTTTTTGACCTCGCCGATAACTACCTTAATTTATAAAATCAGTGAGCAGGTCATTCAGTACGATATTTGAAGTAATTTTCCATTTAATTATTGGACTCGTTTCCTGATCTTGACTACTTCTTCCCGGAGCCTGTATTTTGCATTATTTCATTTAGTGATCTTGCTCTCGAATATGCCAAGCAATTTGGCATCCGACCATAAATAATGTTTAAATGCTTTTTTCAGGGAGTACCAGAATTAAAAAGAATTAATCTATCCATGAGGCACGTAGCATCCGTTCTCTGCATGATAGGGTCTCGTCTTTCAAAATTTCGAGTTTCTGATATAATTTCCCTACATGGATTCTTTTTTCACTTATGGTTTCTATTAAGTGATCATAATAAGGTCCTTCCGGCACACTGTGGTTCGCCAGATTTTCTGTAAAGTTTTTAATGTCTTCTTCGTCAAGCTCAATTAACGTTTGAGTATTTTTTATCTGGCCTTCTAACGCGATTTTATCCAGGTCTTCATTCATCCGGTTTCATCTCCATAAACTACAATAGTTACATCTTTCCCGCCATCTGGAATGCCGCACAGATCATGTCTACATCAGAGTTGCGCTGGCGCATCCTGCTGCAGGCAAATGGAGTATTATAAAGGGAATAAATTATTTTTTAAGCCCGTAAAGGACATATAATATTCGATTTTAAGAGATTGAATAGAATCTCTAATAGATTGAGAGGTTGAATAGAATCTCTAATAGGTTGAGAGGTTAAAAAGAATTTATGGTATGCAGTACAACATAATTCAGTAAGAAAAAAATAAAGCGCAGTCATTAGTGCAAAAACCGGAGAAAGACATGAGTGAAATCAAAAGAAAGTTTGATGCTGTTTCAAGAAAATACGACGAACAGAGAAAGAAGTTTATACCGTGCTTCGATGACTTCTATGGAGCATCTGTATCCATAGCATCAGTAGATACGGAAACCCCAAATATACTGGACATAGGCGCCGGCACAGGACTTTTATCAGCATTTCTGATGGGAAGGTATCCAGCAGCATCATTTACTCTTATTGATATCTCTGAAAAGATGCTTGACATGGCAAAAGAAAGATTCAGAGGCAACTCTAACGTAAAATATGTTGTGGCAGACTATTCACAATACAATTTCACGGAAAAACACGATATGGTAGTTTCGGCCCTGTCTATCCACCACCTGGAAGATGAAGAGAAAAGGGAGCTTTACAAAAAAAGTTATTCCATTCTTAAAGATAACGGGATTTTTATCAATGCGGACCAGGTACATGGAGAAACCCCTTTCATAGAAAACCTGAATAAGGCGACATGGCGGCAGTATGTCGAAAACAGCGGCCTGGCTGAGGATGAGATAAAGGCTGGTTATGAAAGAACAAGGCTCGATAAAGATTCAAAACTGGATCTGCAGCTTGATTGGCTTAAAGAAGCAGGTTTCTGTGATGTCAGCTGTATATATAAGTATTACCAGTTTGCAGTGATGTTTGGGAGAAAAACTGTATAAATTGAGGATTTTTTTCTCAGATTTTTTTCTATCTATTCTCTATCTATTACTCCCCAATTAAAAAGGAAATCAAGGAAAGGAATTAACCCTTCCTTACTCTGTTTACTCTTAATGCATCTACTGGCTTCAGTTTTGAGGCTCTATATGCAGTGAACCACTCCTGATACTGAACCAATTACAATTCTAGCTGGTTGATTCCAATCTCCTGGTCATAAGTTTCAGTATCAACACCGCTTCCTATAACTGCCACGTATTTATCAGACGGCTCAAGCAGCCTTCCTGACTGTGTTTCGAGAGTGGTCATGTACTGCCAGACCTGGGTATCCACGACTTAATCATAATTTTTTGTCTATTATTGTTTATATAGGTCGCAATTTATATTATTAAATATTCATTCAAATATCCGGGTTGCGGCGATACACCTTCCTGATTTTACTAATTGCATGGTGGAATGTCAGGAGAAGGATACGGGGTTATTATGGATACTAATCTGCATGGAAAGGTTTTAGATCTCTGTTTACCGGAAACAACTCCTCCTTCAGGCTCTTCGGCTGGAGTTTACAGGTCTCCTGTGAGGGTTGTTTAATTCTCATATCTTTAATTTACATCATTTAATTCCGATTTGTTCTCAGATATTACTTCATTGGAATTCTATTTTTATGTGTTGAAAAGAGATAAAAAATAGACAGGCTTTGAATTTAGGGTGGAATTATGTTCAAAAACCGTAGAGATGCAGGAGAGAAACTGGCTCAGGCTCTTGAAAGTTACAGGGCGGAAAATCCTGTTATTCTTGCAATTCCGCGCGGGGGAGTGGAAGTGGGACTGCAGGTCTCAAAGAGGCTGGAAGCTGACTTTTCCCTTGTAATTGCAAGGAAACTTCCTTTTCCTGACAATCCTGAAGCCGGGTTCGGAGCAATTGCCGAGAACGGAAGCACTGTTCTTTTAGAAAATGCCGGTTACTGGCTGGCCGGGGAAACCATTGATAGGATAAAAAAGGACCAGATTGCGGAAATAGAACGGCGCATCAATGCTCTTAGAGGGGGGAAACCCCTTCCCGATATCGCAGGAAGAACAGTGATTCTTATTGATGACGGGATTGCCATGGGATCTACTATGAGGGTAGCCATCGAACTCTGCAGAAACAGAAAAGCAGGAAAGGTTGTGGTTGCAGTACCTGTAGCAGGAAAAGATGTGGCAGATGCGATTGCAAAAGAAGCTGATGAACTTGTTGTTCTCAGGATCCCTTCTCATTTCAGGGCTGTTGCTCAGGCTTATGAAAACTGGTATGATGTCTCGGATGAAGAGGTGCTTGACCTTCTCAGGGAAAGGATCAGGGAGAAAGAGACAAAAGATCATGATTTTGAACTCTCCGAACCGGGGACATGACAAAAGCCAAACAAAGAGTGGAATTTAAAAGTTCAGGATTTATCTCGGGAATGTACAGAAATTAAGGGGATTTTTCGACCTTTTTTCCAATTTTATCATTTTATCATTTTTTCCATGCTTTTTATTATCTAACTCAGGCTGAGTAACCTGTAGCCTTATGGATTCACAGGAAATCATACCAATTTTTCATTAATTTCTTTCGTTTATCTTAAATTCAGGGAAATAGCCCATTAAAATAAAAACTTTTTGTTATTTCTGAATACCGGTAAGTATTCTATTATGGAGAATTCAAGTTCATACGAGGAAATCGACAGAAAACTGCAATTATATACAGAGTTACAGGAAATTTCGGTTTTAAAACCGTCTGAACGTCATACTTATTATAAAAATGATCTTTCACAAAGCTTCGTCCTGTAAGGTCAATTTGGTTAAATCATACCAGGGTCAAACATTCTAAATAGGTTTGTTGAAGGTCAAAGGTTTTCTAGAAGGATCTCTGCAATCAAAAGGAGAAATTAGAATATATTAAAAATAGGCATATATAGATCTATAGATTATATAGAGTCGCCTGAAATATATGGAAAATCTAAAATATAATGAAATGGTCTGGAATATCATAAGATTCGTTGGTTTATGAAAAACATGTGCAGACTCCACAAATCATGCATAAATGGCAGAGATCTAAGGTATCATAGCACTTATAGCATTTTTGGAGTTTATTTAAAATCTCTGGAGTAAGGACAAAAATGGATTTACTTGTCATAGCAATTATCCTTGCAGGCTTATATATGGCCTGGAACATAGGGGCAAACGACCTCGCAAATGCTATGGGGACTTCGGTAGGAACGGGCGCCCTGACGATTAAGCAGGTCATTATCATTGCCGCAGTGTTCGAATTTCTGGGTGCCGTGTTCTTCGGAAAACGGGTTACCTCAACAATTGCAAAGGGAATTGTTCCCATTGATATGATCAGCAGCATTCATCCGGATATCGTGGTGCTGGGAATGCTGGCTGCAATTCTTGCCGCAAGTTTCTGGGTAACTCTAGCAACTTTTTACAACCTCCCTGTTTCGACCAGCCATTCTATCGTCGGTTCTGTGCTTGGCTTTGGACTGATCGCAGCTTTTAATGGTACTATCTCTTTTTCTGATATTCACTGGGGAGCACTTATAACAATTGTTGCCAGCTGGTTTGTATCTCCAGCTCTTGGAGCAATTCTTGCATTTCTGATTTTCTCTATAATCAGGAGACTTTACCTTCACAGGGCTTCAGATATGCCTGCTGTTGAGAAAAAATTCTTATTCTTACAACTCATAACAGGCTGTTATATCGCATTTGCGCACGGATCAAACGATGTAGCAAACGCTGTAGGTCCTCTCTCTGCCGCACTTAATGTACTGGGAGTAACAGGAACTGAAGTTCCTCTCTGGATTCTTGTAATGGGAGGTCTCGGCATGGTTATAGGAATGGCAACCTGGGGATATAAAGTGGTTGAGACCATAGGGTCAAAGATTACGGAGCTTACCCCGACGCGTGGCTTTTCCGCACAGTTTGCAACTGCATCGGTTGTTCTGCTGCACAGCTACAGTTCTCTCCCTATTTCGACTACCCACACACTCGTAGGCTCGGTTATTGGTGTAGGGCTTGCAGGCGGGCTTGCAGCAGTTGACCTGGGCGTGATCTGGAGGATTATTTCTTCCTGGATAGCAACAGTCCCCATAGCTGCCCTTACATCGGCAATAATTTTTGTGGGGCTCGAGGTGATCTTTTGATGAAAGACTACATCCGTTCCGTACTCGACGTGGTCGCAGAATCTCCTTTCGTCCCCCTGGAAAAGCATGCCAGAAAAGGAGTGCTTGCAGTTGAAAAGCTTGCTGAAGCAATGGAAGCCTACTGCTCAGGGAACCAGGCACTTCTTGATGAGCGTACTGATGAAATCGATGTTTTGGAACATGAAGCCGATAAAATAAAACAGAAAATCAGAGCAAGCATACCCTCCTCCGTCAGATTGCCCGTGAACAAAAAAGATCTCCTTTCTTTCCTTAAGCAGCAGGACTCCATTGCCGACTTCGCCCAGGCTTCAGCCTACTGGATGACCCTTCGCCCCTGCAAAGACCTCCCTGATGAAATCAAGGAAGGATTTCTGGAGCTAATGGCAGCTTCCTTGAAAGCAGCCCGGATGTATGACCAGCTTGTGGGTGAACTTTACAAGCTTCTTGCCACTTCTTTCAGCAAAGAAGAAATCAGAGAGACACTGCAAATCGTCCCTGAAGTCGAAAAGCTTGAACATGATGTGGATGTTCTTGAGACCGCCCTATTAAAAAAGATCTTCGAACATGAGTCTGCCATTGGAGGAGCAGGAGTCTGCCACCTGATGGGGCTTGTCGAAAGAATAGGAGGCATTGCAGATAAGTCTGCAAGTGCTGCTGACCGCCTGAGATCCATGATCCTTAGAAGGTAAATTTTCCTCTTTTCACTTTTCTTTTTCATTTTTATTTAACAATTATTCCGGCTCTACAGTATAATTTGATTATTTTGTTGCTTTCTTCGGCAGAGCAGGACTTATTCAGTCTTTTTTCTCTGCGCTGGGCTGGGATCCCGTCAGTAGATGAAAAGCAGTAAAAATTCAAGGCTTTTTACAACTCCACTTTTTTCACCGTAGACTCAATCATACACTCAAAATCTTCAACAGTATTGATATTCGCAAAAGTCCGCAGTTCAGGATCAATTTTCCGAATTTCCGAAACATCAACAAAAACGATATCCTGCATCTGGAAAACAGGCGCAAGCACCGAATGTTTTCCTCTCCCGAAAGCCTTTTCAATTTCAGGAATCATCTTTCTGGAATATACCGCGTGCAGAGGCTCAAACATTCTCTCGTCCCACTTTGGGAGAGCAGCATCGTGCCCTCTTGCTTTCCTGAACAGAAGGTCAACAACTTCGGTATTTACAAAAGGCATATCCCCGGCACACACAAAAGAGTATTCTGATCCGGATTCAAGCAGCCCCGCCCGGATGCCTTCAAGGGGGCCGGCGTCTTCCAGAGTATCAAAACAGAAATTTATTTTCCGGTCCGGAAATTTTTCACGCACAGGCATGAGTTTTTCTTTCTGCGAAGTGTCGCGGACCGAAAGGATAACCTCGTCCACTACCTGGAACAGGTTTTCAAGCAGGCGCTCGAGGATTGTTTTTCCTTCAAATTCCAGAAGGGCTTTTTCAACCATGCCCATCCTGCGGCCTCTCCCGCCTGCCAGGATAATCGCGCTTCTGGTGTTTGTCCTCTCCTGTTCAGGTTCTGTTTTTCCGCTCATCAATTCTCATCCCTGTTTTTGCTGCTCTCAATGTTTCTTCTCTCACTGTTTCTTTTTTACTGAGGGTTCCTTTTTCATTTTTTCTTCAGATTGCATTTTTGTACTCAGGAGTGCTCCCTATCGTGGACCCAGAACTGCTCTTTTTCTGTGAATTCCTTTTTCCAGATCGGGGCTTCGGCTTTTATCCTTTCAATAGCTTCACTGAGAGCTGGGAAGAGTTCGGTTCTATGTGCGGATGCGATAACAATGTAAACAATATCCTCTCCGGCTTCGATAATGCCTGTTTTGTGGTGGATGAGGACTTCAAGGATTCCTTCTTTTTGCTTTATTTCATCCCTTATTTTGTCGAGGACTTTTGAGGCTTCAGGTTCGTACTTTTCGAATTCAAGCCTGGAGGTTTTTTCCTCTCCGGCAAGCTCGCGGACAATACCGGTAAAAGTCCCGATTGCTCCAGATTTTCTTATGTTCGGATTTTTCCGAGCTTTTTTGATAAGGGCTTCCAGGGTGTAGCGGTCCGGCTGGGCAAGGGCTATTCCTACAAGGGTAGCTGTAAGTTCCTCATGAGGGTCAACGTTTTCCTGAATCCGGATAAGCACATTGGAAACTCCTTCAACGTCTCCGAGTGCTATTTTTGGAAGGTTGCTATTCTTAAACCCTTCAACGACAGCAAAATCAATTCCCCGGTCGCAGAGCATATCAAGAGCGTCTTCAAGGTCAGAGTCGCGGGCAAAGCTGACAAGTTCGGTGCCTGTTATCCCTACAACCATATCTGCCCCTGCATCAAAATGCCTGCCAGTATCCGTTTCTTCAGGATTGAGGCGCTGTTCCCCCATATGTTTTACAGTACCCACTGTCCCGAATCCGGAAAGCTGCCTGACAAGGGCTGAAACAAGGGCTGTTTTGCCCGATTTTTTATACCCGACAACGGAAATGACTTTCATCAAAGAGCCTTATGGATTTCCCGGTATAAGTAAGGGTCGGCACCTTTTGTGGTCTCTTTTAATCGAACTTTTTGAGGGGTGAGATATCATTAAAAGTATGCCAAAATAAGATCATTTAGTTCTAAATATTTGTCGAATTAGAATATTTTTTGGAAAAGTTGAAATATTGAAACTCTTAATATTACTAGATAAAGTTGCCAAAAATGAAGTCAAGAGTATAAACAAGGTTTACCCAGCAAGGTTTGACCTGTGACATCCGACGTGACGGTCACATAATGTTTTTTGGAAAATTATCAGCTTGAAAATGGGGGATGGAATATGGAAGTAAACAAAATCAGGATTCATGACCTTCCTGAAGAGGAACGTCCCAGGGAACGGCTTATTAAGAACGGACCGGAGTCCCTTTCAAACGCTGAACTGCTCGGGATAATCCTGAGGACAGGCTCAAAAGAAGAGAACGTTATCAGTCTATGCAGCCGGATACTCATGGAGTATAATATCAAGCAGCTCAGCCTTGCAAACGTTTCAAGGCTCATGCAGGTTCATGGTGTAGGGAAAGCCAAAGCTGCCCAGATAGCTGCAGTTTTTGAACTTGCAAGGCGGCTTGAGACTTTTGTGGAAGAGCCAAAAAGAAAAATCTGTTCCCCAAAAGATGTTTATACCCTGATGTATCCTAAAATGCGCGAACAAAAAAAAGAAAGATTTATAACGCTCTACCTTGATACAAAAAACCAGATCCTAAAAGAAGAAGTGGTATCCATAGGCAGCCTGAATGCGAGCATCGTTCATCCGCGTGAGGTTTTTAAATCTGCACTTATGGAATCCTCGGCGTCCGTAATCATGGTCCATAACCATCCCTCAGGAGACCCGAGCCCGAGCAGGGAAGATATAATGGTTACTGAAAAACTGGTTGAGGGAGGAAAGCTCCTTGGGATAGATATCCTTGACCACATAATAATAGGCGACGGCAGGTACGTGAGCCTTAAGGATGAAGGATTTGTAAAATAACAAACCTTAATGAAAGGACTGCAAAAGAATTACAAATACTCTCGTTCTCTCAATAAGCCTTTGATTTAACCCGATTCTTACCTTTAATTACTATGCCAGACACACAGAAGAAATATTTTGTAAACATTTGCCTGCAGTATACGGCTTCTATAGTCAATTTAAGATATTGAAACGGCAGATAAATAAAAGGTAGATAATAAAATATGGTTTATAAAGTATGAGTTGAAATTCATGAAAGTTTTAGGTATTAACGGAAGCCCGAGAAAAGATGGCAATACCTCAATCCTGATTCAAACCGTATTCAACGAACTCATTAAAGAAGGAATTGAAACCGAGCTTATACAGCTTTCGGAAAACAAGGTAGAAGGTTGTAAAGCCTGCAGGGCCTGCCACAAAAACAGGAATAAGCAGTGTGTAATTACAGATGACTTTTTCAATGAATGCCTTGCAAAAATGTTAGCTTCGGACGGGATTATTCTTGGTTCTCCCGTATATTCTGCCGGTGTGACATCTCAGATGAAAGCCCTGATTGACAGGGCGAGTATGGTACTGGCGGGAAATAAAGGATTGTTAAAATATAAAGTGGGAGCATCAGTTATAGCTGCCCGCCGTGGTGGTGCGATCAGCGCTTTTGATACCCTGAACAACTTTCTGTACAGTAAAGAAATGATTCTTGCAGGTTCAAGTTACTGGAACATGGTATACGGAAATGCCATAGGAGAGGTTGAACAGGACAAGGAAGGCATTGAAAACATGAAAAACCTCGGACAAAATATGGCATGGATATTGAAAAAAATTTATAATAGTTAAGATTTAAGAATCATCTAATTAAGATCTAAAAATCAGCTAATTAAGATTGTATAGCCAGATAGTTGAGATTGATAGTTGAGATTAATACAGTTAGATACTTGTACTGTTACATGCTTATACTCGACCCCGGTTTACCCGGCAAACCCCTATCTGATTCAACTTCATATTCAACCTGAGAAATCTGCGATACATATTTATATTTACAGGAAATGGGCTTTCAAACAATTTCTCCTCCCACTTTCTATCCTCTTAAAAAGGAGGTCTTCGGCATTACAAAACATATAAACGCCTGTGCACTGGACAACAGACAGACTGAGGAAGTAAATCTTGATGATCCTTACACCGTGCCTTACAGGGGCATTTATGCAGTCTGTGACGCGAAAAACGAATATGCGGAGATTATCGAACACTCCAACTGCTACAGCGGGGCAGCCTGGTCCCTTTACCATTATGCAAAGGCTCCCCTTATCCTCAAAGCCCGTTCAACGGGAAACATGATTCGCTATTTCATGAAAACCGGGACCTCAAAGCTTGAACTCAAACCCTCGGTTGCAGCCGCAGGCATAGAATCCGTGATCGTGCAGGGGGACGAAGTGGAGATCACCTATGCAGGGCTGGGAGGCGGAGGCGTTGGTGCAACCCGTTGCAGGGCATTTGCTGACGGAGTTCTGCGCTACAGGATTTCTGAGTCCGGAGGAGAGCGCTGTGCAAAGGGCACTGTTGTGGTTCCGCGAAGGGACCGCGTCCTTATTGGGATAGATGATACGGACTCAAAGGATGTGGGAGCCACATGGACCCTGACTCACAATATCGCAAGGCAGATCGACTGCCAGGAAGCCGTTTATCTATCTCATTCCCTTGTCCAGCTTTTCCCTGTCCCTGAAAAGACCCAGAACTGCATGTCAACAGTCCTGGAGTTCGGCTGTGTGGACGAAAAAGCAAAGTCAAGGCTGGTCAGTTCGTTTAAAAAAGCCCTTGAAAAATACAGCGCATCGAAAGAAACAGGGCTTGTAGTTTTATCTGATTTTTATGCAAAAGGGCTTTACTCATACAGCAACCTCTGCCGGACAGAAAGAGTCTCAAAAGAAGATGCCCTGCGCTGTGCCAGAGAAAACAACGTGGAAGTCCTGCTTAACGGCAACGGAGTAATAGGTGCTCTTGCCTCCCTGCCCTGGTTCGGGAGACCCGAAGAATCCATTATTCCAGGCACAGAAATAAAGCCGATAACTATGGAAAAAACCATTTGAAAGATAACAGAATCCACCACATTATCAATTCAAATTCCTATAACTCCCGGACGGGGTCAGCTTGAACAGAGAAGCAGTTTATGAAACCGTGTGCAATGGATTTGAAGCTCTTTATTTTGCAGCTCTTGACAGTGATGTCAAACTTATAACAGGAGTCCCCGGGTACCCTGTTACCTCCCTGATGGAACTTTTCTTGAAAACATACATATCAACTAAAACAGAGAGTTCGACTGAAATTAGCGGCTCAGTTAAAACAAATAGTTTAACTTACAGAGCCAGCTGGCTTACAAATGAGAAAGTTGCCCTGGAAGTTGCCCTTGGAGCTTCGGTTTCGGGCAGAAGGGCTCTTGTGCTTGTAAAGCATGTTGGCATGAATCTCCTTTCCGACCCGCTCATAACCTCGGTTACGCATACTACAGGGGCAGGGCTGGTAATCATCGCAGGAGACGATCCTGGTGTAAAAGGCTCTCAGAATGAGCAGGACTCCCGCTGGTACGGCAGAATAGCCGAAGTCGCTGTATTTGATCCGAGCAGCCCTGAAGCTGCATACCGAACTCTAAGAAGGGCTTATGAGCTTTCGGAAGAAAGCCGGATTCCTGTCATAATAAGGGTAACTGCAGGTCTTGAGAAAAGTGAAGGAAAAATAGAGCGCCTTCCTGAAGCTTCAGCCCCACACCCCGAATTCGACCGCTCCATATGGAAGCTCAGAATGGGTGAAAAACACCAGTATTTTCACTCTAAAGTTTACCCGATGCTTGAAGACGAAGCCGAAAATACCGATCTGAACGAAATAAAGGAAGAGGATGGGCGGATTGAAGGAGCCGGAAGGATAGGCATCATCTCTTCGGGTTATGCATCTTCAGTTGTTGAAGCTTTATTGAAAAAATCAGGCAAATATCAGGAGATTTCTCGCCTTGTTCTGAACCTTGTAAATCCCCTTCCCATGAAGAAGATAGGAGCTTTTCTGAAAGATAAACAATGGGTACTGGTGGTTGAAGAGTCTGAGCCTTTCATAGAAGAGCAGATCCGTATTGCTGGAAAAGTTTACGGCAAAAAGACAGGACATTTGCCGTACGGGCAAATAACCTCTGAGGACATTGAGTTTGCCCTTGAACATATTGAAGAAGAAAAAGCATCAATACCTGCAGACTCCGTGCTTATCATATCAGGAAAGAAAGGCAGGGCTACAATCTGCGAGGACTGTCCCTATCTCCCGCTCTACAATTTTCTCCGCAAACCCGAAGTTCGGATTGCAGGAGACATGGGCTGCTCTGTCCGGAGCGCACCTGAACCTCTTGCTGCTGTTGATGTCAGTTTTGCCCTTGGTTCGGCAATCTCGGTTGCATGCGGCTTTGAGAAAAAAGGCATAGCCGTAATAGGGGATTTTGCACTTGCCCATTCCGGCATCCTCGGACTCTTAAATGCTGTAAACGAAGGTTACGAGGTGCTTGTGCTCGTACTCCAGAACGAAGTCGCAGCCATGACAGGAGGGCAGAAAGTTTCTGACCTCAGAAAAGTGGTAGAAGCGGTAGTCTCTGATGTTTCGGTCTACGATATGGATAATGAAGCGAATCAACAGACTTCTGGCTCAGAACTTTTTGACCTTATCACAGAAAAACTTGCTCTTCCAGGCATTTCGGTTATTTTTATAAAAGGTACGTGCAGAAAATATTGAGATTACAGAAGAAATTTGAAAAAGGATCCGGCACTCTGGAAGCGCAATTCGAGTGATAAAGTGAAATTGTGGCATTCAAAAAATAAAAATAATGCTATGTAACTACAGTTTTGTTTTTTAATGAAAAGACTGTCAACTTCAATTTTTAAATATTCCTGAATTTTTCTTACTAAAACTGAAAATCTTTATCCTCTCTTTTGTAAGAATGTTTGGTTCTCGAGTTTTTGAAATCTGAGTTTATTTAAATTTTCCGCAAGCAGTAGCCTTAGTTTTCAGAGAATAACTTCAAAATGGTTCGAAGTTTAACAAAAGAATAAATGGTTTGTGGAAAAATAAATAACCAAAGAGAAACAATTAATGATGGGGAATTAGGGTACATTTCAGTGTCTTTTAACCTTTAACTAAAATAACTTTAGATACCAAAAATGGGAAGTAAAGGGGCGAAAAAATTTGGACAGAATATTTAAGATTTTACTGATATCAGGGTTTTTCTTGCTCATCGCAGGCGCAGTTCTTTGCATAACCAGAGATCCGCTTCTATTAAGTTCAGGAGCTGTAACTGCAATATTCATGATTTTGTTATTCAAGATCGACCCGTTTAGCCCTCACGAATAACAGGAAAAAGGGCGTCTCTTTTTTTATATGTAAAAAATCAATTATTTTTACGTTGACTTCTTTTTTACTGGTTTTGCCCGAGGTATAGTAATGGACCGAAGAATCAGATTGGCATCAGTTTACCTGATGGTTTTGCTCTTTGTTTTTTTTGCGGGCTGTTCTGATCAGAATTCAGAGCAGGACGCAGGCGGCTACGCCGCAGATATACTCAAAACAGAAGCCTTAACTTACTCTGGGTTTCTGGGTCAGGGCGCCTCCCTGCCGATAAACTACAGCCTGGAAGCCCTGGATGTCGAGTTAAAAGTGCCTTCTTATGAGCTGCCCCTGGAAGAGGATGAAATATCAAATTATGAAACCTTTTCCGGTAAAGTTCCTCTTAAAGGGTCTGATCTTGAAGTTCTGCAAAATAACGGTTTTGTGGTAGTAGAAAACCCCTACAACCCTGCAGAAGAGGATATAACCTCAATGTATGTGACCCTCAAAGAAGATGAAATTCCTGTTTTTATTACCACGGATTCCCTTCTGCACCTATATCATATCCAGTTTGATGAGACCCTGCGTCAGATAGAAGAAAACGAGTTTTATGATGCTATATGGGAGACCGACCTTGCTCTGATGAATGCCTCGGTCGAAGAATACAACAGCTCTTCAGGGGAAGAAAAGGAAGCCGCAAGGAGAAATGCAGCTTACTTTGCAGTTGCACTGAGCCTGCTCCAGCCGAAACCCTCACAGGTACAGGCGGCAGAAGAATCCTACGACTTTGTTGATGAGGGTCTTTTCCCTGCAGGTTCGGCAGAAAAATACCAGTTTGAGATTCCTTCATTTGTAAAGGAAGATGTTGAAGCAGAACTTGCCCTGATAGAATCACACGAAGGCTTTGCCGTTTCTCCGATTTTCCTGTATGAGGAAGATTATTCCCAGTACATACCGAGAGGTCATTACACCCGTTCCGAAAAACTGCAGAATTACTTCAAAGCCTTCATGTGGCACGGCAGAATGAGCATGCTTCTGAAAGGCGAACTGATAAAATCCGAAGACCCTGCAAAGGATGCACGGATCCAGACAATTCAGGCAAGCCTGATCTCTTCCCAGCTAGAAAAAGAGCCTGAGCTTCTTGAAAACTGGGACAGGATCTATGGGGTAACGGCTTTTTATGTGGGCTTTTCCGACGATCTCGGGCCTTATGAATATATGGAAGCCATGGACTTGGTCTTCGGAAGTGAAGACAGGGAATTTAATGAAACGGCAATAGAAGAAATGAAAACTGTGCTTGCCGAATACCAGAGCCCGCAGATTTACGGCGGCACAGGGAACTGTGTTCTGGAACCGCCTTTCACGCCTGAACAGGCTGACGAATGCCTGGAAAATACCAAAGGTTTCAGGTTCATGGGGCAGCGCTTCATCCCTGACTCTTATGTTTTCTCAAATATGGTGGGAGCCTATACGGGTGAATACCAGGGAGAAAAGGAAGAGCCTTTCACTTTAGTCATCTCGGGGGCAGGAAGACCTATCCGCGGTTTCCCGCGCGGGCTTGACACAATGGCTCTCCTGGGTTCGGAAAGGGCTGTTTACTGGCTTGACGAATTGAATGATTCCAGTTACGAAAATTACAGTGTAAAGTATGGAGAACTTGATTCGGAGTTTTCAAACTTTAGCACAGCTGACTGGAATAGAAACCTTTACTGGTCCTGGCTTTATTCTCTCCAGCCCCTCCTGAAGGAATATGAAAACGGATATCCGACATTCATGCAAACCACTGCATGGCAGGATAAGGAACTGAGCACTTCACTGGCGTCCTGGACAGAACTGAGGCACGATACTATTCTCTATGCCAAACAGAGTTATACAGTACTTGAGGAGTCTGCAATGGAACCGCCTGAAGAAAAGCCTTTTGTGGGATATGTAGAGCCAGTTCCGGACTTTTACGCCAGGCTTCTTGCCCTGACGAAAATGACAAATCGGGGTCTGGACGAAATGGGCGTGCTTGACCCGGTTTCGAAATCAAGGCTTGCTGAGCTTGAAAGCATTCTTTCAAGGCTTCAGGCAATTTCAGAAAAGGAACTCGAAAATGAAGAGTTGACAGAAGAAGATTACGAGTTTATCAAGAACTTTGGAAGCCAGCTTGAAGGCGTCATAGCCGATGTCGATGAGAAAGCCAGAAAAACCACAGTGGTGGCTGATGTCCATACAGACGCAAATACGGAAGCCGTCCTCGAAGAGGGAGTTGGATATGTGGATATGATCATAGTTGCGTATAAGCTTCCTGACGGCAGAATCCTTATAGGGGCCGGACCCGTGATGAGTTATTACGAGTTCAAACAGCCCATGGACGAACGCCTGACTGATGAGAAATGGAGAGAAATGCTGGAGGAAAAACCGCCTGAGAGGCCGGAGTGGTCTTACACATACATTTCTTAATTTTTTTCTCAACTTTAGTCTAATTTTTTCTCAACTTCATTTTAATTTTTTCTATTTTCATTTCTTTCAGATGCCTTCTCATTAATTATGTTTCACATATTACACAATCAATCTATACGCAACCAAGCAACTTAAATTTGAATGCTTGAGTTACTACTATCTCTATCTTTTTAAATTCAATAATTATTGAATTCATTATAGGGCACAACACTTAGTTATAAATATTACAATGTCGTATTATGACTGTTTTCTTTATTTTATTTAGTGTACGGATTATTGTTCAAAACCAGACTGAATTTTTATTTTAATGTTGAAATTTCTGGTAAAGAAGTGCTTTTGAACATATTATAGTCTAAAAAAGATCCAACAAAACACACAGATCCATACAGGACTACACTTCCAGGACAGCAATAGAATTACAGCGGATTTCAGGGAGAATACCCCCCTCTCAAGTTATCAAAAAGTTTCATTTCAATTCAAAAAAGGAGGCTCTTAATCGCTATGTAAGTTAAAAACGGTTTTTTCATTAAAGAGGTCTGATCACAATGAAATTTAGTAAGTTAAAACCATATGTAAAATATGGACTATTTCTACTATTTGTATTAAGTCTGGCTGGTACTGCGTATGCAGATGCAAACCAGCTTGTATATTATAACTGGTGTGAAGATACTGGAAATACCATAATTGACAATTCGGGACATGGAAACAACGGCATAAATTACGGCAGTACAGCCTTTATTCTGCCAACCGGACAGACGGCAAGACATTTTAACGGCCAGAACAGAATAACAATACCTGAAAATGAGCAGCTGACATTTACCGATCCGCATATAACATTCGGGGTCTTTTTCAGTTATAATTGCAGCAATCCGACCAATTGTACATATCTGGTTTCTAAAGGCAATAACACATGCAGTATTCTCATTGACCATACGAATTCGACGATAATATATGAAATTTATGCAGATGGTCATACTATTTCTGGTTACAGTGAATGCCAGATAGAACCTTATGAGGATTATGAAGCTATTGTAACATATGACGGTTCTCACGCCCAATTATATATCAATGGAATTGCCAGCGGAAAAGGCGTAGATTATACAGCAACTGTTTTAGGTTCCAGCTATGACACAAACAGCTGGACAATAGGATCGTCCTCTGATTCTTCATACGGGCTGGACGGGACAATATATGCTTTTTATGCGTACAACAGGACACTGAATTCATCTGAAATCCTGGATTTGTATGTAAACGATATCCACAGTATAAGGGACTCAAATAGACCGGGGGGCATTGCTCTATCCTGGGATGATACAGGACATATCGATACATGTTATAAATATCTGTCAATATTTCAGAAGTATAATGCTGCATGCACTATTAACGTAAATAAAATAAGCAATAGAGAGATACCCACGCAGACTTTAGTAGACGAACTGAATGCACTTCATTCCGCCGGGTGGGAAATAGCTGCTCACGGGTATAATCACACCAACTCAAGATTGTTTCTAATAAATAATACTTCTGCAGAATGGCTGGACCAGGAAATCTACCCGAACATCGTGGAAATTACCTGTTATGGTTATCCTGTTTATACTCTGGCATACCCCTATTCGGACAGGACTACAGACAGTGATAATATAGCTGCCCCTTATTTCCGGACGCTTAGAACAGGGGTACCCGATGTTATAAATAATAATGTAAATGAAACGCCACTGGCTTATTACGATTGGGATAATGACCGACTTCTGTATGGTGTTGAAATAGATGAACATACTGATACCAGCCTGCAGTCTATCGAATCTGGAATTGACTATGCAATAGCAACAGACAAAGTGCTGGTGTTATACGGGCATACAATTACTCCAAACGTTACTGACAGATATCAAGTATCAACAGCAAGACTGGATGAAATTCTAAACTATACCAGCCAGCATGGTGGAGTATTTTATCGCATGGGAGATCTGGGAAATTCGTCCTGGGTGCGGCCTGCCAGGTTCTCTAATGTGACTGCAAATTACACAGTTTCTGCAAATAATATATTTGCCGGGAAAAATGTGACCTTTACGGATTACAGCTCCAACCAGACCGTCGAGCTGCTTGACTTTGGAGACGGTTCACCTGTTAGCACTACTGCAAATGTTACTCATGTGTATACAACTCCAGGAACTTATGCGGCTAATCTGACGGTAACAAATGACGTTTCCAGCGATTCGATGCTTCAGACAATCACTGTTGTTGAGCCGGCAACTCCGATTGCCAATTTCACCAGTAATTGCACAAAGGGACATCAGCCGCTGAGTGTAGCATTCACGGACACGTCAACCGGAGTTAGAACATCCTGGGTGTGGGACTTTGGAGACGGAAATACCTCAAAACTCCAGAATCCGGAACATGAATATTCTGCTGTGGGAAGTTATTCTGTCACGCTGACCGTGTCAAACGAAGAAGGATCAAACCAGACTCGAAAAGAAAATTATATTACAGTACTTCCCCAGCCTCCCTCGGCTGATTTCTACTCTGATGTAAAATCAGGAAATGCCCCCTTAAAGGTTCAGTTTTGCGACACCAGTACCGGGGCTCCAGTTTCCTGGAACTGGGACTTCGGAGATGGTTCTACTTCAACCGAGCAGAACCCGGTGCATACTTATTACAAGGCAGGAACCTTTAATGTCAACCTTGTAGTGGGCAACGCAGGAGGAACTTCTTCAAAAACCGCTTCAATAACTGTAGAAGAAGATGATGACGATGGAGGAAGCAACGGCGGCAGCGGTGGCGGCGGTGGCGGAGGCGGTTCTCCAGAACCTGCAAAAAACGTTGAGGTAAAGGAACTTTCCCAGGTATTCATCTCGAACGGAAACCATGTAAACTTTAAATTCCCTAAGAATGCCACTGCTGTTGTTGATTTGAGCTTTGATGCAAAGAAGACAGCTGGAAAAACAACAACTATTGTTGAAATGCTGAAAAATAAATCCACCCTTACCCCGGAAGCACCCCAGGGAGAGGTTTACAGATATCTGAATATCTGGGTTGGAAACGAAGGATATGCAACTGAAAAGAATGTAGAAAATGCGGCTGTATCTTTCAGGGTAAAAAAATCCTGGATAGGGGATAAAGACATTGACCAGTCTTCGATTATCCTGAACAGGTACAGTGACAAAAAATGGAATGAACTTCCGACCACTCTGCTCGGAGGAGATGACAGATATCTGTATTTTATCTCGGAAACTCCGGGATTCTCGCCATTTGCAATTACGGCAAAAAAAATTGTGATTGAAAAGATGCCTGATAATGAGGAACAAAATGGAAATATTGAGTCTGTTGTTGAAAAGGAGTCTGAGCAGAAAGAAAACACAAGCATATCCCAGAAAGAAAGTTTAAAAACGCCCGGATTTGAAATAATTTATTGTATTATCGGGCTGTTTGGAGTTTTCCGGTATAAAAGAAGATAGAATTGAATAAATAGCAATTAGATGGCAGGAATAACCGGTAATGCCATCTAATTTTTACCTATTTTAAAAAGGTTAAGTTTCAGGGTAAGCGGGGATAAGAGAGAAAAACAAGACAGTAAACATTTCTGCCGATTTATTCATATCTTATTATTAATTTTCAGGAATCAAACGTATAAGCGATATAAACTGAGTGATTTATTTCATACTTTTAATCCCTATAATTTGTTAAAAATCTTTTTCTTTATACTTACATTCGTTCCAGATGTTTTGTATATGACATTCAAACTGGATAAATATTTATACTAAGTTTAAGGTAGTTATAGTTAAGTAAAAAATTAAAAACTTCCAGGTGTAAATCTCTCAAGTGTAAATAATACATATAAACTTTGATAGTTACCTCCACAGGCGTAATTTTTCACAAGTTCACATGCCCGAATCAGTCGAATGATGTTGATTTTGACTGCACTAAGAAATATGATTGCAGACTGATATGAAACAGATGAACGCCGTCGAAAGAAAGAACGCCATCAATAGTCAGCCAGGATACAGTATCAATTCTCCTGAATTTTCCCATTTGACATCAAAAATATGGCTATTGATACTCTTTCCCAGGGGGAAGCAATTACAAAAAATTTTCACTTAACCTGATAATTCACAGGGGATATTGAAACAAAGGTTTCAAGGAAAAAAAGCTGATTCCTGAAATGTTTGCTTATCTTTCTGCTCAGGGATACTTATGTAAGATTTGGAGAAAGCAAGGTGTTCCCTCAGACTCTTTAGTGGACGTACACTGGATCTTCTGAGTCCAGGTTTGTGATCTAATCTCCAGTTTAAATATTAGATTTTCAGGATTTGTACAGTTGAATTGAGGAACTGTTAAAATGTGAATTCAAGATGCAGATGATCTATGGTGATAGAGTTGTTTAATCGGATGTTAAAGCTCTTTTTTATTACAGTCTTCTTAATACTTACATGTCTTCCTGTTGCTTTATGCATGACACCTGCACCGGTAGTCTACGTTGCGGGAGATGGAAGCGGTGATTTCAACTGTTCTGGTGATAACGATCAGGTACAGATTAACGAGGCCCTTACATACGTTGCCGAAAACGCGGAATATACAACAGTATATCTCAAGGGGCCTTTTACATATATCATAGATGATACTCTTCAGATTGGCAGCAACACAACTCTTGAAGGGGATTCCAATGCAACAATAAAGCTTGCCAGTAGTGCTGGCTGGTCATCCGATAAACCATTAATTAAGGGAAAAAGTTCAGGCAGTAATGGCATTACCATACGCGGTTTCACCATTGATGGAAACCGGGAAGGTAATACAAATGTGGTTAGTGGAGATGGCTACTACACTCTTATCCACCTGAGCAGTTGTCAGAATATAAATGTGTATAATATGAATCTTACCAATAACCACGGGGACGGCTTAAGGGCTGACAATTGTTCTAACATAAAATTCCATGATAATGAAGCATACTTACTGGGACATGATGTTTTATATGCCATTGTCTGTTCAAACGTGGAAGCCTTCAACAACACAATAACCTGCAGAACGAACAGCGGACTGAGATTATACAATACAAACCATGCAAGTTTCTACAATAATACCATTACCTCCAGAGGTTCCGGGGGTGCAGGAATCGAAATCCAGAAGGAGGGGTCAGATTCCTCAATGGATGATATTGAGATATACAATAACATAATACACGACACTGCACTGTCAGGAATTCTGGTTTTCGGATCAGGGAATTATTCAACGTCTTCAGTAAATGTCCACATCCACCATAACCAGATCTATGATACCGGCACTAATTCAGGCAGCGAAATAGTAGGCGGAATCCTGTCCGAAGGGTTCAATTTGCTCATTGAAAACAACGTGATTGATGGGGCATACGGGAGCGGGATTGCACAGAAAGAAACGTATTATCTGTCTCCTGAAGGTTCAGGATACGTGATGACAGTCAAAAATAACATAATAACGAATACACGAGGATCAAAAGCAGAAGAAGGATATGGAATATACAACCAGCTCACAAACACACACTCTTTTGTCCTGCAGAATAATTCTTTATATAACAACTCGGGAGGCAACTATAAAAATGTTCAGGCATCTCCCTGGGATATAACAGAAGATCCCCTTTACGCAGACCGGGACAATCATGACTATCACCTGAAGTCAAAAGTGGGCCGCTGGGATGGGAGCAGCTGGGTAAATGATAACATAAGTTCCCCTTGCATCGATGCAGGAGACCCTTTATCGGATTATTCTAATGAGCCGGAACCAAACGGAAACAGGATCGACATAGGTCCGTATGGAAATACGGTGTATGCCTCAAAATCGGAATTTGAAGTGCTGGATAATAGCAGTGAAAACAACAATGACAGTGATGAAGATGACAGCGATGAAGACGACAGTGAGGAACAGGATGGAGGAAGCAGCCACAGCAGCGGTGGTGGCGGCGGTGGTGGTGGTTCACCTGAGCCTGCAAAGAACGTTGAAGTAAAGGAACTCTGCCAGGTCTTCATCACCAATGGGAAGCCCATACAGTTTAATTTCACCAAGAATGCAACCTGCGTTGTGTATCTGGGCTTTGATGCAAAGAAGACCGCTGGCAAAACCACAACCATTGTCGAGCAGTTGAAAAACAAATCCACGCTCACATCTACCCTGACTGAAGGAGAGGTATACAGGTACTTCAATGTCTGGGTAGGAAACAGCGGGTTTGCAAGCTCAGAGAACATAGAAAATCCTGTTATCTGCTTTAAGGTTGAAAAATCCTGGCTGCAGGACAAAAATATCGACCAGGCCTCCATCACCCTGAACAGGTACAGCAACAAAACATGGGAACAGATGCCTGTCAGCCTGTCAGAGGAAGATGATAGATATCTCTATTTGACATCCAGCGTTTCAGGTTATTCATTTTTTGCAATATCAGGCCGGGTTACAGAAAAAGAAAATATAACTGAAATACTTCCCGAGCCTGACACTCAGGAGTTTGAACAGAAAAATGAAAGTACGGGATCTGAAATTAAAACAGAACCTGAACACACAGAAAACACAGATATTCATGAGAAAGAAAACATAAGTATGCCCGGATTTGAAATGATTTACTGCGTTATCGGGCTGCTTGGAGTGTTCCTGTATAAAAGAAGATAAATTAATTTGATTCGGTTAAGAGACGAAGTGTCAATTCTAACTGCTGAGCAGGCCGATGAACTCCTTGAAGATACAAAAGGTTTCAGGTTCATGGGGCAGCGTTTTATTCCGGATTCTTACATATTCTCAAGGCTCACCGGACCTTATACGAAAGAGTATACAGGGAATCAGGAACAGTTGCCCTTTACCTATATAGATTCCGAATTCGGAAACAACAGGGGCTTCCCTCGCGGGCTTGACGCGATGGCCCTCCTGGGGTCGGAAAGGGCTGTTTACTGGCTTGACGAACTGAACGATTCCAGTTATAAGAATTATAGCATTCAGTATAATAAGCTGGACTCTGAATTTTCTAACTTCAGTGTAGCTGACTGGAACAGAAACCTTTACTGGTCCTGGCTTTATTCCCTCCAGCCCCTCCTGAATGACTACGGCTCAGGTTATCCTACTTTTATGCAGACCGATGCCTGGCAGGATAAAGAATTAAGCACTTCTCTCTCCTCATGGACCGAACTGAGGCACGATACAATTCTATACGCCAAGCAAAGCTATGCAATAGAGGAAGAACTTCCTTTTTTCAGGAGAGAAATGCTTGAGGCAAACCCGCCGGAGAGGCCGGAGTGGATTTCAACATACAGGGCTTAACGCCCTGAAAAACAATTGTCTACTCTGATAACCTGTTCCGTCTGTCATGGTTCCGTCTGTCATAGAACTTCTCTGCAGGTAGCCTGTTACAGCCTCCGAAAAAAATAATGAAAGGAGGCTGCTTTCCTTCATAGAGCATGACAGAAAGATACGGCTTTTCTAATGCTTACATCTTCATTGTTTGTCTTCCAAATCAGATGTGTGTTCAGAAACCCAGTCCCCTATCAGTTCCAGAGCCGCTGGTGAAATAGTTTCATTAATTCTTGCATATTCAGATGGTGATCCTGTTTCGGCGGTCTGGAATAAGTGGTTGAGTCCTGGAAGTTCTTTTACCGTATAATCCCTGTTTCCCCCTGCTTTAAGGGCTTCCTCTATTGCCTGCAGATTTTCTTCAGGCGGCACCTGAAGGTCTTTTTCGCCGTTTATCGCAAGTACAGGGCATTTTACCTTCATCAGGGTAGGGGCGGGGTCGTATGTAAGGAAAAAGCGCATCCAGGGCGAGATAAGGTTCTGAACCTGAGCATTAACCTGAGCTTCAAGGGCTTCTTCAGAGTAACCTGAACTCTTTTTCTCTTCTTCGCTCATGTTTTCCATCTCATCCATTATAAGCTTCTGAAGTTTCTCTGCGGCTAAGGTATCATTTTGTTCCTCTTTTACCACAGAGTATATGCTTTTCATAAGAGCCTCATTCCGGGCTATTGTTTCATTATCTACCCCTTCTGCCCTGGAAATAAGGTCACTCTGGAGGTACAGAATCTCTTCCCCTGTGATGCCCGGACCCGCCATCATCACAATAAATGCAACATCAGGAGATTCCACCGCCACTATAGGAGCAATTAAGCCTCCTTCGCTATGCCCTATCAGCCCTATCCGGGCAGTGTCTATCTCTTCGCGGCTTTTAAGGTACTCAATTCCGGCAACTACATCTCCCGCAAAATCTTCTGTGGTGGCCTGCGAGAAGTTTCCTGTAGATCCTCCAGCACCCCGGTCATCGACCCTCAACACGGCAATTCCCCTGCGCGTCAGATAATCCGAGAGTACGAGGAATGGGCGGTGTCCCAGGATTTCTTCGTCACGGTTCTGCTGGCCGGAGCCGGATATCAAAATTACTGCCGGAAACGGACCTTCAGACTTCGGAATCGTTAACGTGCCTGCAAGCTTTATTCCTGCCTCTTCATTTTCGTAAGAGACTTCCTCTTCGCTGTAAGGGTAGGGTTTTACAGGGTCCTGTTCTCTTCGAGTGTCAGGAGTTTCATTAATCCGAGAAAGCACAAGAGGAAAAGATAATCCGGATTGTTTCCATTCCCCTTCGATTGTATTTCCGTCCTCTTTAAGTGTCCCGTCAAAGGTACCACTTATGGATTTTATCCCCAGGTGCAGATTTCCGTCTTTATAAGTGATAAGATCTACAGGTATTCCTTTTGCCCCCTGGTCAATGCTGTCCATTGTCACATTAACGGAACCATCAGAACTGGTAGAAATGTTAAATAAGAGCCTTATCTCCATTCCGCCCTGGACCTTAAGAGTGCCAAGCCAGAGCCCTTCTATTTCTTCAATAGCCGAATTGTCGGCAGCTGAATCATTATTAACATCTTCATAAGATTCGGTCGGCCTGGAGGCGCATCCGGAACCAGCTGCGATAACAGCCAGTAAAAATAAATAAACTACAATTTTAGTATCCATAAAGTCTCTGACTCAACAACTTATTTAAATGTATCAGGCTTTTTACTGCCTTATGTTCCAGGTTAAAAATGGTCCTCATCTGGCAGTACTGCTTGGTTGTATTCTCTACGGGATGACCGGCTTATTTCTTGCCAGTATTCATAACCTGCCCATAACTTCAGTAATATTTTACCGCCTTCTTTTCGGGCTTATTTTTATTTTCACTTTTCTTCTGGCAACAAACAGGCTTGGAGAACTGAAACCCGGAAAAAGAAAGTTTCGCCTGCTCTTGCAGGGCATTTTTATTATGGTAAACATGTTTTTTTATTTCCTTTGTGTAAAAGAGACCTGTTTCTCCATAGCCATCCTGCTTGAATATACTGCTCCTGTATATGTGATGCTGGCTTCACCTTTTCTTTTGAAAGAAAAAGTCGGAAAGGAGAGTATTGCAGCTCTTTTTCTCGCAATTTCAGGTGTTTATCTGGTGATCCGGCCGGAAGGAGGGTTTGGGAGCCTTGAATTTTCTGGAAGCCGTTTGATAGGAATCGCATCCGGACTCTTTGCAGGCATGGTCCTTGCAGTTATAATCATGAACGTGAGAGTCCTGAAAAGAGACCATTCAGAATTTGCAATCGCCTTCTGGGGTACTGCTATTAGCTGCCTCTTAATGCTGCCTTTTGCTTTTGAGACTTCATTATCTTTTCTTGCCCCTAACCTGTTCATTCTGGTTGTTTTCGGGATAGTTTCCGTGGGCATAGGAGGAATTTTAACGACCATCGGGTATGCAAACCTTCAATCTCAAACAGGAAGCCTCCTTGCTTTAATTGAGCCGGTTGCAGGTGTTTTTTTTGATCTGGTATTCCTCGGAGTTACTCTTTCAGCAGGCACACTTGCAGGATGTATTCTTGTGCTCACCGCAGCCGTAATTGTAAGTTATAATGGCTCTTCAAAATCTTCTGTGGCTTGCGCTGATTATCTGGAAAACGCGGAAAGTTACTGAATACTGGAAAATGCAAAAAATCGGATTATGGAGATAATATCGACAAAAAAACAGTAAGCAGAAAGAAACATGCGAGATTCTTCCTTCAGTCCCCGAATACATCAAACAACTGATTCGAGCCCATTAATTTTCTACTTGATCTCTTCAATTTCATGATGTGTGGGCATCCTCAATCTCAAACCTGACCCCGCGCCTTTTAAGTTCTTTTATAATCTCTTCCATAAACACCCCGGGTTCCTGGGCATGGCTGTGGTGGAACTCCTTTGATTTTCCGGGTTCGCCGCCGACGCTTGTTATTCTGACTCCGCAGGAAGGGCTTTTCGGGACGCCGATGATCCTGATATTTATGCCGTTTGCTGCGAGGTCTTCAAGCATGTCTGCAAGCGGGGTGAAGATTTCTCTGCAGAAGCGCCTGTAGGAGGGGTGGTCGAGCTGATCTTTGGTCACTTCCCTGCGCCTCATTCCCAGGTACATCGATTCCGGGCAGGGGAGCTGGATCACGTTTGCGCTTTTTGTGTCAACAGGGGAAGCTGGCTTTACTCCTTTCACTCTAGCAAGAGGGTTAAGAAGGCAGTGCCCGAGCACAAGTATTTCTTTTGGCATATTGTCAATTTCGGATTTATCCGGGACCGTATATCTCCTGGAGTTTTCGGATGCTGAGGAGCTATTCGGGACTGCATGGGAGTTGTAGTTTTCCAGCTTTTTCATGTGATCGCCTGCTGCTTATATTATTTGTCGTCACTGTTTTTATCTGTTCCGAAACAAGAGATTTTATATTTATCCTCTACATATGTATCCCAAAAATAGGATATGTGAGCCTGCAAACGAGCCCTATTTTTGCAGCCAGTCAGGACATGGCTGCAGAGGGAGTGCAGAGCCGCTGCCTTTTGAATTGGAAGGTCGTGTCACATGTATGAAGATTTTGGAACAATACTGAATAGAGGGTTCAAGACCTGGGTTAGAAATCTAAATATTTGTATTCCATATGTCCTGAATTTTTTTGTTAGTTTGATTCTTTATATCTTTTTCTTCGGCTTAATAGCTGCCCTGCTATTTACTTCGGGATCGGGAAGCGGAATCGATCCTGCTACACTTTCTGATGAGGAACTTTACTCAATATTATGGAATGGATTTACCAGTAATATCCCTGGCTCAATAGCTTTGATTCTTGCTTTTTCCCTTTTTGGCATGTTCCTGCAGTCCTTTTTCACAGCAGGGGCAATCGGGATGGCAAAAAAAGCTTCCGAGACCGGAGACACTGTTTTCTCCGATATGTTCAGATCAGGTTCTAAAAACGGCTTCAGGCTTTTCCTTACAAACCTGATGCTCGCCCTGCTATTTCTTGCAGGCATTGTATTTGTCGTTCCTGGAGCCCTGGCAATAGGGGATCTGAAAAGCCTGATAGAAAGTCCCGAGATGCCTGTAGAAGGTATAGGAGTACTTGGCATAGGAATCCTGTTCTGGACAATCTATTTACTGGTCTTAAATATCGTACTTTCCATTGCCCCTTATGCCCTCGTAATTGACGAACTGGACCCTCTTGATGCTCTAAAAACAGGTTACAGGTTTTTCAAGGAGAATAAGCTCGACGTTTTCTTCATCTGGATAATTTCTGTTGGGCTTGCTTTCGTCAACGGCCTTATAAGCGAAGTTCTGGGCACTCAAAGCATTCTTATTTCGGGCATTACGTACTTTGTGCCTATATTCATACTGCAGCCTCTTACTGCCGTACTGTGGACCCGGCTCTATCTGGTAGGGGAGAACAGAGAGCTCTATAACCCTTATGACCTTCTTTCTGACCCCGAAGGGTTTTAAAGACCCAGAGCTTAAGACCCTGAAAAGCCCTGAAAAATTCTGAAATCTACTTTTTTCTTTTCTTTGATTTTTTCCTTTTTACTTAATTTCAGTTCTGCCTTTTCATTTCCTTCCCAGCAGTTTACACGCCTGGCAGATATCTTCAGTGCAGGTATCCCCGCATATCCTGCATTTTTCTATTTTTGCTGGAGGGAGTTCCTTTGCCAGGGCTCCGACAAGCTTGTCAAATCCCCGAAGCAGGGAATATTTGGTGCCCGGATGCTTTGTTTCAAAGCCGTTTAAAAATTCCCTTATTTCTCCCCTGAGGGCTTCTCCGGCATACGGGCATTCGCTGAAGTCTACGGGCAGGGAATTTATAAGGGCGTAGAGTGCGACTTCTTTTTCAGGGATATTCCGCAGGGGCTTTGCCCGCATTACAAGGCCTTCCACTGCTGCAGGAGGTGCGAGCCTGACCATGCGCTCCATATCTCCCCTGAAATGGTTAAGAAGAATGGTCTGAGCTTCATCGTCCAGGTTATGCCCTGTAACCAGTTTCGTTGCGCCTATTTCAAGCGCTACCCTGTTGAGGATGCTTTTTCTGAGGACGCCGCAGTAGCTGCATGTGCCTTTTTCGCGGTCCATCACAGCCAGTTCGTCCATGGTTGTGCCGTGTTCGTCTTTAAATGACCTTATGATATGCCGGACTCCGAGTTTTTCCGTAAGCTTTTTTGCAAGCTCAAGGGAATGAGGGCGGTATCCATGTATCCCTTCGTCAACTGAAATTGCCACGATCTGAATATCAGGCCTGTTCCCCAGGATCTTATGCATAACATAAAGAGCGACCGAGCTGTCCTTTCCCCCGCTCAGAGCAACGGCTATTACATCATTTTTCTTGATACTGTAATCTCTCCGGACTGTAAGCTTGATTTTCCTTTCAACGTCTTCTATAAAATGCCTTTTACAGAGATGCATACCGGAGTATTTTTGAAAAATAATAGCTTCATGGTTACATTTTTTACATTTAATTGTCATTTGAAATCCTTTTGAAGTCCTTTTTTACTTTTTGCTGATTATCTGAAAAAAAACAGGAATCTCAGCTGCAACAGGCTCCTTTAGGAAAGGGAGTGCTCGTATATATTGTTTTTTACGTGCATTCCGTTGAAGCCTGATTATTTTTTCCTCATCAGGAGACCCCTCTAACTATGTTACTGAACTATGTTTCCAAAGGTATATCCTTTTCAGCAATCAAACCTTACTTATTATTCAAGTACTCAAATAATTACATGGGAAGAGAGGGGACCTTTTATGATAAGAATTATTCCGGCAGAAGTCAGGCATCTTGAGGATTCGGGCTGGCTGAAGAGTTACATGCTTTTTTCTTTTTCAAACTATTACGATCCTGATAATGTCCAGTTCGGAAGCCTGCGCGCTTTTAACGATGATACTGTACAGCCAGGCAGGGGGTTTTCAACTCACCCTCACTCCGAGATGGAAATTATATCGGTTGTGCTTGAAGGTGAGATTACGCATGAAGACGATATGGGAAACAGGGGTGCCCTCGGAAAAGGGGAAGTACAGTGCATTACAGCAGGTAGAGGCATACTTCATTCCGAAGTGAATAAAGGAAAAGAAGCTCTCCATTTTTACCAGATATGGATTTTGCCTTCCATACGCGGTCTTGAGCCTTCTTATTCGCAGAAAAAGTTTGAGGAATCTGAATGGCAAAACCGTTTGCTTCCGATCGCATCAGGCCAGGGATTTGAGAACGCCCTGAAGATAAACGCCGATGCAACAATCTACCGGAGCAGTCTCGACAAAGGACATGTTATCCATTTTAATATGCAGGATAACCGCAGGGCTTTCATTTACATTTCTGCCGGTGAGCTCTCTGTTAACGGGCAGAGAATAGGGCAGGGGGATCAGGCCCGCATTGAACTTGAGCAGGCAATCCATATGGAGTCTGCCTCTTCATGCACGCCTGCGGAATTTATTCTTATTGATGTTTCTTCTTATTGATGTTTCCCGGCAGGAGGAAGTGATATAATGGAGGATCATTCAGGCAGGGTAGAATATGGGGAGGAAGAATTTTAAAAAGCGAAAAGACCGTTTGAAGAATAGAGTGGAAGTGGGGGTAAAAACAGTTTTAGAGAGGGATTTGCCCCACACTTCTCTATTGCTTCTGATATCCGTGAGACCGGTTGAGGAATGGCGAACCTCATTCCGGCCTCCTTTCCCGAAACCTCTCCGAACCCTGACCGAGGAATGGCAAAAAACCTCGAGTCAGCCTCATGAGGGTGGGGTTCCGGGCTGTCCAGAGCAGAAATGAGGAATGGCGAACCTCATTTGCCCTGCTGTTTTTGCTAAATGCTCTCATGAACCCCATTCAATATTAGCATTTAGGACTACATCCTATAGTATAACTGTTAGATATAAAACATAAATGGAAATGATTTTTCTTTTTCTTTGATGTGAACAAAAGCTTTCAAATTTTTTAAGCGGCTTATCGAGCCAGTAAACTATAATTGTTTCCTTTGACAGGTTTATGAATCCTGCCTGCTGCAGGGAAGCTCTTTGTTTGTTGAAATAGCTTCATTTCAACGGAAAGCTATTTATATAATCAGATTTAAAAATTCTTGCTTAAAATTTAAACTCTAATAAAGTTTACTTTAGTTTTCGTATTTCTCTTTATGTTTTTATCCTGTTCCCATTTACTTGACTTCATCTATTCTCTCTACTTAATCTATTCACTCTCTTTGTATTTATTATTTCTGTTATATTTTTATTTGCTATTTATATATTATTTGTATTTATTATCTATCCCGCTTTCAAGCTTATTCTTTCTGTCACTTTTCTTTCTTATTCATTCCGGCAATCTTATTTTTTTCAGTTTAGGATAAACGCTTTAAAGCTTTAATTTCTCTATAGAATAAATTTTTTCACATAACGAAGCTAAGTATTAATACTTTAAATGTAAACTATTTTGAGAAGTTTAAGCGGTACTGGATAAATTACATCACGGAGTATCGTAGAATGGAAGATGTTTCTCTATTCCTGCTTTTTTTATCTGTTCTCGCAGGCTATCTGCTTGGCATAGTTTCAGGGCTGTTGCCTGGCATTCATTCAAATAATTTTGCGCTGGCACTTGTAGCTTTTTCACCTCTTCTGGCTGAGAGAGGAGTTGCCCCACTTTATATTGCTATTATGATCCTATCAAATGCAATATCGCAAACTTTTCACGACGTTATCCCTTCTGTGTTTTTAGGCGCACCCGAAGCAGACACGGCGCTTGCAGTACTTCCCGGGCACAGGCTCTTACTCGAAGGCGCAGGTGCAGAGGCTGTGCGCCTCTCTGCTCTGGGGAGTGCGGGATCTGTGGTTGCGTCCATGCTCTTTGTACTGCCTTTTTCTCTCTTTTTCGGGGCTGTTTATCCTTATCTGCAGGATAATATGGCATTGATTCTGATTGTGATTGCATTTATTATGATTGCGAGCGAGAAAGGAGGAGAAGAAAAAGAGGAAGGGCAGCAGACTTTGCCTGCAAAATACAAATATAAAGCCATGGCACTCTTTCTGTTTCTTATCACAGGAGTTCTGGGGCTTTTTTCTTTTTCCAGAGAGGACCTTCTGATCCCTGTAATTAAGTTCGGAGAAGCTTCCATCCTTCTTCCTCTTCTGAGCGGGCTTTTTGGGGCATCCCAGCTCATAATAAGCCTCCTCACAAAATCTGAAATCCCTGAAGAATCTGTTTCAAAATTTGAACTTTCCCGAAAAAGGGTACTGAGAGGTGTTTTTACCGGGAGTGCAGCAGGTTCCCTTGTTGCCTGGCTGCCTGGTCTTTCCTCTGCCATTGCTGCCCTTCTGGTGGGGCTTTTTGTAAGGTCTGATTTCGACAGGCGGTTCATAAAAAAGGAAACATCCGAACCTGTCCTCGGAGAGAGAAAGTCCTCTCTTTATACTGACTCCCGTTCGAATCACCAGACTCTTGAAAGCTCCAAGGAGTTTATGGTTTCTATTTCCGGAGTGAATACCTCAAATGCTATATTCGGGCTTGTGGCTCTTCTTGTTATAGGAAGGACCCGAAGCGGGGCAACGGTTGCCATAAATGAGATACTGGGTGTCGAGTCTCTCGGTTTTCAGGTAATACTGCTCTTTTTTACCGCTATACTCCTGACTGCCTTGTTTTCTTACTTTTCCACGGTCTGGATAGGGAATAATGCCCATCATATGCTCAGAAAGCTCGACTACACCAAACTCTGCATCGGGGTACTTGTGGGGCTTACAATAATGTCTTTCCTTTTTACAGGGCTTTTCGGGCTCTTCATATTCATTATTTCCATTCCAATAGGTATGCTCCCGTCTTTTATGAATATCAGAAAATCTCATGCAATGGGAGTGATTCTGCTGCCTGTAATCCTTTACTTCCTTTAAGAAATATGTTTTTTGGAAAAGGTCATGGATACAGTAAGTCTCGATGCAGGACGAAGTTCTTGCGGACGACAGGATATAGGAAGAAAAATCGGGCAGGAAGTAATCCAGTCTGCTGTTTCCTTAAACTTCACTGATGTACAAAATATAAAACTTAAAATGTATTGGGTTGAAATTGTAAAGAGAATTAACTGATGGATTGAGTGAAAATTCAGGAGCAAAAAAGAGTTTAATAGAACAAAATGCAGGTAAGTTAAAAGAGAACAGCTAAATGTCAATAAAGAATCAAAGCTGAAAACTGATTGAGAATAAAAAGATAATCGCGTTTATCACATACCTGATTAAATCTAAAGGGGTTTACGACTTATGGATGTACAACTTGAAAAGCGTTTGATAGAGCTCAGGGCAGAATACGAAAACGGGCAGAAGTTCCTTAAAGACATTGAATTAAAACTTGCAGAACTCGAGAACAGGAAGAAAATCCTGGGCGAAACCCTTCTAAGGATCAGTGGGGCAATTGAGTTGCTTGAAGAACTGCTTGGAGAAAGCGCAGGTGTTCAGGGACAGGAAATAAAAGCAGGCTCCATAACTCCTGAAGGAGATATTGAGGTTCCAAATGTGATAAGGCAGCCCATTGAAAAGGCCAGAAAGACTCTGGAAGAGGCAGGGCTTTCAGCAGGAGAGGTAACTGAACAAAAAGGGATCTTGCCTATAGGGGTTATTGTGGGAGAAGTGCTCAGGCAGAACCCAAAGCCGGGGACAAAACTGCCGGCAGGATCAGCCGTAAACCTGGTAGTTGCATCTAAAGGTAAGTTTTTACCCCCTGACAGAAAATCTTCATGCAGATCTTTTTCCGACCGCGGCTGAAAAAGTAAGAAGGGCTTTAAGATGCAGGCTTATCCCTCCAGTACAGAGGATTACCTGAAAGAACTCCGGCAGCACTATAGAGCAGCGATTTCAGCTCTTGATGCCATGGAGCATGCAGAAAGTCTCTCATCCCTGAGACTCTACCTGCAAAAATTTATGAAAGAATCAGAATATGTTTCATAGGCTTTATGGAGCAGAACTAACAAAAAGTCAGGGGAATATCTGAGGGAAGTACTTTACATAAAAAATAATTCTCCTTTTTCCCCTGCTGCTTTTTCAGGAATGAAAAAAGCGCTTAAAGAAATAGAAAAGGCGGTTTTTTCATACAACCCCGGGACAAAAACCTTGGTTGCTAATGAAAATAAGCATGAGATCATGCCCCTTTTTCTTGCTCTCAGGGATCTTTATGCGTCCCTACCTTTCTTCGACGAACTCAAAGCCTGTACTGAAATGCTTGAAAAAGATCCTGAGAATGCCACCGCGCTCTTTCAGAAATCCTTACTTCTTTATAAAGCAAGAAGATTTGAAGCCTCCCTGCAGCTTATAGAGCAGGTGATTGCAATAGTCCCTGATGACTTCAGGGTCTGGTACAACAGGGGTGTAATCCTTTCGGAAATGGGCCTGCTTGAAGAATCAGTGGATGCTTACAGCAGGGCAATTGAGCTTGAACCGGCTTTTGAGATTGCATGGGATAACAAAGGAGTGGTGCTTGCAGGGCTTGGAAGATTTGAAGAAGCTCTTGAAGCCTATGAAAAAGTGCTCCTGAGAAACCCGAAATATGCAGAAGCCCTGGCAGGAAAAGGTTCAGTCCTTTCCGCTCTTGATCGGAAAGAAGAAGCCCTTGAAGCATATAATTCAGCTCTCAAAATAAGGCCTGATTACCTTGAAGCCCTGAAAGCTGCAGGAAACCTGCTTTTCAAGCTGGGAAGGCCTGAGGAAGCTCTTGCAGCATATAACAGGGCTCTTCAGGCTGTACCGGAAGATCCTGGAATTCTTGCATGCAGAGGGCTTGTCCTTTCTGAAATGAACCGACAGGATGAAGCCCTGAAGAGCTGTAATAGGGCACTTGAATTGAAGCCTGGCTTTTCTCCTGCGCTTGATATCAAGGTCGAAATTCTTTCGAGAATTGGCCGCCAGAAAGCCAGAGAATCCCAATAATACTTTCTTTACAAACAGCTGTGTTTTCTGCATAAACCGGTTTTAGCAAAAATAATTTCTCTGAATAAGCATTTTTTGCGTAAAGCTGTGTTTATTCAGTGAGACTCAAATCAGAAAAAGTATATCTTGTTTGAAACGAAAGTGCTCAATACCTGATTTTCCGGTTTCATGCATAAATCCTGAAAATCTGGTATGGAAGACGATTCCTAAACGGGTCCGAACAGATCTTTACCGGAGGATTCCAGAATGACAGAGGAAAATAATACTGCAGAAAACACTGAGGCAAAGCAAAAGGAGCTGGAAGCGGCAGAAAAAACCGACGAAATCAAGGACCCCGTGCAGCTCCTTATATCAGCAGGTGAAACTGATAATTACGAGAACAAACTCAGGCTTTACGATAAAGCCTTAAATCTGGACCCCCGGTACTTTGATGCCTGGCTGCAGAAAGGTTTTGTCCTGGACAGGCTGGGGAGATCCAGAGAAGCACTGGACTGTTATAATAGAGCTCTCGAAATCGTACCTGAGCATCCGGGAATAAAGTGCCTCAAGGGTTTTGCCTACAGCAATTTAAAGGATTATGAAAAAGCTATAGAATGCTATGATGAGGTCCTTAAAGTCAATTCCGAGGATATTTTTTCCCTGTACCAGAAAGGCTCAGTTCTGGAAAATCTTGGAAGGTACGGAGAGGCTATGGCAGCTTACGACAGGGCTCTGGAAATAGACCCTGCTGATGTCCTTATCAGAGAAAAAAAGATGAAACTTTTAGGGCTTATATATAAAAAAGGAACTCTGGTAGATTCGCCGGACATCGACTTTAACTGAGACTCAGGAATCAAAAATCAGGAATCAAAAATCAGGAATCAAAAATCAGGAATCAAAAAT
>NZ_DAOOUJ010000005.1:72886-105962 GCF_035390745.1 Methanosarcina sp. | reverse complement strand
TCTGTCTTGATGCAGTTGAAGGGCTTGGAGAGTTTCTGGAAGTAGAGATTGATGTAGCAGATAATGAAGATTTAGCAAGTTCGAGGGCTAAGTTATTTGATTTTTTGTATAAGTTTGGGCTGAATGAAAAAGATTCCATCCGGACTTCTTACCTTGAGATGTTGCTGGAAAAAAGCAAGTGAGTCATTATTTAAAATTTGATGACCTTATTATCCTGTACTCTTCCTTTTATACTTCATTCTCCTCCTCTATATTCATCTTTTTCTTTACTCTTGTATTCATTTCTTAGACAATAATAACTTTTTAATCTCAAACAGTCTTAAATTTTATATAGATAAAGCTGCTAATACTCAATGAATATTTTTGGATTTGGAGTGAACCATGGGTGCGGCAGAGATTTTAAAAAATAAAAAAGCGGTCTCGCCGATTGTTGGGGTTGCTTTGATGGTTCTTTTAACTATTATTTTTGCATACGCTATAGGTTCCAGCAGCATTACAGGTATTTTACAATCCTATTCAACAGGGCTTTCAATGGGCGGCAGGCTTGACACCGGAGAGCTTGAAGGAAACCTTATAAAACTTGAACACAACGGCGGAGAGCCATTCACGTTTAAGAACGATACAAAAGTAATGGTAGAAGTTGACGGAGATAGTTTCGAATTAAATATCTCTAATTTATACGGTACAACCCTGAAAACCGGAGATACGGTAAACCTTTACCTTGACCCAAAGTATCCTGAGGATATTGGCAAACTTGATAATGTCACCAAAGGAGATAAGCTCGTCTTAAAAGTAATTGACGGAGAAAAGAGACTTATGGTTTTAAGGCAGGAAGTCGTTGTTTGATCACTTCCTGCAGCATATCTATCATGCCCGCATTTTATACGGGCACGAAGACGGATATCTAACTTTTACTTGTTTTTAACTTATTTTAATATGTTTTAAATTCTACATTATTCAAAACTTTTACTTTTCTCTACTTTTTACCTGATTCTGGAGCCCGGCTTTATATCTTTATCCGGCATCAGAGCTGCTACAATTGCTCCACCGTCATCGGCTGCAAGCATCATGCCGTTTGACTCAACTCCGCAGAGTTTGGCGGGTTTCAGGTTGGCGAGCACGATTACGGATTTTCCGACAAGCTCTTCTGGAGTGTAATATGAAGCCATGCCTGCAACAAGCTGCCTCGGCTTTTCCTCTCCTATATCCACTTCAATTCTCAGGAGCTTTTTTGACTTCTTCACAGGCTCGGCAAAGAGTACTTTTCCTACCCTGATGTCAAGTTTTGCAAAGTCCTCGTAATCAATCAAGGGAAGAGTTTCAATCTGTTCTTTTTCTTCTGCTTTTGCGGTACCTGCGGCTTTTTCTTCTGCTTTTGCCTCTTCAGATGGGCCCATTCCTTCGGACTTTGAAGGTTCTTTTTCATTTCCTTTTGCTGCGTTTCTCTTTGCGTTTGCGGCTGCTACACGCTGGTTTGCAATCTCCTCCATTTCTCCTATCCTGTCATCTTCGAGCTTGGTAAAGAGGATTTCAGGTTTTGCAAGTTTTGTGCCTGTTTTCAGGGGAACAAGAGCATCTTCATACAGTGCAGCGTGTATATCGTTTTCCTGTCCGAGTTCTTTCCAGGCTTCTTCCATAGTCTGCGGGAGCACAGGTTCAAATATAAGGCTCAGGGCTTTAACGAGGTGCAGGCAGTTATAGACAACCTGTCCGCATGCGGCTCTGTCTTCTTTTATCAGTTTCCAGGGCTCGCGGGACTGGAAATAAGTGTTTCCGAAAGAAGCAAGGGTCATGGCGGAATCTACGGCTTTCTTGAACTCGTACTCAGCCATACCGGCTTTGACCTCTACAAGAGCCTTCTCTATCTCTTTCTGGACTTCAGGTTCTACTTTGCCTTCCGGTACCTCGCCGTAGTTCTTGAAAGCAAAAAGCATGGTCCTGTAGAGGAAATTTCCGAGCACTGCCACAAGTTCGGCATTGATCTTTTCCTGAAGCACGCGCCAGGAGAAGTTCAATTCCTTTGTATGGGAGGTGTAGCTTGCAAGGTAATACCTGAGAAGGTCGGGATGGAAGCCGTGGTCAAGATAGTCTTCCCCTACCCAGACTACATAACCTCTGGTTTTGGAAAACTTTCTGTCTTCTATTTTTACCATGCCTGAGGCTACAACTGCTGTGGGTACGGAATAATCTGCGCCTTTAAGCATGGCAGGCCAGAAAATGCAGTGATGGTAGGTAATATCTCCTCCGATGAAATGAACTATTTCTCCATCACCTTTCCAGAATTTCTCCCAGGAATCTCCTGCCTGTGCAGCCCATTCCTCTGTGAAAGCAATATATCCTATCGGGGCATCCACCCAGACATAGACTACAAGATCATCGTGTCCGGGGAATTTCACTCCCCATTCAAGGTTCCGTGTAATGCACCAGTCTGTAAGCCCCTGCTTTACCCATCCAATTGCATAGTTGATGGCGTTTGTGGTCCCTCCGAGGTCGTTTGAGAGGTAATCCATCAGATAATCGCTGAATTCAGAAAGTTTGAAAAAGAAGTGTTCCTGCTGGCGGTATTCTGCAGGGCCCCCGCATATAGTACAGACAGGGTTCTGAAGCTCTCCGGGCTCAAGGTGTTTTCCGCAACCCTGGTCGCATTCGTCTCCTCTGGCGGTTTCTCCGCAGTGGGGGCAGGCTCCTTCTACATACCGGTCAGGAAGGAAACGGTTGCATGCCGAACAGTAGGCAATCTCTATAATTTTCGGGTAAACATAGCCTTTTTCAATCAGCCTGCTTACAATGTCAAGTGTCCGACTATGATTTTCAGGGTCATCCGTTGTCCCGAAGGCATCAAAATAAATCCCAAGCTGCTTGAAAGTTTCATCAAAGTGTTTATGGTATATCTCTACAAGTTCTTTAGGGGTGATCCCGAGCTCTTCGGCATTTACGACAATTGGTGTGCCATGGGTATCCGAGCCGCAGACAAAAGTAACTTCCCTCCCTTCCTTTTTCAGGGAACGGGCAAAAATATCAGCTGGCACATAGGTTCGGAGATGCCCAATATGTGCCTTGCCGTTGGCATAGGGCAGGCCACATGTGACAAGTACGGGTTTACTGGATGAATTTGACATTCTTATCTCCATATATTTTTATAAGTGTATCTCTTCTGGACGACTGCAATTCTGAAATATATTTCGCTTATTGTGTTTAAGGGAACTTATTTGAGGGATAGTTGATAACTATATCTAAAGAGGGGTGGAATGCAGAGAAACATAAATAGTTGCTCTGACAATTCAGACTATTGAAATAATCTTTTCATTGAGGGTTTCTGAAAAAATATCTTTCTGGCAGTCCCTTCTCAGGGAATTTGCCTGCCCCTTAACTGGAGTTTTCAGCAGTGAAAAAGTACAGACCGGGGAAGTCAGAGAAACAAATCCAAGAAATGCGGTTCTGTCAATATGAACGATGAAAATGTAAATTCAGAAAATATGGATTCAAAAAACACGAGTCCTGAAAAGATATCTGGAGATGACCTCTCGACAAATAGTGTTTATAATCGAAAAGAGACTAATGTTCCTGATGGAGGCATTTCGGAGAGTACAATCAAGGAAAATTCCTCAAGTTTATATTCTTCTCCTGAAAGACAGGAGGCGGCAAAAACGGATTCTCAGGGACCTTCTCCCATGAACCCTCATAAGAAAAACATTGAAAGCAAGAGTTTAAGTATGAATTCGGGCTCTTCCCCTTCCTTTCCTAAGAAGAAACGCAGCAGTACATCGTATTTTATGGTGTTTCTGGCTTTAATTGCTGTTATTATGGTCAGTATAGCTGCTATTTTTTACAGCCTCGGTTTCGGAGGAGATCTCGGGAGTTCCGACAAGATAGCGGTAATTTATGTGCAGGGCTCCATGCTCACAGGGAATATTCCCGCAGGGCTCGGCTATGCAACCTCCGAAGAAATATGTGAAAATATTCGCTCTGCTGTAGAGGATGATAATGTCAGGGCAATTGTACTAAGGGTAAACAGTGGTGGAGGATCTCCCTCGGCTGCTCAGGAAATATCATTAGAGATCGAAAGAGCACAGGAACAGGGTATCCCTGTTGTTGTTTCTATGGGAGACCTTGCAGCCAGCGCTGCATATTATATCTCTGCACCGGCAGATTACATATATGCAAATCCCTCCACAAATACGGGATCTATTGGAGTTATCTGGACCTTTGAGAATATGTCCGGTTATTACCAGAATGAAGGTGTGGATTATTATGTTGCGAAATCAGGAGAGTTCAAAGATATGGGAGGGAACTGGAGAGGGCTTACCGACGCAGAGAAAGAATATGCTGATACGGTTGTAATGGAGAGTTATGACGAATTTGTGACCCAGGTTGCCGACGGGCGGAATATGAGCCGAAGTGAGGTAAAGGAACTTGCTGACGGCCGCATCTATACCGGCTACAGAGCAAAAGAGCTTGGGCTTGTAGATGACTTTGGGAACCTCTATGACGCAATTGATAAAGCTGCGGAACTTGGAGGTGTCCAGGGCGAGCCAAGAGTTGTATATATGAACAGAGCAACTCTCTCAAGTTTTCTTCTCGGCTCGGAATCCAACGATTCCAGCGAGGCCAGCCAGTTCGTCAGTTACTTTGAGGAAAGTCCTTACGGGAAAATCCTTGCCAGTGTAAGGTAATCCGGAATTTCCTTACTTTCCTTTTTCCATTACTTATTTTTGTTTTTCTGTCTTTTATATAGACTTTCAGTCTGAAAATAGCAAAATATATATTAGCTAACATGCAGGATATCACGGGCTTAACATGCTGGAACTTAAATTTGTACGTAATAACCCCGACGTAGTTGGGCGTGCTCTTATTAACAGGAATATGGGCACAGAACTTATTGATAGTCTTCTTGAATACGATGCAGCCTGGAGGGAATGTCTCGCCGAGGGCGACAGCCTGAAGCATAAGAGGAATGTGGTCACCCGCGAGATAGCGCAGCTTAAAAAGGAAAATAAAGATGCTGCGTCCAGGATAGATGAAATGCAGGGCATTAACAGCCGTATTAAAGAGCTGGATGACAAAATACGCGATTACAAATCAAAAATAAATGAAATTATGCTCAGTATTCCCAACATCCCTTCCGAAACTACACCTGTAGGCAAGGACGAAAACGACAATCCGGTTGTAAGGGTAGTTGGAGAGCCAAGAGAGTTTACGTTTACTCCAAAGCCTCACTGGGAAATCGGAGAGGCTCTGGATATCCTGGATTTTGAAAGAGCAGCCAAGATCTCAGGCCAGGGATTTACAGTTCACAAAGGAATGGGTGCAAAACTCGAAAGGGCACTTATAAACTTCATGCTTGATGTTCACACCAGGCAGGGCTACCTTGAAGTTTTCCCTCCTGTACTTATTAATGAGAAAGCCATGACCGGTACAGGCCAGTTGCCCAAGTTTAAAGACGATATGTACGGATGTACTGATGGTTTCTATCTTGCGCCTACTGCGGAAGTGCCTGTAACCAACCTTTTCATGGACGAATATATGGAAAATCTGCCAGTATATCTTACAGCATATACTGCATGTTTCAGACGTGAAGCAGGAAAACACGGTCAGGATACAAGAGGCCTCATCCGCAACCACCAGTTCAATAAGGTTGAACTTGTCAAGTTCGTGAAGCCTGAGACCTCTTATGAAGAGCTGGAAAAACTTACTCTAGATGCGGAAGAGATTCTCAAACTCCTTAAGCTGCCTTACCGCGTAGTGAGCCTCTGCACCGGTGATCTGGGATTCTCGGCTGCAAAGACTTATGACCTCGAAGTATGGATACCCACACAGCAAAAGTACAGGGAAATTTCTTCTTGCTCAAATTTCGAGAACTTCCAGGCAAGGAGAGCCAATATTCGTTTCAGAACTCCTGAGGGACCTCAGTTTGTCCACACGCTTAACGGCTCGGGGCTTGCTGTCGGCAGGACGGCTGTAGCAATACTGGAAAACTACCAGCGCGAAGACGGCAGCGTAGAAATTCCTGAGGTTCTCAGACCTTATCTGGGTGGGGCTGAAGAAATCAGAAAAGAATAAGATTAATCGTTTGAGTTTGCGAATTTCTCAAAAAAATTCTCTCGTAGAGCTGGCAGAACTCCATTCCATAGTTGACAGGCACCACAACTGAAAGGGTGATAGAGTGAGCCGGAAGCCGTGTAAGTGATAATTAAATAATTGAAGGCTTCCGATTATTTCACCCGATTTTTTCTTTCTTTAGCATGAAAGTACTTGAAAGAACTTTCATTCTTTGGGCATGTTATTCGAAGAATATCATGTGCGTTTTTAGCCTTACTCGTGGCTTCCTGCGTTTCTTCTGCAAATTTTATCAAAGAGAATAATATTATCGAGCATGAGAGACCCGCTCCATCCAAGAGGAATTGCCCATGCAGGTTTTCCTGTAGACTTATCCACCTGCTCAGGGAGAAGACCTGTGCTTGTCGCTCCCGCAAGAGCCCATCTAAGGCATTTAATCCCTTCACTGATCAGCTTTTTCGCTTCTTCGGCATACTGGCCCTGTTCCCCTTCCGGAAGATCCAGAGCAAAAGCAAACATAGCTTCCGAGAGCCAGAGAGTTGTTACTATCCAGGGATTTCCATCAATATAAGTGTCATTTTCGTAACGCTTTATTCCATATCCCGAATTGATGGGAATTGAGAGCTTCTTCTGGATATTTTCTATCAGGAAAAGAATCATATCCCTCTCTACGGGATCTTTCGGAGAGAGCATCCCAAAAGGCATATAAGCGCCCAGGACACTTGCATCCATCGTTTTGTCAAGCTTTTCGTGGATAATTCCTTTTGCAAAGTAGCCTTCCTGAAGCCAGAAACGGTCAATTGTAGCCTGTTTGATGAACTCAGCTCTTTTCTTCCAGCGCCTTGCCATGCCGGACTCGCCGTTTTCTTCTGCAAGGTGGGAGGCGCCCATAAGCCCTGCGTAGATCGAGGAATTTGTGTAAGTGAAAATCCCATAATAGGTCTCCCACAGGTCCATACAGCTCTCATGAAGGCCCGATTTTGTCCTCTTCATCAGATACTCGGCTGCCCTGAGAACTGAGACCCATACTTCTTCCAGAAACTCGACCTTTTTGAGCCCCTCAAGAATCCTGTAATATACATCCATGGCATGGAGTGTGGATCCTGTCTCGTCTATCTGGGTAGAATAATCAAAATTTCCCCAGGAAGGGGCTATATTTCCATCGAGCCAGTACCTCTGGAACCATGAACCGTCAGGCAGCTGGGTCCGGATGCACCACTTAAAAAATCCGTCGCAATATTCGGGATATCCTGAATGCTTGAGGGCAAGCACCAGCTCCGAAGCGTCTCTGTTCCAGCAAAATCCGTATCCTCCGCATTTCTCAAAATTAGAATCAAACTCCGGGGCAGCTACGAAAGACCCATTTTCATGGTCGTTCAGGAGATAAAGCATGAGAAGAGCCCGGTTATAGGCATTGAGCAATTCCTGGCGCAGGTTATTGTATCCTTCGATTCCTGGCATTTTAAGCACATGCTTTTTCGACAGCCACATAACCCAGTATTCCCTGGTCTTTTCAAAAATATGTTCAAGAGGCAGTTTGGACAACTCACGCATCCTTTTATACAGGAGGCTCCTTGAAGACGCAGCTCCTATAAAGATGACAAATTCATTTGCCCCGTCAGCTTCCAGATGGAGATCCCAGCCAGCAGCGTTATTGATATTTCCAATGTCTTCTTTATTTCGCTGAAGCTTTCCGTCTTCCATATCATACTTGGAATTTGTCCACCAGATAGTGTCCATTGCCTTTCCAACCTGCCACTCCGTAAATTCAGGCAGGGCGTAGATCCCTATATAATAATCCTGCCAGTACTGAGCAAGCAGGCGGGCTTCTGAATCGCAAAAACCCGAATTCTTTTTGGAGGTTTCTCCTACATCGAAATTCGAGTAATAAAAAAATTTCCCGGAGATTTTTTGCTGGGACTGTATCTTAAATCTGCGGATAAGGACAGGGACGTCAGGGTGCACAAGATCTAGAATAGAGATTCTTATCCCCGAATCATGGTAAAGTTTTGTAGATACTATATTGGTATCTTCTATGTAATTCTGAATAGAGTGCCATTCATTGTCGTTTGTCCAGAGGAGCCTTTCTCCCGTATGGATGCAGGCGATGGATTCTTCTACGTGCTGGGCATGATCTCTGCGGGGGTAAAACATGCCCAGAATTTCTCCTTTCCTCCCCATTGTCACAAGCAGCTCGTCATTTCCAAGAATGACATTTGGTTGTCTGATCACTTAATCTCCCCTCTGAGCTGTTGTTCCTGGCCTGGGCTGGAAGGTGCCAGGGAAATTATATGTTCGCAGACACTTTTTCCGGTGGCTTTACAGCTGACCTCCCTCACACTTATGTTCTTTCCAAAGTACTCAGTAAGGTAACCTGCAAAGTAGCCGCTCATGAAGGCGCAGACTGGCTGGTCTGAACTTCCGTAAACGTCGGCTATAAAAGAGTCTTTTACAATGATCTTTCCTTCATAGGTCTCGGGGTTGCAGTCAATTTCCAGGATTCCCCAGCCCACAGCTCTGTAAAGCTCTGCTATCATACTTGCGAAATTACTGTCATTAATCGGCATAATACTCTTAAAGTATTTTGCAGCATGGCTCCCTCCGCGCAGCCCGGACAGGGTGAGAAGACCTTCAGCATGCGGCACACTCTGATTAAGAGTTTTGATAATATCAACAATCGTGAGCGACCTTGCCATTACCCCCCTTACTCCTATCACGTTGAGGGGAAAGTCCACGGAGTAAATCATGCCGAACTCAGAGATTCCGTGTTCGACTGCCCTCACAACTTCCAGTCCTTCGATTTTATGGGCAAGTTCCTCTATATCCACATCTTTCTTAAGTTCTGTAAATATGGAGTATTCTCCCGTGTCCTGCGTAATATTGTCAATGTGCCCGAACTTGATGAATACATTTTCTTTTTCAAGAAAATCGGTTATTACGGACAAAGAACCGGGCCCTTTCGAATAAGTAATCTTGAACCATACAATTCGCGAATCTTCATTAAATCCTGCAAACATGCATAAGTCCCTGACCATACGACTCAAACTCCCATTGATCTGTAAGCATATTGAAACGTATCTTTTATTAAGCCATTCTGCTGATTTTTTTGAATACCTGAGCTTTGAAGTCCATAAGTACAGCCATGAAATTGACTGCTGCCTCGAAAGGTGTGGAATGGACGCTGAAATAAGAATGAACATCTCCGTCTCCAAGCCATTTGGTGCACATGTAGTAGTAATGGTCCGAAGTCAAAAGGTGCTTCCATATCCGCAGGATTTCGGGGTCTTCTGTTTTTTTCACAAAAGGTTCAAGCAGTTTTATTTCCTCAAAGCAGCGCCTCTGCATATCGTTCCCAAGCCACGCACTGGTGTCGCGCTCCATATCAGCCCAGGAAATCGTTGAGAAGTCTCCAACGTCGATCTCGGCTACAGGTGAATACTTTCTGGTAAGCTCTACAGGAGTACTGAATTCAAGCCCGTTTTTAAGGACTTCTGCAGGCAGTTTTTTAATAAAATCAAAAATTCCGGTCTCTCTCCACTGGTGCTCTCCAAAAGTTTCGTAGTCCATAAAGATGTTGATGCAATCTTCATTAACCCCTGAAGCCCATGACGCCCATTTTTCCGCAGTCAGGGGATAGCCTTCCCACCATCTTGCAGAGAAGCGGTATCCTATATCGTCGCTCAGTTTGTAATTCCTGAAGAGAATAGGTAACCCTGAATCTTTTGCTTTGTAAAGAACATTAGGCGACCTTCCTTCAAGCATATGGTCCGCGCCTTCCGTAAGAATTGCTTTGTACCCCAGCTCGGAAACGACCTTTGCTATACTGTTATTGTAGAGCAGCTCTGTGTTTCTAAATACCTGGGGTTTAACTCCAAGGAGATCGGAAACCAGTTTTCTGTGTTCCTTTACTTCTTCAACAAACTCTGTTTTGTCTTCAAAAAGGCTTGAGAGGGAATGGTAAAATGTCTCTTCGAGAATCTCTACTGACCCGGTTTCTGCAAGCTGCCTGAAACTTTCAGTTACCTCTTTCCCCCAGAGTTCACATTGCTCAAGCAGGGTGCCGGTAATCGAAAGGGAAAACCTGAATTCTCCTTTATGTTCATCAAGGGACTCGAGAAGAGTCCTGTTTGCAGGGATATAGCATTTCTGTGCTACTCTTTCAAAGATCTCCCTGTTACTCCTTTCGTCAAAATAGCGGAAAAAGCCGGACCTGTCATCAGGCCAGAACCTTCGAAGCCTGAATGGCTGATGAACCTGAAAATACATGCAGAGAGATGTCATGCACTTTCCTCCAGGACAGCTCTTCTTAAATCCGAGAGAATGGAATAATAGTTCACGGCTCTTTCATGTCCTTCACGAGAATTTTCCGGACCCATTGAAAAAAGGATTTCACTCTGCTGAAGGTAGCCGAAAATTTGCTTCAACTTCTGGTAGTTCTTTTTTTCTTTAATTTCTGCAAGTTCTTCCCCAACCCTTACAAGCTCCCTCAAATAGATCTGCTGTGCATGGTTTCCTGCGGCATTGTGCATCCCATAGCGGATTGTCTGTTCTGTCCCGAGGGTAGGAAGCCTCAAAGGACTGAACCTCCTTACCGCTTCCGAAGGTTTGATCATTTCAATGCCCCGGCTCTTCAGGGCTTCCGGAAAAGCTCGTATAAAATCGGCTATCGTGCTCCTGTTCCTGTGGTGAAGGCAGAGGCTGGTGTAATTTATATAAAGGGTCAGGACATCCCCTTCAATGCCTGAAATCCAGTCTGCGAATTTATCCGGAATAAGGGGGTAACCTTCCCAGCTTTTTTCCGAAAAGCGCAGTTCGAGGTCTTCACTGAGGTTTATGTGCCTGAGAAGAATCGGGAGCTGGTTTTCAAAAACGCGGACCGGGTCATATCCATCAAGAACGTTTCTTGAACCTTCGGCAATAAGACACCTGAAACCCATATCCGCAAGTATGCCTGTCACTCTCTGCGTGTACAGAAGTTCCGTATTTACAAATGTTTCCGGGATTATTCCAAATAGCTCCTTTAGCATTTCCCTGTAAATTGTTACTTCTTCCCTGAACCAAGAAAGGTCAGGATAAAGGGCACTCAGGGAATGGTAATTGCAGCTCCCTGTAAACTCCACTCTCCTGTTTTCTGCAAGTTCCCTGAAAGACTCAAGCATTTCAGGGTCCCACCTGCATTGTTCAAGGAAAGGACCTGAAAGATCAAATGAATAACTTCCTCCCCTTTCAATTGACTCCACAAAAAGGTTATTAAGGCGCAAAAACTCCCTTCCTGTTTTCAATAGCCTTGAAAAAATCTGATTCCGGTCAAAATACCGGTCCATTTCAGGCACCCCAAAAAAACCCTCTGAAGGCCAGTACCATTTTGGGCTGTAAGGCAGATGCACTCCCAAACACATGCAAACGGCTTTCATAACAAAATAATCTTGTGCGGAAACCTACTAAAAACTATTGTTTCTTTCATTCTCTTGCCTGTAACGGAATTATTGATCATATTCAAAAACTGCGCCGCGCTGGGATGGGGCGACCTGGCGGGTAAGATAAACAACAACGTACAAACAGGTCGGCAATCAAAAGATAAAAGAGAATATACTGGAAACACCGCTGGCTGAGAGAATAAGCTTCTTATCCTTAAAAACCGGTTTAAATTAAGTTAAACCAGACTAAAAAAGCATATCACAAGTTAAAAAGGCAACTGGACTAAAAAGAAAGTGGGGGATGAGGTAATCATCCCATCATGAATCTGGTAAGGCTGCCGTATGCTTCTTTGATTTCTTCCAGAGAGAGGGAGACCTTGAAATCTCTGCCTTTAATCTCAAGGGTTTCGCCTCCAACCTTGCCGATAACGGCATGGGGCACGCCTTTAAGAATTTCCTGTACAGCTTCGGGTTCGGATGTGGCAAGCAGTGCCCTTGCCGGAGCTTCTGAAAACAGGAATTCGTCTGCTCTCATTTCGCCTGCAATCTCGCTGACATCTACTTTACCGCCCAAGTTTCTGCACATCCTTGCAAGCCCTGCGCCAATCCCTCCAAGGGAAAGGTCGTGTGCAGAACTCAGTTTTCCGCTTTTAACGGCTTCAATTACGGCTTTTATTATTTCAGGGGCGTTTTTAGGGACTTCAGGGACAGTCCCGGCATTTCCAGCTCCCATACAGGAATAGTATTCCGAGCCACCCATTTCAGGGACTGTTTCCCCTACAAGGATAATGCTGTCACCTGCTTTTGCAAAGAAACCTGAAGGGAGAGGGGTTTCGAGGTCCACTTTCCCGATCATTCCTATTGAAGGGGTTGGGAGAATTGCGGTTTTGAACTCGTCGCTCTCGTTATACAGGGAAACGTTTCCTCCTACTACAGGGATTGAAAGCTCTCTTGCTGTATCTCCTAGCCCGAGTACGGCGTTTTTGAACTGCCAGTAAGTTTCAGGGTTTTCCGGGTTACCAAAGTTGAGGCAGTTTACAATAGCCAGCCCTTCCGCACCTTTTACTGCGAGGTTCATGGCATTTTCGATAATTGCAGTCTTTCCTCCTGTGTAAGGGTCAAGAAGGGTTGCCCTGGGCTGGCAGCCGCAGGAGAGTGCAATTCCTTTTTTGTCGGTAATTCTGAGGACTCCGGAGTCTTCTCCAGGTTTGACAACGGTCCTGAGCTGAACTTCGTGGTCATACTGCCTGTAGATCCATTCCTTTGAGGCAATATTGTGAGAGGAAATGACTTTCAGGAGAGCCGCTTTCAGGTCTTTCGGGGTTTCCGGCTTTTTGCCTTCTTCTCTGCGTGTGGGGGCTTCTGAGGGCTTTTCGCAGGTAGGGGCTCCTCCTGTAAGGAAACCTATCGGGATGTCTGCTACGATTTCTCCTCTGAACTCAACTGTATAATTGGGCTCTTCTGTGAGATAACCGACCACCGCCCCGTTAAGGTCATATTTCTGTGTCAGGGAAAGAACTGCATCTACGTCTTCAGGAGCCACTTCAAAGAGCATGCGTTCCTGGGATTCTGCAAGCAGGATTTCATAAGCGTTCATATCGGGTTCGCGCTGCGGGACTGCATCTGCAATAATGCGGGCTCCAAGCCCTCCTTTGGCAGCCAGTTCAGAGCTTGCACCCCCAAGCCCTGCAGCTCCAAGGTCTTTGCAGGACTTTACATACCCTTTTTCTATGGCTTCCAGGGTCATTTCCATGACAAGCTTTTCTGTGTAGGGGTCTCCTACCTGGACGCTCGGGCGGTCTTCGGCTTCAGCTGATTCCGAAAGGTCTCTTGAAGCAAAGGAAGCTCCTCCAAGCCCGTCTTTTCCTGTGCTTGAACCTGCGAGAATGAGCTTGTTTCCGGCTTTCTGGGAGCGGGAAGTGGTAATGTTTTCTTCTTTGCAGAGCCCGACTGCAACAACGTTTACCAGCGGGTTTCCGCTGTATCTTCTGTCAAAAAAAGTCTCGCCATTGACTACAGGCACTCCTATGCAGTTTCCGTATCCTGCAATTCCTTTAATTATCTGCTCGAAAAGGAAAAGGTTTTTCGGGGTGTCCAGTGGCCCGAAATAGAGAGGGTCCATAAGGGCTATCGGACGGGCTCCCATGGATATTATGTCTCTTACAATGCCTCCCACACCGGTAGCTGCCCCGTTGTATGGGTCTACATAGGAAGGGTGGTTGTGGCTTTCCATGCCTATGGCAAGCACGTATCCGTCTTCGAATTTAATGATTGCAGCATCGTCTCCAGGGCCTATAATCACGTTTTCGCCCGTGGTTGTAAAGGTCTTCAGGAGAGGAGCACTTGAGCGGTAGGAGCAGTGTTCACTCCACAGATTTAAAAAACAGCCCTGTTCTACAAGGGTAGGCTCTCGCCCAAGTTCTTTTTTAATGATCTTCAGGTCTTCTTCAGGTAACATTGCCTTGCCTCTGATTCTTAAGCCTCTTTTGGGTGCCGAAGCTTCAGTTTTCTCTTGTAATTTTCCCTGAGGGATCAGGGTTTGATTAGTGTTAAACAGATTAAACAGACTATGCGGACATAAAGGGACAGGGATTAGATAAATATTTCTTTGGGCCTGAAAGAAAAAATTTCTAAAATTAGTAACTGCAAACACTCTGTCTGCATATGCGCTGAATTCCAGTACCAATATTCAATGAAAGCAGGTTTTTACAGGACCTTCATCTGCTTTGAAACGTGTTATAGGTATATATTACAGACAAAATGCAGGATAACAGTGGAGGACCTGACAGGTAAAAAAAGGTAAATTTGAAATTAGAATTGAAGAAAATTAAATCTGCTGAACCATTTTTTCTACTTTGGTTCCGGTTTCTGTCAGGAAATAGTTTTCTTCTTTTTTTGCGATAAGATCTTTTTCTTCAAGTTCCTCGAGAGTCTTTGCTATGGTAGGATATACCACCCGAAGAGTCTTGGAAATACGTTTCCCTTCCATTTCCCCTTTTGAGGCGAGCAGAGAGAGCACTTTTTGCCTTACATTGTTTCCGTTTACAAAACCTATTAACTCGTTCATAGGGTACCTCCCGAATATGCCTTTTTTTCTGAATTATTATATAGTTATATTTATATATTAAAAGTGCATAGATATACAGTTATACAGATATATATAAAAAGATGGGGTTCAAGATATATTTAGCTTTTTGCTGGCTGAAAAGTGTTCTTTTCAGCAAAAACACAAATTTTCGGGGTCTTATTCTTCAAGGTAATAATCTGGTTTTTTTTTCCGGAGTATCTTTTTCTTGAAGCTGCCGATTCCCGAATTTCTGGCTGTTTGCATATTGCTCCCAATTCTTTACAATATTCTGTTAAATCATACTATTCCAGATATATTTATTCCCTCTATATTCAGGTAAGGTTATTTACTAAAAATACAAAGTATAAAAAAATACAGGCCTCTGGCTGGCTTTTTATATTAATGAGAATTTTTGCTTTTAGCTGAAATTCAGTATAAAGTGCCTGAAAAATACCATTAGGCTTTAATACCATCATTGATAAGTACTTTATATCTATTTAGATATTTTCGGATGTAAATTACATATACAATGATTACAAATTCGGAGGACATACTAACAAATGAGCAGCGGAATGTGCCCGGTATGCGGGCTTCCAAAAGAACTTTGCATATGCGAAGAGGTTGCAAAAGAGCAACAGAGAATAACTGTTAAAGTTAACAGAAGAAGATATGGTAAAGAAGTCACTGTTGTAGAAGGTTTCGATGCGAGCGAAATTGACCTTCATGAACTGTCTACTTACCTTAAATCAAAGTTTGCATGCGGCGGTACAGTAAAAGGAAATACTGTAGAACTTCAGGGCAATCACCTGACCCGCATGAAAGAAGTCCTCATGGAAAAGGGTTTCTCTGCTGAACAAATTAAAAATTAAACTCTGAATCCGTCCCCCACCCGGAATTCTCTAGCCTGAGAACAGGAATATTAGCTATTAGCTTATAGATTCGGAGTTGTACGTATCTTTTTGCCAGTTTTTCGATAGCATGCACTTTCTCCCAGGTGTATTGACTGGAACAGAGTCCTTTTCCGGAAAACTATACAAAAAGTGCGTTTTCATATATTTTATATATGCAAGTGTTGGTCTCCAATGAAAACAACATGCGAAATAATGGTCCAGAAAGTCTTACCTGCAATCAGAGCTGAACTCTCCAGAGCAATGATTTTTGAGCATGGATGTACGCAGCAGGATGTAGCGGATATACTTGAACTTTCAAGAGCTGCAGTATCTCAGTATGTGAGCGAAAAACGCGGGGCTGAAGTTGATTTCTCTGAAGAGACCCAGAACGAAATCCGAAAATTCGCATCAGTGCTTTTAAATGATTGTTTATCCTCTCAGGAAAAAGTTAAGGGCATGTGCAGTATATGCAGTTTTGTCCAGAAGTCTGGATGGTTATACAGAAACGCCCCTGAAGCTAAAGCCTGCATAATCTGTAAGGATATGGACAAAAAGTGAAAGAAACACTTTGTATCAAATGTAAGGGGAAAGGACTTTGCGGGCGCCCCCGCTGTCCAATTCTTGAAAAGTTCAAGTCCCTGCAATCAATTTCTCCTGCAATTTCAGAGGATTCCGTTTTTGGGGCATCCCCCCCGGCTCTTTTTGTAGGAAGCTACGGCTATCCCAGAGTATCGGCTGGTCCTCTTATTCCTCCTTTAGCAAAGGAAAACGAAGCTTTGATTTTCGAAGACCCTTCAGCCTGGGGAAACATGCAGATAGAAGATATTATCTCTATGCGTTCCCGTCTGGTCAGAGCAAACACAAATCTCCATATAAAAGATGCACGGAGCAAAGAAAATCCTCTTCTTTTTAAGGCTCAGGAACTGGCTCTTTCAAGAAAGCCGGTGGATACCGAAGCCTGGTTTTTTAAGGCTCCAAAACAGGAACTCAAGTTCGATGCGATCCTTACTCCTATGGGGCCTTCTGGACTTATGAAAAACTTTGAGCTTGCCGAAAACCCTGACGTCCCTAAAAAAGTAGATTATCTTGTTTACGATACCGATGCCCTTGCAAAAGATGCTATTACCGAACTTTTGAAAAGTGACGTTTCCACCGAACATATTACCCGCCTCTTTTCTATAGGTCTTCTCGGAAAAGAGCGCAAAATAGTGCCTACCCGCTGGTCTATCACAGCCGTGGATGATATGGCTGGAAAGGAACTTTCAGACCGCATAATTGACTTCCCCTGGGTTTCCGACATCAAGCTCTTCAGCGGGACTCATTTCGGAAACCATTTTGAGATCCTTATCCTTCCGCGGGCTTATTCCTTTGAACTTATTGAAATCTGGCTTCCCAAAACAGTCTGGTCCGGGGAATCGAGCTGGATAGGAGAGGACAGTGAAGGTCTCGACGGAAAAAAATGTTATTCTCCTCTGGCAGGTGGTTACTATGCAGCAAGACTTCCTGTGCTTGAGTATTTGATCGAAATTAAAAGGCAGGCTTCGGTCTTTATTCTGAGGGAAATTACTCCCGATTACTGGGCTCCTCTCGGAGTCTGGGTCGTCAGGGAAGGAGTGAGAAAAGCCCTTCAGAATCCTCCTGAAACCTTTGAATCCCTGGAAGCTGCGGTTTCAAATTTATCAGGCAGGGTAAGGACCCCAAAAATAGAATGGATCCAGAAGGCAAAAATGCTTTCTGACTTCCGTTTTCAGAAAACGCTTGACTCTTTTTTCAGTCTATAAAGGATCTGAAGCTAAAAAGGAGCAGTTAAAAAACAGGCCAGTTAAAGTCAACTGCTCCTTATACTTAAAATTCGTAAACAAGACCTTGAAGCCCTTTTTGAATTCTTCAGGCTTCCAGATCCTGTCAGATTAGGTTTTATCAGGTTATTTAAATATCTCGGGCACGATGCGCCGGGCAACTTCTTCATAGGCTTTGGAAATGTCGCCTTTATCAAACCTGAAAACGTCTTTGTCCATTGACTGTCCAGTCTTCTTGTCCCAGAAACGGCATGTATCGCAGGAAATTTCATCGGCAAGAATAATTTCCCCGTTTCTTCTTCCGAACTCAAGCTTGAAATCGGGAAGAACAATTCCTCTCTCGTCAAGGTAGGGAACAAGCAACTCGTTGATCCTGAGTGCAAGCTTCCGGAGTGTAGCCATTTCTTCTCGCGTTGCAATGCCAAGAGCAAGAGCGATATCATCATTCAGCATGGGGTCTCCGTATTCGTCGCTTTTGAAATCAAAGACGAGAACCGGGGACTTGAAAACAGTGCCCTCTTTTATCGGGTATTTCTTTGTGATTGAGCCTGCGGCAATGTTCCTTACAATAACTTCAATCTTGATGATCTCAACTTTCCTTACGAGCATATCAATATCGGAAAGCATGCTGACAAAATGAGTTTTGATTCCGTTTGCTTCCAGCATCTCAAACATTTTCTTTGATATCTGAGCGTTGTAGTAACCCTTTAATTCCATCTCACCTTTCTTTTCCCCGTTGAATGCGGTAAGGCTGTTTCGGAACTCGGCGATAAGGGTATCGGGATCATCTGTCTTATAGATAGTTTTTGCTTTCCCTGAATAGAGCTGTTCTCTTTTCATGCAATGGTTCCTCTCTAGGGATAATTCTGGATTTTCCTTAGATAGAGAGATTTCCAGAAAGATTTTCCGGAATAGTAATTTTAATATATTAGTTTCTCTATAATAGCTGGGGCATTTCAGAAACGGATAAGTATTCTCCGAAGCTGTATGCTTGTGGAAATGATTTGTATTTCCAGACTTTTCAAAGATCCTCTCCGAGAACTGAGATGTTTGCAGATTATATAGGTTTTTTTCCTCAAACATGCTCCGAATTTCATGAAGGGATGGAGTAAATGAAAAGCCCTTCTGCTAGATAAACTTATCATTCGTACCGGCTTTCTATCCTTCTGAAGAGGTCTGTCTCCTGCTTCGTAAATTATATCTTTAAAGAGAGCCCATTACTAGGTTTAGCAACTTAAAAAAAGATTTAAGAACTTTCTACTCTGGATGCACACTATTTTGATAGTGGCCTAATCTAAGTACGGGTAAAAAACATGTCAGGCGTTATACTAGACATCGTAGAGCTGCTGCTTACTGCAGAGATCTATAACCGCTATCCAGAACTGGATGTTAACGACCTTCCCAAAAACATCCGCAAAAGTTACTGGAGCAGTGTGGAAAAAACAGTTCCCAAACCCATAATAGCTTCATTTGTCAGGATCGAAAAACTATATGGGGTCAGCGATATCGAAAAAACTGTAAGGAATATACCTTTTATAAATATTGATAGGTCTCATTTTGAACTCCGACTGAGCGCTTTTGAACTTGCCGCTGAATGGTTTGAAAAACAGGAAGGCTCTCAGGAGAAAATTGAAAATAACCCTGTCCTTGCTTACTATTTTGGAGAAATCCGAAAGGTTGAGGCTGCAAATTATGCCGCGGCAAAAGCAAAAATCCGGCCAAAGGAAGTCGACAGGGAATGGATAGAATCTCTGATAGCTGAAATCAGGAAAGAGGATAAGAGCGAAGAGATGCTTAAACTTGTTGTCATTATCGCTCCTGAAGACGTCAAACAGAAAGTAAAAGACCTTGTGCTTACTGCAGAGCAACAGGATGAAATTGAGAAAATCATGAAAGCCATTCAGCACAGGGAATACCTGCGGGAGATTGGGCTGCATGACATCGGTAAGCTCCTGTTTGTCGGGCCTCCGGGTACAGGAAAAACCTCAGTTGCCCGTGCTCTTTCTGAACAGCTCTCAATTCCTTTTGTTGAGGTCAAGCTCTCAATGATTACCGACCAGTATCTCGGCGAGACCGCAAAGAATATAGACCGTGTTTTTTTGCTTGCTAAGAAATTGAACCCCTGCATTCTTTTCATAGATGAGCTGGACTTTGTTGCAAAAGCCAGGACTTCAGACGAAAATGCCGCAATTAAGAGGGCAGTCAATACCCTCCTGAAAGCCATAGATGAAATCAGCCTGGTAGAACACGGTGTCCTGCTGATTGCCGCAACAAACCATCCCAGAATGCTTGACAGTGCAGCATGGAGGCGTTTTGACGAGATTGTCCACTTCCCCCTGCCTGACTTTGACATGCGCAAAAATATTCTGGATATTGTGACCAGGCATATAGAAGGAGACCTTGATACAGCAGAGATTGCGGCACTCACTGAAGGTTATTCGGGTTCGGACCTGCGCATGGTTATCAGGGAAGCTGTCCTGAGTGCTCTTCTTGAGGAACGCAAGGTGCTTACCCAGAAGGACCTTCTTGAAGCAGTAAATTCTTTTGATCAAAGGGCAGACCTCAAGTCCGATGAGTACGCAGGGAAGAAATCCTCATGAGACTGACTCTGCTCGGAACCGGGGACGCGGTAGGAACCCCCAAAATAGGGTGCAACTGCCCTGCGTGCGCTGATGCCCGTGAAGGCGGGAAGAGTCAGCGCTTTCGTTTTTCAATCCTTGTGGAGTCTGAGCAGGGTAAAATCCTTATTGATACCAGCCCTGACCTCAGGCAGCAGTTTCTCAGGCAAAAGCTTTCGGGCATAGACGCTGTTATCTGGACACATGGGCATTATGACCATTACGCAGGTTTCGGAGAGTTTTACCGGGTTCAAAATAAGGTTGATGTTTATGGAATCCGGGAGACTCTGGACTACATAGACCAGTACGTTTCTTTTCTGAAACCCAGGTATCATTACGTAAAGTTCTATGAACTCTTTGAATTAATCGGGCTTCAATTCACCCTTTTTAAGGTTCATCATCCTCCGGTAGAAACCCCTGCAGGAGTAATTATACGGCAGGAAGACACCAAAATTGTGATTACAGGGGATACGAGCCCGGAAATTCCTGAAAAAAGCCTGGAATTAATTAAAGACCCTGATCTTCTTATTGCAGATGCTATAGTTCCTCCACATATCCATATTAAGAAGCATATGAACTCGGAAGAGGCTATGGCACTCGCACAGAAGCTCAACGCAAAAAAAGTGGCCCTGACCCACCTCAGCCACCTGTTCCGCCCGCATCATATCGAATCAATGTTTTTGCCTCTGGGGTATGACGGGCAGGTCTTTGAATTTTAATCTTATTTTTAAACACGATTTCGTTTTTTCAGAATTCGACCGTTAGTCCCGGGTGTTAGTTCTATATCTTCAGAGATCCAGAACTGTTCATGAATCCTAAACGCATTAGGACTCTTAAACCGGGGAAATCAGGAGACGGGCCTGTTGTATACTGGATGAGCCGCGACCAGAGGGCTGAAGATAACTGGGCTTTACTTTTTGCCAGGGCAATAGCGCAGGAGGCTGATGTTCCTGTTGTCGTGGTGTTCTGTCTGACGGATGAATTTTTAGGAGCTGGAAAAAGGCATTATGACTTTATGCTGAAAGGACTGCAGGAACTTGAAACTGCCCTTTCCAGGAAAAAAATTCCTTTTTTCTGCCTGGAGGGAGATCCAGGAAAGGAAATTCCTCAATTTGTGAATAAATATGGGGCTGGCATTCTTGTAACTGATTTCAGCCCGCTTCGGATTAAGGCTGGCTGGGTAGAACAAATTATTCCTGAAATCGAAACCCCATTTTTCGAGGTTGATGCCCACAATGTTGTTCCCTGCTGGGAAGCTTCCCAAAAACAGGAGTATGCTGCGCATACTTTTCGCCCGAAACTCTATGGGCTCCTGCCTGAGTTTCTTGAAGAATTTCCTGAACTTGAGCCGAACGCCAGGTCTTCTGAAATTTCACAGGGCGCCTGTATGGAGGAAATATTAGCAAGTACACAGGAAAACAGAATTAAAGCACTTCCTTCTGCTGGAATCTCTCACAAAATCGAAGACTCACTCTTTGAGTCTGAACACTTCGAGCCCGGGGAAAAAGCTGCAAGAAAGGTAATGGAGAGTTTTCTTGCGGATAGGCTTGACTCTTACAGCATGCTGCGGAACGACCCGACAAAGAACGCACTCTCTAATCTTTCCCCGTATCTTCATTTCGGGCATATCTCTGCACAGAGGATAGTGCTTGAGGTGGAAAAGGCAAAAAGTGACCCTGAATCAAAGAAAGCTTTTCTGGATGAGATCCTTGTATGGAAGGAGATTTCGGATAATTTTTGTTATTACAATGCTGGATATGACAGGTTTGAGAGCTTTCCCGCCTGGGCAAGGGAGTCTTTGAATGCCCACAGGAATGATAGGAGGATTCATGTCTATACTCTCGAGGAGTTCGAGGCAGGAAAAACACATGATCCACTCTGGAATGCAAGCCAGATGGAACTGCTCCGTACCGGAAAAATGCATGGCTACATGCGCATGTACTGGGCAAAAAAAATTCTTGAATGGAGCGAATCTCCTGAAAAAGCCCTTGAAATTGCAATCTTCCTGAATGACAGGTATGAACTGGACGGAAGAGATCCCAATGGCTATGCTGGAATTGCATGGAGCATTGGAGGAGTCCATGACCGTGCCTGGCAGGACAGGGAAATTTCTGGAAAAATCAGATACATGAGTTACGAGGGCTGCAAAAGGAAGTTCGACGTTAAAGCATATATTGCAAAATATTCGGCTCTGTAGAAATCCTGAAGTTTATCTCACTAAGTTCTATACACTTCTTTTTTATCCTGCATAACGTGGTTTTGACTTTTATCGATGTATATCCAGGCTTATTTAAGCTTAAATTTGAGTTTTTTCTGGATAGTTGAGGTTTTTCGCCTGCCTGAAGAAGCAGAGCTTAAAGTGGATCTATTTCTTTAGATAGACTGGCATTCAACCCTGCCAATCAACTGGTAGATAAAATCGCATTGAAGCATTAAGTTAATATTTATCTTGAGATTTTAATATCATCTGAAGGATTTTATACGGTGTACAAGCATGAATCAGCATTACTTTTCCTGGGATGATTTTTATAAGTCCCTGATAGGTCTTGATTGCATTATACTTCCTTTTTTACTGATAATGAGTTATCCGGCGGTTGTTAATTTAGCAACAAAAGCCAGCTTTCTTATTATGTTAGTAGGAGCATTTTGTGTGTTAATTGATAACTGGAATCGAAAATCAATAGCTTACAGATTATACGTTGAGCTGTATGAAAACGAGTATCAGGCTAACTCCGACTATAAAGCTGGTAAAGTATTTGTGAACTTAATTTTTTATGTAACTTCTATATATTTAGTATCTGGTGTGTTTGCTGCTCTCTAACACAACAGCGAAGAGCCGTAAATGATACTGTGATGAAGAACGTGGATGTGTCAAAGGTAGATAATCCGCTGAATATCAGAATATCTTCGAAGAGTACATTTGCATCGTTCAATAGACAAATATTTTTAATGTGGGAGAGTTATAGTTAACTCACCTGAGGATGCAAAATGGAAAAAAAAGTGCAGATCGACAGATGGAAAAGTAGAAAAAAAGTAATAATTTTCGGCGTAACTCTGATCTTTTTAATAGCAGTTATAATTCTTTTTCTATCAGAAAACCCTTTTAATAATAAAATAGTTTATGTGACTGCCAACGGCAGTGGGGATTTCAACTGTGATGGCATAGATGATCAGATTGAAATAAATAAAGCTCTTGCCTACATTGCAGAAAATCCCGGGTATTCAACCGTTCATCTGGAAGGGAACACTACATACACAATATCAGACAGCATTCTCATTGGAAGTAACACAGTCCTGGAAGGGGATTCTACGGCTGTAATCAAACTTGAAGATAAAGCAAACTGGCAAACAGAAAAACCTATAATTACGCAGATGGACAGTACGGGAAACCATGATATTATTATAAGGGGTTTTGAGATAGACGGAAATCATGATGGCAACGCAGAAAAGAAGAAAGGAGCAGGATACTATAATCTGATTCACTTTCTTAATTCCAAAAATATACAGGTGCACGATATGTACATGCACGATAGTCATGGAGATGGGCTAAAAGTAACAAGTTGCTCAAATATTCGGTTTTACGACAATACCGTTTACAAATTAGGTCATGATGCCCTCTACGTAATTTATTCTTCAAATGTAGAAGCCTGGAATAATAGAATAACATGCAGAACAAACAGCGGTTTGAGGATTTACAACTCGAACCACGTGAAATTATATAACAACACTATTAACTCCGAGGGGGAAGGAGGAGCAGGAATTCAGATCCAGAAGGAGGGCACGTCATTTGTTATGGATGATATAGAAATCTTCAATAATTTGCTGTATGAGACCAATGCTGCGGGTGTCTGGATTACAGGTTACGGTTCTAAATATTCGAAAGATACTGCAAAAGACATACACATCCATAACAACAAATTTTACAAAACCGGCACTAATCAGGGTGCTGATTGGGCAGGGGGTATAGTGCTCAATGGATTCCAGAATACTCTCATAGAAAATAATCTATTTGACGGATGCTATGGTGCAGCCATTGCCCATAAAAGGGTTAGCTCATTTTCAGCCCCCGACTCAGGGTACACAACTGTTGTAAAGAATAATATAATAATTAATACACAGCCCAGTCGTACAGCCGGAAAAGGATATGCTGTATTTAATAAGTTGAACAATACCCATTCATTTGTCCTTGAAAACAACTGTCTTTCAAACAATGCAGGTGGGAATTATTTCTATGCAAATTCCACATCCGATATTAATGTTGATAAAGGGTATGTTGAACAGGTAAGCGAAAATGAATCCATGAGGAAACGTTTTCCATGGAGAGAAGCATTGTCTGCAGGGACGCAATGATCTTGATAAGGTTAATTCCTGTGAAATAAGCAAAAAAATCCTGAACAATTTTTACTTTATCTCTGTCCAGGGCCGTAGCTGCTTACTGTTGCGGTCGGGTCACATTTCCGGGTGCTGCATTGGAGATCCAGCCGGCATCATTGTAAACAGGATTAATCGGCAAGTAAAGGTAATATTTTTCTCCCGATTCGAGCCAGCCTTTTCTTTCAGTATGCATAACAACAGGAGAATCAGGGTCAAATTTGAAGATTCTTAAATATATAAATGAAAAATGATTATATATTTTTAGAACAATAAAATAGAGAATCTCGAACATCGGTTCTCTACCCGATATTTCACTGTTAAAGCGTTCCTACGTTTAATTTAAAAATATCAGAATCTTTCCGGCGGTGGGAGAATTACTTCTTTAATATCCGAAGAGGCAGGACCCGAAGAGCTTGAAGCTATAGCAGTGGCAGTACACTCGCTTGTTGGGCTTCCGACTACCATCCGCAGTTCAAAAAGAAAAGGGCTTCGCCTGGAAAATGGAAAAATAATTGACAGGGACTATACAGGGCCAGTACTCGAAGAGGTTCTCAGGACTGGAAGGACTGTCCGTGGGGTCCCGACGGAAGGCACATACCTCGGCAGGAATGTGGTCGTTTCCCCTATATTTTCGGAGGACGGGAAAGTTATTGCAGCGATAGGAATTGTGGATTTACTATCTGTCCTCAAGATGCAGGAGATTATCAGGACTGTAGTAAACAACAGTCCTGCAGTTGTATTTCTGTGGAGAAATGAAGAAAAATGGCCTTCGGAATTTGTTTCGGAAAATGTTGTTAAGTTCGGGTATACGGTTGAGGACTTTATCTCAGGGAATGTCCTTTATGGGGAAATTATTCATCCCGATGACCTGAAAAGGGTTGAAGAAGCACTTGAAAAACGCATCCTTAGAGGTGAAGTTGACTTCAATATAGAGTACAGGATATTCACAAAAGCCGGAGACCTGCGCTGGGTCAATGAAAGGACATTCATCCAGAGAGATACAGAAGGAGATATAACTTACCTCCAGGGGCTTGTTCTCGATATCACCGAAAGTAAAGAAAAAGAAGAAGCCCTCAGGAAATCTATTGAAATGCAGAGGCTTCTGAGAACTATAATCAACAACAGCCAGGCAGTAGCTTTTCTATGGGAAAACAAAGAAAACCTGCCTGCAGAATACGTTTCGGAGAATGTAACCCAGCTGGGGTACACAGTGGAGGATTTCACGTCAGGAAAAGTGATGTACGGCAGTATAATTCATGAGGATGATGTCTGCAGGGTCAATGAGACCTTTAAACGCAACATCGCAGAGGGCCATGATTCCTTCGGAATTGAGTACAGGATTTTCACAGGAAATGGAAAAATACTGTGGGTTGACGAAAGAGTTTTTGTCCAGAGAAATGAAGAAGGCATAGCAACCCACCTTCAGGGACTCGTAGTAGATATTACCGAAAGAAAAGAATCCCAGAAAATGCTTGAAATCCAGAGGGAGCTGGGAGAGAAACTTAACACCACATGGAATCTCCATGCCATTCTTAACATGGTACTTGACGCATGCCTGCAGATAAACGGAATAGACGCCGGAAGCATATATATCAAGGACGAACTCCTTGACCAGATAAACCTTGTCGAATCCCGTGGAATCTCCCCTGAATTTAAAGAAAAGGTTTCAAGGTATAAGGCAAATTCAAAAGAAGCAAAAAAAATCTGGACGGAGAAACCTATCTACTCAATGGACTTTTACTCCGAAAATATGGCGGAATCGGTAAGGAAAGAAGGAATTACAGCAGTTGCCGTAATCCCCCTGAAATATGGTAATGAAATAATAGGCAGCCTGAATTTTGCCTCCCATACTCTGGATAGGATTCCCAGAAATACCCGCAATTTCCTTGAAAGCATTGCCCTCCAGGTGGTAAGCCATATAGCCCCAGTCTGTATCCAGGCGGACCTTTCATGAAAAGCCTGGTAAATCTAAAGATGTAACAGGTTTTCCGGTCCACTCCTGAACCTCTAAAGGCAGTACCTCAATAAGTGGTAAAAGATAACAGTTGTTACCCGAAAAGCCAGGTCTAAATAATAAAATTAGAACTCTTTTTTTGAATTAACCATGAACCCTGTTTAAGGCTCGATTTTGAGTTATCCTGATGCAGGATTTTCCGGACTGGTCCGCAGGCAGACATTTAATCTGATCATTTGCCCTGTTAAATTTATTCAAGCCTAGGAGATGATCAGAAAAATTTACCCGGGCTTCCTTTTTTAGAACTCATGAGTGGGGACTGAACAGGGGTTCATTAATAGGAAGATGATACTGTTGAAAGGGAAGAGACTATTCGTACTAACTGCCATTTTCACACTGCTTATATTAATCTCAGGTTCCGCTTCCGCAGCTACTCTTTATGTAAAAGAGGGAGATGGAACAGGAACATACGGAAGCCTGCAGGAGGCAATAAACGCAGCTTCCGACGGAGATACTATCCTTGTTGGAGAAGGGCGGTATAGTGAAAACGTACTCGTAAATAAATCACTGGAAATAAGATCCAAGAGTTTACGCCCTAAAAAAACCGTAATCACTGCTCTGGACCAGGAAATCCCTGTTTTCCACGTGGTTTCTGATTCCGTAAAAATCAGCGGACTCACCTTAAAAGGAGCAAGTTCCGCATATGGAATTTATCTTGAAGGCGTTTCCGGGAACAATATCAGTAATAACTGTTTTTCAGGAAATTGGAGAAGTATTATGCTCAGGGGTTCCCATGGAAACTCTCTGGAAAATAACCTTTTATCCAGCAGTGACGACGGTGTCTGGCTTGAAAGTTCAGGGCAGAACTTAATAAAAGACAATAAGGCAAACTCTAACCGGCATTACGGCTTCTATCTTAATGAATCAGAAAACAACACCCTCCAAAATAACTGTGCGTCTGACGGAGCTGTCGGCATCTACATGGAAAACTCATCCGGCTCCCATGTTCTCAATTCAAAAACATTAAACAACTTTTACGGAATCTACCTTACCGGCTCCGGAGAAAGCCTTCTCGAAAACAACACTGCAAGCTCTAATGAGATGTACGGGATATACCTCGGGAATTCGGATGGAAGTACCCTGAGAGGAAACAAAGCAAATTCAAACCAGTGGGGGATTTATCTTGACTCCAGCTTCAATACGCTCCAAAACAACAAAATGTCCTGCAACAGCAGAAATTTCGGAGCCTATACCTATCACTTCAAGGGCGAAATGAACAACACCATCGACACCAGCAACAGGGTAGACGGGAAACCAATATACTATCTTGTAGGGGTTTCAAACAGGACTCTTGATTCTAGTTCCAGTGCAGGAGTTGTCTACTGCATAAACTGTGAAAACATCACCCTCAAAGACCTGAACCTCGAAAACAGCAGTTTCGGAATTTACCTGTACAATACTCAAAACTCTCTGGTTGAAGGAAGCAGTATTTCAAACTGTGAACACGGAGTTTACCTTGGAAACTGTTCTATGACAGCTATAAGGAACAATGACGTCAATTCTAACGAAGGGGACGCTTTCATCCTGAGCAGCTGCAAAAACTGCCCTGTAGAAGAGAACAGAGCTTCAAACAACATGGCCGGAATCTGGCTCTGTGATGCCAGCACAGACAATCTCCTGAAAGAAAACAAAGTTACCTCGAGCAGCTGGTGCTGCATAGACCTGGGAGATGCAAGCTGCAACAATACCCTCGAAGGAAACGTTCTTTCAGGAGCTTATGAAGGGATCTATCTCTACGGAACCAGTGAGGAAAATGCCCTGAACAATAACACTATCACAGCCAGTTCTTACGGAGTATATGCTGAAGGCTGCGGCAACAATACAATCTCAGGAAACAGTATTTCAGGAAATAGCATAGGTATCTCTCTTAACCAGAACTGGACCGATGAGACAGGTTCGGATTTCAATATAATCTACAACAATTACCTGAATAACAGCCAGAACGCCGAAGATTATGGAACAAATACCTGGAACATTTCGAAAACCGCTGGTGTGAATATTGCAGGCGGACCTTACCTGGGAGGGAATTTCTGGGCATCTCCGGAGGGAGATGGTTTTTCAGAAACAGCTTCGGATGAAGACGGAGATATGATTGCAGATCTTCCTTACAACGTAACGGAAACGACCTATGATTATCTCCCCCTTGTAGTAGTGAAAACTGCAGAAAAATCCGAGAATGAGGATGGTAAGAAGTGAAAGAAGAACAGGTAAGCCCGGAGAAAGAGAAGATCAGAAGAAAGAAAGGAGAGAAAAATATGTACGGGAAAAATTTGAATCTATTTGTTCTGTTAGTTCTGGGAATGATTTTTTCCCAATTGGTTTTTCCGGTGTCAGCCGGAGACGCCAGCGAACAGGGGAATAAGAGTGTGGGGACGGTCATAATCGCAACTGTAGAAGGAGATTCTCACATTTACGGGAAGGATAACATTGCGGTTGCGCTTGAAGAAGAAGGTTTTGAAGTGATCAATCTTGGAAACGGGATTTCTGCTGAAAGCTTTGCTGCGGCTTCGAAAGAGCAGGAAGCAGATATTGTATTCAGTTCAGCCTCCATGAGTACCACTATGATTCAGCAGATCCAGATTGAAGAGCAGCTTAAAGCTGCAGGGATACGGGATAAGGTTATAACAGGTGTGGGAGGATCACTAACCACTCAGGAATGGGCTGACCGGATAGGAGCTGACATCTATGCCTCGAGTCCGGAAGACGCTGTTCTCAAAGCAAAATCAGCCCTTATGAACAGCAGCATCTCCTAAAACCCATATTTCGGCTGGCAAAAATACGAGCTTCAGAAGCTGCCACGGATAAATTCATAGTTTCAAAAAACCTTTGTAAAGGATGATTGGGAGAAAAGAACTCTCCCAATCACAGATGTAAAACTGATAATAACTGGGGAAGAAGCGGCTAAAAGATAGTCGAAGAGGAATCGGGCAGTCTTTAGAGGAATGAAGCAATAAACTGGGCAATAGGGGCAAAAAGCTGGAAAAAGCAGTAAAGATGAAAAACAATAATCTATGGGTGTAAACATTGGGAAAAGAGCGGTATGGTGGTTCACAGGGATTCTGTGTCAATGAAGTATATTATGGGATCAGCTTTCAGCTGTCCTGAATTTACTTCATTTTAAGCTTACGCGTTAATGAAGTATATTGCGGGATCGGTTTTCAAGCCGTCCTGAATTTGCTCCATTTACAGCTTACGCGTTAATGAAGTTCATTTCGGGATCAGCTTTCAGACTGTCCTGAATTTACTTCATCTCGCAGTAAAAGCACCAATGAAGTTAGATTGCGGGATCGGTTTTCAAGCCGTCCTGAATTTGCTTCACCTTATGCTTACGCGTCAATGAGTAGATTTCGGGATCAGTTTTCAGGCTGTCCTGAATTTCGCTCCATTATAAGCTCACGCATCAATGAAGTAGTGTTCGAGATCGGTTTTTGGGCCGTCATGAATTTGCTTCATTTTAAGCTTATGCGTCAATGAAGTAGATTGCTTCATCTTGCAGTATTTCCCTTATGAACCAATTAATACTATGTAAGTTATAATATAAAATACCAGCGATAGAACTTAAGATTGTTTATTCAGTTATTGAAATTAAGCATCGTGTGCCTTCATTCAACATTCGAATCTCTTTAGTTTTACCTCTCAGTATTTGCCTTATCCTCCCACAGGAAGCAAATAGGTTAACTCCAGGGCATGGCAGATCAAAGCCAGCATATTTTGCCCTTAATCTGCTTATTCTTTACCTGCCAGCTTCCCGGATGCTCCTCATTATTTCTTTTACTCCGGGCCTTTTTCCATACATGAGCAGATAAACCCTGAACAGCCGGCTCGAAATTATGATTACAGCGTGAATGGAAACAAAAAGGATGAAAAGGCTCGCAGCGACCTGGTAAAAAGGCACTTCCGAAGCCCCGATTCTGGAAAGCATGGTTACGGAAGATGTGAAAGGGAAAAGGGAAAGGAATACTACAAGCGGGCTGTCGGGCTTCGTAATGATTAGCTGCATGAAAATAAGAGGAAACGCGGCGGCGAATGTAAAGATTCCCGCAACCTGCTGGCTCTCCTGAAGGGAGCCTGTTACTGCCCCAATCCCTGCCATCATGCTGGAAAAGAAGAGAAAACCGAGAAGGAAATAGATAAGGGCAAGAAAAAGAAGCATGGGCTCTATTTTTACAGGGAGGGCATATCCACCTGCAAGGATAATTGCTGAAAGCCACACAGCAATCTGCAAAAGGCCGACTGTACCAAGACCCATTATTTTGCCGGTAAGGAGCTCAACAGGGGTAGCAGAGGAGAGAAGGACTTCCATAATCCTGTTTTCCTTCTCTTCGGCAACTCCGCGGAGAAGATATCCCGATGCAGAAAAAATACTGAAAAACAGGAGAAAGGCAGTAATAAAAGGCAGGCCAAAGTCTGCCAGAATCTCAGCCATGCCCTGTTCTGAAGACTCTCCATTGTCCCCTATATTATACAGCTTCAGGTTGACAGGGTCTTTGACTCTCTGGAGTACAGCCTCGTCAACATTGTCTTTCAGGAGAGAATCAATTGCTATATTCGAAAGTTCAGCCGACAACTCAAAATCTGGAACTGAAGCTCCTTTCTCTGAGGCATAGAGTTCGATTTCACCTGTTTTAATGAAATTTTCAGGGACTATAAGATAAGAAGAAATCTGCCCTGACTCCAGGGCTTTCCTGGCTTCAGAGCTCTCTTCGTACCTGACAAACTCTATAATGGAGGTCTTTGCCTCCATTGGCCCTGCAGAAAACCCTTCGCTGGTCAAAGATTTCGGGAAGTCAAAGGAACCTGTCATGTCAATATAGCCTACCCTCTGGTCTTCGGCAGCAGTGGTACTGGAAAGCAGAGAAGGAATAATAGTGATTGCGGCAATAAAAAGAGGAAAAACAAAGGTCATGAAGAGAAATTCTTTGCGCAGAATGGTTTTCAGGAACTCATGCCTGGCAACAATAAAGGTTTTTCCGGAAAACTTACTCACCAGAAGCACTCTCCACAGTCTCAATAAAAATATCGTTCAGGGAAGGAAGCATCTGCTCAAAGCGCAGGATTTCAGTTTTTCGTATTAGCTCCTGAAGAACCTCCTGTGTGCTTATTCCGTCTTCAGGAAAAATCTCAACCGACCCCTCATGCTCGGCAACTCTTTTGATGCCCGGGATTTCACCAATAACGTTCAAACTCCCTTTATCTGCAAACTCCACAAACAGGGAGTTTTTTCCGTGTTCCTTTCGTATGCCTGCAACTGTGCCGTAAAGAACCCGCTGACCTTTATTGAGCATAAGAATTCTGTCGCATAGTTTTTGCGCCTGCTCCATCATGTGTGTTGAAAGGATGACTGTCCTGCCTTCATTCCTGTACTCGAGAATTCTGGCTTTGATGGTTTTTGTGCTCACAGGGTCAAGCCCGGAAAAAGGCTCGTCAAGGATAATAAGTTCAGGGTTGTGAAGAATTGAAGAAAGGAACTGAATTTTTTGCTGCATCCCTTTTGAAAGCTCTTCTACTCTTTTTCCTCTGTGTTCGTAAAGTTCCAGGGATTTTAAAAGCACCTCTGCATTTGTCTGAGCCTCTTTTTTGGGGACATTTTTAAGCTGGGCGAGGTAGACAAGCATATCCATAAGCTTTGTTTTCCTGTACAGCCCGCGTTCTTCAGGAAGGTAGCCTATCCTGTTTTTTCCATCAGCAGTAAGAGGACCTCCAAAAACGCGGATCTCTCCGGAGTCAGGTTTTATAATGTCAAGAAGGAGCCTTATGAGAGTTGTTTTCCCAGCCCCATTTGGGCCCAGCAGTCCGAAGATTTCGCCCTGCTCGACTGAAAAGGAGACATCTCTTATAACATTTTTTTCTGCAAAAGACTTTGATACGCCTTCAAATTCCAGAACATGCATCCAGATTAAATATATTCCAAGATAGAATAAGTTTACTAATGTTTGATTTAAGTTAATAAGCGACTTTATTTGAGTAAATATATGTTTTAATTGGGGAAACAGGTGATAATATGCTACCTAAGGTGGTTATACACAACACCATAAGTCTTGACGGCTCAACTACCGGTTTCGATGCAAACCTTGAGGTTCACTATGGAATCCTGGGCAGTTACGAGCCCGATGCCATGATAGTCGGCTCAAACACTGCGAAGACAGGAACAGAGTTTTTTTGCCAGAAAATCCCTCCGGAAGAGGAATCGGATTTCAAGAAACCTGAAATCCTGCCTGGCGACACCAGGGCATACTGGATGATTGCGGACTCAAGGGGAATTCTCGAAGGGCTTATGCATGTTTTCAGGCGTTCTGAATACAGTAAAGATGTGATCGTCCTCGTCTCGGATAAAACTCCTGAACCTTACATAAACTACCTCAAAGAAAGAAACTATGACTTTATCCGGGCAGGACCGGACCGCGTTGATGTAAGGAAAGCCCTGGAAATTGCAAATGAACGATATGGCTTTAAACTCGTCGTCTCGGACAGCGGGGGAATATTGAACAGTATCTTACTCGAACAGGGGCTTGTTGAGGAAATCAGCCTGGTTCTGACTCCCGAGATCGTGGGAAAAAACGGGACAAACCTTTTCAGAGGTATTGAGAAAAGCGGAATCCAGCTGGAACTCATAAGAAACGAAATTGTAGAAAAGAAGTATGTGCATCTGGTTTACAGGGTTTTAAAAGGATGAAAACGTTCAACATCATCCTGTTAAAGCTACTTTGCATCTTTTGATGTACTGGATTTTTGTTAGTCGACTAAGGATAGTCTTGTTAGTCAGCCAGGGGTAGTTCTGACTACGCCGCAGAAAAGATAAGGATTTATTTTACTTCCTGAAGGTTAAGTGAAATTGATTTT
>NZ_DAOOUJ010000005.1:0-72786 GCF_035390745.1 Methanosarcina sp. | reverse complement strand
TCAGTGAGATTGATTTTTCAGTGAGATTGATTTTTCAGTGAGATTGATTTTTCAGTGAGATTGATTTTTCAGCGAATCAATTTTTCCGCAAATGAATTAATTTTTACAGAAAGTTTTAGACTTAAAACTAATTCTGTTAAGAAGAGAACAGGCTTAAGAAGATTATAATAGTTCCAGTCATTTCAATCCTTCAGTGTAAGAAACAAGACATAAAAAATCCTTTCATATAAACGAATAAAGATGATATTTTGGGAGGTTATATATCCTGATTCTTATTTTAGATAAAAATATATATCATTAATAATAATTATCAATCGGGGCAATAAACTTTATAATGTAAACCTATATAATATTAGAGAGTGTTAGGCAAAAAACGTTTTCGGGGGGATCAGCCTCCCGGATGAAATTTACGGTGGAATGTCAATACGAATTACATAACTAACCCTATTATCTCATACTCAGAGAACAGTTTCAAAAGTCCCGATTTAAGCGGGACAGAAGCCGGAAAATCAAATCTATCTACCGGGACTGAAAAACTGTTTTCAGCTTTTCATATAGCTGTCAGATCAAGGTTTGAGGAGTGAATATATTGCTCGAAGCCCTCATGTATGGTGCAGTTGCTGCCCTTGTATCCGGAACCGTCCTCCCTCTTCTGTACCGCAGTAAAAACATAAGGAAAACTTCTTTTGGCCTTTCTATTCTTTCATCTATCCTGCTTCTGGGCTTTGCTGGCATGATTTTCTACACCGGAAAAGAGCCTGTATTTCCAGTCATAGGATTTCTCCCGGGACTTGATTTTACCCTGAGTGCAGACAGGCTTGCAGCCGGGTTTATCCTGCTAATTGCAGCAGTCGTACCCGGAGTTTCAATATATTCCATTGAATATGTGGAACATTCCAGAAGCGAAGCCAGAAAAAGCCTGCAGACCGCCCTTATAAATCTCTTTATTCTTTCCATGCTGATGGTCATGCTTGCAGGCAATATGGTAGGTTTCCTGATTTTCTGGGAAATAATGTCCCTTTCCTCTCTCCTGCTTGTGATGCACGACTATTCTTCCGAGGAGAACAAAAAAGCCGGCTTTTTTTACTTTGTAATGACAAATGTCAGTACGGCTTTTCTTTTCGTGGGGTTCATAAGCCTCTTCAGGCTGACAGGCTCAGCCGATTTCGGACCGCTCGAATACCCTGCAGCAGACCTGGCTCTTCCATTTATCTTCCTTTTCACTGGCTTTGGGGTCAAGGCAGGACTTGTTCCTTTCCACAAATGGCTGCCCTATGCCCACCCTGCAGCCCCTTCAAGCGTCTCAGCTCTGATGTCAGGAGTAATGCTGAAGGTTGCAGTCTACGGATTCCTGCGCTTTCTGCTCTCTGTCTCTTCGCCCGAACTCTGGTGGGGAGTGCTTATCCTTACAGCAGGCAGCCTTTCAGCCCTTTTCGGGGTAATTTATGCCCTTAAAGAAAACGACATAAAAAGGCTTCTTGCTTACAGCAGCATTGAAAACATAGGGATCATTTTCACAGGAATAGGGCTGTATACCATATTCAAAGTTGAAGGACTTGAATCCCTTGCCCTTTTAAGCCTTGTTGGAGCCTGCTTTCACGCCTTTAACCATGCCCTTTTCAAAAGCCTGCTCTTCCTCTGTGCAGGCTCTGTGGTCCATGCTACAGGCACAAGGAAAATCGAAGCTTTTGGAGGGCTTGTAAAAAGCATGCCTGCAACCTCAGTCCTTTTCATGATAGGCTCGGTATCCATTGCAGCCCTGCCCCCAGCAAACGGCTTTGCCGGTGAGCTCCTGCTCTATCAGGCTTTCTTCCAGTCATTTTCGGTAACCGACCCTCTGCTTACCGTATTTCTGATAATTGCCCTCTCAAGCTTTGCCCTGACAGGAGCACTGGCAGCTGCCCTTTTCGTGAAACTCTTCGGAATCACCTGTCTTGCCCTTCCGCGTTCTGAGAAAAGCAAGCTTGCCGAAGAAGTCCAGAAACCCATGCTGATAGGACCTGCAGTACCCGCAGCCCTCTGTATCCTGGGAGGATTATTCTCAAAACAGCTCCTTTCTCTTGCAGGCTGGGAGATTGAATTTCCGGACCTGCTTCTGCTTGGACTCCTTTTAGGGCTAATATACGCAGCCCTTTTCCTCATAATCCGCTCAAAAGAAACAGTCCCTGCCAGAATTAGCGAAACCTGGGGATGCGGAATTCCGACTCTTGCCCCATACATGGAATACAGCTCTGCAGGTTTTTCCGAGCCTCTTGTGATGATCTTCAAAAGCGTTTACAGGACAAAGATTGAGAACAGCGCTGAATACTTCGACGAACAGGAAAGCCTCTTTAAGAAAGGAAAAGTGGAAATCCGCCTTCTCCGCTTCTTTGAAGAATACCTTTACATCCCCCCTGCAAAGGCAATTGATATAGTCTCAAAATATGTTTCGGGACTTCAGAATGGAAAACTTGACAGTTATGTCCTTTATGCCTTTATCGCAGTCATCGTATTAATTATAGCAACCGGAGGCTTTGTATGAACACCTCGTTCCTCCTCTTTGCACTCTTAAATCCTTTATTTGCCCTGCTGGCAGCCCCTCTATACATGGCTCTGATCCGGAAAATAAAGGCATACGCCCAGGGAAGAAAAGGACCCAGGCTCTTTCAGGTTTATTACGACCTGAAAAAACTCATGAAAAAAGAAACGGTTTACTCCCCGACTTCCTCCTGGGTCATGAGGTTTACTCCGTACCTTAACCTTTCAACACTGCTTGTCTGCTCCCTTTTTGTACCTCTGGTCTTTGTCCCTGAACCGGCAGGAGGGCTGGGGAACATAATTGTCTTCCTCTACCTTCTGGCGCTTGAAAGGTTCTTTACAGCGCTTGGAGGACTTGATGCAGGCAGTGCCTTCGGAGGCATGGGCAGTTCAAGGTCCATGAGCCTTGCAGCTGTGATCGAACCTACAATGGTGATTTCTTTTGCAGCTCTGGCGTTTGTCCTGAAAAGCCTGAACCTGCACGAGATGTTCGCACTTACCGCGGGAAAGATTCTTCCCATCAGCCCTACGCTTGTTCTTGTCTCAATCTCTCTCTTTATCATCCTTATAGTGGAGACCGGCAGGCTGCCTGTGGATAACCCGGCAACCCACCTTGAACTTACAATGATTAACGAGGCAATGATCCTTGAACAGGCAGGAAAGAACCTTGCCCTGCTCGAACTTGCCCATGCCCTTAAGCAGCTCCTGCTGATGGGGATATTAATCAATACAATCCTCCCGGTAGGGCTCAGTACTGAGATAGATGCAGGAAAAATTGCAGTTTCAACCCTTCTCTTCCTTGTGAAGGCAGGGCTGCTTGCAGTAATAATAGGGCTCTTTGAATCGTCCCTTGCAAAAATGAGGCTGTTCAGACTTCCTGCATTTTATGTCATGGCATTTTTCTTTTCAGCCATTACAATCCTTATTGAGGTGTTTGCATGATCGACCCAACCTTCCTTGAAGGCATAATTAAGATCCTTTTTGTCTTTGTCCTTATCAGTGCAGGGCTGATCATCTCAACCCGTAACCTGAGTTCGGTACTGACCGCATACACAATCCAGTCTTTCCTGCTGGCTGCAGTCTCATCCCTCCTCTACATGATAGACGGGAAAAACCAGCTTCTGCTGCTGGCAGTTCTGACCCTGGCAAGCAAGGTAATTCTTATTCCTTACTTCATTTCCAGAATAGAACAGAAAATCAAAATCGGAAGAGATCTCCACTTTGCATATCTGGAACCAACCCCCTCCCTTCTGCTGAGCATAGGCCTTATCATCCTCTCCTACACCTTCCTTTCAGGGGTTTTCAAAGGACTGCCGCTCTCGAAGCTTTTCTTCTTCGGGGCTGTGATAGGGCTTTCTTTGACCCTGATGGGCATGCTTGTGGTTTTCAGCAGAAAAAGAGTCATTACAAAAGCTCTCGGTTACCTCAGCATGGAAAACGGGGTACTGATGTTCGGCCTTTTTGTGACCGAGCTTCCATTCATCATAGAAGTCCTGATCATAATTGACCTTATTATTCTGGTCATATTGACCACAATCATGGCTGTAGGAATGGATTCCAGCATCGAAGAGTACAGGCAGAAATTCCGGAAATTGCAGATCTGGACAGGAGGTGAATCCCAGTGATCCGGTACTACCTGTTAGTAATGGGAATATTTCTGGCATTCGGCCTTATTCCGAAGTCCCACAGGCTTATGAATGCTCTTGCCGCAGGGAACGGCATGCTGCACCTTGTTATGAGCTGCGTAGCCCTTTCCATGCTTGATCTGCCGGAAAGGCTGGGAGAAACTCTTTATCTCGACCACCTTAACCTTTATGTGGAACTGATAACCTCACTGGGATTCACTGCCGCTGCTTTCTATGCAAGAGGATATACTGACAGCCTTATGGAAGCCGGAGAACTTGACCCCAGGAACCTGAAGACCTTCTACCTTGCCTTCAACCTCCTGCTTGTCACAGCCACTGTTGCGCTCTTCTCAGACAACCTGGCGCTGTTCTGGATTTTTGCAGAACTCACAACAGTCTGTGCTGCAATGCTTGTTGCGATCCTTTCTGCAAGGGAAAATATTGATGCCGCTTTAAAGTACGTCTTTATAGTTTCCGGAGCCATGCTCTTTGCGTTCCTCGGGCTGATTTTCCTGTTCACCCTCTCTGAGCAGGCCCTTGGAAAAGGTACCCTCAACTGGACAGAGCTGGCAGTTCATGCTTCAGAGTTTTCACCTGCCCTCCTCCTTGCGAGCTTTACCTTCATGTTCATAGGTTTCGGGGCAAAAGCAGGAGTAGCTCCTTTCCACACATGGCTTCCGGATGCCTATGCAAGAGCACCTTCGGTAAGCGCAATTCTCTCGGGGCTGATGCAGAACCTGGGGATTTACGGTATAATAAGGATGTACTCCCTGCTCAGAGAAAGTAATGTAGCCCCGCAGGCATCTTCCATCCTGCTTGCAGCAGGAGTTTTCTCAATCGCTCTTGCTTCGTTCAGCATGTTCCAGCAGAGAAACCTGAAAAGACTGATAGCTTTCTCAAGTGTCGAACATATGGGCCTTCTTCTCATAGGGATAGGAATAGGAACGCCTCTTGCCCTTTTCTGGGCTCTTTTCTACATGCTTGTCCATGTTCTTGTAAAGGAAACACTTCTGTTTTCCGCAGGTATTCTGCACAGACAGTACAGAAGCAATATGCGCGAAAATATGTGGGATGTCTTTAAACTCCAGCCAAGGGCAGCCTGGGGTTTGATTCTTGGAAGCATTGCGATCGTGGGAATGCCGCCTTTTCCCCTTTTCCCGGCAAAGTTTTTCATCCTCCTGGAAAGTGCGGCAGTTTCTCCTTACCTGACCCTTGCATTGCTGCTCATGCTTATCCTTGCAGCTGCATCCTTTGCAAACTTCCTCCTGAAAGCTTTCTCAAAAGTAACCGTAGAGGAAGAAAAAGACAGGCACACTATCAGAACGCATGTGGAGGCAGGAAGAGCTGAACTGAAAACTGCAGCCGAAAAAGCAGATCATGATGAAATAAGGCTTCCGAATAAGTATGTGGTAAGGAGCGGGATGAGGGTTCCGGCGATTTTTATGCTGGCTCTTGCCTTTGCCCTGGGAGTTTATTTCCCGGATTCGCTGAGGGATCTGCTTGATGCGATAATTCTTGAACTCGGGTATGTTTAAGGGGCGGTATGTATGGATATCAAAATGAATGAAGATATAACAGAATTACTTTTAATAGTCACCAGTATTGCACAGGAGAAGCCCGAAGTTCTCAGCGCCCGTGAAAACGAGATCTACCTGAAAATTTCGGACACAGGGTTTAAGGAAGTCTATCCCGTGCTTGCGGAAAGGAAGTTCAGCCTTATAGGACTCTTCTGTGCAGAAGCCTTTGAGGAAAAGGAAGGCTTTACCCTCTTTTATGCTTTCAAACAGGAGAGCAGGGCACCTGTCCTTATTCTTGCCCGGGAGACAGGAAAAGAAAAAAGGACGACTTCAATTGCAGAGACTTTCCCCTCAGCATCATGGTTCGAGAGGGAAGTCAGAGACGGCTTCGGGATTGAATTTGACGGAGCATTTGATAAGCGAAGGCTTTTCCTGCACGAGTGTTACCCTGAAGATTTCCATCCCCTGCAAAAAGCTTTCAAAAACGGACCGATCAATCCGGCTGAAGCTCCACATGCAGAGTACAAATTCAGGCAGGTCAAAGGAGAAGGTGTGTACCAGATCCCTGTCGGACCTGTGCATGCCGGAATAATTGAGCCAGGGCATTTCAGGTTCAGTGTGATAGGGGAGCCGATATTCAGCCTGGAAATCAGGCTTTTTTACAAGCACAGGGGAATAGAAAAGCTGGCTGAAGGAAAAAGCCCTTCGGAATGTGTTGCTCTTGCCGAAGCCGTGAGCGGGGACGAGAGCATGGCAAACGCTACAGGGTTCTGCATGGCAGTAGAACAGATCTGCGGAATAAAAGTGCCTGAGAGGGCAGAACGCCTTCGGGCAACAATGCTCGAACTGGAGCGCATTTATTCCCTGCTCGGAGACCTTGCAGGTATGGCTGTAGATGTGGGTTTTGCCCTTGTAGCAAGCCCGTTCTTCATACTGAGAGAGGAGATATTCAGGCAGAACGAGAAATTGACAGGCTCAAGGTTCCTGCGTGGGGTTACAGTCCCCGGAGGGCTGAAAAAAGATATTCCCGATTCGGCTCTGAAAGAGCTGCCTGCTTTCCTTGAGAAATTCTCAAAGGCTTTTGAATCTGCTTATGACAGGGCAACCTCCTCATCTTCACTGATTGACAGATTTGCAACGACAGGAGTTATAAGAAAGGAACTTATCTCCCCGCTTAACCTTACAGGCCCTCTTGCAAGGGCTTCGGGATCCTCTGCCGATGTAAGGCTCGATAGACCTTATGGAGCCTACAGGGACTTTGCCCCGAAGCATTGCCTGAAGAAAAAAGGAGATGTTTTCTCCCGTTTTGAGGTGAAGGCCAGTGAGGTTCGTGCATCTGCAGCCCTGATTCTCCGCCTCATAGAAAACCTTCCAGAGGGTTCCGTATTTGCTGAAAATACCGGACATGCCTGGGATGGAGGCATTTCAGGAGGGGGAAACAGTCCCGGAGCCACAGGATATTCCCTTACCCTCATAGAAGCCCCCAGGGGACAGAACCTTCACTGGGTCTACCTGAAAGACGGGCTTGTTGACCGTTATAAGGTAAGGACGGCATCTTTCTGCAACTGGCAGGCTATAGAACATGCAGTGCTTGGAAATATTGTTCCTGATTTCCCCCTGATAAATAAGAGCCTTAACCTCTCATATGCAGGAACTGACCTTTGAAAAGAGGGTAAAAGAAATTCAGTGGAAAAAGAAACGGAAGAAACACAATGACAGAAACGAAGTCGAAGAATTCAATAAAGAATAAGATGACAAAATTAACTGAGGTCTGATCGTGGTAAACCCTCTTTCCCTTTTCCTCCGTCCTAAGGTCACTGAGACCTTTGAATTTCGGGATGAAGAACTTGAAGCCCTGGGAGCAGAAATAAAAAAAGAAATCCCGAAGGTTTTCGGACACAGCCTTGCAATCCGCGAACTGGACTCGGGAAGTGACAACTCAACAGAGATTGAGATCTCAAACCTGGGAAACCCCCATTATGATGTTGAGAGATTTGGGATCTCTTTTGTAGCGTCTCCGAGGCATGCTGATGTCCTGCTGGTCACAGGGGCAGTTACCCTGAATATGGCTGAAGCAGTGAAGAAAACCTATGAAGCCATGCCCTGCCCAAAGTATGTGATAGCAGTTGGGGACGACGCCTGCGATGGCGGGATCTATAAGGGTTCTTATGCAGTTCTCGGCGGGGTTGACAAAATTTTGCCCGTAGATGTGAAAATTCCAGGAAACCCTCCATCTCCGAAAGAAATCCTGCAGGGGATTTTCGCTCTTGTAAAAAAAGCCTCTAAATAAAAGCATCCAGAAATCATGGAACTCCTCCTGCTTCGAGCAGAGGAGACTTCTTTTTTAAGGTTTAGAATTATTATCAAAACTTCACTTTTCGCGTTTAAACTTACTTTTTATTCCTTCCTCAGAGGAAAAAATAAACTCCCATAACGGTGTAAACTCTGAGGGAAAAATCATGTCTGAAAGTTCGGAAAATCTAAATTTACAAAGAGAAAAGGAAGCATCTGCCGCCAAAAAGTGGCTTTCAGTTAAAGAAGCCGAAGCTCTTGGCTATTACAATTTTATGAGTTACCTGGGAGTGCCCTATTATCATACAGGAGGCCTTGTATCCACAAGAAAACTTGCGGAGTTATGCCAGATTGACTCAACTAAAAAAGTCCTGATGGTTGGCTGCGGGGAAGGTTTTTCTGCCTGCTACCTTGCCCGAAAAATCGGCTGTGAGGTTGTGGGAATTGATATTGCGGAACTTTCCATTGAGAAAGCTAAAGAGCGAGCCAGAAGGCTGGGACTTTCGGATAGAGTTGAGTTCAGGGTTGGAAACGCCTATGCCCTGCCTTTCGAAGCTGGGACTTTTGATGCAGTGATAACCGAGTTTGTGTCACAGTTCCTGGACAGAGGCAGAGCCTTCAAAGAATTCACGCGGGTCCTTAAACCTGGGAGCTATGTGGGAATCAACGAAATGTATAAAGAGGAGGAAATTCCCCCGGAAGCCGCTGAAGAAATCGCTTACGCAGAAAAAATATTCAGGGAAATTACAGGGCTTCCCTTTTCTCTCCCCACGCCGGAAGAATGGAAAAAGGGACTTGAAGAAGGAAAACTAAAAGACGTGAATGTACGAAAGTTCAGACCTTCTCCGAGTCTCGGAGAAGTAAAGGCGCTTATCGAAGGAATGGGCGGGAGCTGGAAATTTGCCCTGTATTTTACAGGGCTGATGTTGAAAATGGGAAAGTACTCCCTGTTCAGCAGAAAGATCCGGCACAGGTTCAATCGGCTGGGAGAAGGCAAAAAGATCCTTCTCCGAAAAAAATCAACTTCAAAATATGCGGGTTACGTCCTTGCTACCGGGATAAAAGATTAAGAAAAAGGTGAAATCGGTAGATAGAACATAAAAAAGGTAAAGAGAAGAGAGAAAGAAAAAAATAGAGGCAGCAAAAGGTAGAGAAAAAGGCAGGAAAAGAAACTTAACTTTAAGAAAGTGAGTGTTTTTTGGAAAAAAATATAAGTAATTAACTAAAAAATAGCGCATGAGTGTTGTACAAAGTCCCCTTTACGGTTTTCTCGTGGGAGAAAAAGGACTTTTGCCAATAATGGTTGCTTCCTGAAAATGAATGAGAAATTCTCCGGCATATTTAAGAAGCTTCTAGGGGAGATGGAATAAAATGAAAATATCATTGATTGACCTGGCGTTCCTATCCGAAAAAAGGAAAGACGTATTGCTCCTGCTGGAAGAAGGACCAAAGACAGGTGACGAAATAAAAACAGCCCTTAACGTAAACTCGACTTCAATTATGCCCCAGATAAAAAAATTAAAAGAAGGGCGTCTGATAGTGCAGGATGAGAGAAACACCTACAGGCTATCGGATATGGGAGAAATAGTTGTCGAGAAGATGGAGCCTCTCCTGGATACTGTCAGGGTTTTCGAGGAGAACTATGATTACTGGGTCAACCATGATTTTACTGCAATTCCCGAGCACCTCCTTAACAGGATAGACGAACTCGGAAATTACTTTATGCTTGAAGCCGACCTTAACCGGCTTTTTGAAGTCCCCGAAGACTTCAAGAATAATCTGCTTGAGTCAAAAAATATAAAAATATTTCTTTCATACTTCAATCCTCTTTACATAGAGATATACTCCGAGATCATAAAAAAAGAAGCCGAGATGTGCCTTATCCTGACGCAGCCGGTCTTTGAGAGGATGAAAAAAGACTATCTGAAAGACCTGAAAATGCTCGTTGAATCAAAGAATGTGGAAGTCTACATCTGTGACAAAAACGTAACCCTTAAAGATGTTGTAACAGAACGCTTCTGCTCACTTGTGCTCTTTGATAAAAAAGGAAAGTTTGACCATCAGCGCTTGATGAGCTTCGATGAAAGCGCACTTAAATGGTGTGAAGAGCTTTTTTCATATTACAAAGATATGTCCAGACGGCTGGAGAATATATAATTATCCTCTGAAAAAATCCCGGCTCGAAATAAAAAAGATATTTTCCGGCTGCAATAGCCTGTCAGTCTTAGTTTACTTTTCCTGATATTCTCCGCTTTGCTGATTTTCAATTTATTTAGAGTTCAAATATTATCTCAGGAGTAAGCGCCCAAACAAGTACAGTATACAGAATTTTGCAATATCGTCACATTTTTTTAAAGAGTTTGAGGTTTAAAGTTCAAACTATTCGTGTTGAAACTTTCTTTTTCCTTTATTCTTCCCCCAGATATTTATCGATCAGAGACCTGAACCTGTGGATGTCTATGGGTTTTGAAATATAATCCACGCAGCCCATTTCGATAAAGTGTTCTTCGCTTCCTTTCATAGCATGAGCCGTAACAGCTATCACGGGAATTTCTTTAGTCGCAGGATTCTTTTTAATCCTGTCAAGAACCTCAAGCCCGTCCATTTTAGGAAGCTGCATATCAAGGAGGATAAGATCAAACTTTCTCTCAGCAAGGCGTTCAAGAGCCTTTATCCCGTCCTCTGCTTCGGTTACACGGTGCCCGTAAAACTCCAGGAGGTCAAGGATCAATTCCATGTTCATGGGGTTATCTTCGACAATAAGAATTTCTTTCATCATCACGCCTCTTCAGCATAGCTAATTGTTTTATCCTATTAATTAATTCTTTTCTTCCGAAAGTACCCTTTTTCATAATAGAAATGAGACTTCCTTTAAGTTCGCCGTTTAATTCTTCGATATTTTTCTCAGAAAACTCTGCCGCCGTACATACAATTAAAGGAATATCTTTTGTCTTTTCACCTGCCCTCATGCGGGAAATAATCTCAAATCCACTAACCTCCGGCATCAGAAGATCGAGAATGAGAATATCCGGCTGCTGCCCGGAAAAGAGTTTTTCCAGACCTTCACGCCCTCCGAAAGCCTTTGCCACCTCAAAGCCTTCGGGCTCAATCATTGAACTCAGAAGTTCCACCGCATTCTCATCGTCATCAATAATAAGAACTTTTGGCTCTTCAAACTTGAATTTACCTGTAATTTCTTTTAAGGAGTCCAGCAGTTCAACTCTTTTCACAGGTTTTGTAAATGAATAAACCGCACCAAGAGCAACTCCCAGCTCGTTATTATCTGTCACTGAAATGATGAGTACCGGGATGCGAGCTGTGTCAGGGTCGCCCTTCAACTGCCTCAGGACATGCCAGCCGTTGGTATCAGGAAGAAAAACATCGAGCGTGATAACATCAGGCTTCAGTTTTTTTGCAACATTCAGAACATCTTTTCCTGTATATAAAGAGGCGGTACTGTATCCGTCTTCCCTGAGAATAACTGAAATCAATTCATTGGAATTCCTGTCGTCATCAACTACGAGAACAAGACTCCGGCTTTCAGGAGCCGATTCCGGAAGGCGGATCTCAGGAAGAGGAATTTCGGAAATCTCAGTTTCGTTCCGCAGGTCATTTTCACATTCTTTAACGGAACAAGCAGCCACCTTACTCATTTCAAATTCAATCAGTATTTCGCGAAGGTCTTTAGTATCGGCTTTTCGAGGTTCAGAGGGTCTGAGTAGAGGGATAGTAAATATAAAAGTACTTCCCTTTTCAGGTTCACTTTCAACCCAGATATCTCCCTGGTGTAAATTTACAATTTTCTTCACGAGAGCAAGCCCGAGTCCTGTCCCGCAGTATTGTTTGGAAGACGAAGAATCAATCTGAGTAAAGGGCTGGAAAAGTTTTTTCTGATCTTCAGAAGAAATACCTATTCCCGTATCCTTTACTGAAAAAATAGCTCTGCTCCCGCTTTTTTTACAGTGGACAAAGACACTTCCTTTTTCCGGAGTAAATTTGATAGCATTGCTTACAAGATTATAAAGAATCTGGATAAGGCGGCTTCTGTCGGCCTGAATATCTCCAAAATCCGGATCCAGCTTAAAGTCCATTTCAAGAGATTTTGCCTGGGCAAGGGGGTAAAGAACGGCTTTTACCTCATCAAAAACCGAGCCTATAGAAAATTCACTGTAGTGAAGTTCCATTTTTCCGGCTTCTACCTTTGAGAGGTCAAGAATATCGTTTATAAGCCCCAGGAGATGTTTCCCGCTGACAGAGATATTATTAACATATTTCAGCTGTTTTCCGTTGAGTTCCCCAAAAACTTTTTCGAGCAGGATGTCCGAAAAACCGATAATAGAGTTAAGAGGTGTCCGGAGTTCGTGGCTCATATTGGCAAGGAACTCGCTCTTTGTACGGTTCGCAGCCTCAGCATCCAGTTTTGCCTGAAGGAGCTTCTCTTCAGAGCGTTTGTGTGCGGTAATATCAAGCCCTGTTTGAAGGACTCCTGTTGCTTTTCCACTTTCATCCTTAATCAGATTCGCACATATCATCCATACTTTTCCATCCGGAGTAACTACCTCTCCAGATTCCTCATTTCCGGACTCAAGTGCCTTTTGTGCAAGAGACTTTCCGGAAACAGCATCCGACATCAGGGGGAATCTCTCATACTTCTGCCCAATAACGTTTTCAAGCTTAAGACCAGCATGATCCAGAGCAGCCCTGTTTGCCCAGATAATTCTCAGCTCGAGATCCATAAAAATTACAAGCTCGCTGAGAGAGTTTAGAATTACCCTCTTTTCATGTTCCTGGGCTTTAAATTGATTGGAACTTTGTTTCAAACGGTCAATCATGCCGTTTATCCCTGTAGCCAGCCCTGAAAGTTCATCATCTCCCTCAATAATGCAGTGTTCTGAGAGTTCTTCGTCTTTTCCTACTTTTTTCACAAAATTGTCAATAAGAACAATTCTGGATACTACTTCTCTGTCAAGGAGAAACTTACAGCCTGCTCCAACAATGATGCCTGAGAACAGGAGGAAAATTACAAGATACTGGAGGGTCTTTCTGCCTTTTTCATAGATGTCCCGGTCAGCATCCGTCCGGACCATAACGGTCGGTTCTCCGTTAATGTCTTCATGCACAAAATAACCTGCTAACCTGCCTCCCTCTGCAGAATTGATAACAGTTTCGTTCCCGTTTTCAAAAAAGGCACGCTGGACTTCAGCAGGCACATCATCCGGACTGTAAAACAAAACCGGATTGCCTGTAATTTCCTGAATGGAATCCACAAAACCAGAATCAAGATAACTCCCAAGAATTATTGTTCCAATTGTTTCATTGTTGTCTGATGATGCATGTATGGGACGGCAGGAAAAAATTACAGGCTCATTATTTATCAGAAGCATCCCATTTAAAGGATGAATTTCATCCGCGAAGATGAGGTTGCCATCATTTATTTTCTGACCGATTTCGGAAACAATCGAACCGCTGGAAGCATTGCCTGCATTTTCAGAGTCAGAAACCCGGGAATGGATTATTTTTCCGGAACTATTGACAAATAAAATAAAGTCGCACCCGCTCAGAGTAAAAAGATCAGTAAATAAACTCCCGCCAAGGTCTTCTGGATTCTCACTTAGCATAAAAGCCCTTATGTCTTCCCTTGAAGAAAGGGCAGAGTTAGTTTCATCCAGTTTTATCATCTGGAAATCAATTACATTATGTACATTTTCCACATTACTGATCGCCTCTTTTTCCTCAAGGTCGGAAAAGCTTGAGTTGAGGATGCTCTGGGATGCAAAAATAACGGTCGATGTAAGAAGGGCAAAAATTATGTAGACAATAACAAAAATCTTTTTACTCACATTCATATTCTGGACTCGGCGGAGTTGAAACATAATAGGGGGTACGTGCTAAATATAAAGATAGAGATAATATAAAGATAGAGTTGAGTGACTTATATAATAAACAATTTCTGCATACATAGTATAAAAATTTATCCAGAAGTTGAAGATAATAGAGAGGATGAGGCTTTTTTACCCAAAAAAACATTTAAAAATGATTTTTAAGAAAAAATATCTTAAATAAGATTCAAAACATGTCCTGAAAAGATTTTACTATTACATAACCCTTTTACAGCATTCAGAGTTGCTTTCAGTTTCTTTCCAGTCTTTTTTTCAATCTGTAATTATAGCCATGCCCGGTGAAGTAAATTGATTCATTAAGCCAGAATCTTAATTCATTGAGCCAGAATCTTAATTCATTGAGCCAGAATCTTAATTCATTAAGCCAGAATCCGGATCACCATTTAAATAACCTGGTCGCCCATATCACGTTTTTTCTCAGGAGATATTTTCTCAGTTCATCGACCCCTAGAAGGAGAACTGCAAAAGGAACTGCAAGCAGCATGTACCTTAGATCAAGGGGTGCTGTGTTGAAAATCAGATTGGCAAATGGATTCCAGATAATAATGGCAAGAATCAGAATTTCGCTTGCTATTCCCAGGAGAACCGGTCTGTTGCTTAGCAGTCCCTTAGAGAAAACTGACTGTAACCTTGTTCTCGAAGTAAATACATTGGCGACCTGACAGATGACAACGGCTGAAAAGAAAGCTGTTACCGCCTGCATATAAAGGGGATTGGTACTTGCAAGCTGCTCTCCAAAAGTCCAGCCCCCTTCAAAAAGTACGGCAAAATAACAGAAAAAGCCTGCAAGAGCCTCTATAGGACCTTTTACTCCGTAGGCTGTCAAAAGAACCTGAGAAGTCAACAGTTTTTCATCTTTTGGTCTTGGAGATCTTTTCATAATATCTCCTTCTCCTTTTTCCACACCCAGAGCAATGGCAGGCAGCATATCCGTGCCCAGATCAATTGCAAGAATAAGCTGAACAGGCAGAGGAAGTGGCAGGGCAAAGAGAACGAAAGCTATGAAAGGGAAAATTTCGGGGACATTGCTTGCAAGGATGTATACAATAAATTTCTTTATATTATCAAAGACAGCTCTGCCTTCTTCCACAGCATTTACTATTGTGGCAAAATTGTCGTCCAGAAGAATCATGTCTGCAGCCTCACGGGCAACATCCGTGCCGCTGCCCATAGCAACTCCCATATCGGCATTTTTGATAGCAGGAGCATCGTTAACCCCGTCTCCTGTCATGGTAACAATCTCTCCTTCTCTCTGGAAGAGCTGTACGATTTTCAACTTCTGGACAGGAGAGGTCCGGGCAAAAACAATGCTGGGGTTTTTAAGCCGTGAGGCAAGCTCTGCATGGGAAAGGGACTTCAATTCGTCTCCGGTAATAATCTCAGGCTTTCCGGGACCTGCAAGTCCCACGTCCCTTGCAATTGACTCTGCAGTAACCGGGTGGTCACCTGTGATCATGACAACCTTGATCCCGGCAGCATGGCACCTTGCTATAGCTTCTCTGGCTTCAGGGCGTGGAGGGTCTATAATCCCTATGAAACCCAGAAAAATAAAAGTGGCAGTATATTCTTTCAGTTCTTCTGCCTGCCTGAAGGCAAGGGCAATTATCCGTTCTCCTTTTTCTGCCAGCCTCAGGTGCATGTCCAGAAGTTTCTTTTGCTCGGTTTCATCCAGTTTTCTGACTTTTCCGGAATCAAGAATAGAATCACACAACTTCACAACAACTTCTGGAGCGCCTTTAAGATATACCTCAAGTTTGCCTTCGGGAGTGCGGCAGACAACTTCCATACGACGGGTAATGGAATCAAAAGGAAACTCCTCAAGCCTGGGATACTCACGCTGGAGCTCTTTTACATCTACTAAACTGTTCGCAAAAACAAGAAGCGCCCCTTCTGTAGGATCACCGGTGTATCCGGGAGGTGCATCGTAGAGTTTCGCATTGTTGCAGAGCCCTGCAACCCTTATAAAAACGGGAGGGATTTTTTCTGTATTCCAGCTGCGGCTTCCGGCAGCAGAAACTGCTTTTTCACAGGAGTAAGTAACTTCCTCAGAACCATCAACACTCTGAGCTGGACCTTTTTCTGCATTTTCGTCTGTATCCTGTTTTTTTGCGTCTTCTTGAGAAATGGAAGAGTTTTCAGCCCCCAGACATTCAAGCCCTACGATAAGGGAATTTACTGCCATTTTGTTCTGCGTGAGGGTGCCGGTTTTATCCGTACAGATCACAGTAGTTGATCCCAGGGTTTCCACTGACTCGAGCTGCTTTATAAGGGCATCCCGATAAGCCATTCTTCTGGAAGCAAGGCTGAGGGCAAGTGTAACTGTGGGCAAGAGCCCTTCAGGAACATTGGCAACAATGATTCCTATGGCAAATATAAGGCTTGCAAGAAATGTATCCTGAATAAAAAATGCGAGCAGGAAAAAAGTAATTCCAAGGGAAATAGCAATTGTTGAGATAATCTTTATGAAACGGTTGAGTTCTTTTCGGAGAGGGGTGTCTACGGAGGATGTTTGCTCAGTAAGCTTTGCCAGGCTTCCTATCTGGGTATCACGCCCTGTTCCAAAAATAACAGCTTTACCATTCCCGCTCTGTACGAGAGTTCCGGAAAAGACCATGTTCCGGCATTCAAGCAGGTTCGAATGAAAGCATTCAAGAGAGCGCAGCTGCGGCTCGGATTCCCCGGTCAGGGCTGAATTGTCCACTTTTAGAGAATTGATTTCAATCAAACGGCCATCAGCAGGAACCTTGTCTCCCTCTTCAAGAAGGATAACATCCCCTATCACAAGCTCGGAAGCCAGAACATCCCTTAACTTTCCGTCCCTCAGGACTTTTGCATGGGGAGGCAGAAGCTTCCGGAAGCTTTCCATTGTTTTTACAGCCTGATATTCCTGAACAAAAGCGAAACTCCCGTTCAGAAAAACGACTCCGACCAGGGCAATTCCGATATAGAGATTCCCCTTCCCCGGGTCAAGGTATTCGCCAAAAAAAGACAGAATAGCACCCACTATTAGCAGGATAGAGAAGAAGTTACGAAATTGCCGGATATATCTCTTGAATATGCTCTCCTTTCCGGCATCTTCGAGAACATTTGGGCCGCATTTCTGGAGTCTGCGGGCGGCTTCCTGTTCGCTGAGCCCGCTTTCATTTACACCCAACCTCTGCAGGAGTTCAGAGAGGGAAATAAGATGCTCATCCCCCAGCGGAGAGCATACACTGTTTCTGTTTTCAGTATACTCTTTTTCCATCGAACCCCCTTTAGTTCAATGTAACTCAAGAATAAGAAACTTAACATAACGAGTCTTTTAAATCCTGAAAACCGGCAACAAAGGAGGAGGTAAAAATTATAATTAATCAGGGGATAAAAATTTTGAGGGGAGAACACAGTAGAAAAATAGTAAAACAGACGACGCGGTAAAAATTTATTGCGTGATTTATCAAAGAAAAGGCAGAAAAAAATTCCCGACAATTAGCTTTTATAATTTGTTAACTAAAAAAATGTCCGCATTCTGGCTCAATTGAGGGGTTCGAGAATTGTTTTTACTTTGATTATTCTCACACCTGCTCAGGCGAGAAAAAACGGTGATTCAGAACTATCTGTTCCCATTTATCAAAAAAATCCAATTTTTTAACGTGTTTGAAACTCTGGATACTCTAGTCTGGAGTGTGAAACATTTTGGATTGAAAAGGTCTATATAATATTGTCAAGTAGACAATAAAATTGTAATAAAAATAAATGTACAAAGATAAAAGTAAAAAAAGGTATGACCGATATGAGCGAATTCACACTTAAAACAAGACTTTTAGCCGCCCTGAAAGGCGAACCTGTTGACAAAGTGCCTGTTTGTTCCGTGACCCAGACCGGAATTGTAGAACTCATGGATACCGTCGGAGCCCCGTGGCCCGAAGCCCACACCAACCCTGAACTCATGGCAAAGCTGGCAATCGCCAACCACGAGCTCAGCGGACTTGAAGCTGTAAGAGTTCCCTACTGCCTTACCGTTCTGGTCGAAGCCATGGGCTGTGAGATCAACATGGGTACCAAGAACAGGCAGCCCTCTGTGACCGGTCACCCCTACCCCAAGGACCTCGAAGGCGCAGCAGTCCCTGCAGACCTCCTCCAGAGAGGAAGAATTCCAACAGTACTTGAAGCAATCAAGATCATCAGGGAAAAAGTCGGTCCTGACGTGCCAATCGTTGGCGGTATGGAAGGCCCAATCACAGTCGCATCCGACCTTGTAAGTGTAAAATCCTTCATGAAATGGTCCATCAAAAAAACCGACCTCTTTGAACAGGCTCTGGATCTCGCAAATGAAGCTGCAATTATGTATGCAAACGCAATGGTAGAAGCCGGTGCAGACATTATTGCCATTGCAGACCCTGTCGCATCTCCAGACCTTATGAGCCCTGATTCATTCAAGAACTTCCTCCAGTCAAGGCTTCAGAAGTTCTCCGCAAGCGTCAACTCCGTAACTGTCCTCCACGTTTGCGGAAATGTCAACCCGATCCTCAGCTACATGGCAGACTGCGGCTTCGAAGGCCTCAGCGTAGAAGAAAAGATCGGCAGCGCAAAGAAAGCAAAGGAAGTCATCGGTGGCAGAGCAAGATTTGTAGGAAACGTTTCCAGCCCCTTCACCCTGCTGCCCGGACCTATTGACAAGATCAAAGCAGAAGCCAAGCAGGCTCTTGCAGACGGAGTAGATGTACTCGCACCGGGCTGTGGAATTGCGCCCATGACCCCTCTCGAGAACATTAAAGCCATGGTCGCAGCAAGAGACGAGTTCTACGCCTGAGAAGGCACAAATTTTTATTTTTTTTTGCGGGCAAGTTCTTAGCAGGGAATTCCAGGCACCGGACTTCACGCCCGATTCATGTTTTTTTAAATTTGCCGGAAAGGGACCTCAGGGATGGGGTACATCCAGAACAGGGCCCTGACAGGCGGTCAGTTCAGGAGACTCAATCCAGGCAAATAATCCAGCAAACTTACAGGGACGGCTTATCAATCACAAAACTTATTTAAAATTATTAAAAACAAGAGCTGTTGAAAGGATTAGTTGAGAAATCTTAAACTTTTTTGGAGGAGGTTAAGATATGAGAACAGGAGTTGCAATTGACCTGGGAACCAGTGGATTCAGGGCCCAGAAAATTGACCTGGAGAGCGGCAAGATTAAGAAAACCGTGATTACTCTCCGGAATCCTCTGCCAGGAGCAAACGTAATGGACCACCTTGATTTTGCAATCCATTACGGGCTTGACAAAGCCCACGGGCTCTCGGCAACAGCAGTGAAAAATATCCTTAATGAGCTCGGAGTAAATCCCGAAGAAACAGAAAAGTTCGCAATCTGCGGAAATCCTATCCAGCTTTCTATCTTTCAGGGAATTTCCATTGAAGACCTGGCATACGCAGGCGAACGTAAGAAACAGAAGTATCATATTGAAGAGCAGAACAGAGATGCCCGGATTATACCTCTGACCGAAATCGCAGGATTTGAGGAGTTCAAGAACTGCAAACTGCTTGTTCCTCCATCAATAAAGCACGAGGTTGGAGCCGATGCACTTGCCCTTATTGTAAAAGCAGGCATGATCGAGAGCAATGAAATCGCAATTGCCACGGACTATGGGACAAATGCCGAGATGGCTCTGAAATCAAACGGAATTATTTATACAGGGTCGGCTGCTGCAGGTCCTGCTCTCGAAGGCCAGGAAATCGAATACGGATCCATTGCTTCCCCGCATACTATCTGTGATGTAGAATTTGAAGGAGAGAATCTGCGCTGTTATGTTCTTGACAAAGACATGAAGACGGCAAAAGGAGATCTCGTTAACCCGAAAACAGGAGACGTTGTGGAAAAGGGAGAGGTTACTGCAAAAGGCATCACAGGTACGGGAGTTATTGCCCTTATCGAAGCAGGAATGAGGAACAAATTAATAGTCCTGCCAAAAATCCAGACCCCTGAAAGCATTATCTACCTGCAGGACGGCATCAAGTTCACGGAGAAAGACCTTATTGCAGCCGGAAGAGCGATAGGCGCGCTCCGGGCAGGCCACATCACCCTCTGTGCAGCTGCAGGCATTGAGATGGAAGACCTCAAGATAGCCCACATGTCAGGAGCTGCCGGGACCTATATGGACGCCGCAAAAGCCCATCAGGTAGGGATGATACCTTACAACGCAAGTTATGTCTCCCAGATAGGAAACACCTCCCTAACAGTTGCCAGGGAAATTCTGCTTTCTGAAGACAGGCTCTGGGAACTGCAGGCAATTGCAAAGGAAATTCTGGGTACGCATGTGATGTTTGCAACCTCTGAAGCCTTTAAGGAAGCTTACCTTCTTGAACTTGCTTACTGGAACGAGGGCATGGCATTCAAGATGCTCCAGAAGTTCCTGAAAAAGAAAAAACTCCCCATGCTCAACGAGCCCTCAACCATCCTTAAAATCGACCGCCAGGTAGAAAGGGATATTCCTGTACTCGGAGAAGAAGGGCTTGAAGTGCTCGAAAAAGTAGGGACCTACCTTACCATGGTTATCGAAGACTGCCAGGGCTGCAAGAAATGTGTAAAGGTATGCCCGAACGGAGCCCTCAGAATGGATGACACAGGCCTTGTCAAAATAAGGACCGACCTCTGCGACGGGGCAAACTGCCAGCGCTGCCTGCATGCCTGCCCTGATGACAGGTTCAAATGGGAAAACCTGACCGTTGCAGGAATCTAATAATAAGGGAACGGAAAAAGGTAAGAACAATTAATCGAAACTGGAATAAAGCAGGATGCTTCAGGGGGAAGACTCTGACTCCCTGTTTTATTCGCAAATTAATAATCAGATTACAATATACCTGAAGATGTCCTTTTACCACGCTATTTTTATTGTTTTTACTGATTTTTCCAGCCTCTTCTTTTTTCATACTTTCAATTTCTATGGGCTGCCAGATAGGGTTAATAGATATCAACAAAAATTTTGACAAACTCCAATTCAGAGATAGAGAAATATACTTTGAGAATAGAAAAGTTGACACTTATATCCCTGAATTAAAGCAGGGTTTTACACTACTTTTTATATAAAATAGAATTAAAGGGACAAAAAGCAGAAAGCGGCAGAAAACGGAGGAAAAAAAGTGGACGTCATTGTTGTTGGAGGTTTTCTGGGAAGCGGGAAGACTACCACCATTATCAATATGGGCAAATACCTCGCAGAGAAAGGGAAAAAAGTTGCGATTATCGTAAACGAGATAGGAGAGATAGGGATTGACGGAGATGTGATAAAGCGGTTCGGATTCGATACCAAAGAAATCACAAGCGGGTGCATCTGCTGTTCCCTGAAAGTCGGGCTCAGGACAACGATGAACACTCTTGTAAATGTATATAAGCCTGACATCATAATGATCGAACCCACAGGAATCGCTTTCCCGCACGTCATCAGGAACGAAGTAGAACTTATGAACTTCGGCGAAGAAGTGAAAATCGCTCCTCTTGTAACCCTTATTGACGGCAGCCGCTTTAAACAGCTGATGAAAGAAGTTAAAGAATTTGCCATGAGGCAGATTATAGATGCTGAGATTCTGGGAATAAACAAGGTAGATCTGATTGAACCTATCAGGATACCAATCCTTGAAGCTTCGGTTCAGCAGTTAAATCCAAAAGCAAAGGTGGTTTTGCTTTCAGCAAGAGACACAGGCGAGAAGTTTGAAAATTTCATGCAGGAAATCCTCCCTGATGTTAAAGGTGTTTCGGAAAAAATCCAGACGGCCGCTGCTGCAGAAAAAAATTCAGGACCTATCGAGTCTCAAGAGACCGAAGATTCCATCAAAGCCTCCGGGGTTGGCAGTTATTCTGCGGAATTTTCAATTAAGGGCGGAGAAAACCTGAGCACGGAAGCAGCCAGAGAACTCACAACCGAATTGATGAATACGATAAAAGTACAGGTTCTGAAATTAAACCCTGAATTCGTAGGGCACATAAAACTCTTCCTTGACAACGGCATGGAAACCGTAAAGCAGAGCGTTACTATTTATTATGAAGATCCCCAGGAAGACATAATTAAGTCAAAAGAAGGAGCTCTCCCGACATTCAAGATCCTCTCTGCAGTTTCAAACGTTGACAAAGAAGCCCTGAAAGATGCCGTAAACAGTTCTGTGAAGGAGACCTTTGAGAAAAGGGGAATATATGTACATAAAGCCGGACATGAACATAATCACGGGCATCACGAACATAAACAGCAGGAAAACGTACAGAGAATCGTGAATATTAAAGGTATGAAAGAGTAAAAACAGGAAGAGAAAAGGAGAAAGTAAAAGGCGGATAAGATTGAAATTTTCCTTTTTCTGCCATTCTTCAACCATTTTTTTCATGAATTAATTAATGCCGGGAGGAGTTGCCAGAAATAATTCCGGGTTACAACTGGTAATAAATGTTAAGTTGTTTCCTCTGACCAGTCTATATCTCTGACCAGTCTATATCTCTGACCAGTCTATATCTCTGACCAGTCTATATAATACTGTGCAGGTTCATTTCGCCATTCCAGATAGGGCAAGTCAATGGTATTCCTGTAACCGGACTCTCAGAAGCCTGCATTATACTTTTTCTTCCAGGATAAAACTCACCCTGCCTCATATTTCTGCACGACTTGCTGGATTTCAATCCATAAAACAAAGCCTGCAGAAGATGGCAGAGGACAGAAATCATAGTCAATACGGCAGATAGACTGGTCATTGAGTGGATGATTTCAGGGGGGGGCAGAAGCCGGAAAAACAACTGGAGGGTTCTTTTGCTTTACTCGCAGAACCATTGTTGAGTACTGAGAAATCTTATGGCATCTGACAGTCCAAATACTATTAATAATAGAGCTAAAGGGATGAACCCCTCGGAGAGGATTATCAAAACTGTGGACACAACGGCAAGTTAAAAGCTGGAATACACACAGCCATCAGTTACAAAAATAAAAAAGCAATTACGGTTAAAGCCAGACTACCAATAAACCCTTTAAGCAGAGGAACTTTTGAAGGAAGGAAGTTTCCGGTTCAGGAAAGCTGTGACCTGACATGCAAAGACTTTATATAGGATGAAATTGTCCTCGCTCTTTGCCCGAAGATAACCCCCTCCATATGGAGAGAGAAAGTACTCTTTCATCTTCATAAAGTAACATGGCTTTGGGACGAAAAGAAATATATATAAAAAATTACAAAGTTTACATAGTAATAAATTGAAAACAGAGGGGAAAAAACTTACCAGGGGAAAAGTTTGCCACTTTTTGAAAAACGGCAGGAAAAAGGCAAAAAAATAAAGTTTATTTAGTACAGGGACAATTAAAAAAAAGGGAACTTCGAAAGATCTTCTTATATATAAATAAGAAAATAAAGTTTCGAGGAAGATGCAGAAGAATAAGTGAGCATGTTAAATTCACTTTAATGCTCTAAAGAGAAAGCCCTGATACATTACATTTTGCCTTACCAATATTCCACCATATAAAACAAATCCACTTGATAACCTCCTAAGCTCAAAGAAATGCCTGCATTTATTCAAGATTCTCAAATAGAGATATCTTCGAAAAGGCGATAATTGCTCAATAAATTTTGAAGCCATTGATCAAAACAAAGAGAAGAAAAAAACAATTCTTTTTTATAAAATCATTTGTGCGGAAAATTGGAGCCAGAATTATAAAATTATAGCTGCGCAAAAATTAGCACAGATGAAGGTATATTCCAGAAAAGCCAACTGTCATCTGCAAGTGAATTCCCGAATAGTAAAAGGGAGTACACCTTTCATCAGGTAACTGGGAAGAAAAGGCTAAAAGGCTGATAGGAATAGAGAAATCCTGAACCCCAGGAAAAAATTCGTTCCTAAAAAGTCTTAAAAACAGGATAAAGGCCTTTAATTCAGTATTATTGTGAAACCAGATAACCACCAGGAGGTTATTCATACCCCCACAATGGAAAGAGTTCGATCTGGAGGTTTTCGAATTCGTTTTCATTGTTTCAGACAGTATTTCAAAAGAAATACCTGAAACTCTGGGAGATTCAACTTGCAGGATCGAAGATCTGAGCAATCTGAGATCTCTTCATTATCAAAATGGAGGTTAAAATATGTTGGATTTGAAACTGGAAGATGTCGATGGCATATTAGTACGCTACAACGTCGCCCTCGAAAAGGAAATGACACCTGACGAAGCAGCAGAAGAGCTTTACCCGAAGGACAAACTCGTTTACCCAATTGCAAAAGCAATCTATGAGGGTGAAGAGGACGACGTAATTGAGGGCCTTGAAGCCGCAATTAAAGCAGGCAAAAAGCCAATCGACCTCATTGACGATGCCCTTATGATCGGTATGGGAGTTGTAACAAGACTCTATGATGATGGTATCATTTTCCTCCCCAACGTTATGATGTCTGCCGATGCAATGCTTGCAGGTATCGAATTCTGTAAGAGCCAGACAACAGAAGTCCCCGAAGCAAAGGGCAAGGTTGTCTGCCATGTTGCAGAAGGTGACGTGCATGACATCGGAAAGAACATCGTTGTTGCCCTCCTGAGAGCAAACGGCTATGATGTAGTTGACCTTGGAAGAGACGTTCCTGTAGACGAGGTCATCAACGCTGTTGTTGAAAACAAGCCAATCATGGTCACAGGTACTGCCCTCATGACAACCACCATGTATGCATTCAAGGAAGTTAACGACAAGCTCCTTGAGAAGGGAATAAAAATCCCATTCGCATGCGGTGGCGGTGCTGTGAACCAGGACTTCGTATCCCAGTATGAGCTCGGAGTCTATGGTGAAGAGGCTGCAGATGCCCCCAAGATTGCTGACGCAATCGTTTCAGGCATAAAAGACATAGCTGCCTTAAGAGAGGAATTCCACAAGCACTAAGGAGGGAGCAAAATGGTAAAGAAATACACTTCAATGGCTTACGCTAACGCAGATGAACTCATTTTCGGTAAATCAAAATTCCCAGTAAAGGCAGGCCTCGGACTCGAGATCGGTGCAGGTTACACATCCCCTGAAGTTAACTATGCCCCAAGACCTGAAGCTGGTAAATCCAAGGAAAAACTCGTAAAGGAATACGAAAGGATCACCACTGACATCATGGCAAGGATGGTCCAGATCGGAGCTCCTTCCGTAGTACTCGAAACCGAACACGTCCAGCAGATGTCCAACCACCCCTCCTGGGGAGCAGCTGTTGCACACGCCCAGAAGACCATCATGGAAGAATACCACGATGAATACGGCATAAAGTGCGCACTCCGCCACACAATTGGTGACATCCGTGAAGACCGTGACTTCCTCGACCTCAGAGGAGGAGACAAATACAACACCTTCCTCGAAGCTTTCGAGCAGTGTGCCAAGTCCGGTGCTGACCTCCTGTCCGTTGAATCAATGGGTGGTAAGGAAGTATTCGACTACTCCATTCTGAGAAACGACACTGCAGGTATCCTCTTCGGTATAGGTGTACTCGGCAGCATGGACATGGAAATGGTCTGGTCCGACATTGCAGCAATTGCAAAGAGAACCGGCACTGTTGCAGCTGGTGACACAGACTGTGCCCAGGCAAACACTGCAATGTTCATTGCAGGCGGTCTGCTTGACAAGAACCTTGCACACACAACTGCAATCGTTGCAAGAGCAATCTCTGCAGCAAGGTCACTCTGTGCATATGAAGCAGGCGCACAGGGCCCTGGAAAAGACTGTGGTTACGAGAACTCCATCATAAAGGCAATTGCAGGTGTACCAATCACACAGGAAGGTAAGACCTCAACCTGCGCTCACTCTGACCTCATGGGTAACCTGGTCATGCAGTGCTGTGACCTCTGGTCCAACGAATCTGTTGAATACCACGGTGAATTCGGTGGTACAACCGTTCAGTGCTGGTCCGAAACCCTTGCATACGACTGTTCCATGATGAACGTCGCCCTCAAGACCGGAAAGGCAAAGGACCTCAGGGACATCCTCGTTCTCTCCGACAAATACAGAGACCCACAGGGATATGTCCTCGCCTACGACAACGCCTACAAGGTTGGACAGGCAATTGCAAAGAACGGAAACGACAACTACCTCCGTGCAAAGGCCGCTGCAATCGAGTGCTGCAACATTATCGAATCCGGAGTCAACTCCGGCAAGCTGAGACTCACAAGGTTCGAAACCAATGCTCTTGCAAAGGTTAAAGCCGACCTCGTAGCTCTCACCGACGATGCTGACAAGTTCATGAGCGACAACCTGACCAAATTCAAGCAGGAAGTTGCAGTTTTCAGACCAGAAAACTATGGGCTCTAAGCCCTAAACTTCCTTTTTTTATTTTTTTTTCAAAAAATGGCTTCAGGAGAATAATCATGAGCGAAAACGCAGGAACTTCTACAGTAATTATTGACAAAACCGCAAACGCTGCCCCTCTTGGTTTTACTGGCCTGGGCCTCGCTGCAGTTCTGTTAAGTCTGAGCTATATCGGTGTATACCCTGCGGGGTCAATGGTCGTCTCCATGGCAATATTCCTGGGAGGATTTGCCCAGGTGTTTGCAGGAATCATGTCCTGGAAGAAAGGAGATATTTTTGCAGGAACAGCATTTTCAGCATTCGGGCTTTTCTGGTTCTCACTGGCAGGACTTATCGTTATGCCTGCAATGGGCTGGATTGAGGCCTCCTCTGGAATCGCAATGGCCGCATATCTCTTCATCTGGGGTGTGTACACCTTTGTTATGTTAATCATTACAATGAAGATTGGAGTTAGAGCCCTTCAGTTTGTATTTGTAACACTATTTATATTGTTTATGCTTCTAGCCGTCGTAAACGCAACCGGGAGTGCCGGGCTGCTTGTAGTGGCTGGATATGTTGGACTTATTATGGGCCTTGCGTCCATGTATACGGCTCTTGCTATGATAATGAATGAAGTCCATGGAAAGACAGTTGCTCCACTCTAAAGATAAAGTAATGACAGCATTACGCCCTCAGAAAAAGAAAAACGAAACGAAAAACGGAATGAAAAACGGATTCTGAGGAAACCTACACCAACCTCGAAGACCTACAAAACCCACAAAACGGAAGGGCAAAAACAGGATAGAAAGCCCAAAAAAATCCAACCCTTGAAAACACAGATTCATTATCTGTGTTTTCAATTACTTACCCTCTCCATATCTATTGATTTTACTGGCTGAAGATGCTGCATCCTGTACAACATAAGGACGGATGCAGGCATTAGAGGCTTTATTTGAATTTTAGATTATTATATTGTATGCTAAAATCTCTTTTAGACCCTTCAGGGTCCGCTTTACCAAAGGAGGATAGAAAAAATTCATTAGCGGTGAATTTCTGATGAAAGCGGACAAAGATTTGAATGAAAAACAGGAAATATCATATACAGCACTTTTTTTTAGCCTTGCGTTGACTATTTTTAAATTATTTGCTGGACTTTTAGGAAACAGCACAGCGCTTATTGCAGATTCGGTCCGCTCCTTTTCAGAGCTGATCAGCGAACTTAGAAAGTTTCTTGAAGTTTCTATAGCAAGCAAACCCGAAGACTGGAGCCATAATTATGGGCATGGAAAAGTTGCAACTCTCTTTATGGGAGCGGGAGCATGCATACTCCTTTTTGCTGGGGTACAATCAATAAATATGGCCTCACAAGAACTGCTAACATTTATACAGGGAAGAGAGACAGAAGCCCCTGAAATCTTTGCGTTATCAGCAGCTGCTCTTGCCCTTGTATCAAAAGAAATTGTTCCTTTTTTCAGCAGGAAAAAAGGAAGATATGTTGACGGCATTTCATCAGAAATTGGCTCTTATACCGGAAAGGCTCAAATCAGAAGTTTATTTTTCGCCTGTTTAGTTACTCTGGGCATAGGATGTACCTTTCTCCCCGGCAAAAACTGGGATGTAACTGATTCTATTATTGCAGCTCTTGTAAGCCTTTACCTTCTCGGAACCTCGGGCAGGCTCCTGTATGGTACTGTCAATGAACTCATAGAGGCTTCCCTTGATGAAGAAGATAACCGAAAGATCAGCGAAATAATAAACAAAACCGAAGGAGTTACGGGTTCCAGCGAGCTTAAAACAAGGAGAATAGGAAGCGGAATAGCGATCAATGCCTGTATTACTGTGGATAACTCTTTAAATATCCAGGAAGTTGCGGAAATTGCGGACCAGGTGGAAAAAAGATTGAAAACAGCATATGGTCAGGATATCTATACTCTTATAAAAGCAGAACCTGATCCTGAAAGAAATTGTTCAATCCAGAAAAAGATTGGAATCCCTGAAGAAGGAAAAAAAATAACGGTATAAATAAGCAGGATAGAAAGGTATGAGACATCAAACAAATAATTATAAGTCAGAAAAATAAATATAAATCCAGACAAATAATTATGGATTCGAAAAAATAGGATATTAAAAATAATATAATAAAAAAGGGAAACCAGAAGTGGTAAGTGAAAAAATAGTGCTCTGAAAAAATAACACTCTTATAATAATCAATTAAAACCTGAAAAAACGCTTCTGGAATTAGAATTTTTAAATCCGCCTTTCGAATTATCTGGATATTATCAGATATCCATTTAGCTACTTACATCTTTAACAACTATTCAGACTTAAAGTATAACGCAGGCTTTAACCATCACCGGAATTCAGCGCATCCGGAATTAAATAGGCTCAAAACTGACCGGTTGTCAACAATAATAACCCAGAAACTGAAAACTTTCCGGAAAGCCTGAAGAAGTTACTATCCAATTCATAAAAGAGGTAAATGAGGAAATGCACTTCAGTCTTGGAATAGACGCAGGGGGCACGTATACAGATGCCGTTATCGTAAGAGATTCCGATGGAGCGGTAGTTGAGTCAAGCAAAGCTCTGACAACTTACCCCGACCCCCTGCCCGGAATGAAAAATGCAATCGACAGGCTGGACCCCGAATATCTCGGAGACATAAAGCTCGTATCCGTATCAACCACACTATCTACAAATACAATTCTGGAAAGCACGGGATTTCCCGTAGGGCTGATCATGGTAGGAGACTACGTGATCCCTGAGAAACTTCCTACAGATTACTGGATAGCAGTCTCGGGCGGGCATAACAGTGACGGAGAAGAATTAAAAGCCCTGAACCTTGACGCGGTAAAAGAATTCGCACTCAAAGTACAGAGTAAAGTTTCCGCTTTTGCAGTTTCTTCTTACTTCAGCAACCGAAACCCCGAGCATGAGCTTGCAGTTAAAAAAGCTGTAAAGGAACTCACAGGACATCCGGTTGTTTGCGGGCATGAGCTGTCCCAGGACCTTGGAGCCTACGAGAGGGCTATAACTGCTTTCCTTAACGCTCAGCTGATTCCTATTACCCATAAATTCATCCAGGCAATAATCAGAGAATTCGAAATCCGCGGAATCAATGCAAATATGCTGATGTTAAAATGCGACGGGGCGGTGGTCGGGATCGAAGAAGCCCTGGAAAAACCCATTGAAACCATTTTCTCAGGTCCTGCCGCAAGCCTTGTAGGCGCATCTCACCTCAGCAGGCTTGACACATGCGCTGTAATTGATGTTGGAGGGACAAGCACGGATGTTGCCATGATGCAGAAAGGAATACCTGAACTCAGCAGCTCGGGTGCGGTGGTAGGAGGCTGGCAGACCCGTGTAAAGGCTATCCGCATGGAAACTTCAGCAACCGGAGGTGACAGCCATGTATGGCTTAAGGGCGACAGAATCAACGTTGGTCCCCGCAGAGTAATTCCCCTATGCAGGGCTGCGGTTTTATATCCAGGATTCAGGGATAAACTCAAGCAAAACAGGGTAGCAAAAGGTTACCTCTGTGAAAACATTCAGGTAACGAAATTTTTTGTCAGGACTGGGTTCAGACCTATAGAGCTGAAAGCAGGAGAACGTGAAATCTACAGGCAGATAGGGACAGAGCCTGTTTCCTTCGGAGACCTGCTTATAGCCCTGAAAAAGCGCCCTTCCCCTTCAATACTCGATTCACTTATACAGAAGAGGCTGATCCAGGCTATTGGATTTACACCTACAGATGCCCTCCATGTACTTGGCGAATATACAGAATGGGACGTGGAAACTGCAAGAATAGGAGCTTACTTACTTGGAAGGCCACTTAAGCAGGACCCGGAGGATTTCAGTGCAGAAGTAAAGCGCAGGGTTGCACGCAATATTGCCGAAGACCTTATCGCATATATGATAGAGGGAATGCCGAGGGATGAGATTGACAGAGTGCTTAAAGGAAAAAATTTTACGCGCTTCAGTGTAGAAATCCCGGTCGTGCTTCTTGGAGGCCCTGTAGGGGCATATGTTGAAGAACTGAGAAGACTGATCAATGCAGAATTTATAGTTCCCGAACACGCTGATGTCGGTAATGCGGTAGGGGCTCTTGTCGGAAAAGGGATTAAAAGAGTGGAGATCCTCATAAAAACAAGGCTCGTTCCCAGGACCAGAGAAGAAGTTCCCGCAGGTGAGGAGCACTGTGAAGCTCCGGAGAGTGAAGTTATAAGAGAAATGCTCAAGGAGGAAAAGAAAAACGAGTTTATTGTCTTTTCCCCATCTGAAAGGAAAAAGTTTGAAGCATATGCTGAAGCCCTTGAGTATGCCGAAAAGCTGGGGAGGCAGCTTGTTATGGATTACATGATCAGCGCTGGGCTTGGAAAAGAAGATATAAGAATAGATGTAAGCAGGAAGCATCTGTCACCCAGCGGATGGACAGATGTTCCTCTGGAGACAAAACTCGTTTACGTAGGTGTAGGAATTCCCAGGAATAGCGTAAATGCCTGACAATAGTATGGCAGGAGACGGAAGTTGTTGAACATTATAAGTAAAAATATATATCTTGAGGCATAACCCTATAAATCCGGCTAGTAGGGATTAAATACAGCTGAAAAAGGGATACGGATTGCCTAAAATAGAATAAAAAATGGGGCTTTTTGATATGCAATATAGTCTGGGTATTGATGCAGGTGGAACATACACGGATGCTGTTATCTTGAGAGATTCGGACAGCAAGATCCTTGACACCAGTAAAGCAGTTACCACCTATCCAAACCTGATGACCGGAATTCGAAACGCAATTAATAAGTTGAACCCGGAATATCTCAAGCAAGTAAAACTTGTATCGGTTTCTACAACTCTCTCTACAAATACAATTCTGGAAAGGACAGGATATCCTGTCGGCCTGATCCTTGTAGGAGTTGATACCGCTACCAGGGAGCTTCCAGCCGATTACACGATTACGGTTAAAGGAGGACACGATAGCAACGGAGACGAACTTCATCCTCTCGACATCGCATCTGTAGAGCAATTTGCGATCAGTCTTAAAAATAAAGTGTCTGCATTTGCTGTTTCTTCATATTTCAGTACCAGAAACCCTGAACATGAGGATAAGATAAAGGAAGTAATCCTTAAACTTACGGGGCACCCCGTGGTTTGCGGGCATGAACTGTCCCAGGAGCTCGGAGCTTACGAAAGAGCGGCTACAGCAGTTTTAAATGCCCAGTTAATCCCCATAACCTATCAGTTCATCCATTCTATCATGACTGAAATAAATGAAAGAAACCTTGATGCAAAGGTCCTTATGCTGAAATGTGACGGCTCAGTCATAGATATAAAAGGGGCAAAACTGCGCCCGATTGAAACCATTTTTTCGGGCCCCGCTGCAAGTATTATGGGAGCTTCATACCTTTCAGGGCTTGATACATGTGCTGTCATTGATGTTGGCGGGACAAGTACGGATGTCTCCATGATTAAGAACGGGGAGCCGGAACTCTGTGAAAAAGGAGCAATTGTTGGAGGCTGGCAGACCCGCGTGAAAGCTATAAAAATGGAGAGTTCCGCAAACGGAGGAGACAGCCATATATGGTTCAAAAAATGCATAAGAATAGGACCCAGAAGAGTCATGCCCCTCTGTGTTGCTGCAGTAAATTATCCAAATTTCAAAGAAAAACTTGAGAAAAATCCCATACCTTTGAGAACCATGCTCAATGAGCATATTCAGCCCACAAAATTTTTTGTCAGGACCGGAGCTGCGCTTATCAATCCTACAGAGAGTGAAGTAAAACTGCTTGAAGCAATAGGAGACGAACCTCTCTCTATCCACGATATTTTAAATAAAATGAAGCGTTTCCCCTCTCCTGAAGTCCTCGATTCTCTGCTCAACCAGAGAGTAATTCAGGCAATAGGCTTTACACCTACAGATGCCCTGCATGTCCTTGGAGAATACACAGAATGGGATGTAGGGGCTGCCCAGATAGGAGCCAAAAAACTTTCCCGCTTTACTCAGCTGGGAGCGATCGCTTTCTGTAAAAAAGTAAAGCAGCAGGTTGCGAAAAATATGGCTTACAGCCTGATATCCTTCATGCTGGAAGGCAGGGGGAAAGACGGAATAAAGCTGATGCTGGAAAAAGAAGTTCCTATCCAGTATAAAGTGAATATTCCCATAGTTTTGCTGGGAGGACCTGTAAAAGCTTACTATGGAGAGCTGAAGTCTCTCATTGATGCAGAAATTATTGTCCCGGAGCAGGCAAGAGTAGGTAATGCTGTAGGAGCCCTTGTAGGAAAAGGAATTAAAAGAATTGAGATAATTATCAGACCAAGTTCAATGGAAAACCCGGATCAGAATTTCCTTGTATTTACTCCGGCTGGAAGAAAGAAATTCGAACATTACAGGACTGCAATGGAATATTCTCAAAAAGCCGGCGAAGAGCTCATTCTGGATTCGATGAAAGATTTCGGGCTTCCGGAAAGTTCAATAAAGATAGATACCAGCATAGAATATCTTGTTCCCCCTGGATGGAAACAGACCCCAATGGAAACAAAGATGACATTTGTGGGGGTTTGTACCCCTGGTGCTTTAATAGACTGAATATTTGCATTCATCCCATAGGGAATTTAAAAAATACCGGAGAAATAATCCTGAATTTGAAAGAGAACGGCCAGAGAACCAGCCTGCCGAAAGAAAGAATCTGCAATGGTTTGCATGAAATGATACTGCAGGAAGTAGGGAGAGATGGAGTCTTCACTTATTGATCTTGTTTTCCGCTCCGATAAAAGAAAGAATCTTCTTATACTGCTGGATAGCGGCTCAAAAAGTATTGATGAAATAAGGGATGAACTGGACGTTACTGCCACGTCGATCCTGCCCCAGATAAAGAAACTGATAGACAGCGATCTTATTGTCCAGGAAGACAGGATGTATAAGCTCACGGTACTGGGAGAGTTTATAATTAAAAAGGTAAAGCCACTTATCAGTGCCCTTGATGTTGTGGAAAAAAACAACAGTTACTGGACAGGCCATGATTTGAATTCAATTCCCCGCCATCTTCTTGAAAGGATCGCAGAGCTTGGAGACTGCACCCTGATAGAGCCGGACCTGAACCACATTTATGAGCCTTCCCAGAAGATTATTGATAGTATGGTAAATGCAAAAATGACTGCAACCTTTGCTTCTTATTTTAATCCTGCCTATTTGCCTCTGTATGTAGAACTTGGGAGAAAGGATGCCGAACTATCCCTGAATTTTACACAATCTGTATGGGACTATCTCTCAAACGAACACTCTGATATGATAAAAGAGTTAATGGGAATGGATAATGTAAGCATTTATATTTCCAGAGAAGTAAAGATCTCTGAAATTACGGTAACTGATGAAATAATGCTCCTGGGGCTCTTTGATAAAAATGGAAAGTTTGATCAGCAGTTTATTTTGAGCTTTGAGCCCGGTGCCCGGAAGTGGGGACAGGAATTATTTGATTATCTCAAGAGACTCTCCAAACAGGTAAAATAATATAAACTTAAAGAGAGAAAAAGAGGAAAAACAGAATGAAACCCACAGCTATTTCTAGATGTCTATCCTGTCCAGTTTTTCTTGAATATGAAGAGATCACCAATCAGGGGTTTGCCGGATAAATTCCTGAATGAGGGACTCCAGAGACGAAATAATGAAAAATGATTATATATCTTATTGTAGTAATTTGTTACGCAAAAATGGCAATTTTCAGGATTTCCCTGCAGTTCTTAACCTGTGAGAGTGCTTTTCCATAACTGTAAAGTTGGAGAAGTAAGAGAAGTGTTTAAACTTCCGGTATAGAGATATATACAATGTTGGATATAACAGGATGAAAAACAAGAGAGGGAATTAGATGGAATCATCATTACTTGATGTTCTCTTTCTTTCAGAAAAAAGGAAAAACCTACTTCTGCTTCTTATGGACGGACCCAAAACTATCGAGGAGATTAAAGATACACTCGATGTACGTTCAAGCCCGATAATGACCCAGATAAAGATCCTGATGAAGCAGGACTTAATTGTTGAAAATAACAGGCTATATAAGCTTTCCAGTATCGGAGAGATTCTTGTTCCCAAGATGAAAGCTATTCTCGAAACTTTTAATGTCTTCGATAAAAACCATGATTACTGGATAAACCAGGATATGACGTCAATTCCTCCCGAGTTTCTGGACAACATAGGAAAACTGGGAGACTACATGGAAGTAAACCCCGACCGAAACCATGTTTTCGAGTACCCGAAAGAGGTTGTTAAACACCTTTCCGAATCCGAGAAGGTAATGATCTCCTCGTCATTTTTCCTTCCCATCTATCCTTCTCTCTGTATAGAGCTTGCCGCAAAAGGTACGGATATTACTCTTGTATTCACGGAGTATGTCTATGACAGGATGCTCAATGACTACAAAAAAGAGCTTGAACACTTCCTGAACCTGAAGTATACCAAACTTTATGTCTGCAATAATAATAATATGAAAATCGCGTCAAGCATAGTTACGGAGAAGTTTATGGCTCTGTCCCTCTTCTGTAACAGCGGGATCTATTACAACCACAACCTGGTAAGTTTTGATGAAAGTGCACTTAAATGGGGAAAAGAACTTTTCGACCACTATAAGAGTATGGCGAGGCCGATTACCAGGGTCTGAAAGAAAATTCTCCTTTCTCTTTCTGCCAGGATTCCAATGAAAATAGCTTCAGACAGAACGGCTCTTGAAGGGTAATGTTCCTGAAAGCAATAAGGGGATGCTTCTCCACAAGAGAGTTATTACACTATCATGTGTATGCTTTTTTTCTTACTTTCTAAAAAAATTCAAGATCTCAAAAACCAGTAGTATCTGTAGAAAAAAGTAATTTTAAAAAGGGAGAACTGAGGATCTCAGCTCACCCTGACTGTGACATTCATTTCCGGAGCATCTTTTATAGTGAAAAGGTAAGTTCCCGATTTAGTAAAGGTGTAGCTGTAAGGGACCCTGTAAGTAAGATTCTGATCAGGGAAGAGAGCTTCTTCGCTTACCAGGGTATAAGTTCCCTGCCTTTTCTTGCTCCACCAGGAGACTGTATCCCCCACCGAGATATCCAGTTCTGAACGCGTTACTGATTGCGTTGTTGCATTATAGTACTCAAGGTAAACAATATATTTTTCTCCAGACCCTGAAGTAGCGTTTTCCTGCGATACGTTGTCCTGCGCTGAGGCATCTGAAGCATTGGATTCTTCAGCGGCAGGCTCTGTGTCTTCCCCTGTACAGCCGGAGGCAAACAGAAACACAAACACCAGAAGTAAAACCAGAATATTCCCTTTCATGAATCTCACCATCTTTTGGTCTTTATTTATAAGTTAATTTGTATTCATTATCTTTTTGATAGATTTCAGATGTAAGTGAAAATGAACAGAAAAGATATGGGAAAAACAGGATCTAAAAGAAAAAAATAAGGAGAATTAAAGGGTTTTTAGATCAAAAATTGGGTAAAAAGTCAGCAAAGAGGAAAAAACATTCAAAAATCATAAGAGGCGTAATAAAAGGTAAATATAACGAACATGAAGTGAATAACTAAAGAACAATTAAAAATAAGAATTTACGTCCCGACTGAGACTTGAACTCAGGTCTAAGGCTCCGCAGGCCTCAAGGATATCCACTACCCTATCGGGACGCAAGCGAGCACCACTCATAAGCACATACTAGAATATAAACCTTATTATTCAAAAGCCAGCCGAGCATATGAAGAATCTGTACGGCGTTCCTGAAAAACGAAGGGAAAAAAACCATTTTTCCATGACTTCACTATCAATAAAGATTAAATGCAACAAGTTCTTTTTTATAATTTATGTCGATGACCATAGGCCTTGCAGGAAAGCCCAATGCGGGCAAATCCACCTTCTTTAAAGCGGCTACCCTTGCAGATGTTGAGATTGCGAATTATCCTTTCACAACTATAAATGCCAACCACGGCGTTACATATGTCCGGGCTGAATGCCCTTGCAAAGAGAAAGGAAAAACATGCGGGAAGTGCGTGGACGGGGTCAGGCTTGTTCCTATTGACATCATAGACGTTGCAGGGCTCGTGCCGGATGCATGTAAAGGGAGAGGGCTCGGAAACACATTCCTTGATGAACTCAGGCAGGCTCAGGCGATAATTCATGTTGTAGATGCCTCAGGCGGGACAGACGCTGAAGGAAACCCTGTAGATATAGGAGACCACAACCCCCTCGATGATGTGGCTTTCCTGAACAGGGAAATTACAATGTGGCTGTACGGAATTCTTGAGAGGAACTGGGTTAAGCTTTCCAGAAAAATCCAGGCAGAAGGGCTCAAGCTTGAAATAGTGATTTCAGAACAGCTTGCCGGCGCAGGGATAAAGGAATCCCACGTAAACGCAGCCTTGATAGAGACAGGGCTTGCAAGGGTGGATCATGTTAAGTGGACTGAAGAAGATATGATCCGGCTCTGCGACTCCATGAGAGAAATCAGCAAACCAATGCTTATTGCTGCAAATAAGGCTGATATTGCCCCAAGAGAAAACCTGGATAAGCTAAGGGAACTTGACAGAATAGTGGTATCCACGAGTGCAGCAGCCGAACTGGCTTTAAGGTCAGCGGCAAAGGGCGGGATAATAAAGTATACTCCAGGAGATAGAGACTTTGAGCTGCTAACGGAAGATGTCACAAAACCCCAGAAAAAAGGGCTTGACGCTATCCATAAAGTACTCGAAAGGTTCGGCACTACCGGCATTCAGGAGTGCATAAACAGGACTGTCTTTGAACTTCTTGATCTTATTGTAGTATATCCTGTAGAGGACGAAGGAAAATGGTCCGACAAACTGGGTAATATGCTGCCAGACGCCTACCTAATGAAAAGGGGATCTACCTGCCACGACCTTGCATACCAGATCCATACCGAAATAGGAGACCGTTTCCTGTATGCGGTGGATGCAAGGACAAGGCTCAGGCTTGGGGAAAAACACGAACTGAAAAACGGGGACGTAATAAAGATTGTATCTACTGCAAAGTAACCAGCATAGGGAAAGCGAAAAATTCAGACAGGAAAACAGAGGCGTGAGATACAATTCATAAGATAAATAATTCATTAGAGAAATAATTAAAAAGAAATACCGCCCCAATTAAGGCTTTATTAGAAGGAGTATCAATGGACCTGCTTTCCTTTGGTCAGCCACTTTATGAGAAATACCTTGCCTGGCAAATAACAAGGTCAGCTACAAAAATTCCAGCCCATGTAGCTCTTATTCTCAAGGAAACAGATCTCCTTGAATACAGAGGAATTGAAAAACTCCTTTCCGCTCTCCTTACATTCAGAAAGTTTAAGGTAGAGCTTGTGAGCATCTATGTGGATATTCTTGAGGCTGACCAGCCGGTGAAAACCGAGCTTGCTTCAACTCTTGGAGAGAGACTGGAAGAAAGCTTCATGGCTCTTCCTTCCGGAACAGGTTATGAAATATATGGACTTGAAGGAGAAGTAAAAAGCAGCCGGCAGGGAAGGGATTTTTTTGTATATTTATCGCTTGGTTTTGGAGGAAGAGGGGAAATCACAAAGTCTGTAATTTCTATCCTCAACGATGTTAAGGCTGGACGCATCAGGCCTGAAGACGTCGACGAAAAAATGCTTGAATCACACCTCCTTGTCAAGCATGAGCCTGATATAATGATCCGTTCTGGCGGGCAGAAACTTTCGGATTTTCTTGTATGGCAGTCCGTTTATTCGGAACTCTATTTTACGGACGTTAACTGGAAAGATGTGAGAAAAATAGACCTTCTGAGAGTGATAAGAGACTTCCAGAAGAGGCAGAGAAGGTACGGAAAGTGAAAATCGGGGAAAGAACCGGAAGCCGTTATTCTGTGATAGTGTGCCCCAGATGCAGGCAGCATGCCCAGATAACAGAGCCTGGAAAAAAGACTCTCAGATGCCAGCACTGCGGATCTCTCCTTCAGGCCCGGAAGCTCAGAGTACTCGGTTCTTTTGAAGAATTATCCGAGGCTGTGGACTTCAGAACCCGCCTGCAAGCTGAAATTTCCGGAAAAGGAACAGAAACTTTTTCCCTGAACACCTTTCAAAAAGAAACCGGCAGCTCAGGTTCTGAAGATAAACCCATACAAAAAACACCTGAACTTTCGGTATCCGAAGTTTCCTCAGGAAGCGTGTCAGCCAGTAAAGACCGGAAGTCTATCATGACTGGGATCCTTGAAGCTTCAGGTGGAAAAATGAAGATCGAAGAGTTTCGTGAAAAAGCTCTTGAAAAAGGGATCGTTGAAGAAAAGTTTGAGACAACCCTGAAAAAACTTATGGAAACTGGAGAAATTTATTCTCCAGAACCAGGAATTGTAAAACTTATATAATTGCGAGTTTCCATCGGTATGCATTGATGATTTCTATTACTGAAGAAATTATTATCAAATATTGAATTACCATCAAATATTGAAGAGCTGCCATCAACTATTGAGTAATTACTATCAACTTGTTACTACTATCAACTTGTTACCGAGAATTCCCCGCTGAAAATTTATTGTTCATGAATTCTTTTTTAAGGTCTCTATTTAATTGGCTGCCACTTAAAAAGGCTGAGAATGGAACAAAAGACAAGTCAAAGAGAAGTCAATAAAAATGACTCTAAAGAATTGTTTGTTGTCAGGAAACTCTCGTTTTCAGGAATCTCAGCAGGCATTTATTACGAAGTCGAATAAGAAAACATATATTAAGTACGAAAAGATTTACTATAATTAAGTATTTAAAAGCAAAAAAGAATCCGGTTTGAGTAATTAAACAACGGGAAATGAGATTCAAAGATTATTATATTAATCCGGAGCTTACTGAAATAAACCCCCATTAAGCTGTCCGAAAAACTATTTACAGAAACCTCACTGAAGCCGCCTGGAATTCATTCATCAGATTCGTCTATAAAAGGTTCAGTACGTGGTTTTGTAGTTTTATCATTATTATCCGTAAACATTACGGGATTGATACAGGGTATAACGGTGTTATAGATATGATGGATCCGCAAATAGAAAGAAAACTCATTGAAATCATGAGGGTAATTCACGAAAGTGACAAGCCCATAGGTGCCCGGGCTATAGCTGACGAACTGAACAACCGGGGCTATGATATAGGAGAGCGGGCTGTCCGTTACCACCTCAGGATCCTGGATGAGAGAGGGTTTACACGCAAACACGGATACGCCGGGCGTACACTTACTGATCTTGGAGAAAACGAAATGAATGACGCCCTTATAGGGGATCGTTTCGGCTTCGTAATATCCAGGATAGAAGAAATGGCATTCAGAACCACCTATAACCCCGAAACTGACAAGGGGGACGTTGTGGTAAATATTTCTTATTTTGACAAGGACGATTTTGAAACTGTTATTGAGTTAATTTCGTATACTGCCCATGCAGGCTATATGATAAGCCCGAGGGTGAGGATCTTCGAAGAGGATTCATTTGAAGTGCCTCTTCCTCCAGGGAAGATAGGAATAGCCACCGTCTGCAGCGTCACTTTTGACGGGATTCTCCTGAAAGCAGGAATTCCCGTAGAACCAGCCTACGGAGGGATCCTCCAGATAGAAAACAAAAAGCCTTCCCGCTTCCTTGACCTTATTTCTTACAGCGGAACTTCTATTGACCCGATAAAGATTTTCATGAACAGGACTCCTACTTCAGTCCTTGAAGTACTTGAGAAAGGGGAAGGAAAAATCCTTGCTAATATGCGGCAGATAAATGCCTCTGCTTATGAAATGACAGGAAATATCTTGAAAAAGGCAGAAAAGGTGGGTCTGGCAGGATGTATCACTTTAGGGGAAATTGATGAGTATTTACTTGGAGCTCCGGTTGAAACCGGGAAGTTCGGGGCTGCAGTGGTTGGAGGAATTAACGGCATCTGCGCCATTGAGGAAACAGGGATTGAAATAGAAACAAACCCGATTTCTACCATGCTGGATTACCAGACAATGAAAGAAATATGATTTTAATTTTTAGAAAAGAGAAACAAAAAACTGACGTAAACACGAGGCAGGCAGATGTTCAGGCTGACAGTGCTGTATGATAATGAAGCCTGCCCTGGTTTTACAGGAAGCTGGGGGTTTTCGGCTCTAATCGAGACAGGAACAGAAACCCTTCTTTTTGACACAGGGTGGGATGGCACTCTCCTTTTAAAGCATATGGAGAAAACAGGTATTGATCCTGCCTGTGTAAGTAAACTGATCCTTTCCCACCAGCACTGGGACCATATAGGGGGCTTGCCTGAGATCCTTTGCGCAAATCCCGGGATTACCGTTTATGCTCCTGTATCTTTTTCAGAGAATCTAAAAAGAGAAATTAAGAAGAGAACTGCACTGATCGAGGTGAAGGAAGCTGTTGAGATATCTGAGGGAATCTGGAGTACAGGAGAACTGGGAGATAAAATAAAAGAACAGTCCCTGGTCCTTAATACCGGAAAAGCTTCCTATGTGCTGACCGGATGCGCCCACCCGGGTATTGATGCAATTATGGATGCTGCTCTCTTCCACGGGAAGATTAAAGGCATTATTGGGGGGCTGCATGATAGCGACCGGTTTGAAAGGCTTGAAGAAATGGAACTGATAGCAGCCGGGCACTGTACAGCCCATAAAAGCAAACTAAAGGAGCTTTTTCCCGCGGAATATATGGAAACCCGAGCTGGCCTGAGCCTTGAGTTAACCAGGTATTAATTTGAGAAATACTATTTCTATTAAAATGGGGGAAACTATTGGATAGCCTGTATTTGACATTCATATTTTCCCTTCACAGTTGAAGATTATTACACTAAGAATCTCAAAACCTGCCTGTTTAAAGATGCCGGATTAGTGCTAATTTCAATTCAGGGTTCAATACAAACTTGATATTTTAATTTGAAAAGAGTAAACGGGAGCCCTTGAGGAACATATGGTTAGAAATATGATGTCCTCTAAAAGGAATAAAGGATTTTGTGTAGAGAGCAGGAGATAAGACAGAGCTCCCAGATCGGTTTGATCTTTGTCCTTATTTCTGCCATATAGAATTAAGTGAACTCACTCTAAACGGCTATTTCTCAGGATACGAAGAAAAAATAGGGGAAACCGTATCCAGAATGAGATAAAGGGAGAAAACACCATGCTGAAAATAGAAGACCTGACTGTAGAGGTCAACGGAAAAATCTTACTCCATGATGTGAACCTCGAGGTTGAGAAGGGGTACACAAACGTACTTTTCGGACCAAACGGAGCCGGAAAGTCAGCCCTCATGAGGACAATTATGGGCTTTAGCGAGTACAGGGTTGTTAAAGGCAGGATACTGTTCAACGGGGAAGATATTACCCACCTTCCAGTAGATGAAAGAGCCCGCCGCGGGCTGGGTATTATGATGCAGCGCCCGCCGGATATGGCAGGAATTAAACTTAGAGACCTTGTAAAAGTAACATCAAAGGGAAAAAAAGACCCTGAAGCCCTTGCTGAAAAACTTGATATGAAGCGTTTTCTGGACAGGGATGTAAACGTTGGTTTTTCAGGCGGGGAGATTAAACGCTCTGAACTTCTCCAGCTTGCAGCCCAGAACCCTAGCCTCTATCTTCTGGACGAGCCCGAGTCCGGAGTTGACCTTGTAAGCATAGAGCAGGTCGGAATGACAATAAAAGAACTGCTTGCAGAAGGCATGGAATGCCCTGGGGAGAGGGGCACGAAAGGGAAGTCAGCCCTTATCATTACACATACAGGACAGGTTCTGGATTATGTGCAGGCAGACCGGGGATATATCCTCTGCAACGGTACGGTTATGTGTTCGGGAAATCCCCTGAAAATGCTGGAAGAGATAAAAAACAAAGGGTATCAGGAGTGTATTACATGCAGACTGACAAGGTGAGCCTTAAAAAAAGAGCCGAGAGTGCAATTGAGAAGAAAGCCGCTTTCGGAGAGGACTTTGAACTAAATAAATATGAAGAAGGTTCCAAAATCAGTAAACCTATTGAAGACCTCCGGACTCTTGATGAGGAAAGCAAAAAGACTCTGCTTCAGGTAGGGATAATACCAAGTGAAGAAGGCAGGTCAGGCAGCCTGCTTGTTCTGGACAATGCAGTTTCGCACTCTTCCCTGAAAGATAAAAATGTTGAGCTTATGTCCACCCACAAAGCCATGGAAAAATACGAATGGCTTAAAGACTACTCCTGGAAACTCGTTCAGGTGGATGCCGACAAATATACAGCAAAAACCTATCTGGAAGACGCTGACGGCTATTTTATTCGGGTGCCGCCGGGGAAGAAATCCGCCATGCCTGTCCAGACCTGCCTTATGCTGGGAAGCAAAAAGTCAGCCCAGACGGTTCATAACATTATAATTGTTGAGGAAGGGGCAACTCTTGATATTATCACAGGCTGCACCTCCAGAAAAGGAGTAGAGGAAGGGCTGCACCTCGGGATTTCCGAGATGTACGTAAAGAAAGGCGCCACCCTGAACTTCACAATGATCCACAACTGGGCTGAACAGATAGGAGTCCGTCCGAGGACGGTTGTGAAAGTAGAAGAAGGCGGGACTTATGTGAGTAATTATATCTGCTTAAAACCCGTGCGCTCTGTACAGATGTACCCGACTGTCAGGCTAGAAGGAAAAGATGCGGTAACAAGGCTCAATACCATAGCGATTGCACATGCAGGTTCCGAACTTGACCTTGGCAGCAGGGCTATTTTTAATGCGCCGGGTACGAGGGCAGAACTGATTTCGAGAACGATTACCATAGGAGGGAGACTGGTCGCACGCGGAGAGATGATAGGAAATGCAAAGGGAGCAAAAGGTCACCTTGAATGTAAAGGGCTAGTCCTTACTGACAAAGGCAGCCAGCTCGCAATCCCTATCCTTGAGGCAAATGTAGATGATATCGAGCTCACCCATGAGGCAGCCGTGGGAAAAATCGCCAAGGACCAGGTAGAGTACCTTATGGCAAGAGGGCTTACCGAAGATGAAGCCGTTGGAATGATCATAAGAGGTTTCCTGGACGTTGGGATAAGGGGAATTCCGGAAGAGCTTAAGGAAGAAATAGAAAATACGATTACACAGACTGCTTTCGGGATGTAAGCCAGGCAGACGGGGGAACTTTGAAGTTTCCCCGGAAAACTTAAAGAAAGCGGAAAACTTAAAGAAAGAGATCTGCCTGCTGAGGAGAAGCAGGGCAGCAGCTGGAGAAGTATCCGGAAGAAGAAAGCATTGCCTGATAAAACATTTTAATCGGAAAATGGGTGTGTAGATCCGGCAGGAGAAAAGGAGAAACCTGCCGGCCCTTTTGTGAAGTATATATTGATATTAATGAGGATAGCATGATTTAAGATTGAATCTCTTTGTAGAAAAGGAACCTTAAAGCATGCAAGCTCATTAAACCTTAATTTGCAAATTGGAGAAGTACTATAAAAATGTTTCTGTACGATTGATTATATAAAAATAAGATGTAAAAATTCCAGAACAGAACTGTCCTTTTCTTAAAAAGATATTATTGAATAGGAGCCATTAATTGAAAAGAGCTTTGAAGAGGACCCTGTTCTTTGATATTTTGTTTAACTTAACCTCTTTTTATTGACCCACAACTAATAAGCAGATATTTTTCAGGAATATGTATAATTGCATTCTTCTCTGCGATTTAATTCTTCTCTGTACATTTTTCTCTCTATATTTAATAGATCTTATAAATGTCAACCCAGGAGAACAGTGTTGAAAAATATAGTACTTCCAATTTTTAGCTGTAGTGTGCAGTACTCACCAGTATATATATATTCCTGATACAATGTTACAGTACTGTAGAATATAAGAGGGATTGGATAATGGACTTTGCCTGCAAGGAATTCAAAATAGAAGACGTAATCAAGTGCGCTCTCAATCTTACAAAAGCTGACCTGAATACTATGAAGTACTTCTTAAACGAACCCGACAAATGGGTTGATACTGATACCCTTTCAAAATCTCTAAACCTAGATATTTCTACAGTCCAGCGCTCCGTGAAAAAGCTGTACGAAAAAGGAATTCTCCAGAGGTCACAGCAGAACCTTGACGGAGGAGGCTATGTCTTCATTTACAAAATCCATTCAAGAAACCAGATTAAAAGTGTAATTCTAAAAATCGTTCAGTCCTGGGCTGACAGGCTGGGACAGGAACTTGAACAATGGGAAAACGGAGGTTAATCAAAATGCTCAAAATCACTCCCTACCTGGGAATCCTTGTACTGATCGTTTCTATCGGAGGGCTCTGGTACCCTGCACTCGGCTACTTTATGCTGCTCGTCTTTGCTGCAATCTTTCTGAGCAGTCCTTTCAGAGGCAGATGGTTCTGCGGAAACCTCTGCCCCAGAGGAAGCCTTGTTGACTTCTGGGTCATTAAAATCTCAAAGAAAAGAAAGATACCCGATACATTCCGGAGCCTCCGGGTCCGTCTGCCAATATTTTTCCTGCTGATGGGCTTTATGGGCTACAGAGTAGCAAGCACTATAGGAACTCTTAACACTTTCGAAAAGATAGGCATGATCTTTGTAATGATGTGCCTTGTGACAACCTCAATTGCAGTCCTTCTCGGAACTTTCCTTAGCCCGAGAGCCTGGTGTTCTTTCTGTCCTATGGGAACAGCCCAGCGCCTGCTTGGAGGAAAAAGGTATCAGCTCAAACTTGAAAAAGACAAATGTATCAGCTGCAAGAAGTGTGAAAAAGTCTGCCCCATGCAGCTCAAGGTCTGCCAGACTGAGACAAAACCCGACTGTATCAAATGCGGAAAATGTGTTACTGTCTGCCCCAAAGATGCCCTTCACTTTTAATTTTTTCATTTTAGATTTTGTTCATCTGGAAGAGTGTCAAAAAAGAGCTTTAAAAAAGTTCGATAACAGAAAAAAAGAGCCGAAAAGAAGAATATTTCCTGAAAAAGAATTAGGACCTGCATAAGAAGACAGAATATTTTAAATTGGAAAATATATAATTTAATGTATAGGGGAGCTAAAAAAATTCCAGAACCTGACTGGCATAACCATCTGCGAGCACTGTAAAGTGTCCATAAATCGGCTCCAACCAGGGAGGAAAAGAATATGACAGCAAAAAGCGTACCGGAACTTTCCACCATCCAGAAAACTGAACTCACCGAACTCTTTGGGGAGTACGTCAATCTTGACAAACGCGAGCGTCACTATTATAACCACGATATAGGAGCCCTGCCGCCTCTTCTTAAGAAAGTGATAGGAAAAACAGACCCTGCAGCCGTCGTAAAAATCCGGACGGAAGAAGACGCAGTAAAACTTCTGGAATTTGCAAACAGGCACAAAATTCCGGTAGTTCCGCGTGCAGGGGCATCCTCTGGATACGGAGGGGTTATGCCGACAAAAGGAGGGATTGTTGCTGATGTAACTTTATTGAACAGGGTAATCAGCATCGACCCCGAAGGACAAAAAGCAGTCGTGCAGAGCGGGATTATCTGGGAAAAACTGGAAAGAAAACTCAAAGAACACGGCCTTTCTGTCAGGGCGATCCCATCAAGCGCCCCTTCCTCAACTGTGGGAGGCTGGTTTGCCCAGAGCGGAGCAGGATACGGGAGTTATGAGTTTGGCTGGGGCTACGAGAGTATGGAAAAAGTCAGGGTTGTCCTCCCCGACGGAAAAATAAAGGAGTTTTCAGGCCCCGAACTCAGGAAACTTATAGGGACAATGGGAACAACAGGGATTATAACCGAAATCACCCTGAAAGTCCAGAAGCTCGAAGAGAGAAAAGCTGTTTCTGCAAGTTTTCCCGATGCTTCAGCCATGAAAAAAGCAGTCGAAACAATCAGGGAAAAGAATATTCCTCTCTGGTCAATCTCTTTTCTGAACCCGGAATGGGCGGACATGAAAAACAAAGCGCCCCATAAACTACACTACGGAGAAATTGTGGACAAAGACAGACCAGTGCTGCCTGCTGCTTACGTCTGTACTTTCATGTACCCTGCCTCCCGAGATGTTTCCGGACTGAAAGAGGCTATAGAAAACGCAGGCGGTACTATTCTCCCTGAAGAGATTGCAGAGCACGAAACTGAAGAATGGTTCAAGTCCATGAAGGTAAAAAGGCTGGGTCCCTCCTTCATCCCTGCTGAGATACTCGTGCCGCTTGAGAATATGGACACCGTTTTTGAAGAGATAAAAAAGAGGATCAAACTGCCGGTGCTCACAGAAGGGATGGTTATCAATGACGGGAACGTTGTGCTTCTCTGCTTCATGCGCCATTCCGAGCGTTCCGTACTTTTCAATACAGCTTTTGCCCTGTCCCTGAGCATCCTTAAAATTGCGGAGGAAAATGGAGGCAGAGCATATTCTTCAGGTCTGTTTTTCGCTTCAAAGAGAAAGAGCGTCTTCGGAGACAGGCTTGAAGAAATTGAGTCTTTGAGAAAAGAAAACGACCCCAATGGGATTATGAACCCTGAGACTCTGGAAGGGAAAGGGCTCCTGAATACTGCAGTGTCTCTGGGATCTTCTTTTGAACCCATGGGCAGAATTGCCGGGAATATGTCAGGGATAAAAGAAGTCACCTTCAAGGACGAGAAAGATATCCCTGCCGAGATTGCCGAACTTGCCTATTCCTGCTCCCAGTGCGGATACTGTGTGAGCGAATGCGACCAGTACTACGGAAGAGGATGGGAATCTCAGTCTCCCAGAGGGAAATGGTTCTTCATAAAAGAGTATCTCGCAGGCAGGGAAAAACTTGACCAGAGGCAGACAAACACTTTCCTTGGCTGCACCACCTGCCAGATGTGCGATTCCCGCTGTGAACTGGATATGCCAATAGAACACGCCTGGATGACCATGCGGAATAAGCTGGTTGGAGAAAAGAAAAAGATGACTTTTCCGCCCTTTGAGATTATGGCTGCAAGCCTCCTGAAAGAGCGGAATATCTGGGCAAATTACAGGAAAGACAGGGACAAATGGATTCCTGAGGACATACGGGCAAAAATGAAGGATGAAGCAGAATACGCTTATTTTGCTGGCTGCACAGCATCCTTTGTTGAAAATGATGTTGCAATAGGGGCTGTCCGCATGCTCGATGACGCAGGAGTCGAATTCACAGGGCTCTTTGACAAAGAAGCCTGCTGTGGAATTCCCATGCTCGTTGCCGGCAGGTGGGATGTTTTTGAAAAGATCATGAGGATGAACGTCTCGAATATGAAAAAGAAAGGCGTAAAAACAGTCATTACCTCCTGCCCTGCGTGCTGGCTCATGTGGCACACAGTCTATCCTCAGTGGGCAGAAAAGCTAGGAATCGAATACGGGTTTGAGACAAAACACTATTCCGAAATCCTTGTGGAACGCCTTGATGTCCTTAAGCCAAAGTTCAAGCAGCCTCTTGACAAAGTAGTTGCCTGGCACGATTCCTGCCATATTGGAAGAGCCGGAGGTGAAGTATACGAGCCTCCGAGAGAGCTCCTGAAAGCCATTCCCGGCATCAAGTTCAGGGAACTTGAATATAACAGGGAAAGAGCACACTGCTGTGGTTCCGTGGTCAGCCTGATTGCCGAGCCTCCAGTTGCATACAGGCTTGGAAACATGAGACTTCAGGAAGCCGTTGACGTGAACGCAGATGTTGTTGCAGCTCTCTGTCCTTGCTGTGTCTTCCAGTTCAGGGTGGCAGCAAAAGAAAGTAACCTCAACATCGAGGTGCAGGATCTCGGCGCCCTGGTAGCAAGAAGCCTTGGATACAATATTGCGGACTCGACAAACTACACTCTGCAGTCCTGGGTTCCTTTCGAAAAGATGATCGACCTCATGAAGCCTGAAAACATGACCGACATGATGGTTGAACTCATGCCACAGATGATGGCAGCTATGCCAGCCCCGCTTCAGGCAATGATGAAAATGGTCAAGTACGTGCCCGGCATGGATGCCATGATGAAGCCCATGATGCCGGTTATGATGCCTATGCTCATGCCCTCGGTCATGCCAAAAGTCATGCCTGACATGCTTAAAGCCGTAGAAAGAAGAGTCCCCATGCCAGACTACATGAAAGAACAGCTCCCTGACCTGATGCCAAAAGCAATGGAAAATCTCATGCCCAATATGCTGCCCGAGATAATTCCACTGCTTACTCCGCGCATGATAGAGTATATCAAAACTCACTGAAAACTCACTGAAAAACAGGCAGGCAAAAAAGAAAAAACTAAAGATAAAATCCAGAAATCGAAGGAAAAAAAATCTGAAATTTCTTCGATTAACCTTTTTTCGAAGATAAAATCTGATTCAGTTTTTTGCATTTCTGCATGTACTTTAACTGCTTCATTAATGCTCATTTTTCTTCATTATATTTGATAGGCTGCTTTTCTATCGAGCTTCAGTACTGCATTTTATTATTCCTCCTGATAGTCCTCCCAAGCTTAACTCACTGTATAACTTCTAAAGTAGTCCTCTTGAGCGAGCCACGCGAGCGAAAAGGACCTCGTGCTCCCGAAGCGAAACTCGGGAGACGAAACTCGGGCATTAAAAGAACCAGCAGACCCTTTTTTCAGGATTAGGAACCTTCCCTTCAGAGTAATTCTTATATAGAAGTGCTTGCATTAAGAATAGGAAAATTACGCACAAAGGAAAGTGCTCTGGAATACAATTAACAGAAATTCATACTATTTCACATCATTTAAAAGGAGATTTAAGTTTGGCAGCACAACCGATCTTTATATTAAGGGAAGGCAGCAAGAGAACCCACGGTTCCGACGCTCAGCACAACAACATCATGGCCGCAAAGGCAGTAGCTGAGGCCGTAAGGACCACTCTTGGGCCAAAGGGTATGGACAAGATGCTTGTAGACTCGATGGGAGACGTCGTCATTACCAATGACGGAGCAACCATCCTCAAAGAAATGGACATCGAGCACCCAGGTGCAAAGATGATCGTGGAAGTCGCCAAGACCCAGGACGCCGAAGTTGGAGACGGAACAACAACAGCAGCCGTCCTCGCAGGAGAATTCCTGACAAAGGCAGAAGACCTGCTGGAAAGCGGCGTTCACCCCACCGTTATCGCAAGCGGCTACAGGCTCGCAGCAGCCCAGGCTGTAAAGATCCTTGACACCATCACTATCAGCGCATCCCCTGAAGACACAGAGACTCTTGAGAAGATCGCAGGAACAGCCATTACCGGAAAGGGGGCAGAATCACACAAGGCTCACCTCTCAAACCTCGCAGTCCGTGCAATCAAGTCCGTTGTTGAGAAAGATGAAAACGGAAAGATCACTGTCGACATCGAAGACGTTAAAACCGAAAAGAGACCAGGCGGCAGCATAAAGGACTCCGAGATTGTTGAAGGAGTAATTGTTGACAAGGAACGTGTCCACACCGGTATGCCTGAAGTTGTAAAGGATGCAAAGGTTCTCCTTTTAAGCGTACCAATCGAACTCAAGAAGACAGAGACCAAAGCCGAAATAAAGATCACAACCCCTGACCAGATGCAGCTTTTCCTTGACCAGGAAGAAGCCATGCTTAAGGAAATCGTAGACAAAGTGATCAATACCGGCGCAAACGTAGTATTCTGCCAGAAAGGAATTGATGACCTTGCCCAGTACTACCTGACAAAAGCAGGCATTTTCGCAATGCGCAGGGTAAAGAAGAGCGACATGGACAAACTCTCCAGAGCCACAGGCGCAAGAATCATTACCAACCTGGATGAAATCGACGAATCCGACCTCGGCTATGCAGGACTTGTTGAAGAAAAGGACATCACTGGCTCCAGAATGACTTTTGTTACAGGCTGCAAGGAAAGCAAGACCACATCAATCCTTCTCCGCGGCGGAACCGAGCATGTTGTGGACGGACTTGAGAGAGCCCTTGAAGATGCTCTCAGAGTTGTAGGCGTTGCACTCGAAGACCAGAAGATTGTTGTAGGCGGCGGCTCACCTGAAGTAGAACTTTCCCTCAGGCTCAAAGAATATGCAGCAACCCTCAAAGGAAGGGAACAGCTTGCAGTAACAAAGTTTGCCGAATCCCTGGAAGTTATCCCGCAGACCCTTGCAGAAAACGCAGGACTTGACCCGATCGACATGCTTGTGGAAATGCGCTCCCAGCATGAGAAAGGCAACAAGAGGGCAGGACTCAACGTCTACACAGGCAAGATTGAGGATATGTTCGAAAATGATGTAGTCGAACCCCTCAGAATCAAGACCCAGGCAATCAATGCAGCAACAGAAGCTGCAATCATGATCCTCAGGATCGATGACGTGATCGCCTCATCCGGTGCTGGAAAGGCAGCCCCAGGCCCGGGTGCTGGCGGCGACATGGAAGACATGATGTAAAGATACTTAAAACAAAACCAGATCTAAAATGGAGGTTTCATGGAAACTCAAATTTTCCTGACCTCTTTTTAGAACTCTTTTTTGAGAAATTAATTCCGAGAAAAGGAAAGGAAAAAAACGTTTTTCTGGAAAAATAGCACCAGATTTAACTTATAGAGATATTTACCGGGCTTCGTAGCAGGATATTTCCCTTGCATCTACTATTACGGGCTTTCCGATTTCGTTTGAAATGACGTTCCTCACCCTTGCCATACACCTGCATTCAAGCTGAATACGGGCTGACAGAGATTCCCGCTCTTCGATGTAGAGTTCATTTGAGCTGACAAAAGAGTGAACTGAGATCTGCTTTTGAACAACCCTTGCTATCAGTCCCTGAGTCCCATCCGTGAGATCCTGAAGGCTTGTGGAAGTCAGGAGAACACTGTCTCCTGCATTGAGCCCCAGCACTCCGAAGAAGTTCTGCGGGTTTCGGATCTCAAGAGTCCTGAGATCGTGCTTTTTCAGGATCTCAATCACGGAGTCGGCAATTCCTGTTAATGCAATGTACTCCATGATATCACCCATACATTGGGAACTCCTTTTTGACTTCTCCTTTCCGCTCGGTAGCCTGAACATCTTCAGCAAGCTTCTGGAGCTCAATTTCTATGCGTTCAGCCTGCTCTATAAGCCTATCAGTGCTGATTGAAAGCCCATAAAGCTCATTAAGGACTTTAATCACAGCAGATGCGGCTCTTGGGTCGGGATTCTGGGTTTTCGTAGCCCCGAGAAGACTGATTGCAGGAATCCCACGCAGCAGGCATTCAGCCATTACACTGCCCGAAATCCCGGAAATGGTTCCCATCTGGAAAATCTCTACCTTATCCCTGATTTTATCCAGCATTTCCGGTGTGGTAGCTGCTCCGAAGACTTTATGGCCTCCGTCCATGATCGCAATCCCTGCAATAGAAGCGATCTCTCTGACATTAATAGACTCAGCCCAGTCTACAAGAGCATTGCTCACATCATAGGAAACCGAGTGGCTGATCGGAATATCGGAAATGACTATAATGATGTTGTGCTCCACGTTTTCGTAGATCCGCACAGGCATGTTTATAAGTCCCTCATAAAGCACTGCAATTGAAGGAAAATATCTGGAATCAATGGAGCCTATGTACTCCATGTTCAACTCTTCAATCATGTGCTGACTTGCAATATTCCCCACAAGCCCGATTCCGGGAAAGCCTTCAATCAAAACAGGATTTTTTGACTGCACAGGTTTCGTAATAATCTTCACGTCATTGTCATCATAGTCTGTAGTAGTCGACAAAAAACCACCTCATAAAATACAACCCCTATGAGTATATCTTATCTAATCCTAAATAAACAAGTTTCTCACCAGCCCGGCTCTGTACTGCCTCCAGCACAGGCATCGATAAAAAAATATCGATGATTCCGGGATTTAGAATTCCATAACCCTCTTTTTTATTAAAAGAGAATCCTTTTAATATATATCTCTTCTTACGACAGAGGAAAAATAATTCAGATCAGACGCACTTATTCTGATCGCAATACCTTCTCCACCCAACATTTTCCAGGGATATGTGGACTATAAACTGCACCTGTGAAAAATCAAAAAGAGAGGGAAAAAAGTTTCACAGAAAAGGCAGAAAATAAAGGAAACTCATAAAAGAGTAGATGTAAAAGCAGTAGAAGCAAAAATAGCTGAATTAAACTTGAACAATAGAATCAGGCATAAACATCAAAACTACAGTAAAAAGATTATAACAATCAATAAAAGAATCTCGTAAAGAGTAACTAAAATCAAAAACAGGAGGAAGTATTCATGGAAAAACCAATTCTTTATCTGGACAGCGTAGGGGAAGAAAACACAGACTCAGTTGTTGAAGCTGCATCAAAAAGAGCAGCAGAACTTGGAATCTCACACATCGTAGTTGCCAGCACAAGCGGGAAAACCGCCTTAAAAATGGCAGAGGCAGTAAAGGGCACCGGCATCAAAGTAATTGGAGTGAGCCACCAGTACGGACAGAAAGAGAAAGGAGAATGGGAAGTAGAGGAAGAGTACAAAAAGAGGATCGAAGAGCTTGGAGGAATAATTACTACCCAATCGCATATGTTTTCCGGAATAGAGCGCTCGATCACAAAGAAGTTTGGAGGATATTCAAGGACCGAAGTAATTGCAGATGCCCTGCGTTCTCTATTCGGAAAGGGATTCAAGGTCGCTATAGAAGTTGCCATAATGGCAGCAGATTCAGGCCACATACCGGTCTCTAATGATACTGAAATCATAGCTATAGGGGGCACAAGATGGGGTGCAGATGTAGCTCTTGTGCTGAGACCGGCTCACAGCAATGACTTTTTCTCTCTTCAGGTTAGAGAAATCATCGCCATGCCGCGGGCAAAAGAAGACTGATCTGAAGAATAACTCGGGTGGCGCAACTCTACTGGCGCTACCAAAATTATTCGTACTTAGAAACCAGGTATTTTGCAATGTATTCAGCAAAAAGTTCCAGATCATCGATATCATTTTGGAGATGTGAATAAAGTTTTTCCAGGTCAATATCTGCATACATATGGACGAGCACACTTCGAAAACCGGCTGCATGTGCTAACTTCCTGGCAAATTCCATTGGAAGGATACCATGCTCACCAAGTACGAGAATAACTTCTCTATAAGTATCCAGACGCTTCAGTTTCTCACTGGAAATGACCATCTCGCAGATATCAATCATGCAGGCAAGTGAGATTTCTATATACCTTTCAACCGCTCCCCTCAAAGTACGATTGTTCCTTATCTCTTCAATAGGATACTGTTGATATTCTTTGAGGGTGCTGACATACTCTCCAAGCTGCTCCATCTTGAAGTTAATCTCTTTTATCATCGAAACCCGCTCTTTGCTATCCTTTTAAGGCTCTCTTTTGCATGCCTTTCAATGTGATACCGCTCGTCCAGATATCTGGACATGATTTTAGTCTCAAACTTTACCCTTAAAGGTTCATCTGACTTTAAGATGATCCCGTCCCGTATAATGTTGTACGTCAAAAGTAGGGGAGAATCATTTAGTACTACAAGATCTATGTCATCCGTTTTAAGAACCTCTGTAAGTTTGCTTATTAATTCAAGCTGGAGGTCAAAACTTTCCTTTTGTAAAAGAGTATCATCAAGAAGCACAGCAATATCTATGTCGCTCAGGCAGTTAGATTCTCCCCTAACAGTTGAGCCGAAAAGATAGGCTAATGTAACATTATCAAATTCTGAGAAAAATTCTCTTAGCTTCTGTTCAAGCTGTTCAAGATCGGGTTGTGGCATAATAGGCTGCATATCAATTGTTTACGACTTTGTGCTTACATCTGTTTATAATTTGTGCAAGCTTCAAATTTTCAGGGCCTTTCCCATTAAGGCTGCGAAAAGCCTGGGCTGAAGCCCTTGTTTTAGATCTGCTCTTAAAATAAACTTGAGGGGATGAAATTGATTTCCAACAAAAAGTCTTCAGCCCCAAAGATAAATATATCTGAGCGGCATCTATAACCGCGGCATGTCAGCAATATTTGAAATTCTCGATAAGGACGCAGGCGGCAGGATAGGGAAACTCAAAACCCCACACGGAGTGGTTGAGACCCCTACAGTCATGCCTGTAATCAATCCGAACATCCAGCTTATTTCCCCGAAAGAAATGAGAAGTTTCGGGGCAGAGATTCTGATCACCAATTCCTACATTATCTACCGTAAAGAAGAACTGCGAAGTGTAGCCCTTGAAAAAGGGTTACATGGGCTCCTCGGCTTTGACGGCCCAATTATGACGGATTCGGGCTCTTTCCAGCTTTCAGTATACGGGTCTGTAGAGGTTACGAACGAGGAGATCCTCGGGTTCCAGGAAAAAATAGGAAGCGACATCATAGTCCCCCTTGATATCCCTACTCCTCCGGACGTCCACTTTAAGAGGGCAGAAGAAGAACTTGCGATCACAGCCGAACGCCTTGAAGCTGCCCGCAAATTCATCCGGAGCAAACAGCTCCTTGCAGGCCCGGTTCAGGGTTCAACCTATCCCGAACTCAGGGAAAAAGCTGCATCACACCTGAAAGATCTGAACTTTGAAGTCTATCCTCTGGGGGCTGTTGTGCCTCTGATGGAATCCTACCGCTACGCAGAGCTTGTGGATGTAATTGCAGCATCCAAAAAAGGGCTCTCTCCAACCTCACCTGTCCACCTTTTCGGAGCAGGGCACCCCATGATGTTTGCCCTTGCAGTAGCTCTCGGCTGCGACCTTTTTGACTCGGCAGCTTATGCCCTCTATGCCAAAGACGGGCGTTATATTACTGCAAACGGGACGTACCATTTAGAAAAACTGAACTACCTTCCATGCTCCTGCCCTGTCTGTTCCAGATATACTGCCGAAGAATTGAAAAAAGCTAAAAACAAGGAAGAGCTGCTGGGGCGGCACAACCTCTATGCAACCTTTGCAGAAATCCGGCTGATCAAACAGTCCATCAAGGACGGAAAACTGCTCGAGCTTGTTGAGCAGCGCTGCCGTGCCCACCCGAAACTCCTTGACGGGCTGAAAAGGCTCTATACTCATTCTGAGTGGCTGGAACAATTTGACCCTGCAACAAAAGGTACTTACTTCTACTGCGGACCCGAATCAGCCTCCAGACCAGAGGTTCTGCGTTTTGGAAAGCGTCTGGAAAGGTTCAGCCTCGAAGGTTCGGCGATTATACGCACAGCTCCGGTTAAAGGAGAAAAGGAATATGACCGGATTCTGGCATTTAAAGCACCTTTCGGAGCATTTCCTGTAGAAATGGAAGAGGTTTATCCCTTCAATGCCGAGGTTCCGAAGTTTCCAGATTACGAATCTCTCAGCACAGCCCTTTCAAACACAATTAAATTAATGGATCTGAACCCTGGAGCAGAATTTACCTTTATCTGTGAAAAAGAATTCAAACATCCTTTAATTGAAGAAATAGGGAAAAAAGCAAAGATTGTATACATGGAAGACTGGAAAAAAGCATAAACAGGTTGAAATCCTGTACTCTGAATTGAAGCAGATTTTTCGGGCTTTGACAATTTGAAGGATGTATCTCCGCAGTTCGTCTCTAAAATTCCTTAATATCCTTCAAATTTTCTACCTCTCTGCATTGGCAGAATCTTTCGGTAAAAAAGAAAAAGGAAACTTTTTTGAAATGCGAAAGTTTATAGGACTATTTGCAAACAAGCTCTTAAACCCAAAAATCCCGAAACACGAAATTCCGGAAACAGAAAACTCCTCATAAATCGAAAATTCACAGGTGAAACGATTGTCCCTTACAGCAAGAATCGGGGAGCTCAGCCCCTACCTCCGGCTGCTGAGACCTGAACTCTACTACATGGACCTGACCCTCCCCGCCGCAAGCGCTATACTTGCTTCCTACCTGGCAACCGGAGGGCTTCCCTTATTTGTCCCCTTCCTGATTGCCGTGATAGGAGGCTTTGCGGCCATAACCAGTTCATATGTTTTCAATGACTGCTGCGATGTAGATATCGACACTATCAATATTCCGGACCGTCCACTGCCCTCTTCAAGAGTTTCAAAGAATTCGGCGATGATGTACGCCTTCTTGCTTTTGCTTATTGCAGGTGCCGCAGCTATGTACCTGAACCCGGAATCTCTTCTGGTCCTCGTTATCGCGGCTGCAACTATCACTGTTTATTCAATCTTTGCAAAGCGCAGCACTTTCCTGAGCTTTCTTCCTGTAGGCATATCCTACGGGCTTGTGCCTATTGGGATATGGCTTGCATTCGACCCTGCAGGAATTCTGAAAGGAAGTGACGGGGTGATCCTTCCTCTCCCGGCAATCTGCTTCGGGCTTATGATGTGCGTTACGGACTGGGCTTTTACACTTGGAGGTGTTGCCAGGGACGTGGAAGGGGACAGGCTAAAAGGTGCTCCTACAATGCCTGTAACTTTCGGAATTCCCTTTACCGCCAGATTTGTTACCTTCTGGTGGATTGTCGGTGTCATTGCTTCGGTCATCATAGGCTGGTCAGCCCGGCTTGGCCCTGTGTTTTTTGCAGGCGCTCTTGCTTCGGGGCTCTGGATGCTTACCCAGTGCTTTGACTTTATCAGACACCCCACTCCTGAGAGAGGCGGCGCACTTTTCCTTAACGGTTCAAACTACAGGGCTATAATGTTCGGATCAATGATCCTGGATGTTGTTCTCTGTATTTATCTGGGGTCTTATACCTCCATACTCTGGTGAAAAAATCTCTGGTGAAAAAAGGAAAGGAAAAAATGGATGCGGACATTATTGTAATCGGGGCATCACCTGCAGGGCTCATGGCTGCCAGAAACGCCTGTGAGAAGGGTGCGGATGTTCTTTTGCTCGAAAGAAAAGAAGAGATAGGAAATCCTCCACACCCCGCAAACTCTTTTTTCAAGGGGATGCTTGACAGGTGCGGGGAGAGGGCAGACCCGTCTTATGTTGTGCATTACCTCAAAGGAATGAAGATCATCTCTCCGGAAGGGCACGAAGTAATAGTAGAAACCCCCGGCTATTCCATTGACAAAACAAAATTCGACCGGTTTTATGCGGAGAAAGTGATGAAAACCGGCGTTGACCTCAGGACTGGAATAGAAGCAAAGGATATCTGGAAAGAAGGAGAGCAGTTTGCTGTCAGCACTTCGGCAGGGAGATTCAGGTCTAAACTCGTAATAATCTCCGACGGCATCAATTCTAAAATGGCATCTCTTATGGGTTTGAAAACAATGAAGTACCCTGAGGATATCGCCTGGGGGACCGAGCTGGATATCAGGGCTCCAGGGCTGGGTAAACCTGAAATGTTTGAGTATTATGTAGGAAACCACGCTCCGGGCTGGAAGACCACATATGCGCCGAGAGGAGGAGACAATGCAGCTATCGGGGCTTATGTGCGCAGGTGCGGAAAGGACGCAACCCCTTATCTGAACGCCTGGGTAGAGCGTTTCAAAAAGCTTAAAGGGCTAGAAGAAATAGAGGTTGTAAGAAAACTTTCCGGGGGAGATCCTATCGTAACCATACCCGGAGAGTACATAACCGATGGGATAATGGTAGTAGGAGGAGCTGCCGGGCAGTCCGGAATAGGGTATGCAATGAGGGCAGGCCAGATATGCGGAGATGTGGCAGCAGATTCTGTAAAGAAAGGGGATGTATCAAAAAGTGCTCTTTTGGAATACAGGAAAATCTGGGAAAAAGAGTTTAAAGTAGAGCATTACATTGGCAGAATAGGGCTTGAGACTCTCAGGAAGATGACGGATAAGGAAATCAATGAGATGGTAAGGGTATTTGAGAATGAAGACCTTTCCTTTATCCACGGCAGCGCTTTTGAACAGGCTATACAGGTTTTTGCGTTTATGTTAAAGAAGAAACCCTCAGCTATGCTGAAGTACAGGGCATTCCTGAGGAACAAATAAAAAACCGAAAAAATAGAACGGAACAATATAGAAAGGAAAAGCCACCAGAAATCCAGATGCAGGGAAAATATGCAGTACGAGTTTTACAAAAACCCCCTTTTCAGGGTCTATGCAGAAATTGAAGACGGTTGCCTGGCAATGAAAACAGGCGGGGCAGCGTCTCCACTGATGAAAAAAGTCCTTAAGGCAAACATCTCAATTTTTGACGGCGAAAAGCCTGCAAATGTAGAAGCTGACCGTCTGATCTATTCGACCTGGATGCCACCGATTCCCAGTACTGGTTTTGACCGCCTCGTAAAAAGCCAGCTTTCATCAATGCTCGGGAAAAACATGCCTGACCAGGTAACGATCTCAATTACAGAAGACTGCCCTAACAACTGTATTCACTGTGCACTTCCTGATACGAAGAACAGGGAAAAACTTGCACCCGAAACAGTTAAAAACGTTATCGATCAGGTTCTCGAAATGGGCACGACCTTTATTATCTTTGATGGAGGGGAACCCCTTACCTATCCGGGTTTGGAAGCCCTGATAAACTATGTTAATCCAGAAAAAGCCATTACTGGAATGTTCACCTCAGGGGTGGGGCTGACCGAAGAACGCGCACGAAGCCTTAAAGCTGCAGGATTGTACTCCCTCACAGTCAGTTTTGACAGCGCATATGAAGAAAAACACGATTATGTAAGGGGCAGGAAAGGAGTTTTTAAGAGCGCGGTTGAGGCAGTTAAAAACGGACTTGCAGCAGGGCTGCTTGTAAATATGTATGTGGTGCTCTCGAGGGACAACGTCAATGAACTTGATGAGCTTTATACACTTGCAGCAGACCTGGGAGCCCATGAACTCTCTTTCTATGAAATAGTTCCTACAGGCAGGTGGATGGACCACGCCTCTGAGATCATGACCCCTAAAGATCTGAGAAAATTCGACAATTTTGTTGCTCAGGCACGCGAAAGAGAAGGCCCAAGAATCTTTCCGATTCCGCAGGTTATGAGAACCACAGGCTGTATGGCAGGAAGGAAGTGGCTGCATATCACTCCAGAAGGGAACATCCTGCCCTGCGCCTGCATTCCAATTCCATACGGAAATGTCCACAAAGATAGGGTAAAAGAGATCTGGAAAAAAATCAGGAACGACCCTGCTTATAACGCAAAATGTTGCCTTATGAGAAATCCGGATTTCAGGGAAAAGTATCTGAAACTTCTGGAGTAAGCGTCTGTAGTTAAAAAATATTGATTTCTGGTATTCGACAAATTTCAGGTTTTTGAAGCAGGCAGGTTCAAAAGCAGAATAACAAATAGTAATTCTTTTTTTTCCATATGTTGTACCTGACCTGAGATTCCTGCGCAGCAGAGAAACCGAAAGTGCTGGCTATGCCAAAATTAAATGACAGGATAAACGGCAATTTAAGTACTGCTAAGATAATAGAAAAATGAGTGCATATGAAAGTGAAATTACTTTCACATGCAATTGAAATAAAAGATTCCAGCGAATCTATTCTATGAGACTGATTAGACTAAACCAGATCTCTGAAGAGTCATCAGGTCTTCGGTGGTGAGCTTTGCTCCGCCCTTGAACTTCTCGAAGATAGACTTGGCATCTTTCTGGAGTTCGGACTTGACAACACGGGACTTTCCGTCTTTGTCTTTCTTCTTAAGCTTGAAGATTTCCTTGTCAAGATCCCTTATTTCCTTCTGGGCATTGATGAAAATCTTGTGCTGTTCGTCAGCTGCTTCCTGAGCTTTTACAAATTCTCTGTGTGCGATATCTGACTCTGCTCTGGTTCTGTCAGCTTCCTTGAAGGCTGCAATCATCTTTTCGTGGTATTCCTGTGCCTGCCTGGCATACTCGGCAAGTTCATCATGGAATACTGAAGCTTCATCCCTGATTTTCTGGGCTTCGTCCAGGATATTTTTCAGTTCGAGGTTGCTTTCAAGCTGTACTTTTTTAACCTGGTACTGTTTCTGAAGCTGCTGAATCTTACCAACGAGTTCTCTTTCCTTGCTGGTGCTCAGGACTTCGGTCTGCTGGGCGAATTCAAGGCGGTCAATATCTTTTCTTAAGGCTTTGATTGAGGGTCCGCCAAGGTTGTTCTGCTTTCGGATGGAATCTGCCTTTGCAAAAAGTTCATTTGCTCTGGCGTTGGTTTCATCGCGCTTATTCTTGTATTCGCTGACCTTTTCGTTGATTTCGTCCCTGAGAACTTTTAATTCCTGAGCTTCGTTGATAAGGTCTTTTGTCTTTTTGTTGAGTTCATTGCGCTTTGCGGCGAGAGCGCTGGCTTCAGCGTTTAAAGTATTCCTTTTCTCTTTGGCTTCTTCAGATATTTCCTTCAAATCTGATCTTTTTTTCTGCAATTCTTTTAGCATCTCTTATTGTGCCTCCCGGTCCAGCAAAAGAGCTGGCATTTTAGTAGTGTTCGATGTCGACATGCTGTGCCTGATTACAACATTGATAGGAAAGAGATTCAAGAACAGGGATTACGGCTCTAAGATCTTTTACTGTAATGACCACGTCCGCATACTCCCTAAGGATGGGCTTTGGATTGAAAGCTATGGCAAAACCTGCTAACTCAAAAATACAGGCGTCATTTGCGCCGTCCCCGACAACCACACACTGCTCAGGCCTGACATTGTAAATCCTTGTCAGTTCCTCGAATACCTTCGCTTTGGAATCGCTCTGTGTGACAGGACCGACAACTTCGCCTGTGAGGCAACCGTCTTCCACAAGCAGTTTGTTAGAAACAACGAAATCAATACCAAGCACTTCACCTATCCTCTCGGCAGCTATGGTAAATCCACCAGAAATCATCGCGGTTTTATAACCCCGGTTTTTGACGTACAGGACAAGTTCGGCGGCTCCCGGCATAAGATCAATCTGATTTACAGCATCAAGGGCAGTTTCCACAGGAAGTCCTTCAAGAAGTCTGACCCTTTCTGCAAGCGCTTGCTCGAAATCGAGGTCTCCATACATCGCTCTCTTCGTAATCTCCTCTACTTTGCTTACAACACCTGCAGCCCTGGCGAGCTCATCGATGGTCTCAGCGTCTATTAGGGTGCTATCCATGTCAAAAACAATGAGTTTGTTTTCAGTAGAATTATGTATAGGACAGTTCACTCAATCAAAACCTGGACCTGAATATCTATAGATATAGCGGGATAATTCCCGAATAGGGCATACTGCCCGAAGTACCGTTTTCAGAGGTACCCCCGCAGCCTGATATAATATATGTGCCCTGACATTAAAAGCCCACCAACGGATAAATTGTTCAAATTATAATGCGGGTTTCGCTAAAACAAAACCACAAAACAACAGCATTGATGTCAACGTTTTTGACTGAAATAAATCACATCCCTTTTAAGCTTTTCGGAGGGGATATGAAATATATCGAATAATGATTATAAATAGGACAGATATATATAAAATAAAGGTGATAAGGGAGGGAAGTTGCCAAAAGGATTATAAACCCTTTGGGAATTCCACTATTGAAGAAAAAGGTCAACACAGGATTTTGAAAAAATGGTCAACATAGGCTTTATAAAAATGGGCAACCTGGGAATGAGCCAGGTTATCAATCTGATCCAGGATGAAATTGCAGCGCGAGAAGGAATCACTGTAAGAGTGTTCGGCACAGGTGCCAAAATGGGCCCTGCCGATGCCGCAGACACTGAAAGCTTCAAGCAGTGGAATGCTGACTTCGTAGTAATAATCAGTCCGAATGCAGCAGCTCCAGGTCCTACCGCAGCCCGTGAGATCTGGAAAGACGTCCCCTGTATCGTAGTTTCAGACGGACCTACAAAAAAGGAAGCCCGTGAAGCTTTAGAGCAGGAAGGTTTCGGATACATTATCCTCCCGGTAGATCCTCTTATCGGAGCAAAGAGAGAATTCCTTGACCCTGTAGAGATGGCGTCCTTTAACTCCGACGCTATGAAAGTGCTCTCCATCTGTGGTGTTGTAAGACTTATCCAGGAAGAGCTCGACAAAGTAACAGAACAGGTCGCATCCGGGAAGTCAGGAAAGAGTCTGGAACTCCCGCACATCTTCGCAAAACCTGAGAAATGTGTTGAACATGCAGGCTTTGCAAACCCTTATGCAAAAGCAAAAGCTCTTGCTGCCCTCCATATGGCTGAGAAAGTTGCACAGGTTAACTTCCCTGCCTGCTTCATGTTAAAGGAAATTGATCAGATATGCCTTACAGCAGCAGCCGGACATGAGATCATGGGAGCTGCAGCCCTGCTCGCAGCTCAGGCAAGAGAAATAGAGAAATCCAATGACACAGTCTTCAGGCAACCCCACGCAAAGGGCGGAGCCCTGTTGAAAAAGGTCAGGTTATACGAAAAGCCAGAGTAAATGCTGAAAAAAAATATTTTCAGCTCTTTAACCTTGTCCTGGATCTTATCAAAAACTGGAAAAACGTCCCTCTCAATTCCTGAAAAAGAGAGAGGGACAAAATCCTCCAGCAAAAGTACATCCAGCAAAAGTACAATTAGCTTTTATCATTCGGTATAATATTCTTTTTGTAACCTGCTACTCTAACATCTTCTGTCTCACTTTTTGCGCCTTCAACTTCTTCCAGTACGGAGGTATATTCCAAAAATACACATGAAAGATCAATTGTAGCCAGAAGGTCCACAATTCCAATGGCCGCAACAACCGCCCCATCACTGGAACGGAGAGGAGCAACCACGACATGTTTTCCGTGATACACGCCTTCTGTGGGAACTTCATGGATGACTCTATTGGTCTTTAATACCTCTTCAAGTACAGGGCCTGTGTAGTCTCTGTCAAGGACTTTTCCCTTTTCCAGCCTGAGCCCTTTCCTTTTCAAGCTTCTAATAGTGGTAGGGAGACCTGTTAACGAATGTATCGCAACCGCTAACGACTCAAGGTCTTCAGGCCCCGAGTCTTCCGAGATAGATAGGGAAGTAATGGTTTCACCCCCAAAAGGTATTTTGCAACCGGTACAGGCAAAAAACAGGCATATGATAAATAAAAAACGAGCCCTATTTTTCTGCCATATTTAGAGTATATTTTTTCCAAAGAATATATAATCACTCTTCATTCTCAAGTGCTTTTATGAGCGCCTGTTTGTGCAATTCTCCAGACTCGTGAATACCTCCAAGGTCACCTCTTGATGCTCTGCAGGGATAATGCTGGACTAACAACCCGGCTTTCGGAGGGGCATCCTTTACCGGCACTCCAACAATCTCCTTTGCCATATACCATGTGCTTCCACAGGGAGCACCTTTTATAACCTCAACTTTAGCTATTTTTCCGTTCTCGGTTTTGACTTTCAAGATAGGAGACCCAAAAATCTCAGTAAAGGGCCGGTTGCAGGAGTTGGGTTCGAGAGTACAGCAAATTTCATCTACCTCTATGTCCATTCCGGAAGTTTCGGAGATCTTTTTAAGTTCGGGAACTGACGCCCTGGAAGGACCTCCCGGAATAATCAAAGATCTCACTCCGGCTTCTGCGGCAAGCTTTGCAATTGCCGAAGTAAGGTCAGGATGCAGGGCATAACTAACCATAATATCGGCAGAAAAGACATGCCTGTCGAAGTTTAGATTCTCCAGGAATTCATCAGGCTCCTCAATAAATACGGGCACGAACTCAGGCAGGTCGGCAGTTACAACCGAAAAGTCACTGTGTTCCTTTATAGATTCAACCAGGCGGTGCCCATACTTGCCCCGTGTGATAACTCCTATTACAGTCATTGCTTTAAGCTATTTTTAATGTTCACATAAATAGATACTCATTTTATCCGGAACTGCTGCCCTGACCTGCCATTTGCCATAACCCCTCAGGCTATAAATACAGATAGTGCGTTTCAATAGAACCTGTTGAGAAATAAAAAGGCGGTTCTTATGAGAGGCAAACTGATTACACTTGAGGGTATTGACGGTTCAGGAAAAAGTACGGCTGCAAAAAAACTTCAGGAAAACCCTGATATTCGTGTTTTTGATCCGATCTTTACCAGGGAGCCGACCAGAGGCACCCTTACCGGAAATGCCGTTGAAAATGCCATCCAGTCTGAAACCGACCAGCTTGCAGAGCTCTTCCTGTTTACAGCTGACCATGCAGAGCATCTGGCAAAACTTGTAAAGCCTGCACTTGAAAAGGGCAAAACCGTTATTTCTGACCGCTATTCAGACAGCCGCTATGCATACCAGGGAGTAACTCTTAAAAGCAGGTTTGAAAACCCGCTTGAGTGGGTGAAGCGCCTGCATGCAGGATGGACTGTTATTCCGAACCTTACTTTTCTTTTTGATATTAAACCTGAAATAGCAGTTGAACGCTGCGGAAAGCGCGGGGAACAGACAAAGTACGAAAAAATAGAGTTTTTACAAAAGGTCAGAGAAAATTTCCTCAGTCTCGCCGCAGAAGAGCCGGAGCGCTTCGTGATAATCGATGCCTCCAGCTCCCAGGAAGAAATAGAAAAAGAAGTAGTCCAAAAAGTTATTGAGTTTATTCAAAGGGATTGAAAGGGATATTACGGGGAATAAGAATCAAACCTGAAAGAATTAGATATAAGAGGAAAGAAAAATAAAAAAGAAGATAAAAATGATGGTTAGAGCCCGTTATCGTCCGCAAATTTGATCAGAGCTTCCCCCAGCATCCGAACATGCGAAGGGTTGAGATTGAAGCGGGCTTTTTTCATGCCCCCACGCTCTTTTGCTAGCTCTACATATTCCTTTTCAAATCGGTCACTGTGTGCAAGAGAAATGGTCATATACCAGCCGCCCCCCATCTTGATCTCCACATAACCGTCTCCGCTGCTTACTCCTTCGCTTTCTTCTACAGGCTCTTCAATACTTTCCTCAGTTACTTTTCTTGTTGCCATGCTGTAACCTCAAAATTCTTTGTATTTATAGTGAAATCCATAATTCGATATAATCTGCTAATTGGGTAATGTTTGTCAGGTTAATATAAGATGCTCAATACATTATTATACCCGAGGCATAAAGCAGGGAATAAAGTCCTCCCATGTACTCATGAATCTGAACTCTTAACCTTTTTTAATCCAAGGGTCATCACTTCCGGAGGAACCGAACCTGAGTGTATTGCAGTTGCCACCAGAGCACCTTTTATACCAAGGCTGTCAAGAGCAAAGAGGTCTTCCATACCCCTGACCCCTCCTGCAAGCAGAACGTCGTGTACTGAGCTCTCAGCCAGTTTGCGCAGAAACTCAGGGTCAAAGCCGGAAGCTGTGCCTACTCTGTCAAGGTCGAGAAAAATCAGGTCTTTCAAAGGAAGCCCATTAAGGATTTTTACGATTTCAAATGGATCTTCAGGGATCTCCGGGTCCTGTTTAAGAATCTTTCCAAATTTCACATCAATACTGACACTTATACGGCCAGGATTTCTGGAAACTGCATCCCTGATTACTGCAAGCGTGCCGGTCTCCGTGCCTATAACTGCGGTTCCTGCAATAGAAAGGGCTTTGTCCACATCTTTTAGAGAAGATACTCCAAAATCGAGCATCGTATCTGCCTTAGAACTTACCTCCCGGATAAGCTCTGCATTAATGTCTAGAGGACCTTTTCCCTGAAGCGAATTAAGGTCAGCAATATAAACTTCTCGAGGGTGTAAAAATTCAAGTATTTCCAGAGGAATTGAGGTCTTGCATACTGCACTTGAATCCGAAACCGGGCGGTAATTTTCTCTTATTCCGCCTTTTGCGAGAACTACGGCATGATTAAATATATCCATTACGAAGACTACTCGGAACATACTTATTCGATAATTGCATCATCCTATAAAAAAATATAAAATAAACTTAATTGTATAAAAGGGAAGAGTATATATTATAAAAGATTTAACTTCATGCTTTACTAGAGGCTTTCTATGAAACTGCTTGTGAGTCCAATCAACAGAGAGGAGGCGATCATCGCTTCTATAGGCGGCGCGGACATTGTGGATGTCAAAAACCCTAAGGAAGGTTCCCTTGGAGCCAATTTCCCCTGGGTAATCAGAGAAGTTAAAGCGGTTGTGAATGGCAGGCAGCCGATAAGCGCAACAATTGGAGATTTTAATTACAAGCCCGGAACTGCTGCCCTTGCAGCTCTTGGGGCAGCAGTCGCAGGAGCAGATTATATAAAAGTAGGTCTTTTCGATATCCAGACCGAATCACAGGCCCTTGAGCTGCTCACAAAGATTACACGAGCTGTAAAAGACTATGACCCGTCAAAAAAGGTTGTTGCTTCAGGGTATTCTGACTATAAACGTATCAATTCGATTTCTCCTTTTTTGCTCCCCGCAGTTGCCGCAGAAGCAGGGGTAGATGTTGTCATGGTAGATACAGGTATCAAGGATGGGAAATCTACCTTTGAATTCATGGATGAAAAAGAGCTGAAAGAATTTACCGACCTTGCCCACAAGTACGGGCTTGAAAATGCAATTGCCGGCTCCCTGAAATTCGAGGACCTCCCTGTACTGGAAAAGATAGGACCAGATATAATTGGTGTCCGGGGCATGGTCTGCGGTGGAGACAGAAGAACTGCAATCAGGCAAGAACTTGTAGAAAAGCTTGTAGCTGAGTGCCAGGCCTGAAAAACTCTGAGAATCAAAAATAACAAAAAACACAGGAAATCTGTGCTGGCCTGCCCTTCAGGAAGGCCGGCCAAAAAATAATTATAAAGCCATTTACTTTTCTAATCTGATGTTTATTTTTGGACATATAGGCATAACTCTGGGAATCTTTTATTTGCTGAGTCGCTTATTTCCGGGGAAAAATATTCCGGTAGATCTTAAATGGATCGCTTTTGGAGCACTTCTTCCGGACTTTATTGACAAACCCCTTGGCAGGATAATCCTGGCTGAAACCATAGGAAGCGGAAGGATATTTGCTCATACCCTTATCTTTGCAATCTTTCTGGGACTGGCTGCATATTATGTATTCCAAACAAAAAGCTGGACAACCCCTCTTATTATTTCAGGCGCCTCTTTCTGCCACGTACTTGAGGACCAGATATGGAACTCACCTGTAACCTTTCTCTGGCCGCTTCTCGGATGGGAATTCCCAAGAGATACATTTTCCGGAGGTTTCATTGAATATTTAATAAGAATCCTGAATCGTTCATATGACCCGGCTTATTCAGGAGTGTTTATCCCGGAAATAATAGGTATAGGGATAATTCTCCTGTATGCAGGCAGCCATATCAGGTCAAAAATGAAAGAAGATCACAGAATAAACCCCTGAACACTCTCTTTTTAGGGATTCACTGTTTAACTTAAAATTGGTCATCTCAGCTTAGCTAAACTCTTAGCTTATTCTTAAGCTCCACTCACTTTTACACTTCATAAAATAGTCTGCTAGAGCGATTGAAGAGAATATTCTAAACCAAAAATTAGTCCTCTTGAGGGAGCAAAGCGACCGAAAAGGACACCGCCCTCCCGAGGCGGAACTCGGGTGGCGGAACTCTGGAAACTCAAGGAGTATGCTTGTAAATTTTGATATTAAGAGAATCATAAATCTTGTATAGAGGTTTACCTTCCGGAGTTTCAGAACTATTCCTGGACGAAGAATATTCCATTTCGGAGTCTGCTAATTTTTCCATACCCATAGCCTCTGAAAAAGTTGTCACTATAAGGTAGAAAGGTCCTCCATTTGTAGTGGAATTCTTTAAAGAAGCCGCATCCTCAGGACGGTTTGAAAGGGTTGACCCGGGATTAGCAGAAGCTTCTGAAAAGGTGTCAAAAGGTTTCTGGTTGCTGGAAGACTTTCCTGAAAACACGTAACCTTCTTTTTCTCCAGAAGATATAACATATGGATATTCTGCTTTTGAGTCTACCAGCCACTGCATTCCTTCAACCTCGTTTTGTGGGATAGCTTCTGAAATCCCGCCAGTATATGGAGAACTGAAACAGCTAAAAAACCCTAACGTCCATAGAAATCCCAGTACAAGAATTGTAGCTCCAAGACCGGTTGGATATCCCTTTCTGAGGAGCACAATATATAGAGAGTATCCCAGCAGTGGGATCTGGGCAAAAATAATGAAGCTCAGATTTACAAACCTATCCGGTGGGTAGGGTATGAAGGGATTTAAGAGAAAGCCAAGTTCCAGGAAGAATGAGGCTATATACAGAAGTAAAAAGCGAGGGTACCTGCGGACAAAGTGATGACAAAAACGTTTGCGGTTCTGCCATACAATTATTGTGTTGATTACAACAAAGATTAACGGAATATAATATTTGCCATAGTAAAGATTGAAAAGGTGTATAAATTCAAGAATTCCGGATTCCGTGCTCGGAATTGTAGCTAAACCTGCGGCTGTCAGTGTCTCAATACGCCAGACAAGAAACGGGAGAAAAACATCAAAAAATCCTGAAGCGTACTTTGCGCAGAGCAAGAAGCCACCTGAAGTGAATGATAAGAAAATAAATACAGGAACTATTTTTCCAGAAGAGTTGGAGAAGGGCTCTCGATGAAGGTTTTTAAAACTGAGGACTTTTTTAAGGAGACCTGACTGCATAACTTTCCCTGCAAAAGCAAGTAGCAGAGCGAAACAAAGCAGGTATATAAAGATAAAGGGATGAGCCAGCGGGAGCAGGGGTACCATAAAGAGAAGACAGGCAGTCATCGCCATTCTGTTTTTACCGGATATTGCATTCCACAACAAAAGGAGATAGAGAGGAATAAGGCAAAAAGTAAGGTAATAAGAGACTGTTGATGCCTGGAAATGTCCAAAATATGGAATAACCGAAGAGAGGAAGGTTACTGAAACCAGCTTTTCCCGGCTCATAAAGCCGCGATAGAAAAGATACATGCCTGTAATGAATATAATAGAGAAGAGAATCGGTAAAAAGTGAGCTAGTGCCTGCGCCCCCATGCCTGAAACAAGAGATAGAGTTGAGCCTAATAGAGGTCCGGTAGGAGAGAGATCTGAAAAAGTAGACAGACATGAGGTTCCTGAAATTCCTGTATTTATTGCCAGACCTGGATATAAGAAATCATCCCCCCTACCTATTGAAGCGTAACCTAGCATGTAAGGGATGATTAATACGATAACATGAACAAGAATAAGTGCGAAAGCTGCGCTACTTTTTCTATATGCGAGGAGCACAAAGCAGGAGGAAAGGTAACAGAAGAGCAGGAGCAGGTAAAAATGGAAAGGAAGCTGCTCATAGATATTAGCTGCGTACCCTTCAGGCTTGATTTCCCTTAGAATAAAGAGACTATAAACAAGCAGTAGCAGAGAAATTGAGGTAATCAGATTTAAGATTTTGTTGTTGAGTTTAGACAATGTGTCCCCCATCCTTCCGGAAAGTTACAGAGTCCAGTTCCCGCATTAAATTAGAGGACGACACCTGAGACAGAGCCTGCATCGTTCTCGTAGAATTTGCTTTAATAGGCATTCTGCAGCAAGGGAACTTACGTTCTCAAAATTTCCTTCAATCTAAGAATCTTTAATTATTCTTCTCCTTTTATTTTCCGTGTATGCAATCGCTTAATAAATAATTAATTGTTGTGCCCGGTATGCAGGTTGATACATATATGAAAGCTAATTAATGTTCGCATTAATGTTCTCATAAATAAAAATCCTCAAGAATTAAAGGCTTTCGGACTATTAGAGAAATGATTGTAAAAGTTTAGAATATTTCCAGTACTTTTAGAATATATAGATGTAGGGATAAGGGTTTATCCACAAGAAAAATTCTGACTTTAAAAGCTGGAAAATGAAACAAAAGAATACATGGTTTAAACCCAGAAAGAAATCGCTCTAAAATTGTATCAAGGGGCAGAAGTTCGATTTCCTTACGAACTCTGGCGCCTTTAACATCATTCTATATATTTTTGCATAACTGATCATTAAAAATTCAAACATTCCCGATGCTCAGGAACCTTAGAGATCTGATTTCTGTTTAAAGTATCAGTGTTTAAATACATGTTACTCCCGGATAATCCCTCAAAGGTATCTTCTCAACGTCACTCAGTTTACTCAGGATATTCCGAATTCTTTGTTCAATGAGTTTCCCTTTTATGCACCAGTAAAAAGGCCTTTTATTTCCAAGAGATGGGAATCTGGCACAGGAAATATCAAGTGGATGGAAATAGAATATGGTGTGCCCTCTTTTAAGACTCTGCATAAGCCCGTCAAGTATGAATGAAGAACCCAGAAATCGAAGCATAGGACCACCTGATGCAGGAAACCTCAGCCCATGTTGACAATAAGCCCAGGGAAACTCGATAAAGTCTCTGTCGTTACCTACTTCAAGTTCATTTTGCGCAGGATAATATGGGTAAGACGAAACTGTGCTGAGAGCTGAATCAGTTTTGTTATAAAAGGAATTTACCGAAACAGATGAATCGTATTTAAATCCCATTCTTTCGAGTGAATCGATCATCCACCCGCTTACAAGGGCATTTGGTGCCCTGTAACCAATCAACTTTTCTCCGCTGATTTTTTCGAGCATTTTCTTTGCGGCCAGAGTCCTTTGCTCAAACTCTTCTACACTCATTAATTGTTTTTTTGTCTCAGGGTCGATCTTACAGGCATGGCTCAGTCCGTGGCAGGCGAGCTCATGCCCCCTATCTACAATTGACTCTACCAATCCCGGGTAGTGTTCAACAGTATCTGCAACTACAAAAAAAGTAGCATTTACATTAAACTCATCAAGAATATCCAGCACCCTTTTTGTAGGTTCACTCAAGTAATCATACTTGCCGTGCCAGTTCTTAAAAAATTCGTCCACACTCCTGTAAACCGAAAAAGGAGAACTGCAGACTGAAGGAATATGATACCAATCTTCAAGATCAACCGTAACCGAAAGACTACCGTTCATGAAATCCCCCAATACGAAATATATTACGTTATCGTGAAACTAGACTGGAAGTTTCAATAAATGGGAATTTAGCAACTATGCGTTTCCCCACTGGCTTAGAAAGCCTCCCCATTTAAAGGAACATCTTAAGAGTATAAAAGATTTTTTGAAATTTCATAAGAAAGAAAAGGGCTAAGAAAGAAGGGATTAAAGAAAAAATACTCTAACAGCGAAAAAAGAAAGAATAAATTTTACCAAGAGAAAAAGTATAAATACCACATGATTAGTATATATTGCCCTATTCGCCCTTATTTAAAAGACCTCGCTTCCAGGTGAAGTGATTATATTCATAAACAATGGTTCTCACTGTATAAAAACCCGAAATAAATCTTTTAAGTCAGAGTTTTCAAGAAATTTGTAGTAAGATGTGGTTTATGAAAAAATTACTTGAAAAAGTCGATTAGCCGTAAAGATAAAAACGCACATGATATTCATCGAATAACATGCCCAAAGAATGAAAGTATTTGGAAGTACTTTCATGCCAAATCCTGGCTGTTGAAAATAAATGGATAGAAACAGAATAAACTTATTAATCGAGTGCCCTTGCAGGCTGGAAAGAAAGAGTATTATACATCCATAAATTCAGAAAAAATGAAAACAGAATCAAGAAACGATCTTAAATTTTGATTTCACAGACTTACCTCCAGAGTTGGCACAACTTTCTCTTTAAAAACCCACTTTTTTACATACAAAAGTGTGTACAATACCCAAAATGTCTCCCAGTACTATATAAAATAATTTTAAAAAATAACAAAAATATTTTATACTAGAACCACATAAACTTCAAAGTCAACTCAGGAGTATATAAGTAAACAAAATTTTCGTAAATGAGTTGATTGACCTGAAGTAATGGCTAACAAGACAGGAAATACTGGTTTTAAAAACCATCCTGAAATACAGGTTTTTGAAAAAATCCAGAGCCAGATCTTCGAAGGTCCTGTCACCTCCAATAACTGATCCCTATTATGTGATTGGAGAGTGAAACTCTGTGTGCAACGTGTCCGCCCCACATAAATCGCAGAGAACCGAATTGGACAGATTCAAAAATATTACGCAGACGTAATTAGATTTTTGAATTACCGTATAGACCCGACATAATTCAGATCTATACTATAGACTTGATCTGATTAGATAGTTCGGAAAAACATTACGAGTACGTAAAAAACATTACGAGTACGTAATATGGAATTTTGAGAAATATCCGGGAAAAAGTATACGATTATCCTGGAATTTTTGAGTTTACTCAAGTTCTAAATCCAATCCAGAGGCGATACGATGCTAAAAAGAGTCCAGGAACCCTGTTCCCGACAATATATTTTTTTAACAACCGTATCAACTGTTGGAGAATATAAAAACTATTCTATAGTTTTTTGAGTCCCTCAAATTCCAAATCCAACCCAAGGTGATGCGATGCTGAATATGGAGCAGGAAACCCTATTCCTGACAACATGTCTTAGTTTAACGGCTGTATGTGCTTTGGGAAAAGATATACTATAACCCTGGAAAGTTTTTGAGCCCCCCCTCAAATTCCAAATCCAACCCAAAGGTGATACGATGCTAAAAAGACAGATAGGAACCCTATTCCTTATAACATGCCTTATTTTAACAGCCGTACCCGCTGCGTTAGGCGCACAGAATACAGTAACCGTAAGTCCGTCTGGATCAAATGATCAGACTGCAATAAATAATGCGATAAATTCTGTAGCCTCAGGAGCAACATCAAGTAACCCTGGATATGTTGTCCTCAGTGCTGGCACTTATAAGATAAGTGCACCTATAGTTTTGAAATCCAACGTAGTACTGAAAGGAGCAGGCGACAGTACAATAATCTATGGTTCTGGTTCTTCAGTCTGCAACTCCGAAGGGTCACCTGCCTATATATACGGATCAGGTGTTTCCAACGTTGAAATATCTCATCTTCAGTTCCAGAGTACAGCAACCAGCCCCAGTGACGGAGGTCACGGAGACTATCGAAACTGCATAAAATTAAGGTCTTCGAGCAATAGTAAAGTACATGACATTTTATTCACCCGCTATCTGTATGGTGATGGTGTCAGAATCACTGACAGTTCTGGAATAGACGTATACAACTGTAGAATAAAGTCCTCAGGACATGACGGCGTGTCATTTTTGTCCGGCACCAGTGATTCCAGAATGTACAACTGTTATGTTGAGGTTCAGACCAACACAGGTGTCAGAGTAGACAACTGTGCAAATATTGA